>CAVTVX010000008.1:5000-24316 GCA_963738285.1 uncultured Gammaproteobacteria bacterium | reverse complement strand
GGCGCCCTCAGGGACGAGCGCGGCAGCCGGGAGCGAGTCACCGAACTGCAGCGTGCTGCATCCGCTGAAAGGCGGGGCGCGGATGGCGGGCATCTCCGCCATGGGCGACCTGAGCCATGAACTCGAAGCACTCGTGATCCAGCTCGGTGACGAGACGATCCGTCTCGATGACCGCGGCCTCGAGGTCGTCCAGTCGAGCCTCGATGAGCTCGCGCGCATGCGCGACTACGTCAGTGCCGGGCGGCCGGTCGTCGCGGCCCGCGATCTCATGACGCGTATCCGGCTGATCGCGAAAGGCGGTGCGGTCCCCGCGGACGGGTCCATGCCTGCACTGCCCGCCGCGCCGCCACCCGCGCCGGCGGCCACCCCGCCATCCGTTGCCGCGCCCCTTGCGCAGGCGCCTTCGCCGGAGCTCGAGCTCGAGCCCGAGCCCGAGCCTGCCTTCGCCACGGACGAGCGCGCCGCCGGCCAGCAACCCGTGGCCGCCGGGCCACCCGGGCGCGATGCAACCGCGGACCGCGCCGAAGTTGCCCGCGTCGATGCGGACCTGCTCGACAGCATGCTGAATGTCGCGGGCGAAGTGAGCATCTACCGGGCGCGGCTTGAGCAACAGGTTTCGTCGATCGACTTCAACCTCGCAGAGCTCGGCCGTGTCGTGCAGCGCCTCAAGGACCAGCTGCGCAAGCTCGAGATCGAGACTGAGGCGCAGATCCTGCACCGCCACGTGGATTCCGGTACCCGCCGTGACGATTTTGACCCGCTCGAGCTCGATCGCTACTCCTCGATCCAGCAATACTCGCGCGCGCTTGCGGAAACCTCCTCGGACGTCGCGAGCGTCCAGGGACTGCTCGCGACCCAGACGCGCGAGGTGCAGAACCTGCTGACGCAGCAGGGCCGAATCGTCTCGGAACTGCAGGGCGGGCTGATGCGCACCCGCATGGTCCCGTTCCAGCGCCAGGTCCAGCGCCTGACGCGCATTGCGCGTCAGGCAGCGGCCGAGGCCGGCAAGAAAGTCGAGGTGCGGATCAACGGCGCGGCCGGAGAACTCGACCGCCAGGTGCTCGAACGAATGCTCGCGCCTTTCGAACACATGATTCGCAATGCCATCGTCCACGGCATCGAACTGCCCGCGGCGCGCGTCGCGGCCGGCAAGCAGGAATCCGGCGTCATCGACGTGACGCTCCGGCGCGAGGGCTCGGAAGTCGTCATTGCGGTCGCCGATGACGGCGCCGGCGTGAACCTCAGACTCGTGCGGGACCGCGCGGTCGCACTCGGGCTGACCACGCCGAAGCAGGAGCTCTCCGATGAGCAGGCGCTGCAGCTGATCCTGGAGCCGGGGTTTTCGACCGCCGGCAAGGTCACCCAGGCGGCCGGCCGCGGTGTCGGCATGGACGTGGTGGCGACCGAGATCAAGAAGCTCGGCGGCTCGCTCTATACCGAGACCGAGGCTGGCAAGGGAACCAAGTTCACCGTGCGGCTGCCGTTTACGCTTGCAATCGGCCAGGCGCTCGTCACCCGCGTCGGAGAAGAGCTTTTCGCGCTGCCGCTGCCGACGGTCGAGGGCGTCGTACGAGTACCGCGCTCCGAGGTGCTCCGCCATCTCGAGGAGGAGACGGCGAGCTTCGAATATGGCGGCCAGAAATACCGGTTCCAGCACCTTGCCTCCTTCGTCGGCGGCACCCCGTCCTCGGTGCCGGAACACGACGTCGCTGTGCCGGTGGTCCTCGTGCGCGCGGGAGAGCACTCGACTGCGATCGTGACCGACGAGCTGATCGGAAGCCGCGAAATCGTCGTGAAGACCGTCGGTCCGCAGATCTCCGGGATCCGCGGGATCTCCGGCGCGACGATCCTGGGCGACGGGCGCATCTGCATCATCCTCGACGTCGGGGCGCTCGTGCGCTCCGAGTGGCGCCAGCAGCCCGCCGCGGAGCCACGCGCCGCGACCCAGGCCGCGTCTGCGGACCGGCGCATCTTCGCACTGGTGGTCGACGATTCGATTACGGTCCGGCGCGTGACCCAGCGCCTGCTCGAAAGGAACGGCATGCGCGTCGTCACCGCGAAGGACGGCCTCGAGGCCGTTTCGGTGCTGCAGGACGAGGTGCCGGACGTGATCCTGCTCGACATCGAGATGCCGCGCATGGATGGCTATGAAGTCGCCTCCCATGTGCGCAACGATGCGCGGCTCAAGGACGTGCCGATCGTGATGATCACCTCGCGCGTCGGCGCAAAGCACCGCGCGCGCGCGATCGAGCTCGGTGTCAACGAATACCTCGGCAAGCCCTACCAGGAGGGGCAGCTGCTGCAGGCGATCGAGCCGCTCGTGCGGCGGACGGCGACGTGAGTCCCGAGCAGGAACTCTACGGGCTCCTGGTGCCGCTGCTCGACGAGCGGCTGCTGGTACCGCGCGCCTGCGTCGCCGAGGTCACGAGCTTCCAGCCGCTGCAGGAAATGCCGGGCGCGCCGCCCTGGTACCTCGGCATCCAGGCGTGGAACGGACGCGGCGTGCCGGTCGTGTCTTTCGAGGGCACCTGCGGCAAGCGCATTCCCGTGATTGGGGGGCGCACGCGAATCGTGGTCTTCTCCTGCCTCGGCCAGAAGCTGCCCGCCGGCCATTTCGGCATCGCAACCCAGGGCTTCCCGCAGCTCGTGCGCGTGAACCCCCACGTGATCGCGCCCGACAGCTCGCGCGCCTTCCCCGAGCGCTCGCCCGTGCTCTGCCAGGTCCGGATGGTCAACGAATTGCCGCTGATCCCGGACCTCGAGCGGCTCGAGGAAATGATTGCCGACGAGACGACGGTCACCGCCGCCTGAAGCGAAGGGGACGGTCCCCTTCAACATGATCGATCGCCAACGGTTGCGCCGCAGGTCATTGAAGGGGACCGTCCCCTCCTAAAGATCGCCGGCGACAGACTGCAGCACCGCGATCGCCGCCATCGCCGCGGTCTCGCTGCGCAGCACTCGAGGCCCGAGCCGGCAGGCGCAATAACCTGCGTCGAGGGCCGCCCGGCGCTCCTCTTCCTCGAGCCCGCCCTCCGGGCCGACCAGGAGCTCGATTTCACCGGCGCCTCGCGCCGCCGCGGCGAGCGAATCATCCGCATCGGGAGAAAGCAGGAGCCGCCTGGGGCCGGCCGGGGACATTGCAAGCCACTCGGCGAGCGTGACGGGATCGGCGAGATCCGGAACCGTTGCGCGTCCGCTCTGCTCGCAGGCGGCGACCACGATACCGCGCCAATGTGAAGTCTTCCGTTCGCGTCCGTCGCCATCGAGCCGGACGACGCTGCGTGCAGTTGCGACCGGCACGATGGCCGCGACGCCGAGTTCCGTCGCCTTCTGCACGACGAGGTCCATGCGTTCTGCGCGGGCGATGCCCTGGACGAGCGTGACCCGGAGCGGCGACTCCGGGCGTGCGGCGGCGGTCCCTTCGACTTCGATCTCCACGATGTCACGGCCGCATGTCGTGATGCGCGACGGGTAGTCGCGGCCGTCGCCATTGAATAGCGTGACCGGATCGCCGGCATCGAGCCGCAGCACGCGTCGCACATGGGCGGCGGTCGGGCCGTGCAGCGCGACGCGGGCGCCGAGGCCGAGCGGGGCCTGGGCGTACACGCGGATCAGGCGCACGCGGCATCCAATGCGCCGCGGGCGACGCCCGCGAGCCAGTCGATCTCCTCGGGCTCGATGACGTAGGGCGGCATCAGGTAGACGACGTTGCCGATCGGCCGGAGCAGCGCGCCCTGCGCGAGCGCATACTGATAGGCGCGCAGGCCGCGCCGTTCGCGCCAGTCGTGGCGTTCACCGGTCTGCCGGTTCTTGACGAACTCGACCGCCGCGATCATGCCGGTCTGCCGGATCTCGGCGACGTGCGGGTGGTCCGCGAGGGGTGCAAGTGCCTCGCCGATGCGGCGGGCCAGGGCGCGATTGCGCGCGATCACATCATCGTCGCGGAAGATCCCGAGCGTTGCCAGCGCGGCCGCGCAGGCGATCGGGTTGCCGGTGTAGCTGTGCGAATGCAGGAAGGCCGTCAGCTTCGTGTAGTCGTCGTAGAACGCGCGATACACCGCCTCCGTCGTGACCACGACCGAGAGCGGCAGGTAGCCGCCGGTCAGGCCCTTGGACAGGCAGAGAAGGTCCGGCCGGATGCCGGCCTGTTCGCAGGCGAATAGCGTGCCGGTGCGGCCGAAACCGACCGCGATTTCGTCGGCGATCAGCAGTACGTCGTGCCGGTTGCAGGCCTCGCGCAGCATCGCGAGCCAGGCCGGGTGGTACATGCGCATCGAGCCGGCGCACTGGACCAGCGGTTCGACGATCACCGCCGCGATCTCGTCGCCGCGCGCGGCGAGCGCAGCCTCCATATGCGAGAACATGCGGCGGCTGTGCGATTCCCAGCTCTCGCCGGGCTCGCGCCCGTGGCAGTCCGGCGAGGGCACCGTGATGACGTCCATCAGGAGCGGCTGGTACACGTTTTTGTACAACTCGACGTCGCCGACTGCGAGCGCCCCGAGGGTCTCGCCGTGATAACTGTTCGACAGCGTCACGAAACGGCGCTTTTCCGGTCGCCCGAGGTTCTGCCAGTAGTGGAAGCTCATCTTGACTGCGACCTCGACGGCGGCGGAGCCGTTGTCGGCGAAGAAACAGCGCGTGAGGCCTGGGGGCACGATACGGACGAGGGCTTCGGACAGCTCGAGCACGGGACCGTGCGTGAAGCCGGCGAGCAGGACATGTTCGAGTCGCTCGAGCTGTTCGCGGATCGCCGCGTTGATGCGCGGGTTCGCGTGGCCGAACAGATTGACCCACCAGGAGCTGATGCCGTCGAGGTAACGCCGCCCCTCGAAGTCTTCGAGCCACACGCCCTGGCCGCGCGCGATCGGCACCAGCGGCAGGCGTTCGTGGTCCTGCATCTGCGTGCATGGATGCCAGAGGACCGCAAGGTCGCGTGCAGCGATCGCGGCGTTCGGCGAAGGCCCGGTCATCGGAATGAGTGTATGCGATGGAAGCCGCGAATGGCGCGGGCTAAGCTGTCGCCATGCCCGCCTTCTTGATTGCGACGGGATTGCTCTCCGGCGTCCGCGCCGCCCTGTCGCCGAATTGCGATGCCCGGCCGCCGGGCCTCGCGCCCGAACTCGTCGTCATCCATGGCATCAGCCTGCCGCCGGGGCGCTTCGGCGGGCCGTGGATCGAGCGGTTCTTCATGAATACGCTGCCCGCGGCGGAACATCCTTATTTCGGGACGATCCAGCACCTGCGCGTCTCGTCGCACGTGCTGATCTCGCGTGATGGCGGCCTGACGCAGTACGTCCCGTTCGGGCTCCGCGCCTGGCACTCCGGTACCTCGCATTGGCGCGGCCGCGACGCCTGCAATGATTTCTCGATCGGTATCGAGCTCGAGGGCACGGATGACGCACCTTACGACGATCGCCAGTACGAGGCGCTCGCCGACCTGGTCGCGGCCCTGCAACGCGAGTACCCGTCTCTCGCCCAGGGCTGGATCGCCGGCCACAGTGACATTGCACCGGGGCGCAAGACCGACCCGGGGCCGGCCTTCGACTGGCGGCGGCTCGAACGCGCAATCCGCGCGCGCGGCGCCGAATATCGGCGCGAGGTGCTCGCCTGAAACTGCTGGCCGTGCTGCTCGCGATCGGGCTCGTCGCCTGCGCACAGGAGCAGACGGCGCCCTTGCATGAGCGGATCGTGAGTGTCGCGCCCAACCTGACCGAGATGCTGTTTGCCGCCGGCGCCGCGGATCAGGTGGTCGCCGTCAGCGCCTTCAGCGACTACCCGGAAGCGGCACGCGCCCTGCCGCAGGTCGGGGACGCATTCCGGCTCGACTACGAGCGCATCGTCGCGCTCGCGCCGACGGTCGCGGTCGTCTGGGCGACAGGCACGCCGTCCGGTGTCGCAGAGCGGCTTGAGGGCCTCGGCATTCGCGTGGTCAGCATCCCGACGGAGAAACTCGACGACATCGCGACAGGCCTGGTGACGCTCGGTGCTCTCGCGGGCACAGAGGAGGCTGCTGCGGCCGCGGCCCGGGATTTCCGGCAGCGCATTGCGGCGCTGCGCGAGCGCTATCGCAAGCGGCCGAAGATCCGTGTCTTCGTGCAGATCGACGGCGCTCCGCTCTACACGGTTGGCGGTCCGCACCTGATCACGGAAATCGTCGGGCTGTGCGGCGGCACGAATGTATTCGCGGATTCGCAGGCACAAGCCCTGCCGGTGGACCTCGAATCCGTGCTCGCGCGCTCGCCCGAGGTCATCCTGTCGGCCGACGAGGGTGACCCGGTGCCGTTCTGGTCGCGTTTCACGGGGTTGCCGGCGGTTGCGCGAGGCAACGTCTACCGCGTGCCCGCGGACGCGCTTGCGCGGCCGAGTCCGCGCATCACGCAAGGTGCCGCCGAAGTCTGTGCGCGCCTCGACGAGGCGCGCGGCAAGTCCGCCTCGCCTTAACGCTGCGGCGCCGCGCCGCGCCGCTGGTGCTTCCAGAGCACCTCGCCGCCGCTTTCGTTGCGGGCGAGCACGCGAGCCAGTACGAACAGGAGATCCGACAGGCGGTTCAGGTACCGGAGCGGTTCCGGGGCGACCGTCGCGACGCGCGCGAGTGTCCACGCACGCCGCTCGGCGCGACGGCAGATTGCACGCGCGAGGTGGCAGGCGGCCGCCGCGGCACCGCCGCCCGGCAGGATGAATTCCTTTAGCGGCGGCAGGCGTTCGTTGAATCCGTCGAGCGCCTGTTCGAGCGCGAGCACGTGCGAGTCTTCGATCGCACGATGGCCGGGGATGCACAACTCGCCCCCGAGGTCGAAGAGCTCGTGCTGGACACCGGTCAGGAGGTCCCGGACATCCGCCGGCAGGCCGGGCATGGCGAGGACGACGCCGATTGCGCTGTTGGCCTCGTCCACGCAACCGTAGGCCTCGACGCGCGGATCATCCTTGGGCACGCGGCTGCCATCGCCGAGGCCGGTTGTGCCGTCGTCGCCGGTGCGCGTGTAGATCTTCGACAGTCGGTTGCCCACGGTCTCCCTCAGCGGAACTCGTAGCGCAGCGCAGCGAACAGGCTGCGTCCCATCGTGTTGAAGCCGCTTGCCAGCTCGTAATCCTCGTCCAACAGGTTCTCCATTCGCGCGAGCAATGTAAAGCGCTTCCCGAGAGCGACCCGGGCGGAGAGGTTTGCGAGCCAGTAACCCGGCAGCACGGTCTGCGACGGGAAGCCGAAATCACGCCGCTCGCCCGCGTACAGGACGTCGACGGCGACCTCGCTCGCCCCGAAGCGCCGGGCGAGGAAGACGGTCGCGTTCTCGCGCGCGCGGCGCAGCAGGCGCGCGTTCGTCGTGCGGTCGCGGGGATCCTGGAGGGTAATCGATGCGCGGCTCGCCCATTGTTCGCCGTCGAATTGCCAGGCTGCCTCGAGGCCGTCGATACGCGCCCTGGCGACATTCCGATTCTCGCCCTCGAAGGTGTCGGGGTCGATCACGACGAAGTCGATCAGCTGGTCGATGTCATTGCGAAACGCCGCGAGTGATACGGACTGCCGATCGCCGACCAGCTGCCGGTACCGCAGTTCAAAGCTCCGCGACGCCTCCGGCTCCAGGCCGGGATTGCCGCCAAAGCCATAGAGATCGGTCGCGTCAGGCGCCCGGAATCCGGTGCCCGCCGAGGCCGCCAGCAGGGCGCCGCCGGCGAGCTCGAATCCATATTCTGCATTCCAGGTGGCATGGCCGCCAAATGTCTCGTGATCCGTGTACGCGGCGCCCAGAAGCAGGCGGTGCGGGCCCATCGCGAGCTGGTCCTGCAGGTAGAGCTGGCGGGTCGTGGTGTCCGAGCCGTAGGGCAGACCGAAGGATTCGGCCTCCGCTTCCTCGGCCTGCCAGAGTACGCCCGCCGTGAGCGTGTTGTGCCCGCCGACCACGAAGTCGTTCTGCCAGTCCACGGTGCTGCGCTTCGTATCCAGGAAGTCGGCCGACTGATTCTGCTCGAGGTCATCCACGGCGTGCGCGAGCACGAGCCGCGAGGTCCAGGCTTCGGTCGGCGCGTAGTCCGCTGAGAGCGCGACTGTCGAATTTTCGAAGTCCTGGTCGACTGGCGCCACGAAGAAGTCCGAGTACTCGGTCGTGCCCTCGGCGTACCAGGCCCGCAGCCCGAGTTTCAAGGGACCCGCACCCACGCTCGCCGAGGCCGTGAATGACGTGCTCTCGTAGCCGCGGTCGACGGTGTCGCCGGTGCGGGTCGGAAATCCCGCGCTGTCGATCCGGGATCCGGCAATTGCGGCCTCCGCATGATCGCCGCCGAAGCCCGCCGAAAAGCTCGCGCTGCGCGTGTGGTAGCGGCCATAGCCCACCTGCACGCTGCCGCTCTCGCCGGCGCTGCGCGTAATCACGTTGATCACGCCGCCAATCGCGTCCGAGCCGTAAAGCGTCGATCGCGGCCCCTTGACGACCTCGACGCGCTCGACGAACTCCGGTGCGATGTTCTGGATCGCGGCGGTGCCGATGGTTCCGGGATTGATGCGCAGTCCGTCGATCAGCACGAGGACGTGATTCGAATCCGTGCCGCGCAGGAACAGCGAAGTCTGCTGGCCCGGCCCGCCGAGGCGCGCGACCTCGACGCCCGGCACGAAGCGCAGCGCTTCACCGAGGTCTGCGGCGGGCTGGCGAACCAGGTCGTCGCCGGGAATCAGTTCGACGCTCGCGAGGACTTCCCCGGCGGGATTCTCGGTGCGCGTCGCGGTGACGACAACGGGTTCGAGGGCCTGGCTGCCGGCGGCAGCGGCAAGAAGGACAATGAGGTTCATCCGTGCTCCTCCCGAGCGGTGAATCAAGGACTCACCGGCCGCGGACGCATCGGAGAGGGAAGGGCGGAGAGCCCGCACCCCTGGGTCGCCCGCCGCGACTGGCTTTTGCTGACGGGCCGGTCTCCGGACTCACGGCGTGTCCCGGGGGACCGTCCGCATCGCCTTCCCACCGGAGATTCCGGCAGTGGCTGCAGGCTTCGCCTGCGTGATGCGGCTTGCGCCGTTTACCGTTGCGGGGGCAGTGCCGGGATGGCGAGCGACTCGCGCACCGGCTTCCCGATTAGCCCGGGCTCGCGCCCGGGGCACCTGTCATCGCGGGTCATTCTGCGGAGGCGCCCCGGGCCGGTCAAGCCGCCGTTGACGGAGGGCCGACCGCCCCGCAGTGTGGCCGCATGGCGGACACCGGAAGACTCGAAGCGGCACGTGCGGGCGCCGCCGCCGCGGCGGAACTGATCCGCGCGAGTTATCAGGGTGCGATTGCCGCCCGCACCAAGCCCGATGGATCGCCGGTGACGGACACCGACATCGCGGCGGAGCAGGCGATCCGGGCCCTGGTGCGATCGCGCTTTCCCGAGGATGGTTTCTACGGCGAGGAATCCGCCGCGGAACGCCTGGATGCCGAGCACCTGTGGCTCGTCGATCCCATTGACGGCACGAAGTCCTTCGTGCGCCACTATCCGATGTTCTCGACCCAGATCGCGGTCATGCGTCGCGGCCGGCTGCAGGTCGGCGTTTCCTGCGCCCCGGTGTATGGCGAGACGGCCTGGGCCGAGCGTGGTGGCGGCGCGTGGATGGATGGTGCGCGCCTTGCCGTCAGCCGCATCGAGTCTCTCGAGGCAGCGACGATTTCGACCGGCAACCTGCGCTCGCTGGCGCAGGGGCCGCGATGGGCGGCATTCGGCCGGCTGGTCTCGCGACTCGACCGCATCCGCGGCTTCGGCGACTTCCTTCACTATCACCTGCTCGCGGCCGGGAAGATCGAGGCAGTCATCGAAACCGACATCCATATCCTCGACATCGCGGCGCTTACGGTGATCGTCGAGGAGGCGGGCGGGCGTGTCACGGACTTGCAGGGCGCGCCGATCGGGCTCGAATCGAAAAACATCCTTGCCTCGAACGGCGCGCTGCATGACGCCGTCCTCGACGCATTGAATCCCTAGGCTTCAGGCGCTGACGAACACGCGCTGCCCGCGCCAGGCGAGCTCGCCGACCGGCACGTCATAAAGCTCCGACAGGTTGGCGCCGGACAGGACCGTAGCGGCGTCGCCGTAGCGCCAGCGCCCGTCGCCGAACAGCAGCAGCGCCTTGTCCGCAGAGCGCGCCGCCAGCGTTGCGTCGTGCAAGGCCGCGATCACGAGGCCCCCTGCATCCTTGCGTGCACGAAACAAGTCGAGCATTTCGCTGCGATGCCGCGGATCGAGGTGATTGGTCGGCTCGTCGAGCAGGCAGACGGCGGCGTCCTGGGCGAGAAGGGTCGCGATGTCGAGCCGCCGCCGTTCGCCGCCGGAGAGCGAATCCACGGCACGCTCCGACAGCGCCTCGAGGCCGACGGCAGCGAGTGCCGATCGCGCGCAGGCGAGATCGGCCGCATGTTCCCACTCCCAGAACGGCAGGTGCGGATGCCGGCCGATCAGCGCGGTCTCCAGCACCGTGGACGGAAACGGATCCTCGGTCAGCTGCGGCAGCAGCGCGAGCCGCCGCGCGCGCTCGCGGTTCGGCCATTCGGCAATGTCACGGCCGTCGAGCCGTACGGTCCCGGAAGCCGGCGGGCGCAGGCCCGCGAGGGTATGAAGCGTGAGGGTCTTGCCGACGCCATTGCGGCCGAGCACGGCGATAAACTCTCCGCCGTCCGACTCGAATTCAAGCGCACGCACGAGTGTCCGACCCGCGACCGCGACGTCGACCGCCCGACATTCGAGCCGCGGCGCGGCCCGCCCGCTCACGGCTGCAGGCGCAGGTGATGCCATGGTTCGGCCTGGAACCGACCGTCGCCGGCCGGCCCAATCACGCGGGTCCATCGCGCGCGATCGTGCAGGCGGTGTTCGCCCTCGACCCAGAGTTCGACCGTCGCGGCCCAGAGCCGGAAGCCGCCCCAGTGCGCCGGCCGGGGCAGGCGCAGTCCCGGTTCGACGTCGTCATCCGGCGCCGTGAACGGGTCCGGCGCGCCGAACCGCGCCGCCGTCTCCCGCAGGCGTTCGATGAGGAGCTGGCGCGAGACGATCGGCGTGCTCTGTTCGCTTGCAATGGCCGCGAGGCGGCTGCGCCAGGGGCGGCTCGCGAAGTAGTCATCGCTTTCGCTCGCGAGGGCATGCACGACCGGGCCCTCGACCCGCAGTTGCCGGCCGAGAGAATCCCACAGGAAAACCACCGAGGCCCAGGGACGCGCGGCAAGCTCGCGGCCCTTGCGAGACTCGTAGTTCGTATAGAAGACGAGGTAGCCCGGATCGATGACGATCTCTTTGCAGAGTACGACGCGTACCGACGGCTTGCCGTCGGCGGACGTCGTCGCAAGGCTCATCGCGTTCGGATTTCGCTGCACCTGCTCGTCGGAGGCCTGGCGAAACCAGGTCGACGCGAGCGCCATCGGGTCGGACGGCAGCGGGTCCGGCAGGGTCTGGAATCGCGCCTGCATGCGGCGATGTTAACGCGGCCGCAGGCAGGCAGTGTAATTTGGGCGCGTGAAACGGATGACCGTCAATGGCGCCCGGATCGCCTATGTCGACGAGGGCCGGGGCGAGACGCTCCTGCTCCTGCATGGCCTCGGGGGCAGCCGCGACGACTGGCGGCTGCAGCGGCCCGAATTTGCGGTGCGCCATCGCGTCATCGTGCCGGACCTGCGCGGCTTCGGCGCGAGCGAGCGCCGCGGGCCATACACCATCCGGCAGCATGCGCGCGACATGATCGCCTTGCTTGCGGCGCGCCACGCCGGGCCCGCCCACGTCGTGGGAATCTCGATGGGCGGCGCGGTCGCCATTGAGCTGGCGCTGCAGGCGCCGGCCAGCGTGGCATCGCTCGTGCTCGCCAACACGGCGCCCGCCTTCGTGCTGACGAACTGGCAGCGCCGGCGCATGGCCTGGCTGCGGGTCGTGATTGCGGCTTTCCTGGGCGTCGAAGGCGTCGCGCGGCTGCTGGGGCAGAAGATGTTTCCCGCACGCAACCAGCGTGCGCTGCGCCGGCGGCTGATCCGGCGCGCGCGCGGCACCAGCCGCTTTGTCTATCTCGCGACCCTGCGCGCGCTGACGCGCTGGAGCGCCGTGTCCAGGCTGTCGTCGCTGCGCATGCCCGTGCTCGTCCTCGGTGCCGAGCACGACCTCACCACCAGCGAGGAGAAGCGCCGCTGGACGGCACTGATGCCGCATGCGCGGTTCGTGGAGCTCCGCGGCAGCCGCCACCACAGCGAGCAGGACTCCCCGGCGGGTTTCAACCGCGCAGTGCTGGATTTCGTCAAACCGCCCGCCGATTAAGGCGGGATTCAGCTTGCCTCGCCGACACTGGCCCCACGCATCCTGTGGAGGAGCCGACATGCTCAAGCAAGCCCTGATGACCGCCTCGCTGGCCCTGCTGCTCGCGGGCCCCGCCTCCGCGGACAACGACAAGCCGCGCGGCCACTACGTTCCCAACAAGGTACAGCCGAAAGACACCCGTCACGATGGCCGGGACCGGGGCCGCGATCGCGGCGACGACCGGCAGGACTGGCGCGGACATGACGGCCGTGGCGATGACGGGCGTCGCGAAGAGTGGCGCGGCCGCGACGGGCGGCATGACGATGACTGGCGTCGCTCCGATGGCTGGCGGCGCGACGATGACTGGCGCTTCGAGCGCTGGCACGACAACCGCCACTGGCGCTATGTCCCGCCGTCCCACTACCGGATCGACTTTGGCTATCGGTCGGGTTACGAACTGGCCTGGCGCGACTGGCAGAGCTACGGCCGATATGATCGTTACTGGCGGCGACGGCCGGCGTACGGCTATGGCGTGGGCCTTGCCTACCAGTCCGGCTATGACGCCGGCTGGCGGGATGCCTCCCTGTACTTCGGGCGAGGTTACCGGCCGGGCTACTGGGCTTACGACCCGCGCGACGGCTGGTTCTTCAGCTTTCACATCGAGGGCTGAGGCGCGTACCACCGGCCCGCTTGCGCCGCGGCAGGCGGGCCGGTACACAGGGCGGGTCCTTGGACGGGGATGGCTGGATGGATCTCGCCGGGCTGCGCGAGCGGCTGACGAAACTGGACACCGAACTGCTCACGCTCATCGCCGAGCGCCAGCAGTTGTCCGAGTCCATTGCCCGGGTCAAGCGCACGACCGGCCACCCGACGCGGGACTTCCAGCGCGAGCGCGACGTGCTCATGAATGCGCGTCTCGCTGCCGAAAAGCTCGGGCTCTCACCCGCGTTGGCCGACAATCTGCTTCGCCTGCTGATCCGCAGCTCGCTCGCGACGCAGGAGCAGGCCCAGGTAGCCGCGCTGGGCCAGGGTGCGGGTCGCCGGGCGCTCGTCATCGGCGGGAGCGGCAAAATGGGCCGCTGGTTCGTCGAATTCCTCGATTCGCAGGGCTACGAAGTCGAGGTGGCCGATCCCGCCGGGCCGTCCGGTACCCGCGCGTACCGCAGCGACTGGCAGTCGGACGAGCTGTCGCACGAGGTCATCGTCGTCGCGACGCCGCTTCGCATCACGGCCTCGATCCTCGAGCAGCTCGCGCGCCATCGCCCGCCGGGGCTGGTATTCGACATCGGCTCACTCAAGACGCCCCTGCGCAGGGGCCTCGAATCCCTGCACGAGGCGGGCGTGCGCGTGGTCTCGCTGCACCCGATGTTCGGGCCCGACACGGACCTGCTCTCGGGCCGGCACATCATCCATGTGGATGTCGGCCGCCCCGATGCGGTGGCCGATGCACAGGCGCTCTTCGAATCGACGATGGTCGAGCAGGTCGTCACCACCCTCGACGATCACGACCGGCTGATCGCCTACGTGCTCGGCCTGTCGCATGCAATCAACATCGCGTTCTTCACGGCGCTCGCGGAGAGCGGCGAGGCCGCGCCGCGGCTCGCGCGCCTCTCGAGCACGACGTTCGACGCACAACTCGCGGTTGCATCGCTGGTCTCGGGTGAAAGCCCTGCGCTCTATTTCGAGATCCAGGCGCTGAACCCGTATGGCGGGGAGTCGCTCGCGGCGCTCGTCGAGGCCGTGACCCGGCTCCAGGCCCTGGTCGCGAACAAGGATGCCACCGGGTTTGCACGCGTCATGCGGCGCGGCCGTGCCTACCTGCAGGACCGCGCAGCCGCCCGCCCGGGCTGACAGGCCGGGCGAGAATCATCCTCAGCGCCCCGGGCCGGGCCGGCGGTGCATGAGCCACAGGAAGAGCGGGACGCCGATGAGCGCGGTCAGCGCACCGACCGGGAGCATGCGTGGCGCCACGATCGTGCGCGCAAGCAGGTCCGCGACCACCAGCAGTGCGCCGCCGGCGAGCGCCGCCGCGGGAATCACGGCACGGTGCGACGAACCGACGAGTAGCCGCACCAGGTGCGGCGTGACGAGACCGACGAAGCCGATGCTGCCGGCCGTCGTGACTGCCGCGGCGGTCAGTACGGAAGCAGCGACATAGATCGAAATGCGCAGGCATCGTACCGGCACGCCGAGGAGCCGCGCCTGCAGTTCGCCGCGCGCCAGCGCATCGAGGGAACGGGCGGCCAGCAGGCAGGCAGGAATCGCGACGACTGCGAGCGTCAGCAGCCACCAGGGGGTGCGGACATAGCCGAAGTCGCCGAGCAGCCAGAACAGCATGCCGCGCAGGCGCAGGTCATCCGAGAGTGACAGCAGGAGGCTTACGATCGCGCCGCAACCGGCCGCGACGACGACGCCGGTCAGGAGGAGCCGGGTGGTCGTCCAGCCGCCCGGTCCATGGGCGACTGCGAAGACGAGCAGCATCGCGCCGAAGCTGCCGGCGGCCGCCCCCGCGTCTACTACGAAGCCGGCGGCGCCTGCGAGCATGAGTCCGAGTGCTCCGACCGCGGCGCCGCCGGAGATGCCGAGCACGTAGGGGTCGGCAAGCGGGTTCCTGAGCAGTGCCTGCATCAGCACGCCCGCGAGCGCCAGTACCGCCCCGGTGGCAAATGCGGCGAGCGCCCGGGGCAGCCTGAGGTCCCAGACGATTGTATGCATCAGCGGGTCGCCCGTAGCGAGCCGCTCCCAGGGTGCGTCAATGCCGGAACTGCCGAGCGTGAGTGAAGCCGCGACCGCCGCCACCGACGCGGCGAGCAGCAGCAGGATCAAGGGCCTCGCGCGCATCCTCCCCATCCCCGCACTCTAGCCGATTAAAATCGGTGTCATGGAACGTGAGTCCGACTTCATCGACGCCGACGGCTACCGGGCCAATGTCGGCATCATCCTGATGAATGACGATCGCCAGGTCTTCATCGGGGGCCGCGCGGGCGCTCGCGGCTGGCAGTTTCCGCAGGGCGGCATCCGCCGCGGCGAGCGGCCCGAGGAAGCGCTCTACCGCGAGCTCTCCGAGGAAGTCGGCCTGCGGCGCAGCCAGGTCGAGGAGGTCGCGCGCACCAAGCACTGGCTGCGCTACCGGCTGCCGCCGCAATTCCTGCGGCGCGACTCGAGCCCGCTGTGCATTGGCCAGAAGCAGCGCTGGTTCCTGCTGAAGCTCGGCGCCGAGGACTCCGCGCTGCGCTTCGATTCCACGGAACAGCCGCCGGAATTCGATCGCTGGCGCTGGGTCGAATGGTGGGACGCCGTGCACGACGTGATCTACTTCAAGCGCCGCGTCTACGCGCTCGCCCTGCACGAGCTGGGTGCGCATGCCTTTCCCGAGGGCCTGCCGGACTATCCGGCTTGGTGGAAAGAGCGCACGGGCGACCCGGGGCCGGGCGCCTGAATCAGAACGGCCGCACGACGGCGAGCAGCACGATGCCAACGAGCAGGAGCGAGGGAATCTCGTTGAACCAGCGGTACCAGCGGGCGCCGTGCGGATTGCGTCCCGCGGCGAAGTCCTGCACGAGCCGCCAGGTCCAGGCGTGATAGCCCGCCAGGAGCGCAACGAGCGCCAGCTTGGCCCGCATCCATCCGGTACCGAGCAGCGCCGGATTCCGGGCGAGGAGCCACAGTCCGAAGAAGACCGTCAGCGCGGCGCCGAGCGTCATGATCGCGAACAGCCGTCTTTCCATGACACGGAACCGCTCGATGCCCGCGCTGTCGGTCGCCGATGCGTGGTATACGAAGATCCGCGGCAGGTAGAAGAGACCCGCAAACCAGGTCACCATGAAGATCACGTGCCAGGCCTTGATCCAGGGCATCGATCCGCGCTCCGGTTCCTGCGTCGATTCTAGCCACGGCTCGTGCCCTTGAGCGAGAAAAACGGCCGGCGTCGACTGCAACTCGCCGCGGTTGCACTGGCGGCGATCGCCCTGGCCTGGGGAGCCTTCGAGCTGGGCCGCAGGAGTGCCGGCTATTTCGTCGTGAGCTCGATGCTCGAGCGACTGGATCTCAGGAAGCGAAACCAGTCGCTCGAGCACGAAAACGAGGCGCTGCACCATCGTGTGGCGGTCGCCGAAGTCGGCCAGAAAGTCGACCGCCAGGCACAGACGGATGCGCAGCAGATGATGAGCGAGCTGCAGGCGGAAACTGCGCGACAGAAGCAGGAACTGCAGTTCTACCGGGGGCTCGTCGTGAGGCAATACGGCTCCGGGACGTTGCGGGTCCAGGAACTGCGTGTACGGGCCGAAGAAGAGGAGCGGCGCTACCGCGTGCTGATCACGCTCGTGCAGGCGGCCACGCGCGACACCATCGCGAATGGCACGGTCACCTTCTCCATCGAGGGCATGCAGGGCAGGGCGCCGCTCACGCTGCCGCTCTCTGACTTGGAGATCGACAAGCGCAAGCAGTTTCCATTCTCGCTGCGGTTCTTCCAGCAGATCGAGGTGCCGATCGAGCTGCCACTGGATTTCCAGCCCGAGCGCCTCCATGTCGAGTACCGGCTCGGGCGAAATCCCGAGCCGTCGAAGCAGGCGTTCGACTGGCGTGTGGAGGGCGGTGGCGACGCGTCCGCGCTTTGACCCCCCGAGGGTGCGGGCCTACAATCGAACGGCCGGTTTTCCGGCCAGGAACGTATGTGACAGAAGTTGCCGAGCGCGATGATGGTCTCGTCTTCACGGATGCCGCAGCCCGCAAGGTCGGCGAGCTGATCCGCGAGGAAGGCAATCCCAGGTTGAAGCTCCGCGTCTTCGTATCCGGTGGCGGCTGCTCCGGGTTCCAGTACGGGTTCACATTCGACGAGAAGATCGAAGAGGGCGACTCGGAATTCCCGAACCAGGGCGTGACGCTCCTGGTCGACCCGCTGTCCTTTCAGTATCTCGCGGGCGCCGAGATCGACTATCGCGAGGATCTCGAGGGCGCCCAGTTCGTCATCCGCAACCCGAACGCCACCACCACCTGCGGCTGCGGGTCGTCGTTCTCGACCTGAATCGAAGGGAATCGAAGGGGACGCACCCCTTCATATTCGTGATCGTGCCCGTCACTTCGAACATGAAGGGGTGCGTCCCCTTCGATTCCCTTCGATTCTAGCGGCCGGCGGTGCCGCCGGCGCTGCTCGTCGCGTGCGCCACGAGAACCGCCGGTGTGGCGGGCGCATCGAGGCGTGCGAGCAATGGCGCGGTCTGGGCCCTGAAGTCGGCCATGAGGCTCTCAGGGATCGGGTCGGCCTTCGGCATTGTCACGGTCGCCGGATTCTTGTGCACGCCATTGACGCGGTACTCGTAGTGGACGTGCGGCCCGGTCGCGAGGCCGGTCATGCCGACGTAGCCGATCACCTGGCCTTGCGCCACATGGTCGCCGACCGAAAGTCCGCGCACGAACCGCAGCATGTGCCCATACAGCGTCGTGATGCCCTTGCCGTGCGAGAGCACGATGACATTGCCGTAGCCCCCGCTCCTGCCGCGGCTTACGACGCGGCCTGCGCCGGCAGCCTTGATCGGTGTCCCGGAGGGCGCGGCGAAATCGATACCCTTGTGCGCACGGACGCGGTTCAGAATCGGGTGGCGCCGGGCCAGGCTGAAGCCCGAACTGATCCGCGCGTAGTCGACCGGATAGCGCAGGAAAGCCTTTCGTACCGGGCGGCCATCCGGCGAGTAATAGTCCGCGCGGCCGTTCGGCCCGACGTAACGCACCGCGCGATAGGTCTTGCCGGCGTTGACGAATTCGGCGGCGAGGATATCCCCGTCGCGCACGAACTCGCCGTCCTGGTATTCCTGTTGATGCGCGACCACGAAACTGTCGCCCGGCCGCACGGAGTGGATGAAATCGATGTCGTACTTGAAGACGTCGGCGAGCTCGACGGCAAGCCGGTCGGTGCCGCCCGCAGCATTCACGGCGACGTAAAGCGAACTGTCGACGGTCCCGCGGAGCATTCGCTCCTCGGTCTCGAGCGGGTTCTGGACGATGTTGGCGTTGAAGCCCTCGTCGGCACGGGTCACGGAGAGCGTGGCGGTTTCGTCGATGCGCCGCGTGAGCGACTTGATGTCGCCGTTCAGGTGGGTGAGCTGGATCACGTCGCCCGGACGAATCATGTCGAGATTCTTGCGGACATCCGGCAGGCTCCGGAGTTCGGCGAGGTCCGACAACTTCAGTTCCAGGCTGCGAAAGATCTGGTCCAGGGTGTCATTCCGGCCGATCGTGATCGCGACGAACTCGAACGGCGTGCTGGCAGCGGCGCTCGCCTGCTCCAGAGGGGAAGGCAGCAGGCCTTTGAGCGGCGGTTCGAGCAGCGGGTTCTGGACTTGCGCCCCGGCGGCGGAAAGGATAGCGCCGGCGACCACGCAGGAAGCCACGATACCCAGCCGCCGCGGTTCCGCGGTGGCGACAGCATCGGCGGCGGCCTTCGCAAACGAGGGTCGGGTCACCAGCGGGCATCCCCTGGAAGATAGAACGGAGACGGTAAATCATGGGAGGAAGTCAGGTCAACCCATTGATTGGGTGGCCTTTGTACTCCGTCACAAATATGCCGTGGATGGGGCGTCGCCGTGATTGCCAAAGCCCCTGGCCGGCTCACAGAATTGCAGCCTCGCCGCAGGAGGCTGCCGGCAAGGGGGAACCGATGCGGGCGGCAGGCGAACAACTGGAAGAACTGCGCCGCGGCGCGTCGGAGATCCTTACCGAGCCCGATCTGCTGAAGAAGCTGGCGCGCGGCAAGCCGCTGCGCGTCAAGGCGGGTTTCGACCCGACCGCCCCCGACCTGCATCTCGGTCACACCGTCCTCATCAACAAGATGCGCCAGTTCCAGGATCTGGGCCACGTCGTGATCTTCCTGATCGGCGATTTCACCGGGATGATCGGGGACCCTTCCGGCAAGAACGCCACCCGGCCGCGCCTGACGCCCGAGGAGGTGCAGGCCAATGCGCGCACCTACCAGGACCAGATCTTCCGGATCCTGGACCCGGCAAAAACCGTCATCGACTTCAATTCGCGCTGGTTCGGCGCGATGGGCGCAGCCGGTATGATCGAGCTCGCGGCCAAGTACACCGTGGCCCGCATGC
>CAVTVX010000007.1:0-139069 GCA_963738285.1 uncultured Gammaproteobacteria bacterium | reverse complement strand
ATCTCCCGCGATGTCATCAAGCCGCGCGTCAACTGGCGGTCCACGAAGAGCGAACGCATCACGAAGGCGACGGCCGGCGACGGGCCGCACGGCGACGATCGCCCCGCCGTTGCGGTCAAGGCCGCGAAAATGGCGCGTCGCTAGGTTTCCGGAATGCGGGCTCGGGCCGAAATGCGACGCCTGACGCTCCCGGCGCTCTGCGCCTTGATGCTTTCCGGACCTGCGGCGGGCGCCGATTTGCCGGAGCGCATCGTGATGATGTGGCAAGTGACCGGCAAGGACTACGCCGGCGACTTCGGTCAGCTGAAAGCGGCGGGCGTCAACGTCGCGCAGTCCTTCTCGCTGGCCCGGATGCAACCCGAGTACGTGGAAGGCTACTTTCGGGCGGCCGCGGGCGCCGGCATCGGGATCGTCGCGTTCATCGGCAACTTCGTCGAGGGCAGCGACGCCGGATGCGGCCTGTCCGCTGCCGGCCAGGCATTCGTGAAAGCGCACGCCGCCGAGCCGGCGCTGCTCGCCTGGCACACGGTCGACGAGCCGGCCAGAGACGGCATCACGAAGGCCTGCCAGCGCCGGCTGTACGAGCAGGTGAAATCGCTCGACCCGGCGCACCGGGTCATGGTGAGCGTCAACTTCACCAGGCAGCCCGAATACGACCAGTATTTCGACGAGCAGGCCTTCGACCTGCTGGACCTGCACCGTTACCCCAACCCGGCGGTCGGGCCGGCACAACAGCGCCTGATCGATCTCTTCCGCAGGAACCGCACGCGCGACTATCGCGTGATCGTCACGCTGCGGGCATTCGACGCGCCAGGCAAGGCACGGCGCGAAAACATGCGGGGTGGCGATCTCGCCGACCAGTACGCGTACTTTTTCAAGACCAATCGAATCACCGACGATATCGGCTTCTACGGCTGGCGGCTCGCTCCCAACCTCGGCATCTCGCAGATCGGAAGGCTGAAAGCCGAATTC
The DNA here is from genome assembly GCA_963738285.1 of uncultured Gammaproteobacteria bacterium. Lineage (GTDB taxonomy): Bacteria > Pseudomonadota > Gammaproteobacteria > Steroidobacterales > Steroidobacteraceae > SCUD01. The sequence continues at coordinate 138,097 of CAVTVX010000007.1, read as the reverse complement.
CAGCAGTTCTCCAGAGAGAAGCTCGCCGTCGCGCCGAATGAATGAGGACGCCTGGCGACCGCTCGTCATCATCGGCGCGCCCCGCTCCGGCACCAAGCTGCTGCGTGACCTCGTCTGCCAGGCCCCGGACTGCGCGACCTGGCCCTGCGACGAGATCAACCTGCTCTGGCGGCATGGAAATGCCCGCCATCCCGACGACGAGCTGCCGCCGTCGCTCGCGAGCCCCACCGTCGTCCGCTACCTGCGGCGACGCTTCGCGCACCTTGCGCGCCGTACCGGGGCGGCGACGCTGGTCGAGAAGACATGCGCCAACAGCCTCCGGGTCGCATTCGTGGACCGGATCCTGCCGGAGGCGCGCTACCTGTTCATCCTGCGCGACGGGCGCGACGCGGCAGCGTCGGCCGTCGAGCGCTTCAGCGCGCCGGTGGACTGGCCCTACACGTTCCGCAAACTGCGCTACGTTCCGGCTTCCGACCTGCCGTTCTACGCGCTGCAGTATGCGCGCAACCGCGCCTCGCGATTGACGCGCCGCGACCGGCGCCTCGCGTTCTGGGGCCCGCGGTTTCGGGGATTTGCCGAATTCGCGCGCATGGCGGCCTTGCCCGAGATCTGCGCACGCCAGTGGCGCGAGTGCGTCGAACTCGCGTCCCGCGACCTCGCGGCCGTCGACTCCCGGCGCGTGCTGCGGCTGCGTTACGAGGCGCTCGTGCGGCGGCCGCGGGAGACGCTGGCCGGAGTGTTCTCGTTCCTGGGCGCGCCGGAGGCCGCCGCCGCGATCGACGTCGGGCACGTGTCGGCCGCCGGCATCGGACGCGGGCGCGCGCAGCTCGAGGCTGCGGACAGTGGCCGCGCGCTCGCGCTGATGGCTCCGGCGCTGTCGAGGCTCGGCTATGCGTGACATCCCGCCGGGCCTGCCGCCCGGCCGGGCGGCGGCGAAGCGCGGCTTCGACATCCTGCTCTCCGCGGCCGGACTCGCGCTCACGTCACCCGTCATCCTGGCTGCCTGGCTCGTCGCGACGATCGATACCGGTGCGAACGGTTTCTTCACCCAGACGCGGATCGGGCGCTACGGCGAGCCGTTCAAGGTCATCAAGATCCGCACGATGCGCCGCGGCGCGGAGGCCGGCACGACGGTCACCACGGCCGACGACGCGCGCGTCACGCCGGCCGGCCGTCTATTCCGGCGCACCAAGATCGACGAGTTGCCGCAACTCTTCAACATCCTGTTCGGCAGCATGAGTTTCGTGGGGCCGCGACCCGATACGCCGGGATTCGCCGACCTGCTGCAGGGCGGGGACCGGGTCGTCCTCGCGGTTCGGCCGGGGATTACGGGGCCGGCCACGCTGCGCTACCGCCGGGAGGAGCAGATCCTCGCCGCCGAACCGAACCCGGAGCGCTACAACCGGGAGGTGATATTCCCGGACAAAACCCGGCTCAACAGGCGTTACGTCGAGTGCTATCGTTTCGCCGAGGACCTGCGCCTGCTGGCTCTGACGCTCTTCACGCGACGGGAAGGATGAAATGGCGAAGAACGAAGCCCTGTCGGCGGCGCAGCCCGCGATCGGCGAAGACCACGGCCGATGGCCGTGGTTCGACGAGGAACAGGTCGCGGCCGTCACGCGCGTGCTGCGCTCCGGTCAGATCAACTACTGGACCGGCGGCGAGGGCAAGGCGTTCGAGAGCGAGTTCGCCGCCTACTGCGGCGTCCCCTACGGGATCGCGCTCGCGAACGGGACGGTTGCGCTCGAGATCGCGCTGGAGGCCGCGGGCATCGGCCCTGGCGACGAGGTGATCGTGACGCCCCGCACTTTCGTCGCTTCCGCCGGGTGCGTCGCGATGGCCGGCGCGCGGCCGGTGTTCGTCGACGTCGATCGACGCACTCAGAACATGTCCCCCGGCGCGGTCCGCGCGGCTGTCACGGCGCGCACGCGCGCGATCATCGCCGTGCACCTCGCCGGCTGGCCTTGCGACATGGACGCGCTCGCTGTCATCGCCCGCGAGCACGGTCTCGTCGTCATCGAGGACTGCGCGCAGGCAGCTGGCGCCAGCTTCGGCGGGCGCAAGGTGGGATCACTCGGCGACATCGCCGCCTTCTCCTTCTGCCAGGACAAGATCATGACGACGGGGGGAGAAGGCGGGCTGCTGACCACCCGCGATCCGCGGATTCACGAGCGTGCCTGGTCCCTGAAAGACCACGGCAAGAATCGGGCGAGAATGCAGGAACCGGCCGCGGGGCACGGATTCCGCTGGGTACACGACTCGCTCGGCGGCAATGGACGCATGACCGAGCCACAGGCTGCGATCGGTCGCATCCAGCTGCGCCGACTCGATGACTGGCTCGCGATCCGCCGCCGGAACGCCGCCGTGCTCGACCGCGCATTCGAGGGCATCGAGGCTCTCGAGGTCCATCGCCCGGGACCGGAAATCGGTCATGCCTATTACAAGTACTACGCCTTCCTGCGGCCCGAGCGTCTGAAGGCGGGCTGGACGCGCGACCGGATCGTCGAGTCGATCAATGCCGCGGGCGCGACCTGCCGGACCGGGTCCTGTCCCGAGGTCTATCTCGAGAAGGCGTTCGACGGACCGGGCGCCCGCCCGGCCGAGCGCCTGCCCGTCGCGCGCCGACTGGGGGAAACCAGCCTCATGTTCGAGGTCCATCCGACGCTGGGCGTGGACCGCATGCGGCGGGTCGGCGAGATCGCCGCGGACGTGCTCGGACTGGCCACCGGCTGACGCCGGCCGGCGGTCAAAGCACGCGCGTCAGGCGCTCGGCCCGCACGCCGCTGAAGCGGTCCATGAGCCGGCCGAGCCCGTCCTCCAGCCGGTCCTCGGGACGCCAGCCGCGAGCCTCGAGCCGGCGGCTCGACATCTCGAACGAGAGGTGCGTCAGCACGTCCTGCTCGGTGAAATGGACCTGGGTGTCCGGACGCACGCGGCGGATCGCCTCGGCGATCTCGAGCACCGAGGGATTGGCCTGGGCCACATTGACGACCGCGGGCAACGGCTCGCCTCCCCGCAACACGAAGCGCAGAGCCGCGCTCGCGTCGGCAATGCTGATGAGCGGGCGGCGCTGATGGCCGGTGCCATAGATCGTGACGGGCTTGCCCAGCGCCGCCAGCAGCCCGAACCGGTTCGCGACCGTGAAAAAGCGCGGAACGGGGGCATCGCCATAGAAGCTGCCGAACCGCAGCACCGTCGTCGCAAGGCCGCGTCCCGCCGCCGCGAGTACCGCGCCCTCCGCGCTCTGCACGGACATCGCGTAGCTGCCGACCGGCCGGCAGGGGTCGTCCTCGGAGTGCGGCCCGCCCGCCCCGTACACCGCGTGCGAGCTCGCGTAGACGAGGCGCTGCACGCCCGATTCCACGCAGGCAGAGGCCACATTGGAGGTGCCCCAGTGATTGACCTGCTCCATCGCGCGGTCGTGCGCGACGTGCACCGGCGTCGTGACCACGCCCGCGAGGTGCACGACCGTTTCGATACCGGTCATCGCAAAGCGCAGCGACGCGGGGTCGAGGAGGTCCGCTTCGATGAAGCGGAAGTTCGCGCCGGGCGGCAGGTCGAACAGCGCGCGATAACTGCCGCTTTGCAGGTTGTCCAGCACGCGGACGGTCCGCGCCGTGTACTCGGGATCCACGGCCATGTCGCGAAGCAGCCGTGAGCCGAGGTACCCGCAGCCGCCGGTCACCAGGATCGCGCCCCGCTCCATCAGTGCCTCATGACCCGCGTTCCCGATCGCCGTCGCGGCGCCAGAAGTCCTCGTGGATCCCGCATTCCGTCTTGATCGTGTCCGCCCAGCGCCCGGCGCGCGGATCGACGTCGGCAGCCACCGCCCGCGTGCAGGGCTTGCAGCCGATGCTTGCATAGCCCTGATGCGTCAACGGATGGACCGGAAGGCCGTGCCGGCGGATGTAATCGTCGACGTCGACGCCGGTCCACGCGGCGAGCGGCGAGATCTTGTAGATCCGGTCGCCGCCCAGTTCGAGGATTCGCGTCTCGCGTCGCACCCGCGTCTGGTCGCGGCGAATGCCCGCGATCCAGGCCTGCTGTCCCGCCAGCGCGCGGGCCAGGGGCTCGACCCGGTTGAGGTAACAGCAAAGATCGGGATCGCTGCGGTACAGCGTGCCGTAGCAGCGCATGAAGGCATCGCGGGCGATCCGGCATTGCAGGACCCGCAGCCTGATGCCGAAGGCCTTCACCAGCTGGTCGCGAAATGAAATCGTCTCCGGAAAATGAAAGCCCGTGTCCAGGAACAGCACGGGCAGGCCCGGGCAAGCCCGCGAGATCATGTGCAGCAGCGGGACGCTCTGGGTCTGGAATGAGGAAGAGGCGACCACGTCCGGCCCGAAGGTTTCGGTCGCCCAGCGCAGGATGGCCTCCGGCGGGCGCGCCGCCAGGCGCTCGTTGATCCGGTCGACGTCCAGTTCCTGCACGCGGGCGTCCGCCGGTCCTCAGAACGAGTTGACCGCCGCCACGGCAACCGCGATGTTGTAGAGGATCTGGGTGACGCTGGTCCACAGCGTGAGCGGCTTCATGCGCTCCGCGTCGAGCGGCACGACGATCGTATCGCCCGGATGGATCTCTTTCGGCGCGCCGCGGCTGAACCAGTGTCCGGTCTCTCCGGCGGCAACGCTGCCGTCGGCCCGGATGATGAAGGTCCGGTCGACGTCCGCGCGCGGCGTGACGCCGCCGCTCAGCTTGACGTAATCGTCCCGCGTCAGTCCGGCGCGATGCAGGTGCGAGGTCGAATTCTGCACTTCGCCGATGACGGTCACTTCCTGCGCGATCCGCGGGATGAGCAACTGGTCGCCACTGCGGACTTTGAGGTCATACGCCGAGCCGGGCTCGGCGGACAGCGATTTCCCGAGGTCGATCACGAGCCGCCCCACGGCCTTCGTCGATTTGAGGTCGGCGAGCAGCTGTTGACCCGCCGACACGGCCTGCGTGGCCGCCGAGTCGCCGGACTGCGCCTGCTGCAGCGACAGGGCTGCCAGGTCCCGTTGCATGCGCTCGGCGAGGACATCGAGCTGGCGCTGCTCTCTGTCCTTGAGGTCCAGGCGCGTGAACACGCTGCCTTCCGTGAAGGCCAGGTCGGTCAGGCCGCCGGCCCGCTCGACGACGGATCGCAGGGATTCGCCGCGCCGGATCGGGTATTCACCCGGGAACCGGACTTCGCCCAGGATCTGCATCGTCTCCTGTTCGCTCCACTCCGGCATTTCCTTGATCACGAGGTGATCGAAAGGCTGCAGCGCAAAATTCGCGGTCGGCACGCCGGCCAGTACCTCGTCGAGACGGACTGTGAGCAGGACCGACTCGCGGCGGCCGCCAGTCGCGACCTGGTAGCGTGTCAGCTCGGCCTCCTGGGAGTACGCGGCCTGGTCGAGCCCGCCACCGGCCCGCAGCAGGTCGCTGACCCTCATGCCGGGTTCGAGCGGATAATCACCCGGGACCTTGACGCGCCCGGCGACGCTGACCACTTGCTGCGGCTCGCTGCCGCTGCTCTGGCGATCCAGTTCCGCGACGATCGGCAGCACGACCCGCTTGCGGCTGCGGGAGAGATCGAAGACGTACACCGTGTCGCGCGCCTGGAGCGCGATGTTCGCCTCCGAACCCGGAGCGGCGAATGCGGCCTCGAGATCCGCGGAAATCACCGAGACCCGGCGGTTCGGTCCCGACTCACGCCGCACGAGCACGTAATGGGTATCCGCCAGCGGCATCAGCTCGTCGGGGCTGCCGACAAGGTCGGTCAGGCGCATGCCGGGCCGGTATTGCACTCCGCCGCTGCGGTGGACCTGGCCGACCAGGCGGACCGCGCCTTCCAGGCTCCCGCGGATTGCGTCGATCTGTATGGCGTCGCCCGACTTCAGCTGCGTGCCCGCGCCCTGGGGCGTTTCGAGGTCCAGGCTGATGAATGTCCGGTTGCCGCTGGCGTCGATGCGCTCGACCCGGGCCGTGCCACGGTCGGCCTCGGGCGTCAGCCCGCCGGCGAGACGGATCAGGTCAGAGGCGGTCTCCCCGCCCTTGAGCTCGTAGATCGCGGGCCGGCGCACTTCGCCGCTCGCCGCCACGGTCGTCCCCACGGGCGGGATGAATATGACGTCGCCGGGCAACAGGCGCGCGTCGTTGCGCGTATCGCCCCTCAGCAGCAGGTCATAGAGATCCAGGTGCTGGAGCACGGTCCCGTTCCGCTTGATTTGAATGTCCCTCAAGGAGCCGATCGGCTTGACGCCGCCGCTCGTGAACAGCGCATTGGTGACCGTCGACAGGCCGCTGATCGTGAACGACCCCGGCCGCACGGCCTCGCCGAGCACGAACACCTGGATCGAGCGCAGGGCGCCCATCGAAACGCTGGCGCGCATGCCGATCATCTGGTCCGCGATGCGCTGCTCCAGCAGTGCTTTCGCCGCGTCGAATCGCATGCCGGCGATCGCGACCGGGCCGAGCTGCGGCAGGTCCACGACGCCGTCCCGCCCGACGACCAGCGTGTACCAGCCGCCGTTCTCGCCGATCAACTGCAGTTCGATCGTGTCGCCTGGCCCGACGACATAGTCGGACGGAACCGGGATGTCGGTCGCCGGCGCGAAGGTCGTCGGCACGTTGGTGAACAGGTCATAACCAAACGGTTTCAGGACCGGCTCGACCGGCAACAGCTGGACCCAGAAAGTCATGGACTGCAGCTGCGGGTCGCTGTTGAGGCGCTGCCCGGCCTCCTCGGCCGTCAGTCCGGCGAGCGCGACGCGCAGCGGCCCGGGCAGGACGAGTTGCCCGGTGCGATCGAGCTGGTAGGGATTGCCTTCCAGGATCCGGCTCCTGAATTCATCGAACGTCCGGTTGACTTCCGGTGCTGCCGCCACCGGCGTCGGCAACAGCGGGGATGGCGTCTCCACCTTCTCGGTGACGTCGAGCAGCAGCGTGTCGCCGGCCTTGAGGCGCGGCTCGAGCTCCGGCGCCGCGACTTCGGGAAGCGGCAGGTCGACCGGGATCGCGCCCTCGTTCGGCATCGCGGTCGGCGATGTCGTCGACTGGGTGGACGTCGACTGCGGCAGCGAAATCCCGGAGCGGCTGAGCTGGTCCAGCACCTGCCGTTGCTGTTCCGGCGTCAGGGATTTATACGCCTCGATCTGGGCGGCGGTCGGCGTCTGGGCGACCGCCGGCGGCATTGCGACCGCCAGGAGAAAGAGCGCCGCGCACACGCCCGTGGCCATGCCCTGCCGACGCATCAGAATCGTCCAGACCATTGCAGGTATCCCCGAAAGTCTTCCTGGTGGACGCCCTGATCGCCGGCGTCTCGCTCTTCATATCCGATGCCGACCCGCAAGTCACCTCCGAACAGCATCCGGCGATGATGGAAGTCGATGGACTGTATGGTTTCGGGAAACAGCGACACGGAATGAACGGGGTTGGCGCCCGCCCGGTTCTCCTTGGCGTGCTGGAGGGCCAGCTCCCAGCTGCTGCCGTCGCCGTCGACCAGCATCAGGCCGGCCGCGAGCTGCCGGCTGTCGCCGTCGATGGCATGACCGATCGCACGGTCGTAATACTGGTAGCCGTCGTGATAGATCGCGTTGCGGTAGGCACAGCCGAATTGCGGCGGATTCTCGTTGAAGGCGCAGGCGGTATCGGCGGCCTCGAGATGCGCGCGCCAGGATCGCTCGCCCCACCCCCCCCAGAATTCGATGCCCGCGAGGCCGAGATACTTGCTCGGCATGTGATTCGCTTCGTCTTCGCCGATCGCCTGCGCATAAAGCGCCACGGGCATCCAGGGCACCGACCAGCGCAGATCGATGCCGCCAAGCTGGTTGCCCGGCTGCCTGGCAGGCGGCTGGCCGTTGTCGTTGCCGGTCAGCAGATCCCAGAACGTCCCGGCGTCACAGGGTCGACCATCCCCGCACCATTGCGCCGTGCGCGACAGGCCGACTTCAACCCGCGCGTGCGGCTTCCAGGTCGCGCGCATGCCGAACAGCTGCGCATTCGGCGCATCGGTTCGCTCGCTCTCGAGCTGGCCCATCGTCGCCACGAACCGCCACTGCCCGATCCATCGCAGCCACGGATGCTCGAAGGCGTCCGAGTAGTTGCGCTCGATCGTCAGCGACGGGATCGGCCGCGCGTTGCTGCCGTAGATCAGGCTGCCCTCCCAGCCCGGGCCCCACCATCGATCGATGTAGCCCGCGTGCAGCATCCAGTTGCCGAGCACGACGCCGAGGTAACTGCCGTCCGGCCGGATGCTCTTGCCGTCGGACGCATCGGCAACCGCAGTGGCCTGCGCGCGGAATGCCAATCGTCCGCCCATGAACTGGGCGTCGGCGGAAATCTCCCCGGTCTCGCGCGGGACGTCGTCGAAGCGGCGCAGCGCCATCGGGTTTCCGGAGCCTGCCAGGCGGGCGTCGAACCGCAGCGCACCCGCGCGCGTGGCTTCGGCGGCGGCCCGGCGCACGCGGGCGAGCGCCGCTTCGAGGTGCAGCGGCCGTCCGGACGAGTTCGCCGCCTCGCCGATGTCGCGCGCGATCTCGGGCCAGGACACCGGCCAGGTCGAGAGCGGCGCATGCACGAGGCCTGCGTCAGCGAGCAACTGCAGGTCATGACGCAGCCTCGCATCCCCGGGCGCGAGCCAGGGATCGGCCAGCGCGGCGGGGATCGCGCAGCCGGCGAGGACGAGCCCGGCACAAATCCGCCGCGCTACCCGGGACGTCACGCAGGAAATGGATGTAAGCACATGATCCAATTGGCAAAATAGCCGCGCATTGTAGTCCCCCGCAAACGGTGCGCGCAACCGCGTCCGCGGGTCAGCCGTGGCGCGCGATCCATTCGGCCAGGCCGGCGAGCTCCGCGGGCGGCCGCGATCGCGAGAGCGGCAGCAGGCCCGCGCAGATCCTCTTGCCGAGTTCGACCCCCCACTGGTCGAACGGATTGATGTTCCACAGCACGGACTCGACGAAGACCTTGTGCTCGTACAGCGCGATGAGGGTCCCCAGCATGCGCGGATCGAGTCGCGGAAAGGCGATGAGAGACAGCGGCCGGCTGCCCGGGTGCACCCGGTACGGCTCGCTCGAGGCGTGGCCGCACATCAGGGCGTGCGCCTGCGCCAGGCAGTTCGCGATCACGAGTTCATCGGCCTGCCGGTCCGCCGCGCCCGTGAGCGGCAGGAGGAAATCCATGCTGACGTCGGCGGTGCCCTGGTGCAGCAGCTGGAAGAAAGAATGCTGTGCATTCGAGCCCGGCTCGCCCCAGATCACCGGGCCGGTCTTCGTGGTGACGGGCGCGCCATCGCGCGTCGTGCGCTTGCCGAGGCTTTCCATTTCGAGTTGCTGCAGGTAGGCCGGCAGTCGCGCCAGCCGCTGGCTGTACGGCAGCACGGCATGGCTGCCGCAGGCCCCGGCGTTCCGGTTCCAGTGGCCGATGAGCCCGAGGAGCGCGGGCAGGTTGTGCCCCCAGGCGCTGGTCCGGAAGTGCTCGTCCATGGCGCGGGCGCCGGCGAGCAACGACTCGAAGTGCGCCGTGCCGATGGCGAGCTCGAGCGACAGGCCGACGGCGGACCAGAGCGAGTAGCGGCCGCCGACCCAGTCCCACATCGCGAACCGCGCATCGCTCCCGACGCCGAACTCGTCCATCGCCGCGCCGTTCACGGACACCGCGGCGAAATGCTGCGGAACCGCCGATTCGCCGAGGCTGGCGGCGAACCACTCGCGGACGCGGCGCGCGTTGGAAAGCGTTTCCTGGGTCGTGAACGTCTTGGAGCAGATGATCACGAGCGTGCTTCCGGGATCGAGCACCGGCGCCAGGTCGGCGAATTGCGTGCCGTCGACGTTGGACACGAAATGGCAGCGCAGCAGGCCCGCGTCGTAGGGCGCGAGCGCCGCGGTCGCCATGGCGGGACCGAGGTCACTGCCGCCAATCCCGATGTTCACGACGTCGGTGAATCGCGCGCCGCCCAGGCCCCGGCGACGGCCGGCGTGCACGTCGGCGACGAAAGCCGCGCATTGCGCACGCACCGCGAGGACCTCCGCATGCAACGGGGCCAGCGACTCGGGCAGGGCGCAGCCGGCAGGCGCGCGCAGCAGCGTGTGCAGGGCGGCGCGGTGTTCGGTCTCGTTGACCGGCCGCCCGTCGAACAGGGCGTCGATTCGCCCGCGCAGTCCGGTCGAATCCGCCAGCCCGATGAGGGCGTCGAGCGCGTCCCCGTCCACGCGCTGGCGGCTGAAATCGAGGAGCACTCCGCAGGCCTCGCGCGAGCAGTGGCCGAAGCGCCCCGGGTCGTCCTCGAACAGCCGGGCGACCGGTGTCCCGGCCAGGCGGCGCGCATGGCTTTCGAGGGCCTCAGCCAAGGTTGGTGACCCGGGGATCCGGCGGGCCGCCGTCGCGGTAATAGTCGAGGTACCACTCGACGAACTTCGCCACGCCCGTCTCGACCGGCGTGGACGGCCGATAGCCGACGTCCCGGACCAGGTCCTCGGCATCCGCCCAGGTATCCGGCACGTCCCCGACCTGCAACGGGAGCAGGTTCTTTTCCGCCTTGCGCCCGAGGCAGCGCTCGAGCACCTCGATGTAGTGCATCAGCTCGACCGGGCGGTTGTTGCCGATGTTGTAGATCCGGTAGGGCGCCCGGCTCGTCGCCGGATCGGGTTCGTCGCCGTCCCAGGCCGGGTTCGGCGCGGCGATGCGATCGAGGGCCGCGACCACGCCGCCCGCGATGTCGTCGATGTAGGTGAAGTCGCGGCGGTGATTGCCGCGGTTGAAGACGTCGATCGGCTTGCCGGCGAGGATGTTGCGCGTGAACAGGAAGAGCGCCATGTCGGGCCGGCCCCAGGGGCCGTACACGGTGAAAAAACGCAGCCCCGTCACCGGCAAGCCGTAGAGCGAGGCATAGCTGTGCGCCATCAGCTCGTTGGCCTTCTTCGTCGCGGCGTAGAACGACAGCGGATGATCGACGTTCTGGTGAACGGAAAACGGCATTTTCGTGTTCGCTCCGTAAACCGAGCTCGTCGATGCGAACACGAGGTGCTCCACGCGCTGGTGACGGCAGCCCTCGAGCACGTGCAGGGTCCCGGTGAGGTTGCTGTCCGCGTATGCCTGCGGATTCTCGACCGAGTAGCGCACGCCGGCCTGGGCCGCAAGATGGACCACGCGATCGATCGCCGAGGCCGCGAACAGCGCCTCCATGCCGGGGCGGTGCGCCAGGTCGATCTTCTCGAACCGGAAACCCCGATGCGCACGCAGACGTTCGAGACGGGCCTGCTTGAGCGTCGGGTCGTAATACGGATTGAGGTTGTCGAGCCCGATGACCTCGTCACCGCGCGCGAGCAGGCGCTCGCTCACGTGGTAGCCGATGAAGCCTGCGGCGCCGGTGACCAGCACGCGCATCAGAGCCTGCCATCGACCTGGCTGCGGCCAAGCAGGTGCTTGATGTCGTAGACGACGTGCCTGCGCTTCGCGAACCTGCGGATTTCGGCCGGCTTCATGGCGAGGAATTCCCGGTGGCCCACGGCCAGCACGACCGCATCGTAGGTGCCGCTCGCCGGCCGTTTGGTGAGCTTGATGCCGTACTCGGCCCGCGCCTCCCGGGCACTGACCCAGGGATCCCAGACGTCGACCTGCGCACCGTTTTCCCGCAGCTCGGCGACGAGGTCCGCAACCTTCGAGTTCCTGAGATCCGGCGTGTTTTCCTTGAAGGCGAGGCCCATCACGAGGATGCGCGAGGAATTCACGTGAATGCGCTTGGCGGCCATGAGCCGCACGATCTCCCCGGCGACATAGAGCGCCATGTTGTCATTGATGCGGCGCCCCGCGAGGATCATCTCCGGGTGGTAGCCGATCTGCTGCGCCTTGTGCGTCAGGTAGTAAGGATCGACGCCGATGCAATGCCCCCCGACCAGGCCGGGCCGGAACGGCAGGAAATTCCACTTGCTGCCGGCCGCCTCGAGCACCTCCTGGGTGTCGATGCCGAGCCGGTTGAAGATCATCGCAAGCTCGTTGATGAGCGCGATATTGACGTCGCGCTGCGTATTTTCAATCACCTTGGCGGCCTCCGCGACGCGGATCGAGGAAGCCCGGTGGGTACCCGCGGTCACGATCGACGCATACAGCTTGTCGACGAATGCGGCCGCCTCCGGCGTCGAGCCCGAGGTCACCTTGCAGATCGTCGGCAGCCGGTGCTCGCGGTCGCCCGGATTGATACGCTCCGGGCTGTAGCCCGCGTAAAAATCGCGGTTGAGCTTGAGCCCTGATTGGCGCTCGAGAATCGGAACGCAAATCTCCTCGGTGCAGCCCGGGAAGACGGTCGACTCGTAGATCACGATGTCGCCACGTTTCAGCAGCTTGCCGACGGACTGGCTCGCGCGCTCGAGCGGGCCGAGGTCCGGCCGCTTGTCGCCGTCGATCGGCGTCGGCACGGTGACGATGTAAACCTTGCAGCGCTTCAGCTCCTTCGGGTCCGACGTGAATCTCAGTCGCCCGGCGGCCTGGAGCCTCGTCGAGTCGACTTCGAGCGTGCGGTCCCTGCCGCGGCGGAGTTCTGCGATGCGCGCGGGGTTGGTATCGAAGCCGGTCGTCTCATAGCGGGTTCCGAACTCGACCGCGAGCGGCAGCCCGACGTAGCCGAGGCCGATCACGCCGATGCGGCAGCTTCGAAGCGACAGCTCGGCTGCCTGCTTACGTGCCACGCAATACCTCGCCGCGAAAGATCGCTGGACCGTTCGAGGCACGCTCGATGGCGTCGAGCGACCGTTCGTGCGCGGCAAGCTCCGCCTCCGTCGCCCGGATGACCGGTATGCGGACCGCGCCCCGTGCCGTCACGCCGGCGGCTGCCGGGATTCCGCCTTCCGAGGCCGATGTCTCGAGGCCGAGCGCTGCCTGGCCGCCGCTCATGGCGAGGTAAACATCCACGAGGATGCGTGCGTCCAGCATCGCTCCGTGCAGGCCGCGACCCGAATTGTCCACGTTGTAGCGCTTGCAGAGGGCGTCGAGGCTGTTGCGCTGGCCGGGATGCATGCGGCGCGCCATCGCGAGCGTGTCGCAGATGCGGCAGCGATCGGCGATCGCGTGCGGCAGCCCGGCCGCCCGCAGTTCGGCGTCGAGGAACCCCACGTCGAACTCCGCGTTGTGGATCACGAGTTCTGCGCCGTCGATGAATGCGAGGAATTCCTGCGCGACATCCGCGAAAGCCGGCTGCGCCGACAGGAATTCATTCGTGATCCCGTGGACCGCGAGGGCGCCCGGGTCCACTTCCCGCCCGGGGCGCAGGTACCGATGCCAGTCGCGCCCGGTGGCGCGCCGGTGCAACAGCTCCACGCAGCCAATCTCGATGATGCGGTGGCCGCCCGCGAGCTCGAGCCCGGTCGTTTCTGTGTCGAGTACGATTTGCCGCACGGTACCGAAGGATACCAGCTAGGCCGGCCGGCCGGCCCGCTGGAGCCCGTCGATGCCCCGGTTCGCGAGTGCGTCCGCGCGTTCGTTTTCCGGATGGCCCGAGTGGCCGCGGACCCAGTGCCACTCGACGTCATGCGCTGCGGCGAGGGTGTCGAGGCGCTGCCACAGGTCCTGGTTCTTGACCGGCTTGCGGTCGGCGGTCCGCCAGCCGCGACGCTTCCAGTCGGGCAGCCAGGTCGTGATGCCGTCGCGCACGTATTGGGAATCCGTGTAAAGGGAAACGCGGCAGCGGCGCTGCAGCGCCTCGAGCGCGCGGATCGCCGCCATGAGCTCCATGCGGTTGTTGGTCGTGCCCTGCTCGCCGCCGAAGAGCTCGCGCTCGCGGCCGCGATAGCGCAGCACGACGCCCCAGCCGCCGGCGCCCGGATTTCCGCGGCAGGCGCCGTCCGTGTAGATCTCGACGCGGTTCAAGAGACGCGCCGCGCGGCGGGCTCGGCGAGGCCCCCGATGACCGCGGTGCGCAGCCGCTGGCGCAGCCGCACGGGCGTCATCGAATGCACGCGCTTGCGGGCATGCAGCAGGTAAGCCCCGGAAAATCTCCGCCAGGCGTGCCGCCCCAGGCGTTCCAGGAAACCACGCGCCCTCGCGGCACGCAGGCCCGCGATCGGCGGCGCGTACAGGTAGCGCTCGGCGGGGCCGATCTCGAATCCGACGAGCTTGAGCCAGTCCGCGAGTCGCGCGGCCGGGATCGTGCGCCAGATGCCCGGCGGGCAACCGCCTCCCGTGAATGCATTGCGGAGAGACCAGCTACCGAGCGGCTCGAAGCCCAGCACCACGAGCTGGCCCTCGCCGGCAAGGACCCGCGCCGCTTCGCGCAGCACTTCATGCGGGTCCGGCGCGAACTCGAGCGTATGCGGCAGCAGCATCACGTCAACGCTGTCGGACTGAAGCGCGAGCGCCGCCGGCTCGGCGACGAGCGCGGCGCCCGCGAAGGGGCGATCCGCGACCAGCGCCGCGCGCCGGGTTCGCGCACCGGAGAGAAACGTGCCGGGCTCGCCCCAGGCGCCGATCTGCAGGCAATGCAGCCCGAAGGCGCATTCCAGTGAGCCCGCGACGATCGCGCGCTCCTGTTCGAGCAGCATGCTGCCCAGCGGACCGGCGAGCCAGGCGTCGAGATCCACTGCTTTCGCGGTCATTGCCAAAGCATAACCGCCGCCCCGCTGCCGCGGCCAGTTGGCCGGGCGGCGGCGAATGACGCACACTTCAAGCATGCTCGATGTCCGCCCGATCCCGGCGTTCCGGGACAACTACATCTGGATGGTCCGCGGCGCGTCGGATCCGCGCACCGTCGCGGTCGTCGATCCGGGCGATGCCGCGCCCGTGCTCGCGGCACTCGAGGCGGAAGACCTGCGCCTCGAGGCCATCCTCGCCACGCATCACCACGCCGACCATGTCGGCGGTGTCGCACGTCTCGTCTCGGAGACCGGTGCCCGCGTATTCGGGCCGGCGCGCGAGCCGATGCCGGTGGACGTCGAACGGGTCTGTGGCGGGCAACGCGCCCGCATCGAATCGCTCGGCCTCGAGATGACCGTCATGGACGTGCCGGGTCATACGGCCGGCCACGTCGCCTATGTCGGGCACGGTGCGCTGTTCTGCGGCGACACGCTGTTCAGCGCCGGCTGCGGCCGGCTGTTCGAGGGGACTGCGGAACAGATGCTGGGCTCTCTCGACGCCCTGGCCGGCCTGCCGGAAACGACCCGCGTTTTCTGCGGTCACGAGTACACCGAGGCCAATCTGCGCTTTGCGATGGCGGTCGAGCCGGGCAACTCGGTCATAATGGACTATGTCAAATCGGCGGCCTCGGAGCGCGCCCGCGGCCGCCCGACGCTGCCGTCAACGATCGGGCTTGAGAAACGCGTCAATCCATTTCTGCGAAGTCGGCATGAAAATGTCAAATCATCGGCGGAACGCCGCGCCGGCAGAATGCTGCCGACGCCGGTCGCCGTGTTCGCCGAAATCCGCAGCTGGAAGGATACGTTTCGATGACTGACACGCGGATCCGGATCCTCTCCCCGCTCCTGCTGGCGGCCTGCGGACTCGCAGCGGCCGGCTGCGCCACCACGCCCGATCCGGCGCCGGGCCCGCTGCCCGAGGAACTGATCGTCAACGAACCAGGCGACGTCGCGTTCCCGGCCGAGGACGAAGCGCCGGAAACGCCGCCCGAGGAACTCGAGGCCCAGGCGCCTTCCGTGGAGCCGCTGGCCCCCGCCGTCAGGTACGGCGACGTGATCGCGCGCATCCGCAGCGAGCTTTCCCTGCCGGACGTTGACAACCCGCGTATCGACCGCGAGATCGAATGGCTGCAGCGCAATCCCGATTACCTCGCGCGCGTCTTCGGCCGCGCGCAGCGATACCTGCATCATGTGGTGAATGAGGTGGAGGCGCGCGGCCTGCCCGGCGACCTCGCGCTGCTTCCGGTCGTCGAGAGCGCGTTCAATCCGTTCGCCTACTCGAGAAGCCACGCCTCGGGCCTCTGGCAGTTCATCGCGCCGACCGGCGAACGCTTCGGGCTGCGCCGGAACTACTGGCAGGACCAGCGCCGCGACGTCGTCGAGTCCACGCGCGCCGCACTCGAATACCTCCAGCAGCTTCACGACCGCTTCAACGGCGACTGGTTCCTCGCGATAGCCGCCTACAACTACGGCTCAGGCAACATCCAGCGCGCGATCAACCGGAATCTCGCGCTGAGGCGCAAGACCGACTTCTTCTCCCTGTCGCTGCCCGCGGAAACCAGGGCCTACGTGCCGAAGCTGATCGCGCTCGCGAAGATGATTCGCACGCCCGAGGCCTATGGCTTCTATCTGCCGCCGATCCCGGACACGCCCTACTTCCGCGTCGTGCCGACCGAGGGGCCGGTGGACCTGCGCCTGATGGCCGACCTGGCGGGCGTCGACACGGAGGAACTGCACGCGCTCAACCCGGCGTGGAACCGTTGGATCACGGATCCGGACGGCCCGCACCGCGTGCTGATTCCGGAGGTCGTCGCCGACGGGTTTGCCGACAAGCTCGCCGATCTCGACGGCAACGAGCGTGCGCGCCTCGGCGTCCACACGGTCGCCGCGGGCGAATCGCTCGCCTCCATCGCCGGTCTCTACAAGGTGCCCGAGACGTTCATCGACCGCATGAACGCCGGCAAACGCGCCGACCTGCAGCCTGGCGACGAGCTCTGGGTGCCGGCAGGCGACGTCTCGCAGCTCAGGGCCGGCCTCGGATCCGATCTCGAGCGCCGGATCCATCGCGTCAAGAACGGCGAGTCCTTGTGGAGCATCTCGCGTCGCTATGGGATGACGGTCGCGCAGCTCGCGCGCATGAACCACCTGTCCTCGAAATCCGTGCTGCAGCCCGGCCAGCGGCTGCAGGTCGCCGGCAGCGGCGGCAGCGCGCAGTCCGCCTCCGGGACCGTCCAGGTCGCCGCGTCCACCGGCAAGGTCAGCTACCGGGTAAAACGCGGGGACACGCTCTCGGCGATCGCTCGCAGTTTCAAGGTCACCGTTCGCGACCTCCAGGCCTGGAATAACATGGGGCGCAGCACGGCCTTGCGCGCCGGCCAGTTCCTGACGATTCACGTCGGGGGAGCGTCGGGCGTCGGCGGCTGAGATCGGCGGGAGGGAAGGCATGGGGTTCCTCGCGGGCAAGAAGGCCCTGATCGTCGGGCTTGCGACCGATCGTTCGATCGCCTGGGGCATCTCGCAGGCCATGCGCCGCGAAGGCGCCGAGCTCGCCTTCAGTTACCAGAACGATCGCATCAAGGAGCGTGTCGTCGGGCTCGCCGGCGAGCTCGGCTCGACGCTCGTGATGCCGCTCGACGTCGGAATCGACGCCGAGATCGAGACCGCTTTCGCCCGCCTCCGCAGCGAATGGCAGGCGCTCGACGTGATCGTCCATTCGGTCGCCTTCGCGCCGCGCGAGGCGCTGACCGGCGGCTTCGTCGAGGCGACGACGCGCGAGAGCTTCGCCATTGCCCATGACGTCTCGAGCTATAGCCTGACTGCGCTCGCGCGCGCCGGCCTGCCGCTGATGGAAGGCCGCGCCGGTGCGATGCTGACGCTCTCCTATCTCGGCGCGGTGCGGTCGATCCCCTCCTACAACGTCATGGGGCTCGCGAAGGCGAGTCTCGAGGCGAACGTGCGGTTCCTGGCAGCCGACCTCGGCGCCAGGAACATTCGCGTGAACGCGATCTCGGCGGGCCCGATCAAGACGCTTGCGGCAGCCGGCATTCCGGGCTTCCGCAAGATGCTGCATCACGTCGAGCAGGTGTCCCCGCTCAAGCGGAACGTGACGATCGACGACGTCGGGAACGCCGCGGCGTTTCTCTGCTCGGACCTTGCGGCGGGCATCACCGGCGAGACGCTGTACGTGGACGCGGGCTACTCCCACGTCGGGATGAGTTTCCCGGAATAAGGCAATTGCCTGCCGCGCTGCACGGGCTGGCGGGGGTTCCTTCGCTCGCTCCGCCGGAACTTCAGTCGCTCGCTCAGGACCCCCGCCACGCCCGTGCGCGCGGCCGACCGGTTCCTCTTTCGGTGGTTCGAGACGCGGTGTGAATCGGCGTGTCCGAACGTAGCGGCCGGGAATCTGGCCGGCCGGACACCCGAGCGAGCGACTGAAGTACCGGCGGAGCGAGCGAGGGCTGGTCCGGCCGGCCAGATCACCCGGCCGCCCCTACTCGAACACCTGCGGATTCACGTTCACGTCGGCGTTGGCCCGCATGGAGGCGACGTAAACCGTCGCGTCGGACATCGCGGCCCGGTTGCGCGCCTCGTCATGCGCCCGGTTGCGCTCCTCCGGCTTCAGCGCGGCAAGACTGCCCGGCAGGGCCGCCTTCAACATCCACACCGCCGTGTCCCCGCCCGCGAGCGCGGCAACCCCGTACCGCGGCTTGCTTTCGGGCCGGGGGGCGCGAAATGCCGCGTCCCTGACTGCGGCCGGCAGGCCGGCCTCGTCGCGGCCGACCGTCCTGGGTTCCCGGGTCGCTGCATCGCCCTTCCAGTTCGCGACCGCAGCCGGCCAGGAAGCGTCGCCCCGGTCGAGTTCCGCGACGACTTCGGAGGCACGCTCGGCAGCCAGCTCGCCGGCCGCCTCGAGTCGTGCCGACCGGACGACCTCGTCGCGCACCGCTTCGAGCGGCTTTTGTTTCGCGGGTTCGTAGGCCTTGACGCCCAGTGCGACGACTTTGCCGGGGGCGAGCTCGACCGTCCTCAGCTCGCGACCGGCCAGCACCTCCGGCGAGAACACCGCCGCGGTCAATTTCGGCGACGCGCCAAGCTCGGCGCTGCCGGCGCGGGTGTAATGCTCGACGCGCTTGACCGGCAGGTTCAGGCGCGCGGCGACGGCGTCCAGGTTGCCGGAGGCCTCGAAGGCCTGCGTGTCGAGTTCCTCCTGCGCGTCGCCGAAAGCCTTCTCGACCTGGGCGCGGCGCAGCTCGGGCTCGAGCTCGGCGCGCACTTCTTCGAAGCTGCGCGTCTTCTCCGGGGTCACGCTTTCGAGCTTGATGACGTGCCAGCCGAACTCGGTCTTCACCGGCCCGCGGATCTCGCCCGGTTTCATGCTCCAGAGCGCGTCTCCGAACGGCCCGACGAAGTCCCCGCGTTCGGCATCACCGAGATCACCGCCCGATGCTTTCGATCCGGTGTCGTCGGACAGTTCGCGCGCGAGCGACGCAAAGTCCTCGCCCGCCTTCGCGCGCTCGTAGGCGCGCTGCGCCTTCGCCCGCGCGGCCTCCTCGTCCTTGCCGGCCTCGATCAGGATGTGGCGAGCGTGGCGCCGGCCGGGCTGCGTGTAGCGCGCCTTGTTTTCCTCGTAGTACTGGCGGAGCGCCTCCTCCGTCACGGATTCCCGGGCGGCGAACTCGTCGATGTCGAGCTCGACGAATTCGACCGTGGCCTGCTCCTCGGTCATGTACCGCGACCCGTTCGCCGCGTAGTACTGCCGGATAGCCGCGTCGTCGAGTTTCACGTCCTGATCGAACGCCTGCGCCGGCAGCGTCGCCCACGCGAGAGTCCGCGTTTCGCGGCGCAGCGCCACGTCATGCTCCAGCTCCGACGAGAGCACGAATGCCGAGTTGTAGATGCCGCTGTCGAGCTGCCGGGCCAGCACGTATTCGCGCTGCTCGCCTTCGAAGCGATCGGGCGTCATGCCGATCGACCGCAGCGCCGCGTGATACGCGTCCGGCGAGAATTTCCCGTCGACCTGGAACGCCGGGATCCCGCGGATGGTCTCGAGTACTTCCGCGTCCGTCGCCTCGAAGCCGAGCTTCTTCGTCCGTTGCCGGATAAGCTCGGCGCGCACCGCCTGGTCGAGCACGCGCTGCTGGATCGCCGTGCGCATCTGCTCCGGTACGCCCGCATCGCCGAGCGCGGCCTGCGCCCGTGACAGCTCTTCCTGGTAGTTCCGCCGCACTTCCTCGACGCGTATTTCGCGGCCGTTGACCTCGACGCCCTCGGCCCTCGAGCTGCCGCCGACGTTCGAGCTGAAATTGATGCCCCAGAAAACGAAGACCACGCCGAGCGCGACCAGGATCGCGACTGCGAAGATGCCCTTCAGTTTGTCGTGGATGGTCTGCAGCATGTTTGCGCCGGGCCCGCAAAAAACGGGGCGCTAGGGTAGCATGACCGCCTTCCGGGCCGCAGCCAGGAGTCCGCGATGCCGATTCGTGCCGTCACCCTGTTGTTCACGCTGGTGGCCGCATGGCCGACGGCCCAGGCCGCGTCGTCGAAGCCCGTGTTCTCGCCGATGGATGTCTTCGGCCTCGAATGGGCGAGCGACCCGGAGATTTCGCCCGACGGCACGCAGGTTGCCTACGTCCGCCAGTCCTTCGACATCAAGACCGACAGCCGCCGCCGCACGATCTGGCTCGTCGACCGGGACGGCGCCAACCACCGGCCGCTCGCGGGCGGGACGGGCGGCGAATCGAGCCCGCGCTGGTCGCCGGACGGCAAGCGGCTCGCCTTCATCGCAACCGACGCGGACGGCGCGCAGATCCACGTGCACTGGTTCGCGCAAGGCGTCACCGCAAGCGTGACGAACCTGGTCGAGGCGCCGGCGCGCCTCGCCTGGTCGCCCGATGGCAGGCAGCTCGCCTTCGTGATGCGCGTGGCGATCAAGCGCGAGCCGCTCAAGGTGAATCTCCCGGAAGCGCCGAAAGGCGCGAAATGGGCCGAACCGCTCAAGGCCATCGATCGCATGGTCTACCGCTCGGATGGCGAGGGCTTCCTGCCTGACGCCTATGGCCAGGTGTTCGTGGTGCCGGCGGACGGCGGCTCGGCGCGCCAGCTGACCGACGGACCCTGGGACCACGATGGCCTCGCCTGGTCGGCGGACGGCCGCGAACTGCTCGTTTCCGCCAACCGGCGCAAGGACGCGGATTCGGTGCCGAATGACAGCGAAATTTATGCGGTCGAGGTGGCGACCGGCGCGATCCGCGCGCTGACGAAGCGCTTCGGCCCGGACGCCGAGCCCGCCGCATCGCCCGACGGCCGGTACGTCGCCTACACGGGCTTTGACGACCGCTACCAGGGATACCAGCGCGCAAGGCTCTACCTTCTGCGTCGCGACAGCGGCGAGATCCGCGAGCTGGCCGGGGACCTCGATCGCGACGTCACGAGTCCCGCCTGGAGCCGTGACAGCCGGCACATTTACTTCAGCTTCGACGACCAGGGTACGACCCGCATCGCCGAAACCGACCTCGCGGGCCGCGTGACGAACCTCGTGGACGACCTCGGGGGCGAGGGCTGGTCGCGTCCCTACGGCGGCGGGTCATTCACCGTCGCCCGCGACGGCTCGATCGCTTACAGCGCGAACGCCGCGCTCGATCCCGCCCAGGTCGGCCTCCATGACGGCGGAAAATCCAGGCGCCTGACCGACCTCAATGCCGACCTGCTCGGCGAGCGCGAACTCGGCCAGCTCGAGGAGATCTGGAGCACGTCGGCAGTCGACGGCCGCCGCGTGCAGGGCTGGCTCATCCGTCCACCCGGCTACGACGCGTCGAAGAAATACCCGCTGATCCTCGAAATCCACGGCGGGCCGTTCGCGAACTACGGGCCGCGCTTCGGCGCCGAACTGCAGCTGTATGCGGCCGCCGGCTACAACGTGCTGTTCGCCAATCCGCGCGGCAGCACGGGCTATGGCGAGGAGTTCGGCAACCTGATTCATCACGCCTACCCCGGCCGCGATTTCGACGACCTCATGTCGGCCGTGGATGCCGCGGTCGCCCGCGGCGGCGTGGATCCCGACCGGCTGTTCGTGACGGGCGGCAGCGGCGGCGGCGTGCTCTCCGCGTGGATTGTCGGCACGACCGACCGCTTCCGCGCCGCCGCCGTGCAGAAGCCCGTCATCAACTGGGCGAGCTTCGCGTTGACGGCCGACCTGCCGAACTACTTCTACAAGTACTGGTTCAGCGCGCCGCCCTGGGAAGACTACGAGGCGTACTGGCAGCGTTCGCCGCTGTCGCGGGTCGGCAACGTGACGACGCCGACCCTGGTCGTGACGGGCGAGCAGGACTTCCGCACGCCGATCTCCGAATCCGAGCAGTTCTACGAGGCCCTGCGCCTGCGCGGCGTCGACACCCTCCTCGTCCGCGTCCCCGGCGCCTCCCACTCCCTCGACCTCCACCCCAGCCAGCTCAACGCCCGCGTCGCCTACATCCTCGCCTGGTTCGCCAAGCACGACCCCGCGGCAGCTCCGGCGGCGGCTGTCGCGAATGAATCGGGCGAGCCGGGCTCGCGAGCGAGTGACTAGGTTCCGGCGGAACGAGCGAGCGAGTCCCGGCGCGCGAGATTCAATCGCGGCGGCATCAGGCTTGAACGCAAAAGGGTCGCCATTCCTGGCGACCCTTCACGAGAATGATTGGCGGAGCGGACGGGACTCGAACCCGCGACCCCCGGCGTGACAGGCCGGTATTCTAACCAACTGAACTACCGCTCCAGGTCACTGGTGGGTGCTGCAGGTTTCGAACCTGCGACCTTCGCCTTGTAAGGGCGACGCTCTACCAGCTGAGCTAAGCACCCCGGTGGACCGGATACCGGCCCCCTCGGAGGCGCGCAACTATACGGCATCGCCCCCCGGAAGGCCAAGCGCGCGGGTCGGCCTCAGTGCGGCTGGATCGGCTTGACCGGGCGGCGGCCGCCGCGGCGCTCCGACTCCTTGGTGGGCGTCTCGACGGGCGCGGGCTTCGGTGCCGCCGTCGTCGTCGTGACCAGCGGGCTGCGCTCGAGCGCAATCTCGAGCACCTCGTCGATCCACTTGACCGGCCGGATGTCGAGCTTGTCCTTGATGTTCTCCGGAATCTCGACGAGGTCTTTCTCGTTCTCGCTCGGGATCAGCACGGTTTCGATGCCGCCGCGCTGCGCGGCCAGCAGCTTCTCCTTGAGCCCGCCGATCGGCAGGACCTCTCCGCGCAGCGTGATCTCGCCCGTCATGGCGACGCTGGCGTGCACCGGGATCTTGGTGAGTGACGAGACCAGTGCCGTACACATCCCGATGCCCGCGCTCGGGCCGTCCTTCGGCGTCGCGCCTTCGGGTACGTGCACGTGGACATCTATTTTCTGGTGATAGTCGGTCGCCAGCCCGAATACGTCGGCGCGGCTGCGCACGACCGTCATCGCGGCCTGGATCGACTCCTGCATCACCTCGCCGAGCTGGCCCGTGTAGAGGAGCTTGCCCTTGCCGGGCACGACGGCCGACTCGATCGTGAGCAGCTCGCCGCCGACCTCGGTCCAGGCGAGCCCGGTGACGAGGCCGACCCGGTTCGCCTCCTCTGCGCGGCCGAATCGGAAACGGCGCACGCCGAGGAAAACGTCCAGGTTGTCCGACGTCACCGCGATCTTCCGGGTCTCCGGCTCGAGCAGGAGCTGCTTGACCGCCTTGCGGCAGATCTTCGCCGTCTCGCGCTCGAGGTTGCGCACGCCCGACTCGCGCGTGTAGTAGCGGATGATGTCGAGAATCGCGGGATCGTCGATCGTCAGCTCGCCTTCCTTGAGCCCGTTCTGCCGGACCTGCTTCGGCAGCAGGAAGCGGCGCCCGATGTTCTGCTTCTCGTCCTCGGTGTAGCCGGGCAGCCGGATCACTTCCATCCGGTCGAGAAGCGGCGCCGGGATGTTGAGCGTGTTCGCCGTGCAGACGAACATGACCTCGGAGAGGTCGAAGTCGACCTCGAGGTAGTGGTCCGAGAACGAGGCGTTCTGCTCGGGGTCGAGCACCTCGAGCAGCGCCGACGACGGGTCTCCACGGAAGTCCATCGACATCTTGTCGACTTCATCGAACAGGAACAGCGGGTTCCTGACGCCGGTGCGCGCCATGTTCTGCAGCACCTTGCCGGGCAGCGAACCGATGTACGTGCGGCGGTGGCCGCGGATCTCGGCCTCGTCGCGCACGCCGCCGAGGCTCATGCGTACGAACTTGCGGTTGGTCGCCCGCGCGATGGACTGCCCCAGCGAAGTCTTGCCGACGCCCGGGGGCCCGACCAGGCAGAGGATGGGGCCCTTGAGGCGCTTCACGCGCTGCGTGACGGCGAGGTACTCGACGATGCGCTCCTTGACCTTCTCGAGACCGAAATGGTCTTCGTCGAGGACCTTCTGTGCGGCGGCGATGTCCTGGTGGATCTTGGTGCGTTTCTTCCAGGGCACCTTCACGAGCCAGTCGACGTAGTTGCGCACGACCGTCGCCTCGGCCGACATCGGAGACATCAGCTTCAGCTTGCTGAGCTCGGCCGTCGCCTTCTCGCGCGCCTCCTTCGGCATGCCGGCCTTCGCGATGCGCTTTTCGAGGTCGCCGAGCTCGTTCGGGGCGTCCTCGAGGTCGCCGAGCTCCTTCTGGATCGCCTTCATCTGCTCGTTCAGGTAGTACTCGCGCTGGCTCTTCTCCATCTGCGACTTGACGCGGCCGCGGATTTTCTTCTCGATCTGCAGCACCTCCATCTCGCCCTCGATCAGGGACATGACCTGTTCCAGGCGCGCGCGGACGTCCTGCGACTCGAGGACTTTCTGCTTCTCGGAGAGCTTGAGCGCCATGTGGGCCGCGACCGTGTCGGCGAGCCGGCCCGGCTGCTCGATCCCCGCGAGGGACGTCAGGATCTCGGGCGGCACCTTCTTGTTGAGCTTCACGTACTGCTCGAAGTGCGATATGACCGAGCGCGTCAGCACGTCGATCTCGCGCTCCTCGTACTGCTCGATGTCCGGCAGCGGCGTCATGTCGGCGGTGAAGTAGCCGTCGACGTCCATGTTCTCGACCATGGCGCGGGCGACGCCCTCGACCAGGACCTTGACGGTGCCATCGGGCAGCTTCAGCAGCTGCAGGATCGTGGCCACCGTCCCGACCGTGTACAGGTCACGGGGCTTCGGGTCGTCGACCTCGGCCTGCTTCTGGGCTACCAGCAGGACCTGCTTGTCGCGGCGCATGGCCTCGTCCAGGGCGTGGATCGACTTGTCCCGGCCGACGAACAGCGGAATCACCATGTGCGGATAAACCACGACGTCGCGCAGCGGCAGGACCGGTACGCGGGCGGCCTCGGGGGCACTCGGGGACTGGCTTTTCTCTTCGGGCACTGTCGGATCCTCGGGCGCGGGGGCGCCAGCGTGACGTCAGGAAGAATACGTCATGGGGGCGGCAGGTGTGCGCTACAAGTCGCAATCCCGAAGCGCGTGAAGGAGCTTTGCAGGGGACTGTCCCCTTCAGCTGCGACGGACTTCACTGCCGTGCCGGCCGCTCGCTGAAGGGGACTGTCCCCTCTGGACGCGGCTCCCGCGCTCAGTGCGTATCCGACCCCGCCGCGCGCCGGATCTCCGGGGCGGTCACCTGCGACTCTTCGCTGCGGTAAACGAGGTAAGGCTTGGTATCGCCCAGGATGACGGTTTCGTCGACGACGACCTTGGCCACGTTCTTGAGTGACGGCAGGTCGTACATGATGTCGAGCAGCACGTTTTCCAGGATCGTGCGCAGGCCCCGGGCGCCGGTCTTGCGGTCCATGGCCTTGCGGGCGACCGACCGCAGGCCGTCGTCGCGCAGTTCCAGCTCCACGTTTTCCATTTCGAAGAGCCGCGCATACTGCTTGGACAGGGCATTCCGCGGCTGGGTCAGGATGGTGACCAGCGCGTCCTCGTCCAGCTCCTCGAGGGTCGCGACGACCGGCAGGCGGCCGACGAATTCCGGGATCAGGCCAAACTTGATGAGGTCCTCGGGCTCGACGTCCTTGAAAAGGTCGGCGCCCAGGGGGCGCTCCGACGGCGCCCGCACTTCGGCCGCAAAGCCGATTCCGCCCCGGGAACTGCGTTTCTCGATGATCTTCTCGAGGCCCGCAAAGGCGCCGCCGCAGATGAACAGGATGTTCGTGGTGTCGACCTGGAGGAATTCCTGCTGCGGATGCTTGCGGCCGCCCTGTGGCGGGACCGAGGCGATCGTGCCCTCGATCAGCTTCAGCAGCGCCTGCTGCACGCCCTCGCCCGACACGTCGCGCGTGATCGAAGGATTGTCCGACTTCCGGGAAATCTTGTCGATCTCGTCGATGTAGACGATGCCGGTCTGCGCTTTCTCCACGTCGTAGTCGCACTTCTGGAGCAGCTTCTGGATGATGTTCTCGACGTCCTCGCCGACGTAACCGGCCTCGGTGAGAGTGGTTGCGTCCGCGATCGTGAACGGGACGTTCAGGAGCCGCGCCAGCGTTTCGGCGAGCAGCGTCTTGCCGCAGCCCGTGGGCCCGATCAGCAGGATGTTGCTCTTCGCGAGCTCGACCTCGTCCTTCTCGTGGCGATGCCGCTTGTCGCCGGGCCGGGCCTGGAGCCGCTTGTAGTGGTTGTAGACCGCGACCGCGAGGATTTTCTTGGCGCGGTCCTGGCCGATCACGTACTCGTCGAGGACCTTGCGGATCTCGTGGGGTTTCGGCAGGCGGTCGCGTGACCGCTCCTGCTTCTCCTCGAGCTCCTCGCGAATGATGTCGTTGCAGAGCTCGACGCACTCGTCGCAGACGAAGACCGACGGGCCGGCAATCAGCTTGCGCACCTCGTGCTGGCTCTTGCCGCAGAAGGAGCAATAAAGCAGCTTGCCGTCGTCGTGCTTGCCGCGCGTGTCATCGACCATGGGTCGCGCCCCTCGACCGCCGGGAGGCCGGCATCCCTCTTATAGCATGCCGGTTTCGGTCGGTAAAATCCTTTTCTATCTCAATCAGTTGCCCAAGCAATCTCGAGCGAAGTCTCACTGCTTCCTAACCAACTTGCGGCAACTGGCCCCGCTTTTCGAGGACTCCGTCCACAATTCCATATTCGCGCGCCTGCTCCCCGCTCATGAAATTGTCGCGGTCGGTGTCCTTGCCGATCTTTTCGAGCGACTGGCCCGTGTGCCGCGACAGGATGTCGTTGAGCCGCCGGCGAGCATCGAGGATTTCGCGGGCGTGAATCTCGACGTCCGTCGCCTGGCCATGGAAGCCGCCGAGCGGCTGGTGGACCATGATCCGTGAATTCGGCAATGCGTAACGCTTGCCCTTCGCGCCCGCCGCCAGCAGCACCGCACCCATCGAGGCCGCCTGCCCCACGCAGATCGTGCTGATGTCCGGCTTGATGAACTGCATGGTGTCGTAGATCGCGAGCCCCGCCGTGACGGCGCCGCCCGGCGAATTCACGTACAGGTGGACGTCCTTGTCCGGGTTCTCCGATTCGAGGAACAGCAGCTGGGCCACGATCAGATTGGCCATCTGGTCCTCGACTTCGCCCACGATGAAGACGACGCGCTCTTTCAGGAGCCGGGAATAGATGTCGTAGGCCCGTTCCCCGCGGGCAGTCTGCTCGACCACCATGGGGACCAGATTCAATGCCTTCGTTTCGATACTGCCGCCCACGGTTGTCACCCCACTGTCTCGGACGCCGGATCGACGCCGAAGTTCATGATGTCCTTGAAACTGCCCGGCTGGTCCGTGACCTTGGCCGCACTGATGATCCAGGCGACGGCCTGGTCCTCGAGAACCGACATCTGCAGCTGCCGCGTCGCCGCCTCGTTCTGCAGGTATTGCCGCCGCGCCTCGTCCGGGTCCGCGTAAGTCGACACCAGTTCGTCGAGCCGGCTCTGGAGCCTGGCGGCATCCGCCTGGATGCCCGCCTTGCGAATCACTTCATTCAGGATCAGGCCGAGCGCAACCCGGCGCCGGGCGGGCGGCTCGAAGGAATCCCGCGTCGGAAGCTGCCGTGTATCGCGGCTGCCGCTGCGGCGCAGGAACTCGACCTGCATGTCGCGGATTTCCGCCTCGATGAGCGCTTTCGGCACCGTGATCGGGTTGGCCGCAAGCAGCTGCTCCATGACCTGCGATTTCAGCCTTGCGTCCACCGCCTGCGCGAGTTCGCGCTCCATGTTTTCCCGCACCTCGGCGCGCAGCGCATCGAGACCGCCTTCGGTCACGCCGAATGCCTCGCAGAACGCCGCGTCGAGCTCCGGCAGGTGGCTTTCCTCGACCTTGCGCACGATCGCCTGGAAGCGCGCCGTCTTGCCGGCCAGGTGTTGCGCCGTGTATTCGTCCGGGAATCGCAGGTCGAATTCCCGCTTCTCCCCGGCGGCGGCGCCCCGCACGCCCTGCTCGAAGTCCGGCAGCAACCGCCCGGCTCCGAGGACGGTCACGAGGTTCTCGCTCTTGCCGCCCTCGAAAGCCTCTCCGGCAATGCGGCCCTCGAAATCGAGGGCGATGCGGTCACGGTCCTGGCAGCCGCGTGCGACCTCGGTCCAGTTCGGCCGCTGCTGGCGCAGGCTTTCGATCATGGCGTCGACGTCGCCCTCGGAGACGGACGCCGTCGGCCGCAACAGCTGGATGCCGTCCAGGTTCCTCAGCTCGATCTGCGGATAGACCTCGAAGGTCGCGGTATAGCGCAGGTCATCGGGTTCGCCGGTTTTCTGCGGCTCGATGCGCGGCCCGCCCGCGGGCTGGAGCTTCTCCTGGCGCAACGCCTCCGCAAAGGTCTCGCGAATCAGGTCGGTAACGACTTCCTCGCGCACCTGCGGACCATAGTGCTTGCGGACCACGTGAATCGGCGCCTTGCCCGGCCGGAAGCCCTTGATCCGCACGGTGCGGCTCACCTTCAGCAGGCGCGCATCAACCTGCTGACGCACGCGGGTTGCCGGCACCGACACTTCGATGCGGCGCTCGAGTCCCGGCAGCGTCTCCACTGAAACCATCATCGAACGATCAACCTCGTGGTGCGAAAGGAGAGACTCGAACTCTCAAGGGTTTCCCCACCGGATCCTAAATCCGGCGCGTCTGCCAATTCCGCCACTTTCGCATCTGGAACCGGCCCCGAAAACGCGGCGCCCCGCCGCTTTTACAGCCGTTCAGTATAGCTGAAGGGGCTCAGGAGGCCGGGGGCCGGCGCCGGCGACGCGTCCAGGCGGTCCGCAGGAAGGCGATCACGCTCGGCGACACGAAGGCGGCCAGCACCCCCAGGCTCGCACCGGCCCGCGCCACGACGAAACCGGTGTAGGTCGCCAGATAGAAAAAGACGATGGTGACGCCGGCCGCGAGGATCGCGCCGATCTTGAGCGCCGCGAGCGCCGACTCGAGGGGCGTCGGGTCGTCGTCCGCAGTCAACCCGCCCGGCCAGTGATAGCTGGGCTCCGGAATCTCGCGTCGTGTTTCACGCATGGCGCCAGTCCAGCGACGTTTCAATGCAGCCCGGAAATGGTGGGCCATGTAGGACTCGAACCTACAACCGACGGATTAAGAGTCCGCAGCTCTACCAATTGAGCTAATGGCCCAGGTGATTTTTTGGGGCGAGCGACGGGATTCGAACCCGCGACGGCCGGAATCACAATCCGGGGCTCTACCAGCTGAGCTACGCCCGCCATCGTGGTCCGCGAAAATTATATAGGAAGGCGCCTGGGGGCGCGTGAATGGTGCGCCCGGAGGGACTCGAACCCCCGACCGGCGGATTAGAAATCCGCTGCTCTATCCGGCTGAGCTACGGGCGCCTGCGTGCCAGCGAAGTGGTCGGGGCAGAGGGATTTGAACCCCCGACCCTCTGCTCCCAAAGCAGATGCGCTACCAGACTGCGCCATGCCCCGACGCGCCGGCATCGTACGAAGGCCCCCCGGTCGCGTCAATTTGCCCGGCTACCGCGGCCCCGGCGCCGGTTCGCCGGACCACACTGTCTCTTCCAAGCCACAGTAGCAATCCTGTCGCCGATAGGTGTAGATTTCAGCCGTCGCAGTCGCTACGCGATTGTCGCTTTTATACAATCGAGGGGGTCGCTCGTGAAGACAAAGACGCCGTTGGCACACGCCATCCAGTTCGCGATTGGTGGCGCCGCCGGTCTGACCGCAGCGCTCACTTCCATGCCGACATTCGCACAGGGTGCAGCGCTGGACGAGGTCGTAATCACGGGGTCACGCATCCGCCAAAGTCCGCTCGATCAACCGGCACCGGTCATCACGTTGTCGAGTGAGGACCTCGAGAAAACCGGCCAGACGTCGGTCGGGGACATTCTGCAGCACATGCCGGTCTCCGGCGGTTCTATCAACACGCGATTCAATTTCAGCGGCAACCAGGGGTTTCCGCCGGATGGCGGCGGCCTCGGCGCCGGCGCGACAACGGCTGACCTCAGGCACCTCGGCCCAAAACGCGTCCTCGTGCTGGTCGACGGCGTCCGTTGGGTCAATGAAGCATCGGCAAGCGGCGTCTCGGCGGCGACCGACCTCAATACGATTCCGGCGAGCATCATCGATCACATTGAAGTCCTGCAGGACGGCGCCTCCTCCATCTATGGTTCGGACGCCATCGCCGGCGTGATCAACGTCATCACCAAGAAAGACTTCGACGGAATCGAGTTCTCGGGTTATGCCGGTCAATACGACCAGGGCGACGGCACTACTGACCAGTGGAGCGTTTCGCTGGGATCGTCGAATGAGCGGTCACATTCATTCTTCAGCGCGGAGTACACGAGGCAGGGCCGCGTCAATTCGAAAGATCGCGCGATCTCGCAGTTTCCACTGCCATACACGAACTCGTGCTTGGCGGGTGGTTGCAGTTCCGGTACGCCGCAAGGGCGATTCTTCTTCAACGATCCGAATACCGGCGAGCATCATGATCTGACGATCAACGATGGGGTGACAGGCGCTCCGTTGTACAACCCGGCAGATCCCACGACCGGTGACTTTCACGACTTCGGCGATGGCGATCGGTACAATTTCCAGCCGTACAATCTCATTCAGACGCCGAGCGAGCGTATCGGTCTCTTCGCCCAGAGTGAGTACAACCTGACCGACCATGCCAGCTTTTTCGTCAAGGGGCTGTTCAACCAGCGTCGATCGACGAACCAGGCCGCGCCGGAGCCGCTGTTCATCGGACCTGAAGCAGGCAACGGCAATTTCCTTGACACGATTGAGGTTGATGTCGACAACCCGTACAACCCGCTTGGCTTCACCTTGAACGACAGTACCGACACGGCGACCGGCGGAACCGATTACTTCATCGGCCGTCGCCCGCTCGAAGGCGGCCCGCGCGTATTCGAGCAGAATGTGAATACGTGGTACCTCAGCGGTGGCTTCCGCGGCGACTTCCAGTTCGCCGATCGTGATTTCTACTGGGACATCACCGGCGTCTGGTCACGCAACAACGCCGATCAAACGACTCACGGCAGCTACAACTCCCGCAAGCTGAGCGAGGCTCTGGGCCCAGGCGTGGTCGCCGGCATCAACGGCGCAACGACTACGGCCTGCGGCCAGATCGTTGACGTAGGCGGCGTCCCGACCGTTCCCGATCCGATCCCGGGTTGCGTGCCATTCAACATGTTTGGCGGCCAGGGCGACGGCAGCGGCACGATCACACAGGAGATGCTGGATTTCATCCGGCCCGTGCTGCATGACACGAGCGAACAGGAGCTGAAGGACTTCAACGTCAACCTCGCGGGCACGATCGTATCGTTGCCGGCGGGAGGCCTCGATTTCGCGATCGGTTTCGAGCACCGTGACCAGAGCGGCTTCTACCTGCCGGACGCGATCTACACGGCCGGCGAGAGCGCGGGTGTGCCCTCGACACCCACCTCCGGACAATACGATGTTGACGAGTTCTACGGTGAACTGCAGATTCCGCTTCTCAAGGATCACGTCGGCGCAGACCTGCTACAGCTGACGGCGGCGGTGCGCACCTCCGATTACTCGACATTCGGCAGTCAAACGGCGTCGAAATTCGGCATCAACTGGCGGCCGGTCGAGGACCTGCTGTTGCGCGGATCGTACTCCGAGGGCATACGCGCTCCGAGCATTGGCGAGTTGTTCGGATCGACTGCCCGCTTCGACACGACGATCGCAGACCCGTGCTCCGACTATGCCGGCGTCAATGGCGGGCCGCCCGCCAGCGCCGCGGTCCAGGCCAACTGCGCACAACTTGGCGTACCCAACACTTATGAGCAATTCAACCCGCAGATCTCGGTGACGACGGGCGGCAACCCGAACCTCGTCCCGGAGACCACGACCAACAGCTACACGGCCGGATTCGTGTACAGCCCGCGTTGGGCGGAGGGTTCAGCCTGGTCCGACGGCCTGTCGTTCGAGCTTACCTACTTCAACATCGAGCTGGAAAAGGCGATCGCCGCACTCGACGCGCAGGTCCAGATCAATGGATGCGCGGAAACACTCGACCCGGTTCTTTGCAGCGGAATCGGACGCACGCAGGGCGGCGTCATCAACAGCTTCGCCAATCAGCTCCTCAATATCGGCGGAATCGACACGAATGGCTGGGATCTCAACATTCGCTGGTTAGCGCCGGCATTCCGCGGGGGCCGATTTGGAGTTCTGTGGCAGACCAACAAGCTGGACGAGTACACGGAGATCACACCGACGTCGACCGGATTCCAGAAAGTCAAGCTGGTCGGCACGGAAACCGGCGATCTCGGAGCCGCGTATCCAGAGTGGAAGTCCAACCTGACGGTCGACTGGTCGCTCGCCGACTGGGCGGCATCGGTCTCGGCACGCTACATTGAGTCGGTCTTCGACTCCAATGCAAGAGTCGATCTGGCGTCGAAGACCTACGTGGACATGCAGGTCACCTGGACGCCTTCCCAATTCATGGACGGCAGCTGGGCCATCACCTTCGGCGCCAACAACTTGTTCGACGAAGACCCGCCGCCCTGCAACAGTTGCGCGCTCAACGGCTTCGATCCATCGGCCTATGACACTCCGGGCATCCTGGTGTACGCGCGCGTGGTCGCGCATTTCGGGAGAGACTAGCGAGAACGCGTTCCTCTGATCGACTCGGGCCGGCTCCCTCGCAGGGGGCCGGCCTAGAGTTTCTGGAATGTCGCCCGGTCCAGGGAAGGGGGTCACGGAGCCTGAGCAACGAGCGAGCCCGACCACGGCACCCGTCGGTTTCGCGCGCAAAGTCTGCCGGAAATGTGCGCCGACCTCGGGCTCGGAATTTCCGGTGACATTGATCCGGCGCCCGAAGTGGCCGCCAGCCTGTGGTTTCCAGGGACCGTCATGGTCGGCCGACCGGCCTGCGGCCGTGAATTACGCGGGTCGTCTGCCTTTTCTCCCTCATCGTGCCGGGCGAATGCGCACTGGCACGAGGCCTGGAATCCCGGACCGTCGACGGGCACGGTGCCGACGATCGAGGTATGGAATCCGCACCTCAAGCCTACCGTACGGGTACCTGCCGCAACACTCATCGGAGCGACAGGCGGTTTTGACAAGGCGTCCGCTGCATGAGCGCTAAGGTCATCGACGGCAAACGGATTGCACAGGAAATCCGGCTCGAAGTCCGGGCCGGCGCGGACGCGCTCGAGCGCGCGGGATCGCGAAGGCCGGGTCTCGCCGTCGTCATGGTCGGCGACAACCCCGCGTCGGCCGTCTATGTGCGTAACAAGCGCCGCGCCTGCGAGGAGACCGGCATCGTCTCGGTCGCGCACGACCTGCCGGCGTCGACGGGCGAGGCGGAGCTCCTCGCCCTGATCGACCGGCTGAACGCCGATCCCGCGATCGACGGCATCCTGGTGCAGCTGCCGCTGCCGGCGCACATTGCGCCGGTCGCGGTGCTCGAGCGCATCGAGCCCTCCAAGGACGTCGACGGCTTCCATCCGTACAACGTCGGGCGGCTCGTCCAGCGCATGCCGGTGCAGCGGCCCTGCACGCCCTACGGCATCATCCTGATGATGGAGCGCGAGGGCCTCGAGGCCCGCGGCCGGAATGCGGTGATTGTCGGCCAAAGCAACATCGTGGGCCGCCCGATGGCGCTCGAGCTCCTGATGAAGGCGGCGACCGTCACGGTCTGCCACAGCCAGACGCGCGACCTCGCGCGTCACGTCGGTGAGGCGGAGATCCTCGTCGCCGCGATCGGCAAGCCCCGGTTCGTGCCCGGCGCCTGGATCCGGCCGGGCTCGGTCGTGATCGATGTCGGCATCAACCGGCTCGCGGACGGCAAGCTCGTCGGCGACGTCGAATATGGCGAGGCGGCCAAACGGGCGGGATGGATCACGCCCGTGCCCGGCGGCGTCGGCCCAATGACCATCGCGGCGCTCATGAAAAACACACTCGAGTCGGCGGTGCGGCGAAGATAACGAAGGGGACGCACCCCTTCATATTCGTGAAGGGGTGCGTCCCCTTCGTTAGCGCCGCCGCCAGGTGGTGCCGGACGCGCCGTCCTCGAGCACGACGCCGTTCGCTGAAAGCTCATCGCGTATCCGGTCGGACTCGGCCCAGTTGCGCGCGCGGCGCGCCTCGATCCTGAGTGCGACCAGGCGCTCGACGGCGCCGGCGTCGAGTCCTGCGCCGGATAGTCCCGAGGCGAGCGACGAAGCCGTCGCCAGCCATTCCTCCGGCGCGCAACCCAGCAGGCCCAGCGTCCCCGCCAGTTGACGCAGTTCCGCCGCAAGCGCCGCGGCCAATGGCCCCTCCCCCGAGGATCTGGCGACATTCAGGTCGCGTGCGCCCGCCTGCAGCGCGGCGATCGCGCCCGGCGTATTGAAGTCGTCATCCATGGCCTCGGCGAACTCGCGCGAGGCGGCGCCCGGCGCATATCGCCCGGCCGGTGCGACGTCCCGCAGCGCCAGGTAGAGGCGCTGCAGGGCGGCATCGGCCTGGCGCAGATTTTCGTCGGTGTAGCTGACCGGCGCGCGGTAGTGCGAGGACAGGAGGAAGGCGCGCAGCACCTCCGGGCGGAGCCGAGGCAGCACTTCGCGGACCGTGAAGAAATTGCCGAGCGACTTGGACATCTTCTCGTCATCGACGCGCACGAAGCCGTTGTGCATCCAGACCCTGGCGAAAGGCGCGTCGCAGGCGGCGCAGCTCTGAGCAATCTCGTTCTCGTGGTGCGGGAACTTGAGGTCCATGCCGCCGCCGTGGATGTCAAACGCCGGGCCGAGGATGGCGACGGCCATGGCGGAGCACTCGATGTGCCAGCCGGGCCGGCCCGGCCCCCAGGGTGATTCCCACGCCGGTTCGCCGGCCTTCGCGCGCTTCCACAGCACGAAGTCGAGCGGGTCCCGCTTCGCCTCGTCGATCTCGACGCGGGCTCCGGCGCGCAGGTCCGCCAGTTTCTTCCCCGACAGCCGGCCGTAGCCCGGGAACCGGGCGACCGAATAGTAGACGTCGCCGTTCGTTCCGGCATAGGCGAAACCGCGCGCCACCAGCCGCTCAATCATGGCCGTGATCTCGGGGATATAGTCGGTCGCCCGTGGTTCATGGTCCGGCTTTTCGATGCCGAGCGCGGCCAGATCCGCGTCCATCGACGCGATGAACCGTGAAGTGAGCGACCGGTAGTCCTCGCCGCGCTCGCGCGCGCGATCGAGGATCTTGTCGTCGATGTCGGTGATGTTGCGAACGTAGGTCACCCGGTGGCCCGAAGCGCGCAGCCACCGTCGCACGATGTCGAAGACGACCTGCGAGCGCGCGTGCCCGACGTGGATGTGGTCGTAGACCGTCATGCCGCAGACGTACATCCCCGCCTGGCCGGGCACCAGCGGCACGAATGCCTCCTTGCGGCCGGTCATGGAGTTGTGGATCTGGAGCACGGGCTCAGGCTCCGCGGATACGCGAGGCGCCTTCGAGCCGGTCACGCACGAGCGCCTGGGGGATCGCCGCGAGCAGCGCGGCGAGCTCGGGCCCGTCGTGGCGTCCGGTGAGCGCGAAACGCAGCGGCATGTAGAGCGCGGCGCCCTTGCGTCCGGTGCGCGAGCGGAGCCGCTCCGCGAGCAGTCGCAGGTCGGCCCCCGATTCTGCGTACGTGGCCAGGGCTGCGTCGAAGAACTCAGGCCCGGCTTCCGCGATGGCGCTCGCCGCGTCGGGCGCGAACGGCGGCAGCGTGCCGTCGAGGATCGCCAGCCAGCCGCGCGCATCGCGCGGCAGCAGCACGTTGCCCTGCAGCAGGACGGCGACCGAGCGGCGCCGCTCGGCATCCCAGCCGGCCGGGAATTCGGCCTCGAGCCAGCTCGCGGCGGACCGGGCGTCGAGGCGGCGCACCGCCTCGCGCTGCCAGTGATCCAGCTGCGCCGGGTCGAAATGCGCGGGCGCGCGGCCCAGCCGTTCGACGTGGAAATGCGCCGGAAACGCCCCCGGCTCGACCCATTCATCCGGCGCCCCATGATGGCCGAGGCGCATGAGGTGATTGCCGACCGCGGAAGCCAGGTAGCCGAGGCGGCGCAATTCGCCGACCGTCGTGCTGCCGCGCCGCTTGGATTGCGGCGTCCCAGCCGCATCGAGGAGCAGCGGC
This sequence comes from uncultured Gammaproteobacteria bacterium, assembly GCA_963738285.1. Classification (GTDB taxonomy): domain Bacteria; phylum Pseudomonadota; class Gammaproteobacteria; order Steroidobacterales; family Steroidobacteraceae; genus SCUD01. Next base: position 102,018 of record CAVTVX010000007.1, on the reverse strand, counting down.
AGGTGCCCGTATCGCGGCGCCTTTAGTCCGAGCGCCATCAGCAGGAGGAGCTGTCGCGGCGTATTGCTGAGATGATCGTCGCCCCGAAGGACGTGTGTCACGCCCATCAGGGCGTCATCCACCGCATTGCAGAAAAAGAACACGGCATCGCCATCGGCGCGGCGAACGACAAAATCCCCGATTGTCGCGGCCGCTACCGACTGCGGCCCGCGCACGAGATCTTCGAAGCGGACGGTCTCCCTAGCGGGAATCGCAAAACGCAGCGCGGCGGGCCGGCCGGCGGCCGCACGCGCCGAGCGCGCGGCGGCATCGAGCCGCCGGCAGGTGCCGGCATATCGAGGCGGCTCGCCGGCCGCGAGCTGCGACCGACGCCCGATTTCGAGCTCGGCCGGCGTGCAATAGCAGGGATACGCGTTGCCCTCGCGCTCGAGACGGTCAAAGAACCCTGCGTAAAGGGCGCCGCGTTCCGACTGGCGATAGGGCCCGCGGCCGTCGTCCCGACCGGGGCCCGCGTCCCACTCGATGCCGAGCCAATCGAGATCGCTGAGCTGGCCGGCGACGAAATCCTCGCCGCCGCGCTCCCGGTCCGTGTCCTCGACGCGCAGTAGGAAGCGGCCGCCGCGGTTGCGCGCAAGCAGAAAACTGAAAAGTGCCGTCCGCATGTTGCCCGGATGCAGGGCGCCCGTCGGGCTCGGCGCGAATCGCGTGACGACTGCAGGTTCCATGGCAATCACAGTCTAAGGTATCGGACTCCCCGCCTCACGCGGGAGGTAGGCTAAGATCGCGGCAAGGTGAAGTCCATGCCGCGCGTCGTTGTCGCCCTGATCGCCCTGCTCACGCCGCTGGCGGCCTTCGGCCAGGCGCCGAATTCGCTTGCGCCGCGGGTCCGCTTCGAGACCTCGCTCGGCAATTTCGTCGTGGAGGTCGACACCGTGCGCGCGCCGCTCACGGCGGAGAACTTCCTGCGCTATGTGCGCGACGGCGCCTACGACGGCACCGTGTTCCACCGGGTCATCGCGAACTTCGTGATTCAGGGCGGCGGCTACGACGATCGCCTCGCCGCGCGCCCGCCGCGCGCCGCCATTGCAAACGAGAGCGGCAATGGCCTGTCGAACCGCCGCGGGACCCTCGGCCTCGCCCGCGAAGACTCGCCGCATTCCGGATCGTCGCAGTTCTATATCAACCTCGTGGACAACGCGAGTCTGGATCCCCTGCCGAGCCGCTGGGGCTATGCGGTCTTCGGCCGCGTCGTCGAGGGCATGGACGTGGTCGACCGCATCGGCTACCTGCGGACCGGGACTGTCGCGTCGTTCGGCCCGGACGTGCCGGTCGAGCTCCCGATCGTGCGCCGTGCCTATGTCATGGACGCGGACCCCCTGGCCGTTCCCGCAGCGCCGCCGCAACAGCCGGCGGACGAAAAGGCGGACGGGGTCCGGTGACCGCCTGGTTCGCTTCAGACCTTCATCTCGATCCCTCGATGCCGGAGATTGCCGGCCGGTTCCTGCGCTTCCTCGGCGGCCCCGCGCGTGGCGCGCATTCATTGTTCCTGCTGGGCGACCTGTTCGAGGCCTGGATCGGGGACGACGACCCGGAGCCCGCCCATCGCGAAGTGATCGCGTCGATTGCGGCCTTGGCAGCCGGCGGCACGCTGGTCTACGTGATGCGGGGCAATCGTGATTTCATGATCGGCGAGCGTTTCTGCGCCGAGGCCGGCGCCATCCTGCTCGATGACCCGGCGGTCATGACGCGGTCGGGTGAACGCCTGGTCCTGACGCATGGCGACGGCCTGTGCGTGGACGACGCGGCCTACCAGCGGCTGCGCGCGATCGTCCAGGACGGGCCCCTGCGGGCGTCATTTGCCCGGCTGCCCATCGGCGCGCGACGCCGTCTCGCGACGGAAGCGCGGGCGGGCAGCCGCGAGCATCTTGCGGGCGCGGCCAGCTACATCACGGACGTCAACCAGCCGGCGGTCGAATTGCTGCTGCGCGACGCCGATGCCAGTCTCATGATTCACGGCCATACGCATCGCCCGGGCGTCCATCGATTCCGTTCGGACGGCGCCGATCGTACGCGCATCGTGCTCGGCGCCTGGCACGACGAAGCCCATGTCGTCCGCTGGGACGATTCCGGGCCGGTTCTTCTTCCCTGCCCCGTTTGAAGAACCACCGCCGCGCGGTTCTGGTGCCGGGCGGGGTCCTGAGCGAGCGAGGGAGCCCCGCCCGGCCGGATCGGCGCACGTATTTGCGCCCTAGCGTTCCATTTCGTCGCGCTCGAGTTCGGCCGCCGCGTCGAGCAGCTGGTCCGCGCTGCCATAGCGTCGCTTCGGATCCTTGGCGATGCAGTTGTAGAGAAGCCCCTCGAAGCGCTTGAGTTCGGCCCGCAGCTCCGGCAGCGGCGAATGCGCGTGCTTGTAGATGACCTGCATCGGCGTCCCGGCGACGTACGGCTTCCGCCGCATCAGCATCTCGTAGAAGATGATCCCGATGCTGTAAATGTCGCTGCGCGCATCCGTGTCCCGCCCGTGCCCCTGCTCCGGGCTCATGTAGTACGGCGTCCCGAAAATCTCGCCGCTGTTCGTCAGCGTCGCATCGAGCTCGACGTGCTTCGAGAGCCCGTAGTCGATCAGCGCGAGCGACAGCTCGTCCCGCAACATCACGTTGCCCGGCTTCAGGTCGCGGTGCAGGACGCCGGCTCCGTGCAGCACCTTGAGCGCCTCGGCCATCTGGCGCAGGAATGTCAACGCACGCAGGTTCCCGATGCCCAGCTTGATGCGCCCACGCAAGTCGCCCAGGGGAAAGTATTCCATGGCGATGAAGGCATGGTCGTCGGCGACGCCGAAATCATGGACCCGCGCAATATTGGGATGTTCGATCGCGGCGGCGATCTGGTACTCCCGCAGGAAGCGGTCGAAATTGCGGACTCCCGAGCCCTCATCCGGCGGCTGGTGCAGCACCTTGAGCGCGACTTTCGAACCGTTGCGCTCGCTCTCCGCCAGGTAGACGCTCGAGACCGGGCTTTCGGCGAGCTGGCTCACGTAGCGGAAACCCCGGATCGATGCGTCGCCGAACCGGGTCGCGCGCTCCGATTCGCTGGCGCGCGCAGGGGGCCGCGAGGACTGCCCCCGTCTCGCCTGGGCTGCGCGCAGTGCGGCGATCAGGGCGCGATGATCGATCTTCCGGCGCGAAAGGCAGGCGTACGCGCCGGCGTGGATCGCTGCATCTTCGGCCTCCGGCGAGGGCTTCGAGAGAAAGTAGAAGACCGGAGGAAAGCCGTTTCGCCGGCTCAGGTCGCGCAGCCATTCGAGGCCGGAATCGCGCCCCGGCAGGTCCCCCAGCAGCACCGCGTCGTAGGCGCTGCCCGAAAAATCGCCGGGCAGGCGGCCGCGCGCCTGCGGGTCGTACTCGGCGACCGACGGTGAATCGAAGCCGGTATGGATGTGGCGTGCCAGCAGGCGCCGGAATTCGTCCCGTTCGTCGATGATCAGAACCCGGACGGTCATGTCCGCATTCTACCTACACGGGGGCTGAAGTCCCCGGTTGCCGCCGGAGCGCGAGCACGATATCGCCGACATTCGTGCCGGTTGCGCCGGTGTAAAGAAGGTCGCCGGTGGCCTGCAGCAGGGGTCCGGTGTCCGCAGCGGCGAGCGCGGCCGCGATATCGAGTCCACAGTCGGCAGCGCGTTGCACCGTCGCGCCGTCGACGATTGCCCCGGCATCCTCGCTCGCGCCGTCGCGCCCGTCCGAGCCCGCCGCCAGCAGCAGGAGATCCGGGTGGCCGGCCAGGCATCGTGCCGCGGCCGCTGCGAGATGCTGGCAGCGGCCGCCCCGGCCGGGTCGCGGCGGCAGCGCAACGACCGTTTCCCCGCCGTGCAGACGAAGATCCGCATCGCTCACCGCGAGTTCGTGGCAGATACGCGCCGCCGCCGCCACGGCATCGCCTGACAGCCGCTCTGCGCCCCGCGAAACGCGCAGGCCGTGCGCCGCGGCCGTGCGGGCGACGGCGTCGAGCGCATCGTCGATCGATCCGACGAGGCGCGGCGCCAGGCCCGGCGCATCCAGGAGGCCCGAGGCCAGCACGGCGGGGTCGTCACGCGGAACGTCGGAGATCATGAACGCCTCGATCGCGCCGCCCTCGAACAATGCGGGCAAGCCACCGCCCTTGATCCTCGAAAGCGCGGCGCGCTTCGCGTTGAGGCACTCGATGTCGATCCCCTCCGCCAGCGACCGGTCGTAAAGCTCGCGCAGTTCGGCGAGCCCCACGCCAGGGACGGGCAGCTCGAGGAGCGCCGATGCGCCGCCCGAGACGAGCAGCAGGACAGGACGGCCGGGCGGAGTCGCCCTCGCGAACCCGAGCAGCGCCTGGCCCGCGGCCAGGCTTCGTTCGTCGGGGCGCGGATGTCCGGATTCCAGGCATTCCATGCCGGGCAGCTTGCGCAGGTCCGCGGGAATGGCGCCGTCCGGCGCGACGACGAGCCCGCGGCACAGCCGGCCGCCCAGGGCGTCGGCGGCGCCCTGCATCATGGCGCCGGCGGCCTTTCCGACCGCGAACGCGCTGACGGCGCCTTGGCCGCGCGCGCCGGCGAGCGCCGCACGCATGCACCGGCGCCCGTCGACCGCGGTGATCGCCGCCCGGAAAAGCTCCAGCAACAGGGTGCGGCGCGGATCGGCAAGCGACGTGTCGAAGGGGCGCGTCCCCTCCGGCATATCAGATGGCGCGGGCCGTGCGTCCGCCCGGAAGGTCCAGGAGGCGCTGCGCCCGCACGCCGTCCGAGCGCTCATGCTCGACGCGCGCGAGGAACTCGCGCGTGACGTCGCCTGTCACGTATTCGCCCGAGAAACAAGACGTGTCGAAAGCCGTGATGCGGGCGTCGTCGTGCCGGCAGGCCGCGACGAGATCCTCGAGGTCCTGGTAGACCAGCCAGTCGGCGCCGATCGAGGCGCCGACGTCCTCCTCGGTGCGACCATTCGCAACGAGTTCCGAGGCAACCGCCATGTCGATGCCGTAGACGTTCGGGAAGCGTACCGGCGGCGCGGCAGAAGCGAAGTAGACTTTGCGCGCCCCGGCCTCGCGAGCGAGCTCGATGATCTGCGCGGACGTCGTTCCGCGCACGATCGAGTCGTCGACCAGGAGGACGTTGCGGCCTCGAAATTCAAGGTCGATCGCGTTCAGCTTGCTGCGCACGGACCTCTGGCGCAGGTCCTGCCCCGGCATGATGAAGGTCCGCCCGATGTAGCGGTTCTTGACGAAGCCTTCGCGGTATTTGAGGTCGAGCCTGAGTGCGAGCTGCAGGGCGCTGGTGCGGCTGGTGTCGGGGATCGGGATCACGACCTCGATGTCATGGTCGGGCCTGAGGCGCGCGATCTTCTCGGCCAGCTTTTCGCCCATGCGCATGCGCGCCTTGTGCACGGAGATGTTGTCGATGATCGAGTCCGGCCGCGCGAGATACACGTATTCGAATATGCATGGCGTGTGGCGGCCGGGCGGCGCGCACTGCTGGGCGTGCATGCGCCCGTGCATGTCGATGTAGATCCCCTCGCCCGGACCGACGTCCCGCTCGAGCGTAAAACCGAGCATGTCCAGAGCGACGCTCTCCGATGCAAGCATCCACTCGAGGCCGCGCGGCGTCTTTCGCTTGCCGAGCACGAGCGGCCGGATGCCGTGCCGGTCGCGAAAGCCCGCGATCCCGTGGCCGACGATCAGCATGACCACGGCGTAGCCCCCGTGGCAGCGGCGGAACACCCCCTCGATGGCGCGGAACACGTCGGACGCGGCCGGTTTCGCCGCGGTCGAGCGCTGAAGCTCGCTCGCGAAGACGTTCAAAAGCACCTCGGAGTCGGACCGCGTGTTCAGGTGCCGCCGGTCCTCGTCGATCATGGTGCGGGCGAGTTCGTCGGAATTCGTCAGGTTTCCGTTGTGGCCGAGCCCGAGCCCGAACGGCGCATTGACGTAGAACGGCTGCGCCTCGTCGGCGCCGTCGCAGCCCGCGGTCGGATAGCGGACATGGCCGATGCCGGCATTGCCGATGAGCTGGCGCATGTCGTCGTCGCGGAAGACGTCCCGCACGAGGCCGGCGTCCTTGCGCACGAACAGCGCATTCTCGTCCATCGTCATGATGCCGGCGGCGTCCTGGCCGCGGTGCTGAAGCACGCTCAACGCGTCGTAGATGCGCTGGTTGACGGCGGAGGTTCCCACGATACCGACAAGGCCGCACATGCCCTAGGTGTCCGGTTTCTCTTTGGCCCGCTCGTAGAGTTCGATGGCGGCCGGCCGGGCGTAGTGCTCGAGCCAGTTGGCCACGGCCGCGGCGGCGGGCATCGACCGGGTCCGGTCCCACCAGGGCTCGAGATCGAGCTTGACCGCGCGGCCCGCAAGGACCAGAAGCCCGACGATGACGGCGCCGCGCGCCAACCCGAAGACGACGCCCAGGATCCGGTCCATCGCCGCGAGGCCCACGGCGCGGCGCGCGAAATGCGAGACGATGCTGCCGATCAGGGCGCCCAGCAGGAGCACCAGCAACAGCACGATCGCGCGGCCGGTCCATTCACGGACGCCCGGTTCGGCGAGCGCCCCGCCGAGCCAGGGATTGACGAGGTAGGCGAAGTGCCAGGCGAGCCAGAGGCCGACCAGCCAGGCGACGAGCGCGATCGCCTCGCGTATGAATCCGCGGAAATAACCCACCGCGCCCGAAACGAGCAGGATGATCGCGAAAAAGTGGTCTGCGCCGTCCATGGGTCCGTGGTCCCCCGCGAGGTGCGGCATTCTATCCGATCAGGGGTGTCGCGCGACGACAGGCTGAAAACCGTCCTTCGCGAGCCTCGCGGCAATTTCTTCCGCGCGTGCGCGATCCTGTTCCGGTCCGACGCGGACGCGGTACAGCACCTGGCCCGTGGCGCGGTATTCGAGCACGAACGCCGAATAGCGGCGCTTGCGCAGTTCGGCGACCAGTCGTTCGGCCTTGGCGCGGTCCGAGAAAGCACCCAGCTGAACCGCCCAGGCCGGCGTCGCCGCGGCCGCGGCGACCTGCGGCGTGTGGGGGGCGGGCGACGGCGGGTCCGGTTCGTCCTTCGCGGCCGGCGGTCGCTGCGGCGTGGCCTCGGCGATCGGGGGCGGCGATGCAGGCGGGGTTTCCGGCACGAGGATCTTCTCTTCCGGCGCCGCCTTTGCCTCATTCAGCGGCACCTCGACACGCCGTGTCGGCTGCCCCGGCGGTTCGGCGGTCGCCGGACCCCGGCCCTTCAGGATCGCGGGCACGAGCAGGACCACGATGGCGACGAGCACCAGCGCACCGATCAGGCGTTCGCGCACGCGGATCTCCATGGCGGACGATTGTACCGTCTGGAGCGCGCTCAAGAGGACGCGCCGAGCCAGGCAAGCGCCGGTCCGACTGTCAGGAAGGAGCCGAATACGACCGCCCGGTCGCCGGGCCCGCAGATGAGCCGCGCCTGTTCCATGCCGGCCACGACGTCGTCCACCGCCAGCACCGACGAGGCCCCGGCGCCGCCGATGCGGCGCGCGAGCTCAGCCGGCGGGAGCGCGCGCGGGCTTTCGAGCCCGACCGCGATCCAGCGCGAGACCTGGGGCGCGAGCGCGGCGACGATCGAGTCAATGTCCTTGTCACCCAGGATTCCGCAAACCGCGACGGTGCGGCCGCGACAGGGACGCGCCGCGAGGCTCGCCGCGAGCGACTGGGCGGCTTCGCCGTTGTGCGCGACGTCTAGAATCCATTCGGGAGTTCCCGCGACGATCTGGAAGCGGCCCGGCAGGCGGACGGTCCCGAGCCCGATCCGGACCGCTTCGTCCGGCACGAGCAGCAACGGCTCGGTCGCCTCGAGCAAGGCCAGTGCGACGGCGGCATTCCCGAGCTGGCTCGACCCGCCGAGGGCCGGTAGCGGCAGTTCCCGGCGCCGCGAGCCGAAACCGACGTAGTCCCAGCCATCCCCGCGCTCCACGTAGTCAAAATCACTTCCGATGCGGCGGAGCCGGGCACCGGCGGCCGCAGCGGCGGCGATCACGCTGCGCGGCACACGCCGTCCGCCGAAGATCGCGGGCTTTCCGGCGCGGAAGATGCCGGCCTTTTCGGCGCCGATCGCCTCGACGGTATCGCCCAGCCACTCGCAGTGGTCGAGGCCCACCGAGACGACCGCGGCGGCGTCGGCATCAAGCAGGTTGACGGCGTCGAGGCGCCCGCCCATGCCGACTTCGAGCACGGCGACGTCGACCCGCGCGCGCGAGAAGACGACGAATGCCGCCAGGGTGTTCCACTCGAAGTACGTCAGCGAGATCCCGTCGCGGACCGCATCGATCTCCGCGAAAGCCGCCAGCAGGTCCTCGTCGTTCACCTCGCGCCCGCGCACGCGGATTCTCTCGTTGTAGCGCGAAAGGTGTGGCGAGGTGAAAAGGCCGGTCTCGTATCCTGCCGCAGTCAGGATCGCCTCAAGATAAGCGGCAACCGAACCCTTGCCGTTCGTGCCGCCCACGGTCAGCACCGCGGCGGACCATGGCGGCCTGAGCCTGCGCCAGACGTCGCCGACGCGTTCGAGTCCAGGGTCGATCTCGACCGGATGCGCGGCCTGTTGCCAGGCAACCCAGGCCGCGACCGTCGCAAAACGCATGCGGCCGGTTCAACCCGAAGCCGCGGGCCGCCGAAGCAGGATCCTGAGCAGGGAGGCGATTCGTTCGCGCAGCTCCCGCCGGTCGAGAATCATGTCGATCGCGCCGTGATCGAGCAGGAACTCGCTGCGCTGGAAGCCCTCGGGAAGCGTCTCGCGCACGGTCTGCTGGATCACGCGGGGACCGGCGAACCCGATCAGTGCCTTCGGCTCCGCAATGTTGACGTCGCCGAGCATCGCGAGGCTCGCCGACACGCCGCCGGTGGTCGGGTCGGTCTGGATCGAAATGTACGGCAGCCTCTCCGCCGCAAGCAGCGTCAGCGCGGAGCTTGTCTTCGCCATCTGCAGGAGTGACAGCAGTCCCTCCTGCATGCGTGCCCCGCCGCTTGCCGAAAAGCAGACGAACGGCGCCCGCCCGGCGATCGCGTGCTCGACCCCGCGCACGAAACGCTCGCCCACGACGGAGCCCATCGAGCCGCCCATGAAGGCGAACTCGAAAGCGCCCGCGACGACCTGGATTCCCTCGAGCGTGCCGCTCATCACGATGAAGGCATCGCGCTCTCCGACCGCTTTCTGCGCCGCTGCGAGCCGGTCACGGTAGCGCTTGGTGTCGCGGAACCGCAGGGGATCCTCGGGCGTGACTTCGGCGCCGATCTCGGACGTACTGTCCGGATCGAGGAACTGCGTGAGGCGCTCACGCGCGCCGATGCGCATGTGATGCGCGCATTTCGGGCAGACCTGCAGATTGCGCTCCACCTCGGGCCGGTACAGCACCGAGTCGCATGCCGGGCATTTCATCCACAGGCCTTCGGGTACGGAACGCGTGCGGCGCTCCGTCTTGATCCGCGACGGGATGATCTTCTCGAACCAGGTCATGTCACTCCCCGGTCAGGCCGGCGATCATAGCCCATGGCCCGGTGAACACAGGTTCCGGGACCTGGAGCGACTTCGGATAGCGCACCCGCCACAGGTACAGGCCGCTGGCGGGCGCGGTGATGCCGGCGCGGCTGCGATCGCGCGCCGCCAGGGTCTCGGCGATCCAGGCTGGCGGCCGTTCGCCCGCGCCCACCTGCATCAACGTGCCCGCGATATTCCTCACCATGTGGTGCAGGTAGGAATTGGCGCTGATCTCCATGACGACGAGCGGTCCCTCGCCCTTGACCGAGATGGCATCGACATGGCGCATGGCCGTGGTCGACTGGCATTCGACCGAGCGGAACGAGGAGAAATCATGTTCCCCAACGAGTGCCTGTGCGGCCTTGTGCATGGCATCCACGTCGAGTGCCGCGCGGGTCCAGCAGACGCGGTCGCGCAGGATCGCGGGCCGGGTGGCGCGCCTCAGGATGCAGTAGCGGTAAGACCGGCCCTGGGCCGTATGGCGGGCGTGGAAGGACGGATCGACCGCCATGGCCCAGTTGACGGCGATATCGGGCGGCAGGTGGCCGTTTGCTCCGAGGACCCAGCCCCGGACCGGGCGGGTGGCCGTGGTTTCGAAATGAGCGACCTGGGCGCAAGCGTGCACGCCGGCGTCCGTGCGTCCCGCCGCGGCGACCTTGACGGGATGATCCGCCACGGCCGAGAGCGCCTTCTGGACGCAGTCCTGGATCGTCTCCAGGCCGGGCTGGTGCTGCCATCCGGCGTAGCGCGTGCCGTCGTACTCGATGCCGACGGCCAGGCGATGCGTCGGACCGCTGCTCACGCTCCCGGCAGGGAATCGATCAGCCGGCGCGCCTCCTGCTTCTGCGAAGCGCTGCCTTCGGCCAGCACCTCCTGCAGGATGTTGCGGGCGCCGTCAGGGTCGCCCATGTCCATGTATGCGCGCGCCAGGTCGAGCTTGGTGCCGACCTCGCTCATGGTCACCGGTTCGAGCTGTGACAACTCGGGCATCTGCTCGGTCTTCCGCGTATCGCGCGTCGTCGGTGCGCTGTCAGCGTCGTCGGAAGCCGTGCCCACGTCGAGGTCAATTTCGCCGAAGTCGACCTTCGGACGAATCGCAGTCGCTCCGGCATTGCCGCCCGGCATCAATGCCGTCCGGTCGTCCTCATCCGTCGAGTCGGGCAGCAGCACCTCCGTTTCCACGTACTCCTGCGCGATCTGGGTGACTTCCTCGTGCATGCCCGTGGCAATCGCGGTCGCATCGTCGATGTCCGGCAGGTTGTCCAGGTTGCCGAGGTCGAGTCCGAGGTCGTCGATGGCCATTTCGGCCGTCGAATCCGGCGTGGCCGGGCCCATGCGATCGCGCGCGGCCTGGCTGCCCGCCTTGAGCGCCGGCGTCTCCACAGTCGGCGTTTCGGACGACGGCAGTTCGAGCGTCGGCATTTCGACGGTCCCGGCCGCTTCGCGGCCCGTGATCTCCTGCGTCGTGCTGAAAGCTGACGCACCCTCGGAAAGGTCGAATTCGAGTGCGGTATTCTCGCCGGTCGTCTCGGAGTCGGCCGACGCCTCCGCGACCTTGCCGAGATCGAGGTCGAGCCCCTCGTCGCCCTCGGGCGCCGACAGCAGGTCGAGGTCGACGAGGTTGTCGCCGCCCTCGAGCGACAGGTCGACGCCCGCGTCCTGCACCCCGCCTGCAAACATCGGTTCGTCCGGCGCGAGCTGGCGACCCATGATGACGACGCGGTCCCAGTCGCCGCCGGAGCCGAGCGATTTCTTGAGGTCCCGGGCCACGGTCAGGAACTGGCTCGTGTCACCCGCGACGAAATGGATCTCGGCGAGCTTGAGCTTGAGGTCGTTTCGGCCCGGCTCCTTCTGCAGGGCCATACGCACCAGGTCGACGGCCTGGTCGTAGAGGCCGTAGGCCATGTGGAAGTCGGCCTCGGCAAGCGGATCGGCCTGGTCGAGATCGAGGGCCGCCTCGGTGCTGATGGTCTCTTCGTGGCCGGCGCTCGGCCGCGGCGCCTCGGTCTTCGGACGCGCAATGGGGCGTTCCTCGACGACGATGTCCGAGTCTTCGTCCTCGTCCTCAAAGACCGGCGGGCGAACCATTTCAGCCGTCTTGTCCCCCGTCGCAAGGGCACGCAAGCGCATCGTTTCAGTCGGCACGGGCGCTGTGGCCGGCACTTCAAAGCCCTTCAGCGCGCCGTCGACGTCTTCGTCGCGGCGGCGGCGGACAAAGTTGTAGCCCAGCATGCCCAGTATCAGCAGCGCGGCCGCCCCGAGCAGGATCATCCAGTTGTCGGTCAGCGTGTCGAAGAACGACTTGCCGGTGCCGGCCTTGGGCGTCGGCTTGGCCCTGACGGGCTTCGGCTTGGCTGCCGGGGCCGGCGCCGGCGTGAGCCGGGCCGTATCGTCTTCAGGCGCCACCGCAGTCTCGCCGCCGGGCTCGACCGGGGTCGCGGGCACCGGTTCCGGGGGCGGCGCCGGTTTTGCGGCCTGGGCTTCCTGGGCGCGGGATTCAGCCAGCCTTTTCTGCAGGTCCGCCAGTTCCTGATTGCGCAGCTCGAGGAGTCGCTTCTGCTCGGTGATGTCCTTCTCGAGCGAATTGATCTGCGACTCGACGCGGCCGCTCGTGGGGGGCGCCGCCGCCGACTCGGCCTCGCCTTCGGGTGGAGTCACCAGCTTGAGCCGGCCGCTTTCCTGGCCGCCGCCCGCCGACCGCCACTCGGCGTTCTGGCGCCTCACTTCGCTGAACGCTTCCGCAGGCGCGATGTTCGCGATCTCGTCCGAGGAAGGCACGCGCAGGATCGCACCGGCGCGCAACTGGTTGATGTTGGCGTTGAAGGCTTCGGGGTTGGCACGGAACAGCGCGATCATCGTGCGCTGGATGGCGCTGTGGTCGCCACCCGCGAGGGAGCCCGCGATGCCGTACAAGGTGTCGCCGCGCACGACCTGGTAAGTGGATTCGCCCGAGACGGTCATCGTGGCCCGAGGCTCGGAGGCCAGAGCCGGTGTCGGCGCCGGTGCCGGTGCCGGCGGCGGACTTGCCGCGGCCGATGGCGCCGTCGTCGGCGCAAGGACAGGCGCAGCTGCCGGGGTCGCCCGCGCCGAGAGCAGGGCCGGCGGATCGAGCAGCACGGTGTATTCGCGAAGCAATCGGCCGCGTGGCCAGTTCACGTCGATGAGGAAGGACACGAACGGCTCGCTGATCGCGTCGTGGGAGCGCACAAGCAGGACGCTGCGGCCGTCCTTCCCGCGACCGACGCTGAACTCGAGTGAGCTCAGGAAGGCCGGGCGATCGAGACCGTAGCGCGTGAAGACTTCCGGTGAAGCCAGATGGGCATCGAGTGCCGCCAGCTCCTCGGGTGTCGCAGCGACGAGGTCGATTTCCGCGGAGAGCGGCTCGTTGAGCGCAGACCCCAGGCGGATCTCGCCGAGACCGAGCCCCATGGCCGCTGCCGGCGCCAGCAAGATCGCCGAAATGAGGACACGCAATTTCCAGCTCATCGTGACTCCCCAAGGCCGCGGCAGGCCAAAAATGGGCCGCGAGCTTGCGAATTGGGTGTGAAACTGATCACAAGTCCCTGATCCTTTGGGACTATAGCTTACACGCCGTATTTACCAAAATCTTGGCCCGCGTCACGCAATGGCCGGCCTTGGGGCCCTGCCCCGGCGACCCCCGCAATGCGTTGATTCGCTGGCACTCAGCGCGTGATCACGGGGGTCCCGGACACCGCGTCGGCGCACTGGGCGCGGTGCCTCAGGACGTGATCCATCAGCACGAGAAGGAGCATCGCTTCGACAATCGGCACGGCGCGCAGGCCGACGCAGGGATCGTGCCGGCCCGTGGTCACGATTTCCGCCGGATGGCCGTCCACGTCGATCGTCCGGCCAGGGACCTGGATGCTCGATGTCGGCTTGAAGGACACGTGAACGATCAGGTCCTGGCCGGAACTGATACCGCCGAGCGTTCCGCCCGCATGGTTCGACGCAAATCCGTCGGGCCGCAGCTCGTCGCGGTGTTCCGACCCGCGCTGGGCCGCGACCGCCACGCCGTCCCCGATTTCGACAGCCTTGGCCGCATTGATGCCCATCATCGCGAAGGCGATGTCGGCATCGAGCCTGTCGAACATCGGCTCTCCGAGTCCCGGCGGGACGCGCCTGGCACGCGCGGTCACGCGGGCGCCGACGGAATCGCCGTCGCGGCGCAGCTGGCGCAGGTAATCCTCGAGAAGCGAGAGCTTGTCCGGCTCGGCGCAAAAGAATGAATTGCCGCGCGCCGCGTCCGGATCGACGCATGCGAGGCGATGAGGGCCCAGCTGCGACAGGTGACCGGCGACCTCGAGGCCGAATTTCTCCCGCAGGTACTTGCGGGCGATCGCGCCCGCAGCGACGGTCGCCACGGTAATGCGCGCCGAAGAGCGTCCGCCGCCGCGATGGTCGCGGATTCCATATTTCTGCTGGTAGGCGTAATCGGCATGCCCGGGGCGGAAGCGGTCCTTGATCTTGTCATAGTCACGCGAGCGTGCGTCCACGTTGTCGACCAGGAGACCGATCGCCGTCCCGGTCGTACGTCCCTCGAAGACGCCCGAAAGGATTCGCACGCGATCGGGTTCCTGGCGCTGGCTCGTGTGCCTCGAGGTGCCGGTGCGCCGTGGCTCGAGGTCAGCCTGGATATCGGACTCCGACAGCTCCATGCCCGGTGGGCAGCCGTCGATCACGGCGCCGATCGCGGGCCCGTGACTCTCGCCGAACGTCGTGACGCAGAAGGATCGGCCGATCGTGTTGCCCGACATCGCCTCAGCCCGGCAGGTCGGCGGCGCGCAGGAGAAAAACCTCGGAGTGTCCCCGCTCGAATTCGAGCCAGGTCAGCGGCAGGTCGCGATAGCGGCGGCGTATGCGGCCCGCGGAATTGCCAGCCTCGACCACCAGGATTCCTCCGCGCTTGAGGTGGTTGCGCGCGCCCGCGACGATCCGTTCGATGATCGCGACCCCCCCGCGCGCGGCCCGCAGCCCCGTTGCCGGTTCGGCGCGATGTTCGCGCGGCAGGCGACGCATGTCGCCGCCGCAGACATAGGGCGGATTGCTCACGATGACATCGTAGCGCCGACCACGCAGGCCTTCATAGACATCGGCGCGCATCACGCGCAGGCGCCGTCCGAGCCGGTGACGGCGCACGTTGTCCCGGGCGACTGACATCGCCCGAGCCGAAATGTCGGTCGCGTCGATCCGGGCCCATGGCAGTGCGTGAGCCGCGGCGATGGCGATGCAGCCGGACCCGGTGCCGACGTCGAGCAGGCGCCGCACGCGCGCGGGCTCGATCCACGGCGAAAATCCGGCCTGGCACAGTTCTGCGATCGGCGAGCGCGGCACGAGCACGTCCGGCGTCACGCGGATCTCGTGTCCGGCGAACCAGCTCACTCCCGTCAGGTAAGCCGACGGCAGCCGCTCGCGGATGCGGCGTTCGACCAGAGCGAGGGCCAGGTCCGCCGCGCGTGGCGAAACCGGCAGCCGGTAGCTCGCGGGCGCCGACTCGTGTGGCAGGCCGAGCGCGTGAAAGACGAGCGCCGCGGCTTCGTCCCGCGGATTGTCCGTGCCATGGCCGTAATGGATCCGCGCCCTCTTCAGCCGCGCGCCAGCCCGGTCGAGGAGCTGGCCGACATTCTCGAAGGAGCGGCCAGCATCGCGTCGTCTGGCGGTCATTGCCCGCAGTCTAACCGGCGGCGCCACTGCGGCGGGCGGCCGTGGGATAATTCGCGGCCATGAAGCGCAGCGTCATCGTCGTCGTCGTCGCGGTAGGCATCCTCGCCGGCGTTGCCGCCGCGTACTTCTTCGCGCGCCTTCGAAACGTGCCCCCCGAACTCGAGCAGGCGACCCGTTTCGACGAGCCGAGGGCGCTGCCGGAATTCACACTCGTCGACCAGGCGGGCGGGGTCTTCGACCTCCAGCGCATGCGCGGCCATTGGACCCTCCTGTACTTTGGCTTCGTCAATTGCCCGGACATCTGCCCGACGACACTCGCGACGCTTGCCGGCGCGCGCAAGGCGCTCGCAGACCTGCCGGCGGCGCAGCGCCCGGAAGTCGCCTTCGTGAGCGTGGATCCCCGCCGCGACACCCCGGACGTGCTGGCCTCCTACGTCGCCAGTTTCGATGCGTCATTCGCAGGCGTCACGGGGAGCGCCGAGTCCATCGAGGCGCTCACGCGGGCGCTCGGCGTCGCGGTCATCATCGGCCCGCCGGCAGCCGACGGAAGCTATTCGGTCGACCACTCCGCGGCGGTCTTCCTGGTCGATCCCGACGCCCGCGTCATCGCCCTCTTCGGCGCCCCGCACGAGGCGGCGAGAATTGCGCGCGATTATCGCCGTCTCGTCGCGGCGGGCTGACGCGGAGTGCGGCAGGTGACCGGCGCGACCGTCGGCGAGCGGGCTTTCATCGGGCTGCAGTACCTGATGCCGCAGCGCTTCCTGTCGTGGCTCGTCGGGATGCTGGCGCAATCCCGCATCGGCCTCCTGCGCGCGGGACTGATCCGGATGTTTCTCAACCGCTATCCCGTGGATCTCGCGGAAGCGGCCGTCCCCGACCCGCGTGGCTACCTGAGTTTCAACGAATTCTTCACTCGCCGCCTGCGTGCGGGCGCGCGCCCTGAAGACCCGGATCCGAGGGCGGCGCTGTGCCCTGCCGATGGAACCCTGAGCCAGACCGGGCGGCTCGCCGGCGACACGTTGCTGCAGGCCAAGGGCATCGACTATTCGGCCGCGGCGCTCCTCGGCGGCGACCCGGCGCACGCGGCGGAGTTTGCGGACGGCGCGTTCGCGACGATTTACCTCGCGCCCCAGGACTACCATCGCGTTCACATGCCCCTGGCGGGGACGCTGCGGGCCGCACGATTCATTCCCGGTGACCTCTTCAGCGTCAATGCGGTGACGGCGGCGAGCGTGCCGGGCCTTTTTGCCCGCAACGAGCGCATCGCCTGCATCTTCGACACGGCGGCGGGCGCGATGGCGATCGTCCTGGTGGGCGCCCTCTTCGTCGGCAGCATGAGCCTCGCCTGGGCTGGCCGCATCCGTCCGGAGGGCGCGCGAGGACAGCGCGACCTGTCTTGCCGCGATCCCCTGATCGCGCTCGGGCGCGGCGCGGAACTCGGCTGGTTCAACATGGGCTCCACGGTCATCGTGCTGTTCGCCCGCGGGGGACCGGCGCTCGTCGAAGGGTTCCTGCCAGGCCGCTCCGTTCGGGTCGGCGAACGATTCGCGTTGCCACCATGAGCGATCCATCCTGGCGGCCGGCGGCTAGTCTCGACGTGCTGCGCGGTCGCGGCACCATGCTCGCGCGGATCCGGGCGTACTTCGCCGCACAGGAAGTGCTGGAAGTGCAGACGCCGGTGCTGTCGGCAGCCGCGGTGAGCGATCCGCAGGTCGAATCGATCGAGGCGCACCCTGGGCGCGGGCAGCGGCTGTACCTGCAGACGTCTCCGGAATACGCAATGAAGCGGCTGCTGGCCGCCGGACTCGGCGATTGCTACCAGGTCTGCCCCGTTTTCCGGGATGGCGAGTCGGGCCACCTGCACAATCCCGAATTCACGATGATCGAATGGTATCGGCTGGATTTCGGGGTCGGCGAGATGCAGCATGAAGTCGACCGGCTTCTGCGGGTGGCCTGCGCCGAGATCCGGAGCCTGCCGCCGGCCCGTTTCGTCAGCTATCACTCCGCGATCCTGGAAGTCAGTGGCATCGACAGCCGCGAGGCCGATGCAGCGGCGATCCGCGCCGCGCTCGTTGCGCGCGGCGTCGAAGCCGCGGATGACGGGCGCTGGACGCGCGATGACTGGCTGGACCTTCTCATGGGCGCGATCGTGGGTCCGGCGCTCGGCCATGACGCACCGGTTTTCGTGCAGGACTATCCGCCCTCGCAGGCGGCGCTTGCGACGTTGCGCAGCGAGCCGGACGGCTCGGAGGTCGCGGAACGCTTCGAACTGTACGTGGACGGCCTCGAGCTGGCGAACGGATTCCGCGAACTTGGGGACCCGGCGGAACTACGCCGCCGGTTCGCGCGGGATCTCGAGCTCCGGCGCCGGCGCGGACTTGCCGAACGTCCGCTTGACGAACGCCTCCTGGCGGCGCTTGCGCACGGACTGCCGGATTGCGCCGGCGTCGCACTTGGATTCGATCGACTCGTCATGGCGGCCTATCGGCTGCCGGCGCTCGGGTCCGTCATGGCATTCCCGGCCGGCCGGGCCTGAGGAGAACGGATGCTGACCGTGAAAGGCGAAACCGCTGACCTGCTGCGACTCGCCGAGGGCGTGTTCGCCGGCGAGCGCGACCCCTGGGCCAACGCCGCGAATGCCGCGGCGCTCGTCTTCGAGACGCTTCCCGGACTCAACTGGGCCGGCTTCTATTTCCTGCGCGGAGGACAACTCGTGGTCGGGCCATTCCAGGGGCGCGTGGCCTGCGTGCGCATTCCGCTGGGTCAGGGCGTCTGCGGCACGGCGGCGGAACGGCGCGCGACCGTCATCGTGCCGGACGTGCGCCGGTTCCCGGGCCACATTGCCTGCGACGCGGCCTCGCGGTCCGAGATCGTGGCGCCCTTGCTGGCATCCGGACGACTGATCGGCGTGCTGGACCTCGACAGCCCCCGCACCGGTAGGTTCGGCACGGCGGATGCAGCGCTGGTGGAGGCGCTGGCCGCGAAAATCGTCGCCGCCTGCGACTGGCGGCTGGCGGGCATCGACGGTTTTTAAAATGAAGGGGAAATGAAGGGGACGCACCCCTTCATATTCGTAGAGGGGTGCGTCCCCTTCATTTGCGCCCCCGCTTCACTTCGCGCGCGCGATGTATGCGGCACTGCGCGTGTCGACCTTGATCGACTCGCCCTGGTTCAGGAAGAGCGGAACTTTCACGACCGCGCCGGTCTCGAGCTTGGCGGTCTTGGTGCCGCCCGTGACCGTGTCGCCGCGCATGCCGGGATCGGTCTCGACGATCTTGAGTTCGACGTGCGCGGGCGGCGTGATCGTGAGCGGCTGCCCGTTCCACAGCGTGACGATGCAGACCGTGCCTTCCTTGAGCCACTGGGCCGCATCCCCGACCGCCGTTTCGCCCGCCGCGAACTGCTCGAACGATTCCGGCTGCATGAAGTGCCAGAAGTGTCCGTCTCCGTACAGGTACTGCATGTCGACGTCGACCACGTCCGCAGCCTCGACCGACTCGCCGGACTTGAAGGTACGCTCGATCACGCGGCCGGTGCGCAGGTTCTTGATGCGCACGCGATTGAACGCCTGTCCCTTGCCGGGCTTCACGAACTCGTTCTCGACGATCGTGTACGGGTCGTTGTCGAGCAGGATCTTGAGGCCGGACCTGAATTCGCTGGTGTTGTAACTGGACATCGGATTACGCCGTCGCGGCCCGGAGGGCCCTGCGGGTGCTGCTGAAGGGCCGCGTATCATAGCCGCTGCCCGCTGGAGCCACCACCCCGCGCCGGAGCATGACGCGGGTCGCGAAATTGGGCGTTTTCAGGATGTTACTATCCGGCCGCCACCCCCGAGGCGCCATTCGCCGGAGCCGGAATTGAAGCCACCTTCCGCGGTCCCGATGATCGCCCTGACGCGCAGTCAGGACAATGTCGAGGCGATCAACAAGGCGCTCAGGAACGCGGGGCATCCGGTTCACGTGACCTGGCTTCCGGATGCGCGTGACCTCGGCGATGCGCTGACCCAGGCGTCGGCCGAGATGCTCATGCTGTTCGCCGACGAGGGCATCGTCGACCTCACGAGCGCGATGGACTTTCGCGCCCGCTTCGCGCCGGACGTGCCGGTGCTCATCGTGCGCGAGACGCTCGACGAGGGCGTGATTGCCGAGGCCCTCGCGCTGGGGGCGCAGGACGCGGTCACCCTCTCCAACGTGCCGCGCCTTCAGCTCGTCGTCGGCCGGGAGCTACGCACCTATCGCCTTGACCGCGCGCTGTCCTCGACGCTCGCTTCGGCGCGTGAAGCCAAGAAGCAGCTGCAGCACATCGTCGAGGGATCCACCGACGCGATCGCCCAGGTGCAGGAAGGCATCATCGTCGACGCGAATCCCGCCTGGATCGCGCTCTTCGGCTATTCGAATCCCGAGGAGGTCGTGGGCACGCCGCTGATGGACGCCTTCGACTCCGACGACCACGCCGCGATCAAGGGCGCGCTCGTCGCCTGCATGCAGGGCAAGTGGTCCGGCCACACACTGCATGCCTCGGCCCTCGTCGTGAGCGGCCACCACCCGTCGCTGGAGTTCCAGCTCATCCGCGCAGAATTCGACGGCGAGCCCTGCGTGCAGGTCTGCGTCCCGGCCAAGGTCGCGGATGCGGGTGAATACGAGCGCAAGCTCGAGGACGCGATGCAAAGCGACCCGGCCACCGGATTCCTGCACCGGCGCTACTTCGTCGAAAAGCTGCGCGCGCGCCTCGCGGAACCCGCCAAGGGCGGCGTGCGTTGCGTCGCCTACGTCGAACCGGACAAGTACGAGGCGCTGCACGAGGAACTCGGCGTCCTCGTCGGCGAGGATTTCCTGTCAGATTTTGCGCGCCTGCTGCGCGAGCAAATCCAACCAGGCGACCTCGCGGGACGATTTGGCGGGCATGGATTCATGCTGCTGCTCGAGCGCGGGAATACGCAGGACGTCGAGGCCTGGTCGGAGCACGTGGTACACAAGGTCGCGACCGAGGTATTCCAGGCGGGCGCGAAGTCGATTTCGACCACCTGCACGGTGGGGCTCGGGCCGGTGCCTGCGGAGGTGCGGACGCCCGAGGGTCCGGCCAACGATGCCTATATGGCGCACCGCCAGGGCCGCGAGATGGGCGGCAACCGCGTGCAGCTCCTCGAGCACACCGGCGCCATGCTGCGGCTCCAGGACCAGGACCGTCTCTGGGTGAAGCAGATCAAGGCGGCCCTGATGGAGAATCGCTTCCGCCTGGTGCAGCAGCCCATTGCGAGCCTCGTGGGCGAGGACCTCGGCATGTTCGACGTGCTGGTCCGCATGCTCGACGAACACGGACAGGAAGTGCTGCCCTCGGTCTTCATCCCGGCCGCCGAACGCAATGACCTGATGAAGAACGTCGACCGCTGGGTGATCGGCGCGGCCATGTCGTTCTGCGCCGCGCGCAAGCCCGGCGCGCTCTTCGTCCGCCTGTCGCAGGAGTCACTCGCCGATCCGTCGCTGCCCGGCTGGCTCGCCAACCAGATCAAGGCGACGCGCATCGAGCCCGCGCGCATCGTATTCCAGGTGCGCGAAGAGACCGCCGCGCAGCGGATCAAGGAAGCGGTGGCCCTGCACAAGATCCTCTCGGAACGCGGGTTCAGGTTCGCCATCGAAGGATTCGGCATGGGCCGCGACACCGAGCAGCTGCTCAATCACCTCAAGCCGGATTTCGTGAAGATCCACGGCGCCCTGATGCAGGGCCTGTCGGCGGACCAGGACAAGCAGGCCCGCGTGAAGGCGATGGTCGAGCTGGCGCGCAAGGGCAAGGCGGTCACGATCGGAGAGCGGGTGCAGGACGCGAACACGATGGCGGTGCTCTGGCAGCTCGGCGTCGAGTTCATCCAGGGCTATTTCATCAACGCCCCCGAGGAAGTCGTCCTCGGCTGACCGACAGGTGAGTCGAGCCCGCGAGCGGGCGGGCCGGCAATTGCTCGCTCGCTCAGCCGATCTTATTCCTCGCTCACAACGCCGCCCGGCCCGCTCGTTCGGGCTCGAGTCACTCGACACTGAGGCGGGTCACCTTGCGGTAGTTGCGCGAGAGCACGGCGCCACGCTGGCCGCGGGAACCGAGGTGGTGCTGGAGGTCCTTCCAGGAGAGCGTCATCTTGCGGTCGTCGCAATGGACGGCGAGCGACTGGCCGGGCGCGACGACGATCGCGGCGATCATGAGCTCCTCGCCGGCGCGCGACTTCCTGCCGGGAATCCCGAAGATCAGGTTGCCCCGCCCTTTTTCCATCTCCGGCAGGTCCGCGACCGGAAATGCCAGCAGACGGCCGTCGCTGTTCGCGGCCGCCACGAGTGCGCCCTCGACCCCGGGCACCGGCGACGCCGGGAGCACCCTGGCGTTCTCTGGCAGACGGAAAACGGTCTTGCCGGCCCGGTTGCGGCCGGCGAGCGACTCGAGCTTCGCGATGAACCCATGGCCGGCGTCGCAGGCGAGGAGCCACTTGTCCACGGGCTCGCCGATCAGCACGGCGGCGAACGTCGCGCCTTCCGGCGGGTCCAGCCGGCCGGAGAGCGGCTCGCCCTGGCCACGCGCCGAGGGCAGGGTGTGAGCCGCCAGCGAGTAGGCACGCCCGGTCGAGTCGATGAACACCGCCTGCTGCGTGCTGCGCCCGCGTGCCGCGGCCTGGAATGCGTCCCCGGTCTTGTACGACAGCGCGGTCGGGTCGACATCGTGGCCGCGCGCCTGGCGCACCCAGCCGAGCGTCGAGAGCACGACGGTGACGGGCTCGGAAGTGACCAGCTCCTCCTCCGCGATCGCCTGCGCGGCGGCGCGCTCGACGATCCTCGTCCGGCGCGCGTCGCCGTACTCCTGCGCGTCGGCCTCGAGCTCGTCGCGGATCAGCTTGTTGAGCCGGGCGGAGCTCTTCAGGGTCTTCTCGAGCGCGCCCTGTTCGGCTGCGAGCTCCTTCTGCTCGCCCCGGATCTTCATCTCCTCGAGCTTCGCCAGGTGGCGCAGCTTCGTCTCGAGGATCGCCTCCGCCTGGACGTCCGTGAGCTTGAAGCGCTTGATCAGCACGGGCTTCGGCTCGTCCTCGCGCCGCACGATGCGGATCACCTCGTCGAGGTTCAGGAACGCGACCAGGAGGCCATCCAGTATGTGCAGCCGGGCCGTGACCTTCTCGAGGCGATACCGGAGGCGGCGCTTGACCGTAGCCTTCCGGTAGCCGAGCCATTCCTCGAGCAGGTCCCTGAGCCCCAGCACGCGCGGCCGCCCGTCCATCGCGATGACATTGATGTTGACGCGGTAGCTGCGTTCGAGGTCGGTGGTCGCGAACAGGTGCGCCATCAGCTGCTCGACATCCACCCGGTTCGACCGCGGCGTGATGACGAGGCGCGTCGGATGCTCGTGGTCGCTCTCGTCGCGGTAGTCCTCGACCATCGGCAGCTTCTTGGCGCGGAACTGCGCGTCGATCTGCTCGAGGACCTTCGAGCCGGACACCTGGTACGGCAACGCAGTGACGACCACCTCGCCGTCCTCGATCTCGTACACGGCGCGTGCGCGGTAGCTGCCGTTGCCGCTTTTGTACATTGCCCGCAACTCGCTCTTCGGCGTGACGATCTCGGCTCCGGTAGGGAAGTCCGGGCCCTGGACGTGCTTGCAGAGCTCGGCCGGGGTCGCATCGGGATGGTCGAGCAGTTGGATGCATGCCGCGGCGACTTCGCGCAGGTTGTGGGGCGGAATGTCGGTGGCCATGCCGACCGCGATACCCTGCGTGCCGTTCAGGAGCACGTTCGGCAACCGTGCGGGCAGGAGTTTGGGCTCCTCCAGGGTGCCGTCGAAGTTCGGTTGCCAGTCCGACGTGCCCTGGCCGAGCTCGGAGAGCAGCACGTTCGCGTACGGCCGGAGCCGCGATTCGGTGTAGCGCATGGCCGCGAAGGACTTCGGGTCGTCGGTCGAGCCCCAGTTGCCCTGCCCGTCGACGATCGGGTAGCGGTACGAGAAGTCCTGGGCCATCAGCACCATGGCTTCGTAGCAGGCACTGTCGCCGTGCGGGTGGTACTTGCCGATCACGTCGCCGACGGTGCGCGCGGACTTCTTGTGCTTGGCGCCGGCGGCAAGGCTCAGTTCGCTCATCGCGAAGATGATCCGGCGCTGCACGGGCTTCAGCCCGTCCGCGAGTTGCGGCAGCGCGCGGTCGAGGATCACGTACATCGAGTAGTCGAGGTACGCCTTTTCCGTGAAGGCGCGCAGGGGCTGCTTCTCGATGCCCTCGAAGTCGAGCGACTGCGTCTTCATTCGACGGTCGCCAGGTTGCCCTTGGTCTCGAGCCACTCGCGCCGGTCGCCCGCGCGCTTCTTGGCGAGCAGCATGTCGAGGACCTGGTCGGCGCCGTCCTTCGCTTCCACCGTGAGCTGCACGAGGCGGCGCGTGTCGGGGGCCATCGTCGTCTCGCGCAGCTGCAGGGGACTCATCTCGCCGAGGCCCTTGAAGCGCGTGATCACGGGCTTGCCGCGGATGCCCTCGGCCTGGATGCGGTCGAGGACGCCCGCCTTGTCGTGCTCGCCGAGCGCGTAATAGACGTTCTTGCCCACGTCGATGCGGAACAGCGGCGGCATGGCGACGTATACATGGCCCGCAAGCACGAGCGGCCTGAAATGCCGCAGGAACAGCGCGCAGAGCAGCGTTGCAATGTGCGCACCGTCCGAATCGGCGTCCGCCAGGATGCAGATCTTGTGGTAGCGCAGCCCCGAGAGTTCCGCCGAGCCGGCATCCACGCCGAGCGCGGTCGTGATGTCGTGGACTTCCTGGGAGGCGAGCACGTCGGCGGCCTCGACCTCCCAGGTGTTCAGGATCTTGCCGCGCAGCGGCATGACGGCCTGGAACGAGCGGTCGCGCGCCTGTTTCGCCGATCCGCCCGCCGAGTCGCCCTCGACCAGGAACAGCTCGCAGCGCTCCGGCTCCTGCAGCGTGCAGTCGGCGAGCTTGCCGGGCAGCGCCGGCCCGCTGGTGATGCGCTTTCTCGTGACCCGAGCGGCGGCCTTGGTGCGCTCCTGCGCATTGCCGATCGCGAATTGCGCAATGCGCTCGCCGGCTTCCGGGTGCTGGTTGAGCCAAAGCGCAAAGGCATCCTTGACTACGCCGGATACGAATGCCGCGGATTCGCGCGACGAAAGCTTCTCCTTGATCTGACCCGCAAACTGCGGATTCTGCATGCGTACCGAGAGCACGAAGGCAACGCCGGTCCAGACGTCCTCGGGCGCGAGCTTGAGCCCGCGCGGCACGAGGTTGCGGAACTCGCAGAACTCGCGCACCGCATCGGTCGCGCCCGAGCGCAAGCCGTTGACGTGCGTGCCGCCCTGCGGAGTCGGGATCAGGTTGACGTAACTCTCCAGAACCGGCGTCTCGGCATCCGGCGCCCAGCAGAAGGCCCAGTCCGCGCTCTCGTCGCCGCCCTTGACATGGCCCGCGTAAGGTTCCTCGGGCAGCCGGTCGCACTTTCCGAGCTGTTCGACGAGATAGGCGCCGAGGTCGCCGGTGAAGTACCACTCCTCGGTCTCGCCGCTCGCCTCGACCGCAAGCAGCACCCGCAGGCCCGGGCAAAGGACGGCCTTCGCTTTCAGCACGTGCTTCAGGCGCGGCACCGAGATACCGGTCGAGTCGAAGAACGCGGGGTCGGGCCAGAACCTGACCGTGGTGCCGGTTTTCCCCCGCTTGACCGTATCGACGGCTTCCAGCTTCGAGGCCACCTTGCCGTCGCGGAAACCGATGTTCCACTCGCGCCCGTCGCGGCGCACGTTGCACTCGAGGTGCCTGGAGAGCGCGTTGACGACCGAGACCCCGACGCCGTGCAGCCCTCCCGCGCTTTCATAGTTCTTCTCGGAGAACTTGCCGCCCGCGTGCAGGCGCGTCAGTATCAATTCGACCCCGCTCACCTTCTCCTTCGGGTGGATGTCGACGGGCATGCCGCGGCCGTCATCTTCGACCGAGACCGAGCCGTCCTTGTGGAGCGTCACGGCAATCTTCTTGCAGTGCCCCGAGAGCGCCTCGTCGACGCTGTTGTCGACGACCTCGTGTATGAGGTGATTCGGGCTCCGCGTGTCCGTGTACATCCCCGGGCGGCGGCGAACGGGTTCGAGTCCCTTGAGGACCTCGATATCCGATGCGGTATACGACTGCGCCATGCGTGATTTCAGTAAGGCGGCCGCGCCGCCGGCGCGGCGATTCTAGCAGCCGCCCGCAAGGGCGCAATTCAGGCGAAGTCGCCGCTGCCGGCTTCGTGAAGTACACTGCGGACACCAGCCGGCCCCGCGGATAATGCGCGTGACCCGATCCAAAGCGGCCATACCCGATTTCGAGGCAGCCCTTGCCGAGCTCGAAGCCATCGTCCAGCGTCTCGAGCAGGGCGAACTTTCCCTCGAGGAGTCGCTGCGGCAATTCGAGCGTGGCGTCGTACTGACGCGCGGTTGCCAGAAAGCCCTGCGCCAGGCGGAGCAGAAGATACGCGTGCTGGCAAAGAGCGGCGACGGCGAGGTCGTCGAGCAGGATTTCGAACCGCCCGACGAAGACTGACCGGATGCCGATGCAGGCCCGACCATTGGCCGGCGACTGGCAGCAGGACTGCCGCAAGCGGGCAGAAGACGTGCTCCGGAGGGTCCTGCCGCCCGGTGATCGCGAGCCGGCGCGCCTGCACCAGGCGATGCGCTATGCCGCGCTCGGCGAGGGCAAGCGCATCCGGCCGCTCCTCGTCTACGCGACCGGTGTCGCGATCGGCGTCGCGGCGGAAACCCTCGATGCGCCGGCGGCGGCCGTCGAGCTGATCCACGCCTATTCGCTGGTGCATGACGACTTGCCGGCCATGGACGATGACGACCTGCGGCGGGGCCGCCCGACGACGCATCGCGCCTTTGACGAGGCGACCGCCATACTCGCGGGCGACGCGCTGCAGGTGCTCGCCTTCGACCTGCTTGCAAACGAGGCGATGCCAGGCGTCGGGGATGCAGGACGGATGGAGATGATCCGGCTGCTCGCGCGGGCGAGCGGCACCCAGGGGATGGCCGGCGGCCAGGCCATGGATCTTGCGGCGACCGGGCGCCGGCTCGAGGCGCGCCAGGTCGAGGAGATGCATGATCGAAAGACCGGCGCCCTCATCCGCGCTTCCGTGCTCATCGCCTGTGCCGCCTGCCCGGCAATCGCGGCGCCGCAACGCCATGCGCTCGACCATTATGGCCGCGCGATCGGGCTCTCGTTCCAGATCGTCGACGACCTGCTCGACGTCCTCGGCGACCCGGCCGTGACCGGAAAGGTCGCGGGATCCGATGCGCTGCGCGGCAAGCCGACGTATCCCGCCGTCGCCGGCGTCGCCGCAGCGCGGGAACGCGCGGCCGAACTCGCCGGACAAGGCATCGCCGCGCTCGACCGGTTCGGGCCCGAGGCCGACCGGCTGCGTGAGTTCGCGGGAGACCTCGTCCAACGCGGGCGCTAGGCCCGGGCGCCGGGCGTATGCCCGCCGCCGCGGCTCCAGTAGACTGCGCCCATGAGTGACGAAAAGCCGGAGGGCTTGCTCGCCACGATCGATTCGCCGGCCGACCTGAGGGCCCTCCCGCGCAGCGATCTTGGCGGCCTTTCGGACGAACTCCGGCAATTCCTCATCCAGACCGTCGGCCAGATGGGCGGCCATCTCGCGGCCGGCCTCGGTACCGTCGAACTCGCCGTTGCGCTGCACTACGTATTCGATACGCCTTATGACCGGCTGGTCTGGGACGTCGGGCACCAGGCTTATCCGCACAAGGTCCTGACCGGCCGCCGGCGCCGCCTCGGAAGCATCAAGCAGCGCGGCGGCCTCGCGCCGTTTCCTTCGCGCGCCGAGAGCGTTTACGACAGCTTCGGCGTTGGCCATTCGAGCACCTCGATCAGCGCCGCGCTTGGCATGGCAATCGCAAATCGCCTGACCCGTGGCGACCGGCGCGTGGTTGCCGTCATTGGCGATGGCGCGATGAGCGCGGGCCTCGCGTGGGAGGCGCTCAATCACGCAGGCAGCCTCGACGTGGACCTGCTCGTCGTCCTGAATGACAACGACATGTCGATCTCGCAGAACGTCGGCGCGCTTTCCAACTACTTCGCCCGCCTGCTCTCCGGCCGCATCTACGCGCACCTGCGCGCCGGCGGCAAGAAAGCGCTGCGCTCGATGCCTTCGGCCTGGGAGCTGGCACGCCGCTCGGAAGTCCACGCCAAGGGCATGGTGCTGCCGGGCACGCTGTTCGAGGAAATGGGCTTCAATTACATCGGCCCGATCGACGGGCACGAGGTGGACGCCCTTGTCACAACCCTCGGCAACATGCGCACGCTCCCGGGTCCGCAACTCCTGCACGTCGTCACGCAGAAGGGCCGCGGTTACGCGCCTGCCGAGGCCGATCCGATCAAGTGGCATGGCCCCGGCCCATACGACCCGGTGAGCGGCATTCTGTACAAGGACAAGGCAACGGGCCCGACCTATTCCCAGGTGTTCGGCGACTGGCTTTGCGACATCGCCGAGCAGGACGCCCGCGTCATCGGCATCACGCCGGCGATGCGCGAGGGTTCGGGCATGGTCGAATTCGAGAAGCGGTTCCCGGACCGCTATTTCGACGTCGGCATCGCGGAACAACACGCCGTCACGCTCGCCGCTGGACTGGCCTGCGACGGCATGCGCCCGGTGGTCGCGATCTATTCCACGTTCCTTCAACGCGCCTACGACCAGCTCATCCACGACGTCGCCTTGCAGCGGCTTCCGGTGGTCTTCGCGATCGACCGCGCGGGCCTCGTCGGCGGCGACGGCGCCACGCACCAGGGCGTATTCGACCTCACCTACTTGCGCTGCGTGCCGAACATGGTCGTCATGGCGCCGGCAGACGAGAACGAGTGCCGCCAGATGCTCTATACGGCGAGCCTCCTGGACCAGCCGACCGCCGTGCGTTACCCGCGCGGCCGCGGGCCCGGGGTGCCGGTCGAGCGCACCCTGCAGGCCTTGCCGCTCGGCCGCGCCGAATTGCGCCGCAATGGCGCGAGCGGCCTCGCCCTGCTCGCCTTTGGCACCCTGGTGAACGTCGCGGCGCCGATCGCCGAGTCGCTCGATGCGACGCTCGTCAACATGCGCTTCGTCAAGCCACTCGATGAGGAGTGCGTCGCGTCGATTGCCGGTACCCACCGGGCCATCGTCACGCTCGAGGAGAATGTGCTGGCGGGCGGCGCGGGCTCGGCCGTGCTCGAGTTCCTGCAGGGCATCGACAGTGCCGTGCCCATACTGCAGATCGGCGTGCCGGACGCCCCCGTCGAACACGGGTCGCGCGAAGACAACCTGGCGGCCGCGGGGCTCGACGGGCCGGCAGTCCGTGCGGCGATCGAGCGATTCTGGCGCGGCCAGGGCCTCGCGAGGGCCCGCCCGGCCGGTTAATCAGGACCAATATGGTATGATTTACGCATGAACGCGAAGACCGCACAGATGACGGTCGCGCCGGCGATCGACGACGTCCAGGCGCGGCCCGATACGCGGCGCATCCCGATCGACCGGGTCGGCGTCAAGGACATCTTCCACCCGGTGCGGGTCAAGGACCGTTCCGGCGGCGAACAGCACACGATCGCGAACTTCAACATGTACGTGCACCTGCCCCACAATTTCAAGGGCACGCACATGTCGCGCTTCGTCGAGATCCTGAACGAGCACGAGCGCGAGATCTCGGTCGAGTCCTTCAACCAGATGCTCGCCGACATGACGACGCGGCTGAACTCGGAAGCGGGCCATCTCGAGATGACGTTTCCCTACTTCGTCATGAAGAAAGCGCCGGTGACGGGCGTTCAGAGCCTGCTCGACTACCGCGCGACGCTCGCCGCCGAGATGAAGGACGGCGGCATCGAGACCTGGCTGAAGGTGCTGGTGCCGGTGACGAGTCTCTGCCCCTGCTCGAAGCAGATCTCCGACTATGGCGCCCATAACCAGCGCTCGCACCTGACGGTTTCCGCGCGGATCGCGGAGCATGTCTGGCTCGAGGAGCTGATCGACGTCGCCGAGGCAGAAGCCAGCTGCGAGCTGTACGGGATCCTGAAGCGTCCCGACGAGAAGTTCGTGACTGAACGCGCCTATGACAACCCGAAGTTCGTCGAGGACATCGTGCGGGACATCGCGACGCGGCTCAATGCCGACGAACGGATCAGGGCCTACGTCATCGAAGCCGAGAACTTCGAGTCGATCCACAACCATTCCGCGTATGCGCGTATCGAGCGCGACAAGGATTCGGCACCGGCTTGAACTGACGGCCGGCCGCCGGCCCGCGCCTCCGATCGACGTCGGTCCGGCGCGCGGGCGAGCCGTTGCGGGACCCCGGAGCGAGCGAATGTCCGTTCTTCTGAGCGAGCGAAGGGGTCCCGCCGGCGAAGCACGCGCGCCGGCACCTTCGGCTAGCTGACGGTGCGGGACTCGCCGTTCTGCAGGCGCGAGATGAGGGACTTGAGGAAGACCTTGTTGAATCGGAGCTGGCAGGCGGATGAGGCCTGCTCGAGGAGCGTCGAGCTGACGCGCAGGATGGTGACGTCATCGCCGGCGACGACCGCGGCCTGGCGCTTGGCGCCGCGCAGGTAGCTCGTCTCGCCGAAGCAGTCGCCCGCCTCGAGCCGGCCGACCGTGATGCCGTCGCGCTCGACGCTGCAGGTGCCCGTCACGATCACGTAGAAGCGGTCGTCGATGCCGCCCGCCCGCACGATCTCGTCGCTGCGGGCGTGCGCCTGCCAGGTTCCCGCGCGCAGCACCTCCCAGATCTCGCCGGAAGAGAAGTCGTGGAAGAACTTGAGGCGCCTCAGCAGGTTGAAGTGCTCCTGGAGGTCGCTGCGGTCGGCTTCCTTGCGCTGCTGGGCATGGACGCGCGCGATCGCGTTCGCGAACTCGGCCCCGTTGGGGTAGCGCTTGTCGGGCTCCTTGTGCATCGCCATCGCGACGACGTTCTCGAGCTCCGCGGGAAGATCGGCGCGCAGCGACAGGAGCGGCGCCGGCGTTGCATACACGATGGCATGGAGCAGCTTCGCGAGAGCGCCGGCGCGGAACGGACGGTGTCCGGTCAGCAGCTCGTACATCACCGCGCCCAGGGAATAGATGTCCGAATGATTCGTGAGCTCGAAGGACTGCACCTGCTCCGGCGACATGTAGCTCGGGCTGCCCGCAATGCCCTCGATGCGCGAGAAGTCCGCGTCGTTGTGCAGCGCGATGCCGAAGTCGATCAGCCGCAGGTCGCTGTCGGTCGTCAGCATCAGGTTGCTCGGCTTGATGTCGCGGTGAATCACGCCGCGAGAATGCGCGTAGTGGAGCGCTTTGGCGCACTTGAACATCATCGTCAGGACGTCGGCGACCGGCAGCAGGTTGTCCGGGCGAGTGTAGGCCGAGAGCGTGCGGGCGCCATGGATGAACTCGGTGACGACGTAGTAGTAACCGCTCTCCTCGCCGGCGTCGTAGATCGGCATGATGTTCGGGTGCTGCAGCATCCCGACCATGTGCGCCTCGGAAAGGAACATCTTGCGCGCGACTTTCGCGCGCGCTGGGTCGTCGTCCGCCGCGATGCGGTAGGCCTTGATCGCCACGTCGCGGCCGTAATAGGGGTCGTGAGAAAGGTAGACGGTTCCGGTCGAGCCTCGCCCGACTTCCCGGATGATCTCGTACTTTCCGATGCGTTCGCCGATGCCGGGCTCGCCGTCCGCGGGCCGTCGGATGGTCGGCACGGTTGCGGTCGCGATGGCCGGCTCCTCCCAGGAATTGCCGGCTGGCAAAAGCCACCGGGCACCGGGCGAGGATATTTCGTTAAAACCCGCGGAACCGTGAACCGGATCGCGCTTTACCGGGGGGCCTCCCCGCGGTCTGCGAAGTGGTCGAAACCGTGACCGGCATCGCGCTCGGGCGGCGCCCCGTCGACACGCACGCCTCCCGGCTCGCCGATCGTGCCGATGCGCCGAAGCATGACGCCCGCGTCGAGCGCCGCGAGCCGCGAGCGGTTGCCGGGATCTGCGGTGAACAGCAGCTCGTAGTCGTCGCCGCCGCCGAGCGCGTAGGCAAGCCGGGCTTCGGGCCCCGCCGCCGAACAAAGCCCTGCCGACAGCGGCAGCTCGCGGCTGTCGACATCCGCGCCGACGCCGCTGGCGGCGCAGAGCTTTTCGAGGTCGCCGGCCAGACCGTCCGAAATGTCGATGCAGGCGGTCGCGATGCCGCGCAGCGCGATCCCGAGGGCAACGCGGGCCTGCGGCTGCTGGTATCGGGCCAGCAGCGCGTCGCGCGCGCGGCCTTGCGCAGGCAGCCTTCCCTGCAGGATCGCGAGCCCTGCTGCGGCATCCCCCGGCGTGCCGCTCACCCAGAGGTCGTCGCCCGGGCGCGCGCCACGACGCAGAATGGCTCCCGCCGCGGGCACGGTCCCCGCGAGCGCCACCGATACGGTCAGCGGACCGCGCGTCGTGTCGCCGCCCACGAGCGCGACTCCGTAACGGCGCGCGAGCGCGTCCAGGCCCGCGGAGAATCCCGTGAGCCAGTGCTCGTCAACGGACGGAATCGTGAGGCCGAGCAGTGCCCAGGCCGGCTCGGCGCCCATCGACGCGAGGTCGGAGAGGTTCACGGCGAGTGCGCGATGACCCGCGAATCGGGCGTCGAACCCGGCTGGAAAATGGCGGCCCTCGACGATCGTGTCGAGCGCGAATACGAGCAATGCGCCCTGAGGCGCGGCGACGAGCGCGCCGTCGTCACCGACACCCTGCAGGACGTCCTCGCGCTGGGCGCCACGCCGCCTGAAATGACGCTCGATCAGTTCGAACTCGCCCGCAGGCATGGCGTTCAGGCGACTTCGCCGCGCTCGGCGGACCGGTGTGCGCGCGACGCGCGGTCAAGCACCGCGTTGACGTATCGGAAGCCGTCGGTCGCGCCGAAGCGCTTGGCGAGCTCGATGCCCTCGTTGATCACGACGCGGTATGGAACCTCGCGCCGCGCCATCAGTTCCCAGAGCCCGAGCGACAGGATGGCGTGCTCTATCGGGTCGAGGCGCTCCGGAGGGATGTCCGAGTGCCGGCTCAGTTCCTCGTCGAGAGACGCGGCGCTGGAACACACGGCCTCGAGGGCCGTGCGGAAGTACTCCGCATCCGCCCGTGCAAATTCCGCATGGTCGCGAAACTGCGCATGCAGCTCCTGCCAGGCCTGCCCTCCCAGTTCGCGCTGGTAGAGCGCTTGCACCAGGAGGCGCCGCGCAGCGTTCCGGGCCCGCAACTCGATCCGGTCTAGGCGCGCACCCTTCATGCCGGGATTATAGCGGGCGACCGGCGGACGATCGGGTCCCGTGTCTTCAATCCGGCAGGTCGAATCGGCCCGTACGCAGGCTCTCATAGTCGGCGCCGCGCGACACGCAGCGATTGCGGCCCTCGTGCTTGGCCCGGTAGAGGTTCTGATCGGCGAGCTGGACGATGCCGGCGGCCGATCGGCTGGGATGCGGGATGACGTGCGCCACGCCCACGCTCACCGTGACCACGCGCGAGCAGGAAGACGCCTCGTGGGGAATCGCGATTTGCTCGACGGCGAGGCGTATGCGTTCGGCAAGCGCGGTCGCGGACTGCTCATCGAGGCCCTGGGCCAGAAGCGCAAACTCCTCGCCGCCATAGCGGGCAATCACGTCGCTGTCGCGCGCAACGACCTGAATCGCGCGTGCGATGCGGCGCAGGGCGTCGTCGCCCGCCTGATGCCCATAGCGGTCGTTGTAGGATTTGAAATGATCCACGTCCAGCATGAGAACGGAAAGGTACTGCGCCTGCAGGGCGGCCCGCCGCCAGAGCGCGTCCAGCCGGCTGTCGAAATCGCGGCGATTTCGCAGGCCTGTCAGCGCATCGTGGGAAGCGGCGGCCACCGCTTGACCGTGCTCAAGGAAGATCCTGCGAGCCACCGACTGCGTGTCAAAGGCGACCACCATGGCCATTGTCTGCACGACTCCAACTGTGGTAATCGCATAACTCACCGTTCCAACCGGTACCCCGCCCATCACGAGCGCGGCCAGGTAGGTGGCGAGCGTGATGGCCGCGGACGCGAGCGCCTGGTGGAACAGCAGCCCCGAGAAGAAAAATTGACCAAACGTGCTCGCGGTCAGCAGCGCCGTGCCCACGCCGGTGTGGGCGACGAAATAGGCGGTCATGACTGCATAGCCGGCCGACCGGGGCGGCGTGAGCCACGCAGCGGCCACCAGATAGTGCCGCGCGTCGTATCGCACGATTGCGAATGCAAGCAGTATCGCTGAGATCGTGAACGCAATTACTGCCGCCGCGAGGAATGGTGGAGGCAGTGCCCCTTCGGCGTATCCATGATTGCGGGCGTACAGCAACAGGAGGGCGGGCGCGACCAGAACCTCCAGCGACTGCCAAAGTCGCGCGCGGTTTTTTGCGCGCCCGAGGTGGATGGCCCGGTACTCCTCCTCGAGCTCGCCTGAGAACGCAAGACGGGCGACGGAACGCTGCAGTCCGCGCGCGTCAGTTTTGCCTCCGTTCTGACTCATCCCGGCGATTCAGGAACCCAGCCTACGGACGAGGTTTGCGAGTTCAACCGCCGCGCGGGCGGCGTCCGCGCCCTTGTTCCCGTGAGCGCCTCCCGCCCGCTCGAACGCCTGCTCGTCGGTGTCGGTCGTCAGCACGCCGAACCCAACCGGCACGCCGGTCTCATAGGAAGCGCGCGCAAGCCCCGCAGCGCATTCCGTCGCGACGTAGTCGAAGTGCGCCGTCTCGCCCCGTATCACCGCCCCGAGAGCCACGATCGCATCGCATGAGCGCAACTCGGCGATGCGCCGCACCACGGGCGGCAGATCGAATGCGCCCGGTACGCGCACGAGCTGGATTGCGCGCGCATCGGCGCCCAATTCGGCAAGAGCCGCGAACGCCCCGTCGATCAATCGCCGGACGACTTCGCCATTGAAGCGGGCAGCCACGATCGTAATGCGCAGACTGCCGGCACCCGGTTCGCCTTCGATCGTCCGTTTCCCGATCACTCCGTGATTATAGGAGGATCATCTATTCCTCGTAGCCCGCGATCTCGAGCCCGAAGGCGGTGATGCCGGGTAACTCGCGAGGCGCGGAGAGCACGCGCATCTTCGTGATGCCGAGGTCGCGCAGGATCTGGGCGCCGATGCCATAGGTGCGAAGGACGGCGCCTCCGGTCCCGGCCTCGGTGCCCGGGTCCTGCGCGCCCGGAGCAACGATGTCCGTGGGCGACTCTTCCGGCCGCAGCAGTACGACGATGCCGTGGGGCTCGCGCGCAATTCGGCGTAGCGCCGCACCCAGCGTCCAGCCTCCGTACGGGTGCCGGATCCCGATGAGGTCACGCGGCGTGTCCCTGAGGTGGACACGCACCAGCGGAGGCTCAGCCCCCGGCGCACCGCGCACCAGCGCGACGTGCATGCGCCCGTGCACGCGATCCGCGTACCAGAGCATCCGGAACTCTCCGGCCTCGGTCTCGACCATGCGGTCCGCCACGCACTCGATCGAGCTTTCCTTGCTGAGGCGGTACCGGATGAGGTCCGCGATCGTTCCGATTGCGAGCCCGTGCGCGGCTGCAAATGTCTCGAGCTCGGGACGGCGCGCCATCGTGCCGTCCTCGTTCAGGATTTCGACGATCACGGCGGCGGGCTCGAAGCCGGCGAGGCGCGCGAGGTCGCAGCCGGCCTCCGTGTGCCCGGCGCGCGTCAGCACCCCGCCCGGCCTCGCCATCAGCGGAAAGACGTGCCCTGGCTGGCGCAGGTCCTCGGGACGCGCGCCGGCCGTGACGGCGGTGCGCACCGTGTGCGCCCGGTCCTGTGCCGAGATCCCGGTCGTCACGCCCTCAGCGGCTTCGATGCTCACGGTGAAGTTCGTACCGTGCCGGTCCTCGGTCTCGCGGACCATGAGCGGCAGCCGCAGCTGCCTGCAGCGATCCTCCGTGAGCGTGAGGCAGATCAGCCCGCGGCCATGCCTTGCCATGAAATTGATGTCTTCGGCCCTGACACAGGCGGCCGCCACGAGCAGGTCGCCCTCATTCTCGCGTTCCTCGTCGTCCATCACGACGACCATGCGTCCCGTCCGCAGCTCGGCCAGCAGCTCGTCGATCGTGTTCATCGAGCGCCCCGCGCCTCGAGCAGCCGGTCCAGGTAACGCGCGACCAGGTCGACTTCGAGATTGAGCGCCTGGCCGGCGGTTAGCGCTCCGAGCGTCGTGGCCGCGCGCGTGTGCGGCACCAGGTCGATCCCGAAGGCAGCACCCGTCACCCGCCCGATCGTCAGGCTGACGCCGTCGAGCGCCACCGAGCCCTTCTCGGCGATGAAGCGCGCAAGTCCGGCCGGCGCCTCGATCGTGGCATGCACGGAGCCGGCCGCAAGCTCGCATTCGCGGACGGTCGCAATGCCGTCGACGTGTCCGGTCACGAGGTGACCGCCGAGCGCGGACCCCGCCGTGACGGCCGGTTCCAGGTTGACTGCGCTGCCCGGCCCGAGCCGCCCGAGCGTCGTCCGTGAGACTGTTTCGCCCGAAAGCTCGGCCTCGAAGCGACCGCCCGCAACTGCGACGAGCGTCAGGCAGACACCCGCGACGGCGATGCTGTCGCCGACCGTCCAGCCGTCGGTCGCGAGTCCACCGGTCTCGATCGCGAGCCTGCGCGGGCCTGCGGGACCGCCCGTTGCGACCAGTCGTCCCACAGACTTGACGATTCCGGTGAACACGTTTTTCCTTCAGCGCTTCGGCCTGAGGCGCAGCAACAGGTCATCGCCGATATCCTGACGCTCGACGATGGAGAACTCGAGCCGTTCGGCCATCGTGCCGGGCGCCTCGAGGTCGACGAGCCGGCGCGCGCCGCGTCCGAGGAGCGTCGGGGCGAGATAGATCAGGAGTTCGTCGACGAGCCCTGCCGTGAGCAGGGCCCCGGCGAGGCCGGCTCCGCATTCCACGAGCAATTCGTTGATCTGCCGTCCCGCAAGCAGCGTGAGAGCCGCGCCCAGGTCAACACCGCCGGACGCCGAGGCGACGGTCGCGATTTCGGCACCTGCAGCCGCCAACGCCTGCGCGCGCGCGGGGTCGTATGCCGTGCCGATGATCAATGCGTGGCCCGGCGGTGCGAGAATGCGCGCCGTCGGCGGCGTGCGAAGACCGGAGTCGAGCACGACGCGCAGCGGCTGGCGCGACGCATCCGGAAGTCGGACGTCGAGCCGCGGATCGTCCGAGAGCACGGTGCCGCTCCCGGTCATCACGGCCGACGAGCGAGCCCGCAGGCGCTGCACATCCTCGCGTGCGGACTCCCCTGTAATCCACCGGCTCTCGCCGCCCGGCAACGCCGTCGCCCCGTCGAGGCTTGCAGCGAGCTTGACGACCACCCAGGGCCGGCCGCGTGTCATGCGCGACACGAAGCCGGGATTGAGCTCGCTGGCCTCGTGCTCGAGCAGGCCGCCGTCCACGGCAACGCCTGCCGCCGCGAGACGCGCGATCCCGTCGCCGTCGACGAGCGGATTCGGGTCGTGCATCGCGTAGACGACGCGGGCCAGGCCGGCGGCGATGAGCGCATCGGCGCAGGGCGGCGTACGCCCGTGATGGCCGCAGGGTTCGAGCGTGACATACGCGGTCGCGCCGCGGGCGTCCGGGCCCGCCGCCGCAAGGGCCATGACTTCCGCATGCGGGCCGCCGGCCCGCTCATGCCAGCCCTCCCCGACCACGCGTTCGCCGACCGCGATCACGCAGCCAACCCGCGGGTTGGGATCCGTCGTCCAGAGCCCCCGGCGCGCGAGCTCGAGCGCCCGCGTCATGTGGCCCTCGTCCAGGCGCTGACCGCGGCTCATCGCTTCCCGCGCGGCTCGCGCGGCTGCGACGGCAGCAGCGACATCTGCCCGCCCGACGGATCGCCGCGGCGGCTTTTGTCGAGCTGTTCGAGCTGTTCCCGGAAGGAATCCACGTCGTGGAAGCGGTGATAGACGGAGGCATAGCGCACATAGGCCACTTCGTCGAGATGCCGCAGCTCCTCCATCACGATCTCGCCGATCACGCGCGCGGGGACTTCACGTTCGCCCAGGACAAGCAGGCGGTGGCCGATGCGCTCGATCGCCGCTTCCACCGCCTCGCGGCTGACTGGCCGCTTCTCGAGCGCCTTCATGATTCCGCTACGCAGCTTGCCGACGTCGAATGGCTGGCGCGTGTTGTCGTTCTTGACGACCTGCGGCATGACGAGTTCGGCGGTTTCGAACGTGGTGAAGCGCTCGCCGCAGGAGAGGCACTCACGGCGGCGACGGATCTGGTGTCCCTCGCCCGCGAGGCGAGAGTCGGTCACCCGGGTGTCGTCGTGATTGCAGAACGGGCAGTGCACCGCCGGAGCCCTGGTCCGCTCACGCGTAAACCGGGAAGCGGCCGCACATTTCCAGCACGCCGGCACGCACGCGCTCGACAGCGGCCTCCTCCCCCATCGCATCCAGCACGTCCGCGATGAAGCCGCCGATCCGGCGCGACTCCGCCTCGCCGAGGCCGCGCGTCGTGATTGCCGGGGTCCCGATCCTGAGGCCGCTGGTGACGAATGGCGGCCGGGGATCGTTCGGCACCGCGTTCTTGTTCACCGTGATGTGCGCGCGGCCGAGCGCCGCGTCGGCGTCCTTTCCGGTGTAGCTGCGACCGATCAGGTCGAGCAGAAACAGGTGATTATCCGTCCCGCCGGACACGATGCGGTAGCCGCGGTCCTGCAGCGACTTCGCCATGGCCCGCGCGTTTGCGATTACACGCTCCTGGTAGGTCCTGAACTCGGGCGTGAGCGCCTCGAGCAGCGCGACCGCCTTGGCCGCGATCACGTGCATGAGCGGACCTCCCTGCATCCCCGGAAAGACCATCGAATTGAGTTTCCTGGGAAGTTCCGGGTGTTCGCGGGCGAGGATCAGCCCGCCGCGCGGACCGCGCAGCGTCTTGTGCGTCGTCGTCGTGACGACGTCGGCGACCGGCACCGGGCTCGGGTAGACGCCGGCGGCCACGAGGCCGGCGACGTGCGCCATGTCGACGACAAACCACGCGCCGACTTCGTCGGCGATCCTGCGGAACCGCTGCCAGTCGATCACGCGAGAATATGCGGAAAAGCCGGCGAGAATCATCTTCGGCCGGTGCTCGCGGGCGAGCCGGTCGACCGCGTCGTAATCGATCTCGCCGGTCGAAGGATCGAGACCGTACTGGACCGCATTGAAGAATTTGCCGGAGAAATTGACCCTGGCGCCGTGAGTGAGGTGGCCGCCGTGGTCGAGGCTCATGCCGAGGAGCGTGTCGCCCGGCGCGAGCAGGGCGAAGTAAACGGCCGCATTCGCCTGCGAGCCGGAATGCGGCTGCACGTTGGCATAGGCGGCCCCGAACAGCCGCTTGGCGCGCTCGATCGCGAGGTCCTCGGCGATGTCGACGAATTCGCAGCCGCCGTAGTAGCGGCGGCCCGGGTAGCCTTCCGCGTACTTGTTGGTGAGCACCGAGCCCTGAGCCTCGAGCACGCGCGGGCTCGCGTAGTTCTCCGAGGCGATGAGTTCCAGGTGTTCCTCCTGGCGACGGCACTCGGAGGCAATCGCGCCGGCCAGCGCGGGATCGAAGGATTCAATGTTCATGCCGCGTCCGAACATGGGTTTCCCCGCGCGATGCCGCAAAACGGAGCGCGAAGTCTACCCGAAAGGACTGCCTCAGGCCGCCTCGACGAAGGCCTGCACGACCCGGGTCCACGCGCGCGCGATGTTCCGGCGGTTGTAACCGCCGCCGCCGAATCCGAGGATGCGCCCGGACGCATGGCGGTCGGCCAGGGCGCAAAGCCGGCCTGCGGCGTGACCGTGCGCCGCTTCCGTCAGCTGCAGGTGCGTAATCGGGTCGCCGCCGAGACTGTCGGCACCGCACTGGAAAATGACGAATTCAGGCGCATGCCGCTCGAGATGGGTCTCGATCGCGGGCCAGGCGGCGAGGAACTCGGCATCGCCCGCGCCCGGAGGCAGCGGCACGTTGAGCTTGGCCCCGGCGGCGGCGCCGGTCCCGGTTTCGGACGCCGCGCCCGTGCCGGGGTACAGGAAGCGGCCATCCTCGTGCGTGTCGGCGAAGGCCAGCGTCGGATCGTCCTCGAACGCGTAGAAAACTCCATCCCCGTGGTGCGCGTCGATGTCGACGTAAGCGATGCGCGAAAGCCCGTGGGCGCGCTTCAAGTGCTCGACGACCACGCCGATATCGTTGAACACGCAGAATCCGGCCGCATGCGCACGGCCGGCGTGATGCAGCCCGGCGATCGGCACGAATCCCCGCCTCGCGCGGCCCTCCATCAGGGCGGCGGCTGCAACCAGCGAGGCCCCGACCACATTGGAGGCCGCCTCGTAGACGCCTTTGAACGCCGGCGTGTCACCGGCGTCGAGAAAACCCTCGCCGTCCGCGGAGCGCGCCTGGACGAGATCCAGGTACGCCGGATCATGGAAAAGCTCGAGTTCTTCGCGCGTCGCGCTGCGCGGGGCGAGCTGCAGGACGCGACGGTCGAGGCCCTGGCCCACGAGCTCGCGCCAGAACACGTCGTGCCGGTCCGGGCCGAATGGATGGCCGTCCGGAAAGCCGTAGCGAGCGATCCGCTCGCCGGCGACGACGCAAGTGCCCGTTTCGCCATTTTCAGCCACGCGACGCCGCCCTGGGTTGAGGCCGGCTCGAGACTAGCATGCCCCGGCCGCGGTTGGCGGCGGGGTCCGCATCGCGGATAATCCGCGGCCCCCCGGGAACTGCGGACTCGCATGGCTCAGTACATTTATACGATGAACCGTGTCGGCAAGGTGGTGCCGCCGAAGCGCCACATCCTGCGCGACATCTCGCTGTCCTTCTTCCCCGGCGCCAAGATCGGGGTGTTGGGCCTCAATGGTTCGGGCAAGTCGACGCTGCTTCGCATCATGGCGGGCGTCGACACCGACATCGAGGGCGAGGCCCGGCCGCAACCCGGAATCCAGGTGGGCCTGCTTCCGCAGGAGCCGCAACTCGACCCGGCCGCGGACGTGCGGGCCATCGTCGAGGAGTCGGTGAAACCCGTGAAGGATGCTCTCGCCCGGCTTGAGCAGGTCTACGTGCGCTACAGCGAGCCGGACGCGGACTTCGACAGGCTTGCCTCGGAACAGGGCCGGCTCGAAGCGTTCCTCGCGAGCGTGGACGGGCACAATCTCGAGCGCCAGCTCGACGTTGCGGCCGACGCCTTGCGCCTGCCGCCCTGGGATGCCCGGGTCTCGCAACTGTCCGGCGGCGAGCGCCGCCGCGTCGCGCTCTGTCGCCTGCTGCTTTCGAAGCCCGACATGCTGCTGCTCGACGAGCCGACCAACCACCTCGACGCGGAATCCGTAGCCTGGCTCGAGAAGTACCTCGAGCAGTACCCGAGCACCGTGATCTGCGTGACCCACGACCGCTACTTCCTCGACAACGTCGCCGGGTGGATCCTGGAGCTCGACCGTGGCCACGGAATTCCCTGGCAGGGCAACTATTCCTCCTGGCTCGAGCAGAAGGAACAGCGCCTGGCGCAGGAATCGAAGCAGCAGGAGGGCTTGCGCAGGACGCTCGCCCGCGAACTCGAGTGGGTGCGCGCGAATCCGAAAGCGCGTCAGGCGAAGAGCAAGGCCCGCCTCAGGCAGTTCGAAGAGCTCTCTTCGGTCGAATTCCAGGCGCGGAACGAGACGAACGAGATCTACATCCCGCCGGGCCCGCGGCTCGGCGACCTCGTGATCGAGGTGGAAAGCCTGCGGAAGGCCTACGGCGAGCGGCTGCTCATCGACAGCCTTTCCTTCCGGCTGCCGCCGGGCGGAATCGTCGGCATCATCGGGCCGAACGGGGCCGGGAAGACGACGCTCTTTCGCATGCTCGCGGGAGCCGAGGCGCCGGATGCGGGAACGATACGCACGGGCCCGACCGTCCGGATTGCCTGCGTGGACCAGTCGCGCGACAAGCTCGACGACGCGAAGACGGTCTGGCAGGAGATCTCCGGGGGGCAGGATCTCATCAAGGTCGGCAACTACGAGACGGCTTCGCGCGGCTACGTCGGTCGGTTCAACTTCCGCGGCAACCAGCAGCAACAGCAGATCGGCGAGTTGTCCGGGGGTGAACGCAACCGCGTGCACCTGGCGAAGCTTCTACGGAGCGGCGCCAATGTGCTGCTCCTGGACGAGCCCACCAACGACCTCGACGTGGAGACGCTGCGCGCGCTGGAAGATGCGCTCCTGAGCTTCCCCGGCTGCGCGGTCGTGATTTCGCACGATCGCTGGTTCCTCGACCGCATCGCGACCCATATTCTGGCGTTCGAGGGGAACAGCGAGACGGTCTGGTTCGAGGGCAATTACCGGGAGTACGTGACCGACCTGCGTCGCCGCAAGGGCGAGCTCGCGGACCAGCCCCACCGGTTGCGCTACAAGCCGCTGCACGCCTAAGGTAGTGCCATGGCGGTCTACATTGACTCGGCAGGGCGTCTCCACCATGACCAGGAGACCGGGCTCGCGCTCCACTGTCCGCATTGCGAGGTGCTCGCCCATATCACGCCGGTTTCGGTTCCCGACTTCAACACGCTGCAGCAGCACAAGCCCGCCCAGGTCGGCCTCGTCTACCGCTGCGAAGCCTGCAACGCGCCGATTTTCCTGCGCTTCCCGGTCAAGCTGTACGCGGGCAGCCGCGTCGAGCTGGCGCCCAACTTCGTTGAGCTCGAGCGCCCGCGCGAACGCTTCAATTTCACCTATCTGCCCGAGGACACCGAAACGCTGCTGAAGGAGGCTTTCGCCTGCTTCTCGGCGGCCTGCTACAACGCATTCGCCGCGATGTGCCGCCGCGTCGCGCAACGTACGTTCACGGACCTCGGCGCGGACGGCAAGCTCGAGCTCTACGACGAGCTCGCGAATATCCGCAGACTCGCCGAGCTCGACGACGAATCCTTCGACGTCGTCAAGAAGGTCCTGTTCGACTTTGACGAGCCGGGCCGCGGCAACCTGCCGGTGATCGACGCTTTCCAGGCCGGCGTGCTGCTCGAGGTGTTGAAGGACCTGCTCTACCAGGCGTATGTCCGCCGCGGACGTCTCCAGCAGGCGATGATGGTCCGGCGCTACTTCGCGGATGATTCCTCGAACGTCACGCCGCTGCCGGGCGCCCGCGGCTAGCATCGCGCCTTCAGCCGACCCAGACCCGTGCGTTCCTGAACATGCGCATCCAGCCGCTGTCCTCGCCTGCCCCAGCGGGGTGCCAGGAATTCTGCACGGTGCGGAAGACCCGCTCCGGGTGAGGCATCAAAATGGTGACCCGGCCGTCTTCCGAGGCGAGTCCCGCCACGCCCTGGGGCGAGCCATTCGGGTTTGCGGGGTAACGGGAGGCAACGCGTCCGCGGTTGTCCACGAAGCGCAGAACGATGAGCCCGCCCGCGGCCGCCTCCTGCTCGGCACTCGCGAATTCGGCGCGGCCCTCGCCATGGGCTACGGCGATCGGCAGCCGTGATCCGGCCATTCCTGCGAAGAACAGCGAAGGCGTGTCGGTGACCTCGACCATCGAAAGCCGGCCCTCGAATTGCTCCGAGCGGTTCCTGCGAAAGCGCGGCCAGTGCGTCGTGCCGGGAACCAGCCGGGCGAGCGCTGCGAGCATCTGGCAGCCGTTGCAGACGCCGAGCGTGAAACGGTCCTGGCGTGCAAGCCATGTCTCGAACAGGCCGCGGGCGCGGGGATTGAACAGGATGGACTTCGCCCAGCCCTCGCCCGCGCCCAGCACGTCTCCGTAGCTGAACCCGCCGCAGGCGACGAGCCCGTGGTAATCGTCGAGCGTCGCGCCGCCATCGATCAGGTCCGTCAT
Source organism: uncultured Gammaproteobacteria bacterium (assembly GCA_963738285.1). Lineage (GTDB taxonomy): Bacteria > Pseudomonadota > Gammaproteobacteria > Steroidobacterales > Steroidobacteraceae > SCUD01. The sequence goes on along the minus strand of CAVTVX010000007.1, from coordinate 59,047 downwards.
GTGCACGTCGACCGCGGTGAATCCCGCGCGGTCGAATGCGGCCGCCATCTCGGTCTGGCTGTTGACACCCTGTTCGCGCAGGATCGCGACCCGGGGCCTCGCGCCGGCCGCGACGTAGGGCGCCGCGATATCCTCGTCCGCGTCGAAAGTCAGGCGCCAGTCGAGGCCCGGGTCCTCCTCGTCGAGCCGGGCATCCCGCTCCTCGTCGGCGCAGGCCGGCTCGTCACGCAGACGCTGCATGCGCCAGGTCGTTTCCGACCAGGCGGCGTGCAGCGTTGAGCGATCTTCGTCGATCAACGCGCGGCCGTCGGCCACGATGCGAATCCTGCGACCGGCATCCGCGCTGCCGATCCGGCGCGACAGGGCGGCGAGCCCATGGCGCGCGAGCACGGCCTCGACGCGGCCGAGATCCGCCGCCCGCAGTTGCAGGACTGCGCCGAGTTCCTCGCCATACAGTGCGGCCGCCGGGCGATCGACCCGACCCAGGTCGACGTCGAGCGCGGCACGTCCGGCGAACGCCATTTCGAGGAGAGTGATCGCAAGGCCGCCGTCCGACCGGTCGTGATAGGCGAGCAGCAGGCCCGCCCCGGACAGCTCGCGGATGGCCGCGAAGAAAGAGGCGAGGCGCCGCGGGTCATCGAGGTCCGGCGGCGTCTCGCCGATGCGGCCATAGACCTGCGCCAGGCAGGAGCCGCCGATGCGGTCGTGCCCGCCGCCGAGGTCCACGAGCAGGAGCGGGCTCGGGCCCAGTGCCGTTACCAGCGCGGGTGTCAGGGTCTGCCGTACGTCGGTAACCGGCGCGCAGGCCGTCACCACGAGCGACAGCGGCGAGGCCACCGATCGCTCGACGCCATCCTCGTGCCATGCCGTGCGCATCGAGAGCGAGTCCTTGCCGACCGGTATCGCGATGCCGAGCGCCGGGCAAAGGGCCTCGCCGAGCGCTTGCACCGTGTCGTAGAGATCGGCGTCGTCTGCCGGGTCCCCGCAGGAAGCCATCCAGTTCGCCGACAGCTTCACGTCGCCAAGCGCGCGCACCGCGGCGGCGGCAATATTGGTGACGGCCTCGCCGACCGCGACGCGTCCGGAAGCCGGCGCGTCGAGGAGCGCGATCGCAGGCCGTTCGCCCAGGGCCAGCGCCTCGCCCGCAATACCGCGCAGACCCGTTGTCGTGACGGCGACGTCGGCGACCGGCACCTGCCAGCGCCCGACCAGCGGATCCCTGCTGATCATGCCGCCGACGCTGCGGTCACCGATCGTGACGAGGAAGCCCTTGTCGGCGATCGCGGGCAACCGCAACAGCCGGTCCAGCGCCTCTCTCGGGTCGATCGCCGCCGCGTCGAAGCCATCGCCGCGGCGCCTTGCGCGCCGTGCATCGCGCTGCATGCGCGGTGGCCGGCCGAGCAGGTCCGCAACCGGCATGTCCACGACACGCTCGCCTGTTCGCGCATCATCGACGACGAGCCGGCCATCATCCGCTGCCTCGCCGATCACGGCGCAGGGGCAGCGCTCGCGGCGGCACAATGCGACGAATTGCTCCAGCCCTTCCGCGGAAAGGGCAAGCACGTAGCGTTCCTGAGCCTCATTGCACCAGATTTCGAGCGGCGACATGCCCGGCTCGTCGCTCGGAACCCGCGACAGTTCGACTCGTCCGCCGCCCGGCGCGAGGACTTCGGGCACCGCGTTCGAAAGCCCGCCGGCGCCGACATCGTGGATCATCAGGATCGGGTTGCATTCTCCCAGGGCCCAGCAGGCGTCGATGACCTGCTGCGCGCGCCGCTGTATCTCGGGATTGCCGCGCTGCACCGAGGCAAAGTCGAGTGCCTCGCTGCCGGTGCCGCTGCCCTTCGAGGAGGCCGCGCCTCCGCCGAGCCCGATCAGCATCGCGGGTCCGCCGAGCAGCGCGAGCGGCGCCTTCGCGGGCACGGCCCTCTTCTCCACGTGCATGCGGCGCACGTTGCCGAGGCCGCCCGCGATCATGATCGGCTTGTGGTAGCCGCGCACCGTCGCCGCAGGGTCGTTCGCGATGCGCTGTTCGTAGCTTCGGAAATAGCCGAGGACACCCGGCCGGCCGAACTCGTTGTTGAAGGCCGCGGCGCCGATCGGGCCTTCGAGCATGATGTCGAGCGCGGATGCGATCCGGGCGGGACGGCCGTTGTCGGCTTCCCAGGGCTGGATGAATCCGGGAATTCGCAGGTTCGAGACCGTGAATCCGACCAGCCCGGCCTTGGGCTTGGCGCCGCGGCCCGTGGCGCCCTCGTCGCGGATCTCGCCGCCGGAGCCGGTGGCGGCGCCGGGGAACGGCGAAATGGCCGTCGGGTGATTGTGAGTCTCGACCTTGAGCAGGATGTCGACTTCCTCTTCGTGCCAGGCGTACTCGCCCCCGCCGGGCGAGGGGAAGACGCGGAAGCCCATCGGTCCCTGGATCACGGCCGCATTGTCGCTGTAGGCCGAGAGTATGCCGGCCGGGCTGCAGTCCCTTGTGTGCCGGATCATCGCGAACGGCGAGCGTGGCGCGGCCGCCCCGTCGATTCGCCAGTCGGCGTTGAAGATCTTGTGACGGCAGTGCTCGCTGTTCGCCTGGGCGAACATCATGACTTCGACGTCGGTGGGATCGCGCCCGAGGCGCGCGAATACGCCGGCGAGATAATCGATCTCGCCGCCGGAAAGCGCGAGGCCCTGCGCCGCGTTGACGCGCGCAAGCGCGGCATGCGGGTCATGGCCGAGCGCGATGCGGCCGAGCGCGCCGCGCGGATGGGCCTCGAACAGGCGCCGTGCGCCGTCCATGTCCCGCATGACTGCCTCGGTCATCGGGTCGTACAGCGGCGCCGCGAGCGCAATGAGCGATTCTTCCGGCAACGCCGTGACCGCGTCGACACGCCAGGCCCTGCCGCGCTCGATGCGCCGCACGGCAGAGAGGCCGCAGACGCGCGCGATGTCGGTCGCCTTCGAGGACCAGGGGGACACGGTCCCCGGCCGCGGTACGGTGAGCAGCAGCTGGCCGCCGGCCTCCGGTGCGGCGGCGGCGCCGGCATCGAGCAGCCGTCCGAGGATCTCGAGTTCCGCCGGCGCGAGCGCGCGCTCCGTGTCGACGAAGTGGACGAATTCGACCGAGAGGTCCCGGACGCGCGGCTCGGCGCGCCTCAGCGCGACAAGCAGTCTCTCGATCCTGAAGCTTGAAAGGGCAGGCGAGCCTCGGAACAGCAGCATCAAGCCGTCAACGCTTCACGCCCGGATCGCTGCCGGCCGGATACAGGTTGACGGGAAACTGGGCGATGTTGCCGCCTTCGAGTGCGCTGATCTTGCTGACGCCCTGTTTGCGGACCTCGTCGATGCGGATGACCGAGTGCAGCGGCAGGTAGCTTCGCTTGACGCCGGCGAATTCCGACTTGATCCGTTCCTCGGCCGGATCGAGGACCACGCTGCTGCGCTCCCCGAAGACCAGTTCCTCGACCTCGATGAAACCGAACAGCCCCCCGTGGCTGACCTTGCGGGCATAGATCTCGTAGACCTTGCCCTGGTTGACGAAGACGATCCTGAATATGTGACTTGCGGCCATGATCCGGGTGGGGGTCGCCCTGCCGTGGGCGCGTTATTATACGTGCGATGGCGCTCAGGCTGAAAATCGTCAGCGACAACTCGGCCGCCGCCGGCGACAACCCGCGCTGGACGTTCGGGGTGAACGGCGGCCGTATCGGCCGCCACACAAGCAACGACTGGGTGCTGCGGGATCCGGACCGCTACGTGTCCGGCCGCCACGCCGAAATCGAGCATCGCGGCGGCACGTGGCTGCTGCGCGACACCAGCACGAATGGCACCTTCGTCAACGACTCGGACGAGGCGCTCGGTCCCGAACATCCCCACCAGCTTTCGAACGGAGACCGCTTCCGCATCGGCGAGTACGAGATCGAGGTCGAGATCACCGGCGGGAATGACTTCCCCCCGCAGGAAGCGCCGGCCGTCACCGACGCCGACCTCGACGCCTCGTTCGAGGTCAAGTCGTTCATCTCCACCGGGCGGCGGGAACGCGAGGCGCAGGCCGCGCGCCAACGGCCCGAGCCGCCGCGTCCGGCATCCGCATCCCACGCGCCGGCGGCCCAGCCGGCCGCGGGGCCGACGCCCTCCTCCCGCGCACGAGAGGAACAGGACCTGTGGCCAGGGCTCGCCGCGCTCTGCAAGGGTGCCGGGATCGATCCGCTGGCCCTGCCTGCGGAGGTCCGCGCCTCCGCGCTTCAGCAGGCGGGACAGCTGCTGCGCGAGGCGTTCGTCGGATTCACCGAGCTCGCCCGCACGCGCGCCGACTTCGCCAGCGAGTTCGGCATCTCTTCCGGTGCGCGCAGGCGCGACGCAACCGGTGCATTCGCGCGGATCGCGGCCGTCGAACAGATCCTAGAGCTGATGCTCTCGGGCCGCGGCCCCGGCGGTGCGCGCGCGGTCGACGAAATCCGCGCCCAGTTCGCGCGGGCGCGCAACCACGAGGCCGCCATGGCCGCGGCGCTGCGCGAAGCGCTTGCGGCGGTCTTCGAGAAGCTGAATCCCGAGGTCCTCGAGGAGCAGCTCGGACGCCGCGCACAAGGCGTGGTGGGCGTGGAACTGCAGGCGCGACTGTGGAACCGCTACCAGGAACTCTTCAGGGCCACGGTGCAGACGGGCGACGTGGGCCTGCCCGCGGTGTTCCTGGCTACCTTCGCCCGCGCCTATGAATCGATCGCGGCCGGCGGCAAGGCTCGCGATCCGGGGGAGCGCGACGACTGATCGCTGGTAGCGCTGCAGGAGGGGACGCACCCCTTCAGCATTTTGAAGATACGTGATTGGCAATAGATTGATGAAGGGGTGCGTCCCCTTCGGCATTGGCGGAGAGGGTGGGATTCGAACCCACGAATACCTTGTGGGTATTACTGGAATTCCAGTCCAGCGCCTTCGACCGCTCGGCCACCTCTCCCGGGCGGCGAAGCCTACCGGACACTGCCGGGTGCGGCAACCGGCCGCGTACTACGATGATTTCGGCTGCGGGCGGTCCTGGCCGTAAGGTGGCGGGTGGTCGATGCAGGTCCCCGGCTCACGGGGAAGTTCCGGCGACTTGAGGTCGGGAATCTTGAGCGCATTGCGGGTGTCAGGCAGATCGTCACCCGCCGGAACGCGCAGGGGCTCAGCCTGCCTGGCCGACTGATAGGGCTGCGGCTTGTCGCAGCCGGAGTATGCATCCGGCAGCCAGCCGCATCCGGCGAGCGACAGCATCGCGGCGCATCCAGAGAGTCTCAACGCCCAGTTCCTCATTCGATCACTCCGGCGCGGCGCATCGCCGCGAGCACGGTTTCATGATGCACGTCCGCGAGACCGACCAGCGGCAACCGGATCCCCGCTCCGATCAGCCCGAGCTGCCCGAGCGCCCACTTCGCGGGTATCGGATTGGATTCGACAAACAGTGCAGTGTGAAGACCCGAAAGGCGCCCGTCGAGTTCCCGCGCGCCCACCTGATCGTCCAGCAGTGCCGCCTCGACCATCTCGTGCATCAGCCTTGGCGCCACGTTTCCCGTCACGGTAATCACGCCCTGGGCGCCCACGCCGATCAGTTCCCGGCAGCTCGCGTCGTCGCCGGAAAGCAGCAGGAAATCGTCGCCGCAGCGCTCCAGGATCTCCCTGGCCCGCTCGAGGCTTCCCGTTGCTTCCTTGATGCCGATGATCTGCGGGTGGCCGGAAAGCCGTTCGACCGTCTCCGGCAGCAGGTCACAGGCCGTGCGCGAGGGAACATTGTAAAGGATGAGCGGAACGCTCGAAGCATCCGCGATCACGCTGAAATGGCGGTAGAGACCCTCCTGCGGCGGCCGGTTGTAATAAGGTGTCACCACGAGGGCCGCATCGGCCCCCAGTTCACAGGCCGCGCGCGTGCGCTCGACCGACTGCGCTGTCGAGCTGCCACCCGTTCCCGCGATGACGGGGAGCCGGCCGCCGAGCTGCTGCACGGCGATCCGCAGCAGCTCCGCCGATTCCGCCGCCGAGACGGTCGCGGACTCGCCGGTCGTTCCGCCGACGACCACGCCGTCGCTGCCTTCGCGCGCATGCCATTCGAGCAGGCGGCCGAACGCGACATGATCGATGTCGCCGGACTCCGTCATCGGCGTCACGAGCGCAACCAGGCTGCCGCGAAACATCACACCCCCCGGCCGAACGGCCGGCACCGGAGGCGGGATGGTACTGGCGCACGCCTCGCCGGCGCAAGGCAACGGGCAGCCGATATCATCACCCTGCCGATCCCGGTACACTCAGCGCCACGCCTCCCGTTTTCCCCCGCATGAAACAATTCATCGCAATTTCTGCCATCGGCGACGATCGCATCGGTCTGGTCCACGATCTCTCGAAGATCGTGGCGGACTGCGGCGGCAGCATCAGCGAAAGCCGGATGACGGCGCTCGGGTCGGATTTCGCCATGCTGCTCCTGGTGGCGGGCAACTGGCATTCGATCGCGCGCATCGAGACGGACCTCGGCAAGCTCGCCGAGACTTCCGGCGTCACGATCCAGGTCCGGCGCACGGTGCAGCGCCCGGTGCGCGAGGACATGGTCCCTTACTCGGTCGACGTGGTCTGCATCGACCAGGCCGGCATCGTTTCCGGCCTCTCGGGGTTTTTCGCGGCGCGCGGCATCGACATCGGGGAGCTCTCGACGCGGAGTTACGCCGCGGCGCACACCGGCGCCCAGATGTTCTCCGTGTACCTGGTCGTCAACGTCCCCTCCCGCATCCACGTCGGGGCGCTGCGCGAGGAATTCATGGATTTCTGCGACCAGATGAACCTGGACGCGATTCTCGAGCCGGTGAAGAACTGAGGCGATGGCCGCGATCAAGGCGGGTGCGAAAGCGCCGGGATTCAGCGTGGCGACCACGGGCGGCGAGTTCCACCTTGGCAAGCGCGGCGCCGGAAACCTCGTCGTCTATTTCTATCCCCGGGACAATACGCCGGGCTGCACGCTGGAGGGCAGCGATTTCCGCGATCTCGCTCCGGCGTTCCGGCGCGCCCGCACGACGATCCTCGGCATTTCGACCGATAGCCTCGAATCCCACCGCCGGTTCAGGGAGAAGATGGGATTTCCGTTCGAGCTCGGCTCGGACGAGGATCACAGGGTGGCCGGCCTCTTTGGGGTCTGGAAACAAAAGAACATGTACGGACGGAAGATGATGGGCATCGAGCGCAGCACGTTCCTGATAGACGCGACGGGCACGCTTCGCGGCGAATGGCGCAAGGTCCGTGTCAAGGGCCACGCCGCGGAGGTCCTCGCGGCTGCACGGGAACTCTGAGGCGCATGGTGAAGGACCGGCCAGCGAAGGGCGCCCGCCGCGCGTTCGTGCTCGACACCAACGTGCTGATGCACGATCCCGCAGCGGTGTTCCGCTTCGAGGAGCACGACGTCTACCTGCCGATGGGCGTGCTCGAGGAACTGGATGCGGGCAAGAAGGGGCTCTCGGAATCGGCGCGCAATGTCCGCCAGGTGAGCCGGTTCCTCGACGAGCTCATGGCCAACGCCACCAAGGAGCAGATCGACCTCGGCCTCGAGCTTCCGGCGGCCCGCTCCGGGAACCATGGCAAGAAGCCGCCGACCGGACGACTCTACTTCCAGACCCGGCGGCTGGCGGCGGGTCTTCCGGACACCCTCCCCGGCCACGGCATCGACAACGCGCTCCTCGGCTACACGCTCGCGCTGCAGATGGAAATTCCAGGAACCCGGGTGACGCTGGTATCCAAGGACATCAACCTGCGAATCAAGGCGGCCATCCTGGGCGTGCACGCGGAGGATTATTTCAACGACCGCACGATCGAGGACGCCGACCTGCTGTTCACGGGCGTCACGGCCGTGCCAGCCGATTTCTGGGAGACACACGGCAACAATGTCGAGTCCTGGCACGAGCAGACGCGCACTTTCTACCGCGTGCGCGGCCCGCTCGTCAATGAATGGCACCCGAACCAGTTCCTGTTCGACGCCCGCAACGACGGCTTCGAGACGATCGTCCGGTCGATCGACGGCGAGGTCGCGATGCTCGAGGTCACGCAGGACTTTCGCAGCGAGCGCCACGCTGTCTGGGGCATCACGGCGCGCAATCGCGAGCAGAACCTCGCGTTGAACCTCCTGCTCGACCCCGACATCGACTTCGTGACGATCCTCGGCCCGGCCGGCACCGGCAAGACGCTGCTGACGCTGGCCGCGGGGCTTGCGCAGACACTCGACACGAACCGGTTCAGCGAGATCATCATGACGCGCGTGACGATCCCGCTGGGTGAAGACATCGGCTTCCTGCCGGGAACGGAGGAGGAAAAGATGGAGCCCTGGATGGGTGCGCTGATGGACAATCTCGAGGTGCTGACTCAGGGCCAGGAGGGCGGAAGCTGGGGCCGCGCCGCGACGCAGGACCTGCTGCGCCACCGCATCAAGATCCGCTCGCTCAACTTCATGCGAGGCCGCACCTTCCTGAGCCGCTACCTGATCCTCGATGAGGCCCAGAACCTCACGTCGAAGCAGATGAAAGCGCTCGTCACCCGCGCGGGACCGGGCACCAAGCTCGTCTGCCTCGGCAACATCGCGCAGATCGACACGCCCTACCTGACCGAAACCACGTCGGGACTCACCTACGTCGTCAACCGCTTCAGGGGCTGGGGGCATGCGGGCCACGTGACGCTGGTCCGCGGCGAGCGCTCACGCCTCGCCGACTTCGCGTCGGAAGCCCTCTGAGCCGGGAAGACGAACCATGCACGGGGCCCGCTGTCGAACCGGGAATTCCGCAAGGATCGCCCTGATGCGCGCGTTGATTGCCGTCCTCTCGCTGCAGCTCGCCGCCGGCCTGCCCCAGGCCTTCGCGCAGACGAACGCGAGCGAGCTGCCCGACATCGGCACGCCCGCGAACGTGACGCTGTCGCTCGAGGACGAATACAAGATCGGCCTGATGATCGTGCGCAGCATGCGTGACGCCGGGCAGATCATCGACGACCCTGAAATCAACGAATACCTGCAGTCGCTCGGCATGCGCCTCTCCAGCCAGGTCAACGATGGCGCGCATCGCTTCACGTTCTTCGCCGTGCGGGACTCCGGGATCAACGCATTCGCACTGCCGGGCGGCTTCATCGGCGTCAACGCCGGGCTCGTGAAGGCGACCCGGAGCGAAGCGGAGCTCGCGGGCGTCCTCGCGCACGAGATCGCGCACGTCACCCAGCGACATATCGCGCGCTCGATGCAAAACGCCGGGCGCGCCAACCTGGCGTCCGCGGCCGCGATGCTCGCTGCGATCCTGATCGGCGCGACCACCGGCATGCCGAGCGACGCGGTGCTCGGTTCGGTGACGGCTGCCCAGGGCCTCGCGGCCCAGAGCCAGATCAACTACACGCGCGCCAACGAGGCGGAGGCTGATCGCGTCGGGATCGGCATCCTCTCTGCCGCGGGGTTCGACCCGATGGGGATGCCGGAATTCTTCGGCACGCTGCAACAACGCGCGGGCGGCGCGGGACGGAATATCCCCGACCTGCTGCGCAGTCACCCCGTCACGAGCGAGCGCATCGCCGAAACTCGCGACCGCGCGAGTCACATGGAGCGGCCGCGGACGCCGGACAGCACGAGCTACGCGCTGATCCGCGACCGGCTCGATCTCGAGACGCTGTCGCAGGAAGCCCAGCTGCGGGACCTGTACCCGACGGCCAAGAGCGCCGACTACCCGTCCACCGACGCCGAGCAGTACGGCCGTGCCCTCGCCCTGGTCCGCGCCGGGTCGGCCGACGAGGCGATTCCAGTGCTCGAATCGCTGCGCGACCGCAGGCCCGACGTGACTCTCTACCACACGGCCCTCGGGCAGGCGCAGCTCGCGGCCGGGCGGACCGAGGCGTCGCGTGCAACGCTCGAAAACGCGATGAAGCTGTTCCCCCGAAACGTGCCGGTGACCATGAGATACGCCGAGACGCTGATGCGCGCGGGCGACCCCAAACGGGCGCATCTCGTGCTGCTCGATCTCTTCAACAACGTCCCGCCGACTGCAGAACAGGCGCGATACACGGCGATCGCCGCCAACGCCGCGGGCGACGTAGCCGATTCCTATTACTACATGTCGGAATATCACGTGATCAGCGGCGACCTCGCGCTCGCGATCAACCAGCTGCGCCTCGCGCAGGCGGTCCCAGGCATCAACACGGTCCAGCGCGAACGGTTCGACGCGCGCATCCGCGAGCTCGAGGAATACCTGCCGAAGGGCCGGCACGCGCGGGAAATCGCCGAGCCTCAGGAACCCGAACCGGAGCGCCGCGGCGACGGCTAGAATTGCACGCGACCTGAACCGGGGAAACCGTCAATGCCCATGCTGATCCGCGCCTGCGCCGGCGCATGCCTTGCCTCGCTGCTCGCCGGTTGTGCCACGACCCGCATGGGCACGCCGGGCGACCCGCTCGAGCGCATGAACCGGGCAACCTACCGCTTCAATGACGCGGTCGACCGCGGCGTGCTGAAGCCGGTCGCGACCGGTTATCGCAATCACGTGCCGCAGCTGGTCCGGACCGGTGTCGACAACTTCCTCCAGAACCTCGCGTTTCCCACCACGATCGTCAACGACCTGCTGCAATTCAAGATCAAGGACACGCTGATCGATCTCGGCCGCTTCGCGGTCAATACGACGCTCGGCATCGGGGGCCTGCTCGACCCGGCCTCGCACTTCGGCATTCCGCGCAACGACGAGGATTTCGGCCAGACTCTCGGTCGCTGGGGCCTGCCCGCGGGTCCTTACCTCGTGCTGCCGCTGCTGGGACCGTCCAGCCTGCGTGACGCCCCGTCGCTCTATGCGGACGCCCAGACCGACCTTCGCATCGCGCTCGACCTGGATTCGACCACCGAGTGGAGCCTCGTCGGGATCTCACTGGTCAATCGCCGTGCCGAGTTGCTGCCGTTTGACGCCTCATTCGATTCGGCTTACGACCGTTACGCGTTCATCCGGGACGCCTGGCTGCAGCGACGCGAATACCAGGTGCGTGACGGCGAGGTGTCTCCGGATATTCCTCCCGAAGAACTGGAAGTGCCCGAAGATCCGGCGGAGACCGATAACGCCGCTCCCACGGGGGACGCCCCGGACGCGGATGCGCCTCCGGAAGGAACTTCGCGGATTCAGCTGCCCGCGACCGGAGCGAGCATTTCCTCGACGTCGCCGATGCCGGCGAGCGAGACGATTGCGGACGGAATGTTCCGGTAGCGGATCTCGCGACCCGAGGCGCGGGCCTCGAGCGACCATTCGAGCAGCAGCGCAAGCCCCGCGCTGTCGGCCCGGGAAACCCCGGCGAGGTCGAGTTCCACGTTCCGCAACCCGCCGAAAGCGGCGTCGCCTTCGCCGAGAAGGCGTGCGGCATCCTTGAAGCCGAGCTCGCCGGTCAGCTCGAATCGGCCTGCGCCCGCCGCCGCCAGCCGCCCTGGCGCGGCGGCCCCGTCACTGCGCGGGCTTTGAGGCGCCATCACGGTTCTCTTTCTCCAGCCGCTCGATCAGCGCCGGCAGGCCGGTCTGGTCGATCTCGGCGCCGACGTCATTCCGGAAATTCCGCACATAGGAGATGCCTTCGATCGTGACGTCCCAGGCCTTCCAGCCCCCGGGCGTCGCGTGCAGTGTGTAGTTGACCGGCACTCTCTGACCGTTGCCGCGCTTGACCTCGGTGCGAACGATTGCCTGCCCCGTCGAGAGGTCGCCCCGGAACGGGAGCACCGTCATGCGGTCGGCGGTGAATTCCGCAAGGGCCGCGCCGTAGTTGCGCAGCAGCGACTGGTAAAACGCGCCGATGAACCGCTGCCGCTGTTCAGGCGCCGCGTCCCGCCAGTGCTTGCCGAGCACGAGGCGCGCCGAATAGTCGGTGTCGAAGTGCGGCAACAGGATCTCGTCCACGAGCTGGCGCACCCGGCCGGGATCCTTGCGCACGCGCTCGCGGTCCGCATCGAGCGCTTCCAGCAGCCGCCGGGCGGTTGTCTCGATGAGTTCCTGCGGCGCCGGGCCCGGCACGCTTTCGGCCGCCCGGGCGGCTCCGGCCAGGGCGGCCGGCACGGCAATCGCGGCGAGGATGAGTGCGAGGCGTCGCGTCATTGCGTAGCTTCCTTGGATGTTCCCTCCTCCGGCTGTTGCTCCGCGGCCTTGGAGAACAGGAACTTGCTGATGAGGTTTTCGAGCACGATGGCCGACTGGGTGAACTGTATTCGATCGCCGTCCCTGAAGAAGGTTTCCGAGCTGCCGGGACCGATGCCGACGTACTGGCCGCCGAGCAGCCCCGCCGTGAGGATGCCCGCGTCGCTGTCGTCGGGAATGCGGTCATAGGCGGGTTCGATGCGAATGGTCACGCGCGCGCGGTACTCGTTGAAATCGTAGCCGATCGACTCGACGCGCCCGATCCTCACGCCGGACATGGAGACCGGCGCGCCGGGCTTGAGGCCGCCCACCTGTTCGAACGATGCGGTCAACCGGTATCCGCCCTCGCCGAATCCGAACTGCCGGCTGGTGATCTGCGTGACCAGGAAGAAGAGCGCCGCGAATCCAAGCAGCACGAAAAGCCCGGTACCGAGTTCGATGGCCCGCGTCTGGCGCATGTCCTGCTCCTTACTAAAGCATCACGGCGGTCAGCACGTAGTCGAGCAACAGCACGCTGACCGATGAAATCACGACCGTCCGCGTCGTCGACCGACCCACGCCTTCCGCCGTCGGCACGGAATGATATCCCTCGTAGACCGCAACGAGGCTGCAGGCGACGCCGAACACGAGGCTCTTCAGCGCGCCCTCCATCACGTCGTCGAACTCGACGGCGCCGCGCATTTGTGACCAGAACTGGCCCTGGTCGACGCCCATCAGCTGGACGCCCACGAGTTGCGCGCCGTAGAGCCCGATCATGCTGAAGATCGCGGCCAGCAGCGGCATCGAAATGACGCCGCCGAGGAAACGCGGCATCACGACCCGCCGTATCGGGTCGACCGCCATCATCTCCATTGCCGCGAGCTGGTCGGTCGCGCGCATCAGGCCGAGTTCCGACGCCAGCGCCGTTCCGGCCCGGCCCGCGAACAGCAGCGCAGTGATCACCGGCCCCAGCTCCTTCAGGAGGCCGAGCGCGGCAGCCGTACCGAGGGACTCTTCCGACCCGAAGCGCTCCAGGAGGTCGAAGCCCTGCAGCCCCAGCACCATCCCGACGAAGAGACCCGAGAGCATGATGATGACGAGGGAGAGGGTCCCGGCATTGTGTACCTGCTCGACGACGAGGCCGAAGCGCAACAAGGCGCGCGGCGTTTCCGCCGCGAGCCGGCCGGCGAAAAGCGCATAGGCGCCGAGGGCGCGAAGCGCGCCCTGGAGGCTGTCGGCCAGTTCACCGATGACCGGCGACCGCATTCAGGGTCCCTGCCGGATCTGTTCGGCGTAATCGGGTGCCGGATAGTGAAACGGCACGGGCCCGTCGGGCAGCCCGTGCATGAACTGGCGAACGTCCCCGTTCTCGCTGTCCGCGACGGCGGCCGGCGTGCCGCTCGCGATGATGTGGCCGCCCGACAGCAGATGGCAGTAGTCCGCGACTGCGACGATTTCACGCACATCGTGCGAAACGACGATGCTGGTGACTCCCAGGGTATCGTTGAGGCGACGGATCAGCCTCAGCACGACGCCCAGGGAGATCGGGTCGAGGCCGACGAAGGGTTCGTCGTAGATGAGGAGCTCCGGGTCCATCACGATGGCGCGCGCCAGCGCGACCCGGCGCGCCATGCCGCCCGAGAGCTCCGCGGGCATCAGGCGCGCGGCTCCGCGCAGGCCGACGGCCTGCAGCTTCGTCAGCACGAGGTGCCTCAGGAGCCGCTCCGGCAGGCGCGTATGCTCGCGCAGCGGAAACGCGATGTTCTCGTAGACGTCGAGGTCCGTCAGCAGCGCGCCGTTCTGGAACAGCATGCCCATGCGCTGGCGGATGCGGAAGAGATCGCGGCGGCTCAGATTCGAAACGTCCTGGCCGTCGAACTCGACGAGGCCGCGGTCCGGGCGGGTCTGCCCCGTGACGAGCCGAAGGAGCGTCGTCTTGCCGCTGCCGCTCGGGCCCATGACCGCCGTCACGGCGCCGCGCGGAAAGTCCAGATCCACGCCCGCAAAGATCTCGCGGCGGCTTACGCTGTAGTGCAGGCCGCGCACGCGCACGATCGCGTCGGATCCGCGATGGCTTTCGGATTCCAAGTCGGGGTTCCGGCCGTCGGCCTTCAGGCCGCGGCCTGTTCCATCGCAGCCTCGTAGCTGCCCTTGCGCGCGAGGCCGTTGAACTTCGCACGACGAAGAAAAGCCTTCTGCGCCGTGCCGACATTGCCGGGCTTGCCTTTCCACGCCTCGAGCGTGCTTTGCTGGAGCGCGCGGCCGTAGCTGAAGGACAGTTGCCAAGGCGGGCCGCCAAGGCGGTTCATCAGCGAGAGGTGCAGGGTTGCCTCGGCCTCGCTCTGACCGCCCGACAGGAAGGCGATGCCGGGGACGGCAGCGGGCACGCGCCGACGCAGGCAGCGCACGGTCGAATCGGCCACCTGCTCCGGTCGCGCCTGCTGCGGGCACTTCTTGCCGGCGATGACCATGTTCGGCTTGAGCACCATGCCCTCGAGCCGCACACGGTGGCGAAACAGCGCATCGAAGACGATCTCGAGCGTCGCATCCGTGACGTCTTCGCAGCGCTCGATCGTGTGATCCCCGTCCATGAGGACCTCGGGCTCGACGATCGGGACGATCGACGCCTCCTGGCACAGCGCCGCGTAGCGGGCGAGCGCTTCCGCATTCGCCGCGAGGCAGGCATGGGTCGGGATCGAGGCCCCGATATCGATGACCGCGCGCCATTTCGCGAAGCGGGCGCCGAGCCCGCGGTATTCGGCGAGTCGCTCGCGCAGGCCGTCGAGGCCTTCCGTGACGGTCTCCCCGGGGAAGCCGGCCAGCGGCTTGGCGCCCGCGTCGACCTTGATGCCCGGCAGGATGCCGCGGGACGCGAGGAGCTGCGCAAACGGCTTGCCGTCGCCGGTCTGCTGTCGGATGGTCTCGTCGTAGAGGATGACGCCCGATATGTGCTTTTCGGCCCCGGGCGCGGTGAACAGCAGCTCGCGATAGGCGCGGCGCGTTTCGAAGGAAGATTCGAGGCTGATCTTGTCGAAGCGCTTCTTGATCGTCCCGGTCGACTCGTCGGCCGCAAGAATGCCCTTTCCGGGCGCCACCATCGCCGCCGCGTGGGTATCCAGTTCCTTGCTGTCCATGGGCTCAGGATCCTCCGATTTCTGGGCGCGAAGAATAACAGAGGGCCACCGCCCCCTATCGCCGCAAGGCTAATAGTACTAAAATCGTACTGTTTAGTTCCAGGCCCCGGGAGTCCCTGCCATGCTGCGAATCAGCCGCCTGACCGACTACGCGACCGTGATCCTCGCAAGCCTCGGGGACGGTGGCCTCGCGAGCGCCGCGGACATTGCCGGGCGCACGCGGATCGGGCTGCCGACCGTCAGCAAGCTGCTGAAGGAGCTTCAGCACGCGGGCCTGGTGCGATCAGTGCGCGGAGCCCACGGCGGTTACCAGCTCGCACGCCCGACCGCTTCCATCAATGCGGCCGAAATCATCGACGCGGTCGAGGGGCCCGTCGCCCTGACGGAATGCGCCGGCGGCGCCGGCGTGTGCGGCATCGAGGCGACCTGCCTCGTGGGCGACGGCTGGCAGCGCGTCAGCCGGGCGATAAGACGGGCCCTGTTGGACCTGAGCCTGGAGCAGCTGTTGCGCCGCGACCTGCCCTTCCCCGCGCCGGATCTCTCGCGGGCCACCCCGCTCGCGCGCAACCCCCTCCGCGGATGAGCCACTGACATGTCCGCGAAGCAGCCGGAACTGGAGTCGCTGGTCTCGAGCAAGTATCGCCACGGATTCGTGACGGATATCGCGAGCGACACCGTCGCGCCCGGCCTCGACGAAGACGTCATCCGGTTGATTTCCGCCAAGAAGGGCGAGCCGGCCTTCATGCTCGACTGGCGGCTCAAGGCCTACCGGCGGTGGACACGGATGCAGGTCCCGGTCTGGGCGCACGTCCACTATCCACCCATCGACTTCCAGTCGATTTCGTACTACTCGGCGCCGAAGCAAAGCGCCGACGCGCCGAAATCGCTCGCCGATGTCGACCCCAGGCTGCTCGCGACCTACGACAAGCTGGGCATTCCGCTGCACGAGCGCGCACGCCTCGCTGGCGTCGCGGTGGACGCGGTGTTCGACAGCGTCTCGGTCGCGACCACGTTCAAGGAGCGGCTGTTGGCGGCCGGCGTCATCTTCTGCCCGTTCTCGGAAGCGGTCCAGAAGCACCCCGAACTCGTGAAACGCTACCTCGGGAGCGTGGTGCCGGTCGGCGACAATTTCTATGCGGCTCTCAATTCGGCCGTATTCACGGACGGGTCCTTCGTCTTCGTCCCCAGGGGCGTGCGCTGCCCGATGGAGCTTTCCACGTACTTTCGCATCAATGCATCGAAGACCGGGCAGTTCGAGCGCACGCTGATCGTCGCCGAGGAGGGCTCGCACGTGAGCTACCTCGAGGGCTGCACCGCGCCGATGCGGGACGAGAACCAGCTCCACGCCGCGGTCGTCGAGCTCGTCGCGCTGGACGACGCCGAGATCAAATATTCGACCGTACAGAACTGGTATCCCGGCGACGAGAACGGCGTCGGCGGCATCTACAACTTCGTCACCAAGCGGGGTGACTGCCGCGGACGCAACTCGAAGATATCCTGGACCCAGGTCGAGACCGGCTCCGCGATCACCTGGAAGTACCCGAGCTGCATCCTGCGCGGCGACGGTTCGGTCGGCGCATTCCACTCGGTGGCGCTCGCGAACCACCGCCAGCAGGCGGATACCGGCACCAAGATGATCCACATGGGGCGCAACACCCGCTCGACGATCGTCTCGAAGGGCATTTCGGCGGGGCACGGGCAGAATGCCTACCGCGGCCTGGTGAAGGTGCTCCCGGGCGCGGATGGAGCTCGCAACCACACGCAGTGCGATTCGCTGCTGATGGGGCCGAATTGCGGCGCACACACGTTCCCCTACATCGAGGTGAAGAACCCGACGGCCGTGATCGAGCACGAAGCGACGACGTCCAAGATCTCGGACGACCAGCTCTTTTACTGCCTGCAGCGAGGCATTTCGGCCGAGGACGCGGTCAACATGATCGTGAACGGGTTCTGCCGCGAGGTCTTCCGGGAGCTGCCGATGGAATTCGCAGTCGAGGCGCAGAACCTGCTCGCCGTAAGCCTCGAGGGGGCGGTGGGATGAGCGACGGCGATCGCACGATACTGGAGGTGCGGGACCTCAGGGTGAGGGCCGGTGACCGGGTGATCCTCGACGGGCTTTCGCTCGTAGTGCGGGCGGGCGAGGTGCACGCCATCATGGGGCCGAACGGCTCCGGCAAAAGCACGCTGACCGGCGTCCTGGCCGGCCACCCGGGTCTCGAGGTCGTTTCGGGCAGCGCGACTTATCTGGGGCGCGATCTCCTGGCCATGCCGCCGGAGGAGCGGGCGCGCGAGGGGCTCTTCCTCGCGTTCCAGTACCCGGTCGAAATCCCGGGCGTGAACAACGTCTACCTGCTGAAAGCGGCGCTGAATGCGCTGCGGCGGCATCGCGGCGAGCCGGAGCTCGACGCCTTCGAGTTCCTGAATCTCGTCAAGGACAAGCTTGCCCGGATGCGCATGGACGAAAGCCTGCTCAATCGCGGGGTCAACGAGGGCTTTTCGGGCGGCGAGAAGAAACGCAACGAAATCCTTCAGATGAGCCTGCTCGAACCGGTCCTGGCGCTGCTCGACGAGACCGACTCGGGCCTCGATATCGACGCCCTCAAGGTCGTCGCGGACGGCGTCAACGCACTGCGCTCGCCGGACCGTGCGATCGTGCTCGTGACGCATTACCAGCGCCTGCTCGATTACGTCGTGCCGGACCGCGTGCACGTGCTGGCCGACGGGCGGATGGTCAGGAGCGGCGGGTGCGAGCTCGCGCTCGAACTCGAGCGCCGCGGCTATGACTGGCTGCGCGGAGGTACCGCGGCCGCATGAACGCCGAAAGTCCCATCGAACGCATTGCCGCCGCGCACGCAGGGGTCGCGCCTTCGCTCGCCGGAGGTCCCGACTGGGAACGGCGGCGCAACCGTGCGCTGGGCGCTCTCGTCGCGCACGGCCTGCCGGACCGGCGCGACGAAAACTGGAAGTACCTCGACCACGCGCGCATCGCGGAGTACCCGTTCGACGTCGCGCCGCCCGCGAGGGCGGATGCCGCGGCGCTGGAATCGCGGCTGCTCCCGATGGAGCGCGCGCGGCGCATCGTGCTCGCCGACGGGCGCTTCGATCCGCGGCTCTCCGACGGGGAGGCGCTCGAGGGCCTCGAAGTGACCGATCTCGCCGCGCTGCTGGAGCGGGAGCCGCAGGCTGCGCTCGAGTTGCTTCGCGCGCCGGGAGAGGACGCCGACGACCGGTACGCGCTGCTCGCCGACGCATTCACGGCGGGCGGCGTCCTGGTACGCGTCGCCCCCGGCCGCACGATCGCCGGGCCGCTCTACCTCGTGCAGCTCGCGACCGCGGCCCGGCCCGCCGCGCACCAGGCCCGGGTGTTCGTCGAGGCGGGCGCCGGCGCGCGCTTCACCCTCGTCGAGCATTTCATCGCGCTGGGCGAAGCCGCCGTGCTCGGCAACCTGGCCGCCGAATTCGCGCTCGGCGAGGCGGCTGAAATGACGCACGTGCGGCTACACGCCCACTCCGCGGCCGCGGCGCAAGTTGAAACCTGGGTCGGGCGGCTCGCGGCGCGCAGCCGCTACGAGCAGCACCTGCTCGCGCTCGGCGGGCGCCTGCTGCGGTCGAACCTTCGGCTCTCCCTCGACGGCGCGGGCGCCGCCTGCCGGCTCGACGGGCTCTTCCTGGCCGACGGCGACCGCCAGGTCGACCTCAGCACGCAGGTTTCACACCACGGCGCCGCAACGGAAACGATGCAGGATTACCGCGGCATCGCCGCGGGCCGCGGCCGCGGCGCGTTCAATGGACGGATCGCCGTGCAGGCGACCGCCCGGGGCGCGAATGCGAGCCAGTCGAGCCGCAACCTCATCCTCGCGCCGCTTGCGGAGATCGATGCGCGGCCGCAGCTCGAAATCCTGGTCGACGAGGTCCAGTGTCGCCACGGCGCGACCATTGGCACGCTCGACGCCGCGCAGCTTTTCTACCTCGTCTCGCGCGGCCTCGATCCGGCGGCGGCGCGCGCACTGCTCACGTTCGCGTTCTGCCGGGACCTGGTCGGCCGCGTTCCCCTCGCGGCGGTGGCGGCGGCCGCGGAATCGTGGGTCGCGGGCGCGCTGCCGGACCGCGACCTGGTCCGGGAGCTGGCCTGATGGCCGCCGTACCGGAAGCCGCCCTCGCCTTCGACCTCGCCCGCATCCGCGGCGAATTCCCCGCGCTCGCGCGGCGCATCCATGGCCATCCGCTCGCCTATCTCGACAATGCGGCCACGTCGCAGCAGCCGGCCGCGGTCATCGACGCAGTCGCCGATTACGCGCGCGCCCACCATGCCAACGTGCATCGCGGCGTGCACACGCTCTCGCAGGAAGCAACCGCGCTCTACGAGGGTGCGCGCGAGAAGGTGCGGCGATTCGTCAAAGCCGCCTCGACCGCCGAGATCGTCTTCGTGCGCGGCACGACCGAGGCGATCAACCTGGTCGCGCAGTCCTGGGGCCGGCCGCGCCTCGGGCCGGGTGACGAGATCGTCGTCTCACGGCTCGAGCACCACTCGAATATCGTGCCCTGGCAGCTGCTGTGTGCCCAGACCGGCGCGAGGCTGCTCGTCGCGCCGATCGACCGCCGCGGCGTGGTTGACTTCGACGCTTACCTCGGCCTGCTCGGCTCGCGCACGCGTGTCGTGGCCCTTGCGCATGTCTCGAACGCGCTCGGGACCGTACTGCCGCTCGAGCGCTTCCTCTCCGCCGCGCGTGAACGCGGAATCGCCACCGTCGTCGACGGCGCCCAGGCCGTGCCGCACCTGGCGGTCGACGTGAAGGCGCTCGGCTGCGACTTCTACGCGTTCTCCGCCCACAAGATGTACGGGCCGACGGGCGTCGGCGTTTTGTACGCGCGCGAATCCCTGCTCGCCGGGATGCCGCCCTGGCAGGGCGGCGGCGACATGATTCTCACGGTCTCCTTCGAGGGCTCCACCTGGAACCACCTTCCGCACCGCTTCGAGGCCGGTACGCCGAACATCGGCGGAGCCATCGGGCTCGGCGCCGCGATCGACTATGTCGGCCGCGTCGGCCAGGGGCGCATTGCGGCCCACGAGCAGGACCTTCTCGCCTACGCGACCTCGAAACTGGCAGGCATCGACGGGCTCACGCTCATCGGCACGGCGCCGGCAAAGTGCAGCCTCGTGTCCTTCACGGTCGACGGAATTCATCCGCACGATCTCGGCACCGTGCTCGACTCGCAGGGCGTCGCCGTCCGGACGGGTCACCACTGCGCAATGCCGGTCATGGAATTCTTCGGTGTCCCGGCGACCGCGCGGGCCTCGTTCGGCCTCTACAATACGCGCGTTGAGGTGGACGCCCTGCACGACGCCCTTCTTCATGCCATCGGGATGCTGCGCTGATGGATCTCGCCGAGCTGTATCGGGACGTGATCGTGGATCACAACCGCAGTCCGCGGAATCGCGGGCGGTTGCCCGCGGCCACCCACCATGCCGACGGCGACAACCCGCTGTGCGGCGACCGGCTGCACCTCGACGTCGTCGTCGCGGGCGACCTGGTGCGCGACCTGCGCTTCGAGGGCAGCGGCTGCGCCATTTCGACGGCCTCGGCGTCCCTCATGAGCGAGGCGGTCAAGGGCCGAACGCTCGCTGAGACCGCGACACTTTTCGACGCCGTGCACCGCATGCTGACCGGCGAGCTCGAGGATGCCTCGCGCCTCGGGAAGCTCGCCGCGCTTGCGGGCGTCCGGGCGTTTCCTGCGCGCGTCAAGTGCGCGAGCCTTGCATGGCATACCCTCAATGCGGCGCTCGCCGGCAACGCCCCCCCGGTCTCGACGGAATGAGCATGCGCCACGCCGGCCACGAACCGATCGTCGTCACCCGCGACGTGCGCGCCGTGATCGTGCCGGCAGGCGTCGAGGTGAAGCTCCGCACCGGCAGCGTCGGTTACATCACCCAGGCGCTGGGTGGAAGCTTCACCGTCTATATCGAGGGCAACCTGTTCCGCATCGCAGGCGTGGACGGCGATGCGATCGGCAAGGAACCGCTGCAACCTCCTGAATTGCCTGCGGGCGCCACGGATGACGACGTCAACCGCGTGGTCTGGGACCAGCTCCGTACCTGCTTCGACCCCGAAATCCCGATCAACATCGTCGACCTGGGCCTGGTCTACGACTGCAGCATTGCCCCCAACGCCGACGGCGGCCGCGACGTCTCGGTCAGGATGACGCTCACGGCGCCCGGTTGCGGCATGGGTGAAGTGCTCGTGGCCGACGTGCGCGACAAGCTCAAGCTGATTCCCACGGTCCGCAAGGCCGACGTCGATCTGGTCTTCGACCCGCCGTGGAACCCGTCGATGATGTCGGAGGCGGCGCGGCTGCAGACGGGAATGATGTGATTTCGCGCGCGGTCCGGGGAACGCTTTCGGGACCGCCGTGAATCCGTCCCTGGAGGCTTCGGGCGCGCCGTCCCTGGCGCGCACGATCCCGAAAGCATTCCCCGGACCGCGCTTGAGGCCTCAGCTTTCCCCCAGCGACAGCAGCGTGGCGTTGCCGCCGACGGCGGCCGTGTTGATCGTGACGGTCTGCTCGGTGGCGAACCGCGGCAGGTAGTGCGGGCCGCCGGCCTTGGGACCGGTGCCCGACAGGCCGCAGCCGCCGAAGGGCTGGACTCCGACCACGGCGCCGATCATGTTTCGGTTGACGTAGACGTTCCCGACGCGCGCGCGGGCGGCGATGCGCCTCGCGACACTGTCGATTCGCGTGTGCACGCCGAGCGTCAGGCCGAAGCCGGTCGCGTTGATCGAGTCGACGACCTGGTCGATCCGCGAACCGTCGAAGCGCACCACGTGCAGGATCGGTCCGAATACCTCGCGCTCCAGGCGCGCGATGCCTTCGATCTCGACGGCCAGCGGCGCGAAATAATGGCCGCGCATGAGCGCAGCCGGCAGCCTGGCGCGGTGGTGCCATCGGGCTCCCGCGACAATCGCGCGCGCGTGCTCCTCGAGCGTCGCAGCCGAGGCCGCGTCGATGACCGGTCCCACATCGGTCGACAGCAGGGACGGGTCGCCGATCGCGAGTGTGTCCATCACGCCGGCGAGGAGTTCCATCACGCGCGTCGCGATGTCTTCCTGGACGAACAGGACTCGCAGGGCGGAGCAGCGCTGGCCGGCCGAATTGAAGGCCGATGCGACCGCGTCGTTCACGACCTGTTCGGGGAGCGCGGAACTGTCGACGAGCATGGCGTTCTGGCCCCCGGTCTCCGCGATCAGGACCGGCAACGGGCCGTCATTCGAAGCCAGCGAGCGATTGATGAGCCGCGCTGTTTCGGTGGAGCCCGTGAAGGCGACACCCGCAATGCGCGGGTCGCCCGTGAGCGAAGGGCCGATCCTCGATCCGCGCCCCGGCACGAAATGCAGGACGTCGCCGGGAATGCCGCTCGCGTGCAGGAGGCGGATCACCGCGGCCGCGACGAGCGGCGTCTGCTCGGCAGGCTTGGCGAGCACGCTGTTGCCCGCGGCGAGCGCCGCCGCCACCTGGCCGGTAAAGATCGCGAGCGGGAAGTTCCAGGGACTGATGCAGGTGAAAACACCGCGGCCGCGCAACGCGAGGCGATTCGACTCGCCGGTCGGGCCGGGCAGCGAAAGCGGCCTGCCGAATGCTTCCTCCGACCGGGCTGCGTAGTAGCGCAGAAAATCGACGGCCTCGCGAACCTCGGCGATCGAGTCCGGCACCGTTTTCCCGGCTTCGGCGACGAGAATCGCGACAAACCGTGCCATCTCCCGTTCGAGGCGGTCCGCGGCATCGCGCAGGAGACGCGCGCGCGTGGCCGCCGGCACGCGGTCCCAGTCGGGCTGGGCGGCAGCCGCGAGTTCGATCGCGCGCGTCGCCAGCGCAGCGTCGGCATCCGCCGCCTCGCCGACCACTCGATCGAGGTCCCCGGGAGCGCGGCAGGCGCGGCGCTCGCCCTCCTGCTCATTGCCGCCGACGATCGGTCTTGCGAGGAGCGGCCGGCTGAGCGCATCCCGGCAGGCGGCGGCCAGGAGGCGCTGCTCGGCGCCGTCCGGCAGGTTGATTCCGGATGAATTGGCGCGCTCGGGCCCGAACAGTCCGCGCGGGGCCGGAATGCGCGAATGCGGTCCGCCGCCGGCGCGCTCGACGTCCCCGACCGGGTCACCGACGACTTCCTCGATCGGCAGCGACTCGTCGACGATGCGGTTGACGAAGGAAGTGTTTGCGCCGTTCTCGAGCAGTCGGCGGACCAGGTAAGGCAGCAACTCCTCGTGCGAGCCGACCGGCGCGTAGACGCGGCAGGGCAGCGCGTGACCGGCCGGATCGGTCAGCAGAGAATAGAGTTCCTCGCCCATGCCGTGCAGCCGCTGGAATTCGAAGTCACGGTTGCGTGCCTTCGCGAGGTGGATGATCGATGCCGCCGTGTGCGCATTGTGGGTCGCGAACTGCGGATACACGCGGCGGCTGCCGTCGAGCAGGATTCGCGCGCAGGCGAGAAACGCCACGTCCGTGTTGGCCTTCCGCGTATAGACCGGGTAGCCGGGCAGCCCGCGCTCCTGCGTACGCTTGATCTCGCTGTCCCAGTAGGCGCCCTTGACGAGCCGCACGTTCAGCACGCGCCCGGTCTCGTCCGCACGACGCTGCAGGTAGCGAAGCACGTCCGGCGCACGCTTGGAATAGGCCTGCACGGCGAGGCCGAGACCGTCCCAGCCGGCAAGCTCCGGACACTCGAGGAGCGGATCCAGCACGCGCAGCGACAGCTCCAGGCGGTCCGCCTCCTCCGCGTCGACGGTGAGCGCGATGCCGGCGGCCTTCGCCGTGAGCGCGAGTGTCCGGAGCCGCGGGCCGAGCTCGTCGAGAACCTGCCGCTGCCGCCCGAATTCGTATCGCGGGTGCAGGGCCGAGAGCTTCACCGAGACGCTGGGCCAGCTCGCCGGCTCGCTGCCGGACTCGACGGAGTGGCCGATGGCCTCGATTGCCCTGCGATAGGAGTCGAGGTAACGCAGCGCGTCCGGCCCGGTGAGCGCCGACTCGCCCAGCATGTCGTAGGTGTGCCGGTAGCGCGCGCCTTCGCCCGAGGCCGCGCGGGCCAGCGCCTCGTCGATGTCGCGGCCCATTACGAACTGCCGGCCCATGATGCGCATCGCCTGGCGGAACGCCGTGCGCACCACGGGTTCGCCCAGGCGCGCGACCAGGCGGCGCAGGAAGGTCGCCGGGTCCCGGATCTCGATGTCGAAGTCGCGCACGAGCTTGCCGGTCAGCATCAGGCCCCAGGTCGAGGCGTTGACGAACAGCGAATCCGCCTCGCCGAGATATGCCGACCATTGCCCGACGGCGATCTTGTCGGCGATCAGCCGGTCCGCCGTGCCGGCGTCCGGAATGCGAAGCAACGCCTCGGCCAGGCACATCAGTACGACGCCCTCCTGCGACGCGAGTCCGTATTGCTGGAGGAAAGACTCGATGCCTGTCTTGCCGGCACGACGGCCGCGCGCCGCCGCAACGAGGCGGGCGGCGTCACGTCGGACCGCCTCGCGCTCGTCATCGGGGAGCCGCGCCAGAACGAGCATCTCCGAAACGACGGTTTGCTCGTCGGCCAGATAGCGTCCGTTGATCGCACGCCCCGCCTCGGATTCGAAGTCGCCCTCGTCGAGGCGCAGGAAGCCGGGTGCGGCGCGGTGTGTCATGCGCGGATTCTAGCCGTGCGTGGCTGCCGCGGCCCGGCGCCGGGCCAGGAAGTCGCCGAGGATCCGGCCGTGATCGAAGGCGAGGGGCGGCGTCGACCCGGGGTCGGTCACGAGGATGCCGGCGGCGTCGTCGCCGGCTACCGGCTCACCCGTCGCGGTCGCGATGAACACGATGCTCACGGTATGCCCGCGGGGATCACGCGCGGGGTCGGAATATACGCCGAGTAGATCCCCGAGGCTGACCGTGAGCCCGGTTTCCTCTTGCGCCTCGCGAAGCGCAGCCTGTTCGACCGTCTCGCCGATATCGACGAATCCGCCGGGCAGCGCGTGACCGGCGGGCGGCCTTCCGCGGCGTATCAGCACGATCGGCCTCCCCGGCCGGTCCGTGAGTTCGATGACGACGTCGACACAGACTCTCGGGGTTCGCGGTCGCGGCATCAGGCGAAGACCCGCGCCGGAGCGGCCAGGTAGGCGCGAATCAGGCGCCTGCCGAGGTAGAGAAGCGGGATCAGGACGACCGCCATCGTCATCTTGTAGGCGTAGTTGACGCTCCCGACCGCGAGGAACAGCGGGACCGGCCATTGCTGGGGCCCGAGCACGAAGGCGATGTAGAGCACGATGAAGCTGTCCACGAGCTGCGAGACGGCGGTCGAACCGGTCGCGCGCAGCCACACCCACCGCTCGCCCGTGGCGGCCCGTATGCGCTGGAATATCGCGATGTCGATCAACTGGCCGGCGAGAAACGCAGTCACGGAGCCGCCGATCGTCCAGAGCCCCTGCCCGAAGATGCTGGCAAACGCGGCCTGCATGTCGGGCACGCCGCGCGCGGCGCCGATCGTCACCCACCACGCCGCCGGTGCGAGCCCGATCGCGACGTAGGCGAACACGAAAGCGTAGACGATGAATCCGACGGCGAGCCAGGAGATCAGACGGACGCCGCGGATGCCGAAATGCTCGTTGATGACGTCCGTCATGATGAACACGACCGGCCAGAGCATCACGCCCGCGGTGAACGAGAGCGATCCGCTCTGCCCGAACAGGCGCCAGTCGAAGGGCGCGACGCCAAGCGTGTCCTCGAGTGCGAAGACCTTGACGCCGACGAACTCGGCAATCAGCGCGTTGGTGATGAAGAGTCCGCCTAGCGCGATGAACAGGCGAGCCTCGCGCGAGGCGACGATTGCGGCAGCAGGATCCACCTGCGCCGGGCCGGCCCGGCCGGCAGGTTCCGCTCGACTCATGCTTCCTCCCGGGCGCGATTATACGAGGGGCCGCGCGGGCGGCCGGTATAATCCTCCGCTGGCAAGGATCGGCGATCCCATGGACCAGGCCCTGCTCAGTCGGCTCGAATCGCAGACGGCGGACCTCGCGAGCGCGGGTCTGTACAAGCGCGAACGCGTGATCGCCTCGCCACAGGACCCGGTGATCCGGCTCGAGGACGGGCGCGAAGTCCTGAATCTCTGCGCCAACAATTACCTCGGCCTCGCGCATCATCCCGCAGTCGTCGCCGCGGCGCACGCCGCGCTCGACCGCTACGGCTACGGCATGGCCTCTGTCCGCTTCATCTGTGGCACGCAGACGGTGCACCGCGAGCTCGAAAGGCGGTTGTCGGCTTTCCTCGGCACGGAGGATACGATCCTCTATTCATCCTGTTTCGACGCCAACGGGGGGCTGTTCGAGACGATTGCCGGCGAGGAGGACGCGATCATCTCGGACGCGCTCAATCACGCCAGCATCATCGACGGCATCCGCCTCTCGAAGGCGAAGCGGCTGCGCTACGACAATGCCGATCTCGGCCAGCTCGAGGAGCGGCTCGCGGAGGCGGCCGGCGCGCGCGCGCGGCTCGTCGTCACCGACGGCGTGTTCTCGATGGACGGCACGATCGCGCCGCTCGCCGGCATCTGCGAGCTGGCGGAACGCCACCGCGCGACCGTGATCGTGGACGACTCGCACGCCACCGGGTTCATGGGGGAGGCGGGCCGCGGTACCCACGAACATTGCGACGTCATGGGGCGCGTCGACGTCCTCACCGGCACGCTCGGCAAGGCGCTCGGCGGCGCGAGCGGCGGCTATGTGTCGGGTCGCGCGCCGGTCATCGGCTGGCTCCGCCAGCGCTCGCGACCCTACCTCTTCTCGAACACGATCGCGCCAGTCGTCGCCGCGACGACGCTCGCGGTTCTCGACCTGCTCGAATCCTCGCCGGCGCCGCGCCGGCAGCTCGCCGAAAATGCGGCCTGGTTCCGCGCGCGGCTCGCGGCCGGGGGATTTCGCATCGTGCCGGGCGAACACCCGATCATCCCGGTCATGATCGGCGACGCCGCGCTCGCCGTGCGGATGGCGGATCGCCTGCTCGAACTCGGCGTGTACGCGGTCGGCTTTTCCTACCCGGTCGTGCCGATGGACAAGGCGCGCATCCGCACGCAGATGTGCGCGGCCCACACGCGCGCCATGCTCGAACAGGCGGCCGCCGCGTTCGCCGAGGCGGGGCGCGAACTCGGCATCGTCGGCAAGTGAGGCGCCCATGAAGGCATTGATCAAGTCGCGCCGGGAGCCCGGCATCTGGCTCGGCGAGCTGCCCCAGCCCGAGCCCGGACCCAACGACGTGCTGATCCGGATGCGCAAGACCGCGATCTGCGGCACGGATATCCACATCTGGCAGTGGGACGACTGGGCGGCCCGCACGATTCCTGTGCCGATGCAGATCGGCCACGAGTACTGCGGCGAGATCGTCGCGCTCGGGAGCGAGGTGCGCGGACTCTCCGTCGGCGACCGGGTCTCCGGCGAGGGCCATATCACCTGCGGGCATTGCCGCAACTGCCGCGCCGGACGCCGGCATCTCTGCCGCAACACCCAGGGGGTCGGAGTGAACCGTCCCGGCTGCTTCGCCGAGTACATGGTGCTGCCGGCGTCCAACGTGTTCCGCCTGCCGGCCGGAATCTCCGACGAGATCGCTTCCATCCTGGACCCGCTCGGCAATGCGACCCATGCCGCGCTGTCCTTCAACATGGTCGGCGAGGACGTCCTGATCACGGGCGCGGGCCCGATCGGGATCATGGCCGTTGCCATCGCGCGATTCATCGGCGCGCGCCACGTCGTCATCACCGACGTCAATGACTACCGGCTCGAGCTCGCGCGCCGCATGGGCGCGACCCGCGCCCTCAATGCCAGTCAGGAACGCATCGATGACGCGATGCGCGACCTCGGCATGGAAGAGGGCTTCGACGTCGGCCTCGAGATGTCCGGGAACGCCTCCGCGTTCCGCGACATGCTGGGGGTGATGCACCATGGCGGCAGCATCGCGCTGCTCGGGATCCCGCCCGCGGAAGTCGCGATCGACTGGAACCAGGTGATCTTCAAGGGCCTCCTGATCAAGGGCATCTACGGCCGCGAGATGTTCGAGACCTGGTACAAGATGGCGGCGATGCTGCAGAGCGGGCTGGACGTCAGCGGCGTGATCACGCATCGGTACGGCGCGGCGGATTTCGGCCGGGCCTTCGAGACGATGGGCGGCGGCCGGTCCGGCAAGGTGATCCTGGACTGGGCGGCCTAGGCGCGGGCGCTATTCGATGCGGCACGCACAGAGATAGACCGGCCGCCCTTTCGCGGCCAGGGCGAGCAGCGCGCGGGCGCGATCGAGCGCGAACCCGAGCTGCGGCAGCGTCGCATGCCGCGGTGCAACGGCATCGATCACCCCGGCCGCGGCACCGCGCAGGTGAAGGATGAGCGCGTCCCGCCAGGACAGCTCCTGCTCCATCCAGCGGACGTCGTAGCCCTCCTCGAGGCCTGCGAGCTTCGCCGCTTCGGCAATCGCGTCGTCGATTCCCCCGAGCTCGTCCACGATCCCGGCGGCCTTGGCATCGGCGCCGGTCCAGACGCGCCCCTGCGCCAGGCTGTCGATCTCCTCCGGCCGGCGCTTGCGCGCATGCGCGACGTATTCGACGAAAGTCCGGTAAGCGTGCTCTACCGAAGCCTGGAGGATTTCCTTCGCGTCGGGACCGAGGTCGCGGTCGAGGTTGGTCTGTCCGGAGAGCCGGGTCGTGCCGAAGCCGTCATTCGTGATGCCGATCTTGTCCAGCGTGCGCTGGAAGGTCGGGATCACGGCGAAGACACCGATGGACCCCGTGATCGTGGCAGGCGCCGCGACGATCCGGTCGGCATCCATCGCGATGTAGTAGCCGCCCGAGGCGGCGACCGTCCCCATCGACGCCACCACGGGCTTGCCGGAGGCGCGCAGCGCCGCGACCTCGCGACGGATGACTTCCGACGCCATGATGCTGCCCCCGGGACTGTCGATGCGCAGAACAACCGCGGCAATGTCGTCGTCCTTGGCCGCGTCCCGCAGCAATTTCGAGAGCGAGTCGCCGCCGACAATTCCGGGGGAATGTTCGCCGTCCAGTATCTCGCCTGACGCGACGACGACACCGACGGCCTGGTCGCCGTGCATGCGGATCGCCTGCTCGGAACGCACATAGGGCAGGTAGCTCCGCCAGTCGACGGCCGCGTAACCGGTGTCCTCGTCCTCGTCGGCGACGCCCGCAACGCCGGCAACGATCTCCTCGAATTCCTGGCGCGTTTTCAGGCCGTCGACCAGGCCCCTCGCGAGCGCATATTGCGCGAGGTCCCCGCCCGTCGCGCGTATTCCCGTCGCCGCTTCATCCGCGTATGCCTGGATCAGCCCGGGCTCGAGCTTTCGCGCTGCCCCGACATCGGTCTTGTACGCGTCCCAGAGCGCGCCGATCCAGACCCTGGCGTCTTCGCGATCCTCCGGCGACATGTCGGTCCGGGTCCATTCGTCCGGCGCCGACTTGTAACTGCCGGTCTTGAAGACGTTGACATCGACGGCGAGCTTGTCGAGGGTGCCGCGAAAATACGAGCGGTAGTAGCCGTATCCATCGAGCAGGATGTAGCCCATCGGATCCAGGTAGACCTCGTCGGCCTGGGCGGCGAGGTAGTACTGCCGCTGCGTGTAGGACTCGCCGTAGGCATAGACCTTCTTCCCGCCCTCGCGGAACCAGCGGATGGACTGGGCGAGGTCCTGGAGCATCGGCAGGCCGGCCCTTTCGAGGCCGTCGAGGTCGAGGACCAGCGCTTCGATGCGGTCATCGTCCCGCGCCTGGTCGACGACATCCACGAGATCGCGTAGCCGTGTCTCCGCACGGTCGTCGCCAGTCGCACGCGACAGCGCGCGATCGAGCGGGTCGCCCGAGAGCTCTTCGACGAGGCGGCCCCGCGGCGAAAGCACGAGCGCCGCGCTGTCCGGAACATAGGGCAACTCGGACTGGCCGGCCGCGAGCAGCGCGCCGAAGAGCACCAGCAGCAGGACGAGGTGCAGGACCTTGCGCAAACCGTCGAGGGCGTACCACACGCCCTTGGCGACGGACCAGAGTGCCTGCAACACGGGCATCTGCAATCAGCCCCCGAGCTTTTCCTCGATGCGCGCCGACTTGCCGGAACGGTCGCGCAGGTAGTAGAGCTTGGCGCGCCGCACCTTGCCGCGCCGCTTGATCTCGATGTCGGCGATCGACGGACTGTGCGTCTGGAATACGCGCTCGACGCCCTCGCCGTGCGATACCTTGCGCACGGTGAACGAGCTGTTGAGCCCGCGGTTCCGGCAGGCGATCACGACGCCTTCATAGGCCTGGACGCGCTCGCGGTCGCCTTCGCGCACCTTGACCTGCACGACGACCGTGTCGCCGGGCCCGAAGTCGGGCAGCTTGCGCTTCAGCGAGCGCGATTCCAGTTCCTGGATGAGTTTGTTCATGTGCAGATTCCCGAAAGTCGTCTGAAAACGTTCCTCGAATTCACCGCGGAGGTATGACACCTGCCGCCTTGCAGTATTCCTCGAGCAACTCGCGCTCGTCCGACGTCAGCCGGCGCCGCGAGAGCAGGTCCGGCCGCCTCTGCCAGGTCCTGCCGAGCGCCTGCATCAACCGCCAGCGCCGGATGGCCGCGTGGTTGCCGCCGAGCAGCACCGGCGGCACCGGCCGCCCCTCCCACACTTCCGGCCGCGTGTACTGCGGCCAGTCGAGCAGGCCATCGCCATGCGATTCCTCTTCGGCCGACGCCTCGTTGCCCAGCGTTCCGGGCAACAACCGCGCGACCGCGTCGATCACGATGAGTGCCGGGAATTCACCTCCCGACAGCACATAGTCGCCGATCGACAGTTCTTCGTCGATCAGCGCGTCCAGCGCGCGCTGGTCGATTCCTTCGTACCGCCCGGCCACGAGGCCGAAACCCGGCAGGGCGGCCAGCCTGCGCGCAGTCGCCTGGTCGAACGGCGTTCCCTGCGCACCGAGCCCGATCACCGGTGCGCCGCCCGGTAGGCGGGCCTTTGCCACGGAGACTGCCCTCGCGAGTGGCTCCGCCTTCAGCACCATGCCGGGTCCGCCGCCGAATGGCCGGTCGTCCACCGTACGGTGCGCATCCTCCGCATGGCTGCGCGGGTTCTCGAGCCCTACCTCGAGCCGGCCCGAATTCACCGCGCGCCCGAGGACGCCGGCTGCAAGCCCGGCCTCCACCAGCTGCGGAAACAGCGTCACCACCTCAATACGCATCAATCAGAACTCCGGGTCCCAATCGACCGTGATCCGTCCCCGCTCCCGATTCACGCGCAGAAGCTGGCCCCGCCCGACGGGCAGCCAGCGTTCGCGCTCGCCGGCGACGACCATCACCGTGTTCGCCGGCAGGTCCAAAAAATGATCGACGCGTCCCAGGCGCTCACCCGCGAGGTTTACGACCTCGAAACCGACAAGGTCCGTGCGATAGTGCTCACCCTGCGGGAGCGGCGGCAGCGCCTCCCGCTCGACCCACAACTCCGGCTTCGCCAGCGCAATCGCCGAATCCCGATCGTCAATGCCTTCGAGCCGGACGACCAAACCCTTCCCATGGGTCCTGCCCTCCGCGGGCCGCAACTCGCGCTCCGCCGGGCCGGGTCCACCGGCCCGCCATCGAGGAAAGTCCAGGATCTGCTCCGGAGGCTCGGTAAACGAAATGACCTTGACCCAGCCCCGAACGCCGAAAGGACCCGTGATGCGTCCGAGCACGATCCGCGTCACCGGAATCGCGCGAGCCGTTCAGGCCGCGGCTTGCTTCCTGGCCGCAGACACCAGCGTGCGCACGCGATCCGACAGCGAGGCGCCGGTGCCGGTCCAGTAGGCGATGCGCGCCAGGTCGAGCTCGAGCTTCTTGTCCTTGCCGCGCGCGACGGGATTGAAGTAGCCCACCTGTTCGAGCACCGTGCCGCCCTGTCGCTTGCGGCTGTCGGTGACGACGACGTGGTAGAAGGGCGAATTCCTGCCGCCGCGGCGCGTCAGTCGGATCGTGACCATCGATTGAATTCCTCGCAGCCTCGCTGCGTCAGTTCCGCAGGGCATCCGGCCCTGTCGAAGAGCCGCGCATTCTACTCAAATCACTCGATGAATGAAAGGCTTAGCCGATCGTCGGGCGGCCGGTGCTCAGCGCGGGCCGCGCCCCGCCGGGAACTGGCCGGCAAGCCCCTTCAACATGCGATGGAGCCCCCCTGCACGCATTTTTTTCATCACTTTTTGCATCTGAATGAACTGCTTGAGGAGCCGATTGACCTCCTGGACCGGCACGCCGGCGCCCGCCGCAATGCGGCGCTTGCGAGACGCGGCAATGATCCCTGGCCGGCGCCGCTCGTCAGGCGTCATGGAATCGATGATCCCGAGCTGGCGCCGGATTGCCGACTCATCGACCCGGGCCAGCGCACCGGGGGGAAGCGCCTGGTTCGGGAGTTTCGAGGCCAGTGCCTGCAGGCCCCCCATGCGGTTGAAATCGGCGAGCTGGTCGCGCAGGTCCGTCAAGTCGAAACCCCGACCTTTGGCCAGCTTCGCCGCCAGCTTCGCGGTCTTCTCCTGGTCCGCAGTGGTCTGTACCTGCTCGATCAGCGAGAGCACGTCGCCCATACCGAGGATGCGCGAGGCAACGCGCTCCGGATGGAAGGTCTCGAGCGCATCGGCCTTCTCGCCGGTGCCGATGAACAGGATCGGCTTGCCGGTGACCTGGCGCACGGAGAGTGCCGCTCCGCCGCGAGCATCGCCATCGGCCTTGGTGAGGATGACCCCGGTCAGGTCGAGCGCGGAATTGAAGCTCTGCGCGGCGCGGACCGCATCCTGGCCCGCCATGCTGTCGACCACGAACAGTCGCTCGGTCGCGCCGACGGCCGCATCGATTGCGCGCACCTCGTCCATCATTGCGTGATCCACGTGAAGTCGGCCGGCCGTATCGACGATCACGACGTCGTGAAGATGGCGCCGAGCATGCTCCAGGGCAGCGGTCGCGATGTCGACCGGGGCGCTGCCCGCCGTCGGCCTGAAATACCCGGCCCCGACCTGCTGCGCGAGCCGCTCGAGCTGGGTCATCGCCGCCGGGCGGTAAACATCGGTGCTGGCGAGCAGTGGCCTGCGACGGTGATTCTCGATCAGGAGTCGCGCAAGCTTCGCCGCGGTCGTCGTCTTTCCCGCGCCCTGGAGACCCGCGAGCAGCACAACCACCGGCGGCTTCGCATGCAGGTTGAGGCCGCGGCCCGGTTCGCCCATCACCCGCGTCAACTCCGCGTGAATGACGCCGATGAAGGCCTGGCCCGGCGTGAGGCTCTTCATGACCTCGGTGCCGATCGCGCGCGCGCGCGCCGCGTCGGTAAAGGACTTCACGACCGGGACCGCGACGTCCGCCTCGAGCAGCGCCATCCGGACCTGCCGGAGGGTGTCGGCAACGTTTTCTTCGGTGACGCGACCGCGGCCGCGAAGCGAATCGATCGCCTTGCCGAGCCGATCGGCGAGCATGTCGAACATCGGGTACCCCAGTCGTGCGGCCGGTTAACCGGCGGCGCCGCGAATTATAGGACGGTCCGGGACCGCCTTCGTCCGACCCCTGTACAATGGCCCGGCGCGTCCCGGGAGTCGGCGTTCTTGAGCGGATTTCTCGTCATCCTGCTCTATCTGGTGGCAGCGGCTGCCGCCCTGCACGCGGCGAGGCGCGAAGCCCCGCGCGCGGCATTCCACGAACCTTCGCTCTATCTCGCCGCCGCCGCGCTCGCCGCGCACGCGAGCCGGCTCGCCGACGCGGTCGAGCCCGTGGGCGGGCTCTCTCTCGGCCTCGCGGACAGCGCCTCGCTCATGGGGCTCGCGGTCGGCGCAGGGGGCCTGCTGGCGGTGTTCGCGCCTCGGTTCCGCACGATTGCCGCGGTCTGTTTCGGGCTCGCGGCGCTGCTGGCCGCCGGCACCGGCAGCCTGCCGCCGCAGCATGAAATCGCCGCATCCAGCTTGCCGCTCGACGTGCACGTCGTTCTCGCCATGGGCTCGGCCGGCATGTTTGCGATCGCCGCGATGTTGGTCGTGATGCTGGCGCTCCAGGACGCCGCGTTGCGCAGTGGCCGGACCGGCGGCTGGCTCGCAACGCTCCCGCCGGTGGAGAGCCTCGAGCGCGCGCTTTTCTCGGTCATCGCGATCGGAACGGCCGCCCTCACCGTCGCTATCCTCGCCGGGCTGCTGTTCGTCACGGACCTGTTTGCACAACATCTCGTCCACAAGACGGTCCTGGCGATCGCGGCCTGGGCAATATTCGCCTGTCTGCTGTTCGGCCGCTGGCGCTTCGGCTGGCGCGGACGCAAGGCTGCGCGTTACACGATCGCGGGTTTCGTCGTGCTCGCAATCGCGTATTTCGGCAGCAAGTTCGTGCTGGAGATCCTGCTCGGCCGGCATTGGGGTTGACGCCGTGTTGCTGGTGACGGTGCTCGGTCTCGTGGCGCTGGTCGGGTTGATCGAGGCCGCAATGCCTGCGCTGCGCGCGCGGCGCGCGGCGCCCGCTTCGTTCGAGGAAGCCTGGATGGCGCGCCTCGGCCGCCGCATGGCCGACGAGCCGCGGCGCACCCGCATGGCAGCCGTCTTGCTGCGCGCCCTCACGCTGGGCACCCTTCTCGCCTGCGCCGTCCTGGCACCGGCGGACTCGCGGACGGCCGTCGCGCTTGCCGCCGCGGCCGGCCTCGCCGGCCTGATCCTGCTGGGGGGCATCGGCCTGCACCGTCGCGACGGGCGGCTGCGACGGTTCGCGGCCGCGCTGGTTGCCTGGCTTGTCGCGCCGTGCTTCCTGGTGCTGCCGCGGCGAGATGGGATCGCCGACCCGGGTCATGGCATGGACGAGTCGATCGCCGACCTCGCCGACGCCCTCGTCGCGGAGCCCGCCGAGCGCCAGGCCATGGTCGAGGCCCTGCTCGGACTCGAGCGGCGACGGGTCGAGGACGTCATGGTCCCGCGGAGCGAGATCGAGGGCATCGACCTCCGCGCAGGCTGGGAAGAGATCAGCGCCCGGCTCCGGGAAACACCGCACACGCGCATGCCGCTGTTTGACGGCGATCTCGACCGGGTCCACGGCATCGTGCACATGCGGCTGGTCGCCAACGAGCTCGCCCACGGCCGCCTGACGCGTGACCGGCTTGCGGCCATCGCCGCCCGGCGCGAAGCACTCTTCACGCCGGAAGGAACGACGCTCTACGATCAGCTGCTGCGGTTCAGGCGGCTGAGGAGGCGCATCGCCTTCGTCGTCGACGAGTACGGAGATTTGCAGGGCCTGGTGACGCTCGAGGACATCCTCGAGGAGGTCGTCGGCGAGTTCACGACCCAGGTGGAGCAGCCGCGCGGCGGCATCGATGCGGGGGCCGACGGCAGCCACGTCGTACCCGGCGCCCTGAGCCTTCGTGAGATCAACCGGCGCCTGGGTTCCGCGCTGCCGATTGACGGTCCGCGAACGCTCTCGGGCCTCATTGTCGAGCGGCTGGAGGCGATCCCCGAGCCGGGCGTCGTGCTGCGTATCGGCAGTTCTTCGATCGAAGTGCTGCAGGTCGCCGGCAATGCCGTGCGTACGGCGCGCCTTTCGCCGCTGCCCGAAGAGGACTGAATCAAGCGAGCGCGGCGAGTGCCTCCCCGATTTTCCCCACGGCCGCGCATTCGATGCCGTCAGGCGCCTGCCGCGGGGCGTTGGCCAGCGGCATCACGGCGCGGCGAAAGCCGTGCTTGGCCGCCTCGCGCAGCCGCTCCTCGCCGTAGGGAACGGGGCGGATTTCGCCGGTCAGGCCGAGCTCGCCGAACACCACGAGATCCTGCGGCAGCGGCTTGCCGCTCAGGCTGGAACAGAGCGCGGCGACCACGGCAAGGTCCGCGGCCGTTTCGGCAAGCCGGACACCCCCGACCACGTTGACGAAGACATCCTCGGCGTGCAGGGAGATGCCGGCATGCCGGTGCAGCACCGCAAGCAGGAGCGCGACGCGGTTCGGCTCGAACCCGACGGCGACGCGGCGCGGGTTGGCAAGCGGGCTGGCGTCGACGAGGCCCTGGACCTCGATCAGCATCTGACGCGTACCCTCGCGCGCGACCGTCACGGCCGAGCCCGGAACCGGGTCCTTTCCGCGGGACAGGAAGATCGCGGAGGGATTGCGGACTTCGCGCAGCCCGCGCTCCTCCATGGCGAACACGCCGATCTCGTTGACGGCGCCAAATCGGTTCTTGACTGCACGGATCACGCGGAAGCGGCTGCCCGAATCGCTTTCGAAGTACAGCACGGTGTCGACCATGTGCTCGAGCACGCGCGGCCCGGCAATGACGCCCTCGCGCGTGACGTGGCCGATCAGGAGCACCGAAGTGCCGGTCGACTTCGCGTGGCGTACGAGGCTCGCCGTCGATTCGCGCAACTGAGTCACCGCGCCCGGGGCCGCGTCCAGGTCCGCGATGGACATCGTCTGGATCGAGTCGATGACCAGGGTGCGCGCTCCCAATTCGACGGCATGGCCCAGGATCCGCTCGACCGCCGTCTCGGCGACCAGGCTGAGGGTCCCGGTGTCCAGCGCGAGCCGCCGCGCACGCTCGGCGACCTGCCGCACCGATTCCTCTCCCGTCGCATACAGGACTGCCTGGCCTGCCGCGAGCGCGGCCGCGCACTGCAGCAGCAAGGTCGACTTGCCGATGCCCGGCTCTCCGCCGATGAGCGTCACCGAGCCGGGCACCAGGCCGCCGCCGATGACGCGGTCGAATTCCGCAAATCCGGTCGTGGCACGGGACTCCGGTTCGTCGACGAGCCGGGCCACGGGTTCGGGTCGCTCGCCGCTCCGGCGGTCCTTGCCCCTGCCGGCCCGCGCACGCGATTCGGCAAATGGGGCGAGCGTGTTCCATTCGCCGCAGGACGGGCATTGCCCGCTCCATCGCGGTGCATCGGCACCGCAGGACGAGCACAGGAATACCATGCGGGGCTTGGCCATGGATCGGCGTCCGGAGCGGGAAGCGGCGATGCTAGCACGCGTTTTGCCCCCAATACGGGCGAAGCGGACTGCGGCCCAGGTCGCGGTTTCCGAGATAAGCATTTGAAAATCCGGCCTCTCCCGGTTTCGGTGCGACCAAGGCCCGTTTATGATTCATGGATCAGGGTGGCAATGGACCAGACCTCGCATGCCAGAGGATTCGGGTCGCGGCGGATGGCTGCGAGGCTTGTCCGGTGGGTCAAGCAAAAAATCGGGCGGGGAAAGCCCCCGTATCGGCAAGCCGCTGGAAGTCGCGGTGGCCGAGAAGCCGGCTGCGGGTGGTCAGTCGCCGTCGACGCGCGCGTCGCGCGGCCTCACGTTCCGGCCCGGTCAGTTGTTCCACCATTTCCGACTGCAGCAGCAACTCGGTCGCGGCGCGACCGCCACCGTCTATCGGGCGGTCGACGAGCGCACGAACAGCGTCGTCGCACTCAAACTCCTGTGCCTCGCCGACGACTGGCCTGACGACCTGCTCGACGAGGCCAAGCTTCGCCTGTTGCGCGAGGCCGAGGCCGCCGGGTCGCTCGCGCATCCCGACATCGTCGAAATCCGCGAATCCGGCGAGCACGAAGGCCAGGTCTATCTCGCGATGGAGTACGTCGAGGGCGTCAACCTCGCGACCCATGCGACCGAGGGCCGCATGCTGCCGCCGCGGCTCGTCTGCGAGATGTGCGCCCGCGTCGCGGACGCGCTCTACTTCGCCCACCAGCGCGGCGTCATCCACCGCGACATCAAGCCGGCGAACATCGTCTTCGACCAGAAGAACCGCCGCGTGCGGGTCATGGATTTCGGCGTCGCGCGGCTCGAGAACAGCCGGGCGACGCGCACGGGCGTGATTCTCGGTTCGCCCTCCTACATGGCGCCCGAGCAGCTTGACGCGCGGCCGGTCACCGCGCAATCGGACCTGTTTTCACTGGGCGTGACGCTGTTTCAGCTGCTGACCGGCATGTTGCCGTTCCGCTCCGACTCCATTCCCGGCCTCATGCAGAAGATTTCGGCGGAGCCGCATCCTCCGCTGCGCGTCGTGCGCCCCGATCTACCCGCCACGCTCGCGTCGATCATCGATCGTGCGCTCGAAAAAGACCCCGAGGTCCGTTATCGCAGCGGCGCCGAGATGGCGCAGGCGCTCCGCGACTGCGCGCGCGACATCGACCCGGCGCTGCGTTGATGGGCCGCTACGTCTCGCTGCGGAATCGCGTACAGACCGTCGGACTGACCGACACGGGCAAAGTGCGCGAGCACAACGAGGATTCCATCGCGCTCGACGGTGACATCGGCCTGTTCGTACTCGCGGACGGCATGGGCGGCTACAACGCCGGCGAGGTTGCGAGCGGCATCGCCGTCAAGACGATCACCAATCTCGTGCGTGAGGCGTTCGTGGCGCAGGAACTCGTCGGCAGTGACAAGGCAACCGGGCTGCACCGGCCGAGCATCATCCTGCGCGATGCCATCGCACGCGCCAACAAGATCATTCACCAGACCTCGAAGTCCCAGACCCAGTGCGAGGGCATGGGCACGACGGTTGTCGCCGCGCTGCTGCACGACAACCGCATCACGATTGCCCATGTCGGCGACTCGCGCATGTATCGCCTGCGCAAGGACAGCTTCGAGCAGCTCACGATGGACCATTCGCTGCTCCAGGAGCTCGTGGACCGCGGCTTTTATTCGGCCGAGGAGGCCCAGCGGGCGACCAACAAGAACTACGTGACGCGTGCTCTCGGCGTCGAGGCCACCGTCGAAGTCGAGGTTCATGAGCTGCCGATCGAGGCCGGCGACTGGCTGGTGCTCTGCTCCGACGGCCTGACCGACATGGTCGAGGACGAAGATATTCACTTAACAATCAGTACTTTCGGCGGTAATCTTGATACAGTTGCTAGACAGCTGATCCAGTTGGCGAATGATAGCGGCGGCCGGGACAACATCTCGGTCGTGCTGGCACAGGTGGTCGAACTTTTCCCCGCGCGGCGGGGCATACTTGACAGAATATTGGCCTGGTTCGGATAACCGACTGCGAGGGAGACGATGGCGCGGCTTATCTTGAGTCTGGATGGCCAGGTCCTGGCCGAATACAACATGACCAAGGAGCGGTACACAATCGGCCGCCTGCCTGACAATGACGTGCGCATCGACAATGCCGCCGTCAGCGGTCATCACGGCCTGATCATCAACATCCTCAATGATTCATTCCTCGAGGATCTCAACAGCACCAACGGCACCTACGTCAACGGCAAGCTGATCAAGAAGCACGCGCTCACGCACGGCGACGTCATCACGGTGGGCCACCACCACCTGCGCTTCGTGGACAGCCAGGTCGAGAGTTCCGAGCAGGACGAGTTCGAACGCACGCTCGTGATCCAGCCGGGCCAGGTCAACGAGGAGCGTCTGAAGGCCGCGGCAGACTCGATCGCACCGGCCGCCGCGGCCACGCCCGCGCCTGCCGCGGAGTCGCGGCCGGCTGCGGCAGCCTACGAAAAGGGCGCGCCATCGCGGCCCGCCAAGCTGCAGGTACTCTCGGGCCAGTTCGCCGGCCGCGAGCTCGAATTGGCGAAGACGCTGACCACGCTGGGCCGGCCGGGCGTGCAGGTGGCCGCCATCAGCCGCCGCGCCGACGGTTACTACGTGGTCCACGTCGAGAGCAGCAAACCTGGCGATTTCCCGCTGGTCAACGGACAGCCCATCGGGCCGCAGGCGCGCAGGCTCCACGACAACGACGTGGTGACGCTCGCCGGCGTGAAGATGGGCTTTTTCGAGGCCTAAAGGGCGGCGACGAGACCGAAGACCCCGAATGCGAGGATACCCGCGGCGGAGGCTGCGCTCACCGCCCGCCTCCAGCCCGCGCCCGGCAGCGCCTGCCCGAACGCCGCTCCCGCACCGGAGATGCCGAATTGCACCGCGGCGCTCCCCGCAGCCAGTGCGAACGCCAGGGTGGCGGCACGGCGCAGTGAGCCGGCGACCGGCAGCTGGGGCACGATGCCGGCGAAGACGACGAGGGTCATTGGATTGACAATCGTCAGCAGGAACGTCGGCCACAACGACTTGCCCGGGACCCGCGGCGCGACCGACGCTTCCTGGGCCTGCGCCTGGCGGAGCAGCATGGCCGTGCCCAGTCCGACAAGCAGCAGCGCACAGCCCGTCCGGATGGCTTGCGCGTGCGCCGCAAGGATCGGCAGGACCACGGCACCCGCTGAAAACGCCCCGAGCGCGTAGAGAAAGTCGGCGAACGCCGCGCCGAGGCTGGCGTACACGCCGGCCGCCATGCCCCGGCGGGCTGCCGTTTCAAAGATCAGCAACGCGATCGGCCCGATCGACCCGGCCACGATCGAGCCAAATATGAATGCTTTCCACACCGAAGGATCCCGCCGCGGGGGTGACGCGCAGCGGGGTCGGGATTCAGCCCGCATCCGTATCGCGCAAGAGCGCGACGCCGATCGCGATCCAGTAGGCGAGCAGGACAAACCAGCTGGCGGCGAACACGCGAAACCGCCACATCACCCGGTTGGTCGTCACGTGGATCGCGCTGTGCAGGAGCCTGAGGCCGACATAGGCCCAGCCGAGAGTGACCAGCGACACGCCCGACTGCCCGGCGGCGAATGCGAAGGCCGTCCCCGCGTAGAAAAGCGTCGGCGCCTCGTACAGGTTGATCACGTTGCGCGAAGTCGCAGCCAGATCGGGCGGCTCACCCTCGCCGCGGAAGACCTTGTAGAAGCGCGGATCGACGCGGCCCGCACGGGCGGCGGCGAATCGCATCCGGGCGAGGCGCAGAACGGAGAACATCGTCAACGCGAACAGCCCGAAAGCCGGCCAGAGGATCGCCATGGCTGTCACCTCCCGGTACCGGTCAACCGTGTGCGATCCGCTTCTTCGTGAACAGGTAGTCCTTGAGTTCCTTGGACAGAACCGCGTCGCGGCGCCGGATCCATTCCAGCACCATCGCCGCATGCTCCTTCTCCTCGTCCCGGTTGTGCGCGAGGATCGCCTTGAGCTCGCGGTCCTTGCAGGCGTCGGCGCGCTGGTTGTACCAGTCGATGGCTTCCAGCTCCTCCATCAGCGAGACGATGGCACGGTGCATGTCACGCGTTTCCTCCGACAATTCCCCGATCGGTTCGTGGTATCCGACGCTCGCCATCCTCAAACCTCCCCCCCGGCCGGTCGGGCCGCAGGACGCCGGAACAGCGATGCAAAATCGTGCACCGGCCGAAAACCGAGCCCCTCGATGGCCCGATTGACAACATATACACGGTCGATGGACCGTGGCAACAGCCACGCCCGGCGCTCGAATTCGGCGCCTGCCCAGGAAAAGCGCTCGAGAATGACGGAACTCGCGTCTTCGAGGAGTCGCCGGCAATCGTCCCGGGTAAATGGCGTTGGCGCCGAGACATTGAAGACCTGGTGACCGCCGGGCCCGCATGCGAGCGCGAGTTCGTGTGCCTGGGCGACGTCCTCGGCATCGACCCCGCGGTACAACCGGTAGATCGCGACGAGCCGCGGCGCCTCCTCGAAGCAGCGCGACATGCGAAGGCTCACGCAGCTCATGCCGTCCCGGGCAGCCCTTGCACAGGCTTCTTCCGCCGCGAGCTTGGTTTCGTCGTAGATGTCGCGCGGCTGCGGGACCAGGTCTTCGGTGACCCAGACGGCGGCGCCGGCCTCAGGCAGCATCGCATCCCCGTAGAGC
The DNA here is from genome assembly GCA_963738285.1 of uncultured Gammaproteobacteria bacterium. Lineage (GTDB taxonomy): Bacteria > Pseudomonadota > Gammaproteobacteria > Steroidobacterales > Steroidobacteraceae > SCUD01. The sequence goes on along the minus strand of CAVTVX010000007.1, from coordinate 17,174 downwards.
GAAGTCGTGCTCGTGTAGACGAACCGGCCGACCCCCGCTTCGCCGCAGGCCTGGAGCAGGCGTTGCGTGGCCTCGACATTGACCGCCCTGAATTCCTGCGCGCTGCGTGCCGCGAGGTCAGGCACGTGGAGCGACGCGCAGTGGATGACGGCGTCGCACCCGCCGAGCAGCGGGACGAGCCGGGTCGTATCGCGGACGTCGGCGATCTCCGCGGTAAGCGCACCGGGACGCAGGTCGACGCCTGTCACCTGATGGCGGAGCGAGAGCCGGGCGGCGATCGCGCCGCCGATCCGGCCGGAGGAGCCGGTGACGAGGACCTTCACGACTCGCGGGTACGGAAGCGAACGCGCCGGCCGACACGGCAGGTGAGTTCGTAAGCGATGGTGCCGGCTGCCGCGGCGACGCGCTCTGCGGGCACCGTGCGCCCCCAGAGTTCGACAGGGTCGCCGACGCCGACCCGGGGCAGCCCGGTCACGTCGATCGTCAGCATGTCCATCGACGGACGGCCCGCCACGACCGCGGACTCGCCGGCGACGGCAACCGGCGCGCCATTGGCGACGCTTCGCGGGTAGCCGTCGCCATAACCGACGGCGGCGACTGCGATCCGCGACGCTCTTGGGGCAGTCCAGGTGCCGCCATAGCCGACGCGCTCACCCGCGGCAACGTCCTTGAGCGCAATGACCTGCGTCTCGAGGGTCATGGCGGGCACGAGGCCGAGCTGCTGCCCCGTGCTGTCCGGGAACGGCGAAATGCCGTAGAGCATGATGCCCGGGCGAACCCAGTCCGCGCGCGCCTCGGGCCAAGCGATCAGGCCCGCCGAGTTCGCGATGCTCCGCTCGCCATCGTGCCCCAGGGTCGCCGCGGAGAACGCCTCGATCTGGGTGCGCGTGTCCTTCAGTTCCTTCCGGTCGGCATCGGAGAGATGGGTGGCGAACGCAAGCGGCTTCGCCACGTACCGGCAGGCGCCGAGCCGCGCGGCCGCTGCAGCGACGTCCGCCGGCGCAAATCCGAGCCGATGCATCCCGCTGTCGATTTTCAGCCAGATGCGCAGGACCTGAGGGCCGCGCCATGCCTCGAGCAGCGAGATCTGGGGGTTACCGTGGACGAACGGCTCGAACCCATGGCGAGCCGCGGCCTCGAGCTCGTCGGCGTCGCCGACGCCTTCGAGGATCACGATGCGGCTGCGGTTGCCGGATTCGCGCAGGGCGATGGCTTCCTCGAGACGCGCCACGGCAAATGCGTCCGCCGCCGCGAGCGCTTCAGCGATCGTGACGAGGCCGTGGCCGTATGCATTCGCCTTGACGACCGCCATCACGCGGCAGCCGGGGGCAAACTCGCGGACTCGCGAGAGGTTGTGCCGGAGCGCTGCCGTGTCGATGACAGCGCGCGGCGCCGCGCTCAGAACGCGCCCTCGCCGTAGGACTCGGCCACCAGGTTCTCGAAGCGGGTGTACTCGCCGAGGAAAGTGAGCTGCACCTCGCCGATCGGGCCATTGCGCTGCTTCGCGATGATGATGTCGGCGACACCACGGCGCGCCGTATTCGGGTCATAGACCTCTTCGCGGAAGATCAGCAGGATCACGTCGCTGTCCTGTTCGATGGCACCCGATTCGCGCAGGTCGGACATGACCGGTTTCTTGTCGGTGCGCTGTTCGACCGCGCGGTTGAGCTGGGAAATCGCGATGACCGGGACCTGCAGCTCCTTCGCGAGCGCCTTCAGGCCGCGCGAGATCTCCGAGATTTCGGTCGCGCGGTTCTCCTTGGTGCCCGGAACCTGCATCAGCTGCAGGTAGTCGACGATGACGAGACCAAGCCCGCGCTCGCGTTTCAGGCGCCGTGCGCGGGCGCGCAACTCGGTCGGCGTCAGTGCCGGGGACTCGTCAATGTAGATCGGCGCGCCCGATAGCTGGGCCATCGCACCCTGGATCCGCGACCAGTCCTCGTCGGTGAAGTTGCCGGTGCGCAGGTGGGTCTGGTTTACGCGGCCGAGCGACGAAATCATGCGCAGCGTCAGCTGCTCGGCCGACATTTCCATCGAGAAGATCGCGCACGGCAGGCCCTTGGCAATCGCCGCGTTCTCGGCGATGTTCACGGCGAGCGTCGACTTTCCCATGGATGGACGTCCGGCGATCACGACCAGGTCGCCCGCCTGCAGCCCCGTGGTCTTGCGGTCGAGCTGCGTGAATCCCGTCGGCACGCCGCGGATGTCGCCGGGTGACTGGTGCAGCATGTCAAGGCGGTCGATCGTCTGCGGAAGGACGTCGTGCACGGCGATGAAGCCCGAGCGACCGCGATTGCCGCGCTCGGCGATCTCGAACACGCGTCGCTCGGCTTCGTCCACGAGTTCGCGCGCGGGGCGACCGCGGCCGTCGGTCGCCGCCGCCGCGATCTCGCCGCCTGCGGCGACAAGCTGCCGGAGGATTGAACGCTCGCGGATGATCTCGGCGTAGGCGCGGACGTTCGCCGCCGAAGGGGTGTCGCGGGCGATCGTGCCGAGGTAGGCGAGCCCGCCGATCTCCTCGAGCCGACCCTTGCGCTCGAGATGCTCGGCAATCGTGACCGCATCGCAGGAGCCCCGGATCTCCGCAACCGCTTCAATCGCCTCGTAGACCAGCCGGTGGTCCCGGCGGTAGAAATCGGCGGCGCTGATCACGTCGGCGACCGCATCCCAGGCGTTCGGGTCGAGCATCAGGCCGCCCAGCACCGCCTGCTCCGCCTCCACCGAATGGGGCGGCATGCGGATCTCTTCGTGCCGGATAATCGCGACCATTGACCGGCAGCTTACTCCTCGGCAGTCACCGTGAGCGGGACCGGGATGTCGATATCGCTGTGCAGGTGCAGCGAAATCACGTGCTCTCCCACCATGCGGATTGGCCCTCCCGGAAGGCGCACCTCGGCGCGCTCGATGGCGTGGCCGGCCTTGAGGCATGCCTCCGCGATATCGGCGGTGCCGATCGAACCGAACAGCTTCCCTTCGGTCCCCGCCTTTGCCGTGATGCTGAGCACGAGGCCCTCGAGCGCCGCAGCCCGCGAGCCGGCCGACTCCAAGTCCGCGGCCGCCCTCGCCTCGAGCTCCGCGCGGCGGTTCTCGAAACGGGCGATGTTTTCCGGGGTCGCGAGCGTCGCCTTGCCGCCGGGGAGCAGGTAATTGCGGCCGAAGCCCGGCTTGACCTTCACGCGGTCACCAATGTCGCCGAGCTGGGCGATTTTCTGTAACAGGATGACTTCCATCGACTTACACTCCTTGTCGCGGCGCGAAGCGCTCGCGAAAGCGGACCCAGGTGTCCGCGAATCCGATTCCCACCAGGGCCATCGGCACCAGAATGACGCCCACGTAGGCGAGGATCACCGGCACAGTACCGATGACCTGCAGCTCTCGCAGCCCATGCACGACCGCAAGCGCCTGGACCAGGAAGGCGGCGGCCAGCACGAACAGGATATCGTCAACCGCCTGCCAGCCGTGTCCGGGCAGGCGATGCGCCACGAGGCTCGCCGCAAAGGCGGCGACCAGCGTCCAGGCGATGAATCGCCCGAGCCTGAGACTGCGGAATTCCTGCCCGAACAGTCCCGGCTGCCGCAGCCGGCTGAATGCCCACAGGCCAGCGCACTGCGCCAGGAATGCGTGCAGCAGCACCATCCATCCGAGCGTCGCCCAGGCCGCGCGAGCGGTGGCCGCGCCGATTTCCTCGGGCGAGCGATCGATGCCCACCTGAGACAGCGTCTCAGCCGTGCGCCGGAGCATCGGCTCGAGCTTCCCGATCAGCGGCATCAGCACGCCCTCGGGATCGCCGAGCAGTCCATGGATCGCAAGCACGAGCAGGCAGCATGCGATGGCCAACGCCTGGAAAACGAAGCTCAGGCTGCGACTCCTTTCAAGCGACACCGCGGCGAGCATCGAAGGCAGCAGCGCGACAAGCGCGATCGCGATCGCGGGTCCCGCACCGAAGACGGGGGAGAAAGCCCACACGAGGGCCAGAGCCGCCCCCGCAGCGGCCGCCAGCGCGACCGCCGGGCCGCTCGCAAGCAGCCCGAACACGACCAGTCCCGCCGGCAGCCACGCCGCCATCGGCAGCGCAACGAGCGCCACCAGCGACGCCAGCCCGGCCGCGAGGAAAGCCCTGACCGGATTCGCGGTCATCCATTTGAGAAGCGCCGTCATTGGATCAGGTCGAGCCCGGGGCCCTCGCCCTGCGGCCTCAGTGCTGGTCGGTGTACGGCAGGAGCGCGAGGTAGCGCGCCCGCTTGATCGCAACCGCGAGCTGGCGCTGGTAGAAAGAGCGCGTGCCCGTGATGCGACTCGGGACGATCTTGCCGGTTTCCGTGATGTAGGCCTTGAGCGTCGCCAGGTCCTTGTAGTCGATCTGGTCGGTCCCGTCGGCCGTGAATTTGCAGAATTTCTTGCGCCGGAAAAAACGTGACATCGTGGCCTCCCCGCTCAGTCCATGCCCATGGCGTCGCCGATCGCGTCGCGATCGCCGCGCTCGCGCTCGCGCTCTTCCGGCTCTTTCGCCATCGGCGACGGGTCGGTCATGGCACGATCCATCTTGACAACGAGGTGACGAAGCACCGCGTCACTGAAGCGGAACGCCCCGGTCAGTTCCTCGAGGACCTTCCCGCTGCACTCGACGTTCATCAGCACGTAGTGCGCCTTGTGCATCTTCGCGATGGGAAACGCGAGCTGGCGGCGCCCCCAGTCCTCGAGCCGGTGAACGCTGCCGCCGTCCGCCATGATGAGGCCGCGATAACGGTCGATCATGGCGGGAACCTGCTCGCTCTGGTCGGGATGGACCAGGAATACGATTTCGTAATGCCGCATCTTGCACTCCCTGTGGTCTTGGCCTCCCGTAGATGCCGCTTTCGGTGAGGCAAGGAGAAATGCCCCGGTGGTGCGGGGCGAGGGCCGCGTAAGTTACCGGACTCGCTCGCAATTCGCAACTTTGGCGCGCCGCTGGCGCAGCGCCTCGTACAGGACGATGCCGGCCGCGACAGAGACATTCAGGCTCACGACCGCACCCTGCATCGGCAGCCGCAGGCTGAAGTCGCAGCAATCCCGGGTCAGGCGCCTGAGCCCGCGGCCTTCCGAGCCCATCACGATGGCGAGTGGCCCCGACAGGTCCGCCGCAAACAGGTCCTGGTCGCCGTCGCCGGCGGTGCCCGCGATCCAGAGGCCCGCCCCTTTCATGTCCCGAAGCGAGCGGGCGAGATTCGTGACCTGCGCAAACGGGACGGTTTCGGCGGCGCCCGCCGCGACCTTGCGCACGACCGGCGTGAGCCCGGCAGCGCGATCCCGCGGTGCGACGACCGCCGTCGCGCCGGCGGCGTCCGCCGTGCGAAGGCAGGCGCCGAGATTGTGCGGATCCGAGACGCCATCGAGCACAAGCACGAGCGCAGCTCCCCGGCCTGCGGTCAGCAGATCGAGCAGCGAGTTCTCGTCCAGCGGGACGCTGGGATGTACTTGCGCGACGACGCCTTGGTGAGCCGCTCCGCCGGTTTGCCGGTCGAGGTCGGCGGTCGTTGCGGCGGCAGCCGTCACGCCCTGCGACGCCGCAAGCTCCCGAAGCTCCCGGACCCGGGCATCGTCGCGTGCGGAGGCAATCGAGAGCCTGAGTACGTCCCTGGGCCGCCGCGCCAGCACCGCGCGAACCGCGTGCAGGCCGTATACGACGGTCCCGCTCATTCGCGCCGGGTCGTCGCCCTGCCACCGCGCCGGCGCGGGTGAAAATGCGTGCCGGTCTTGGCGACATGCTCGAAATCGATCTTCCGCTCCGCGGAATCGACGCGTGCCAGCCGCACGCGCATCTCGTCGCCGATCGAGAATCGCAGTTTCGTGCGCTCGCCGACCAGCGTGCGGTCGCGCTCGTGAAAGCGGAAATAGTCGGCGGGCAGCGACGTGACGTGGACCAGGCCGTCGACCTGCATCTGCTTCAGCTGGACGAAGACGCCGAATTCGGCGATGCCGGTCGCGACCGCGTCGAACTCCTCGCCGATGCGCGGCCGCATGTACTCGCACTTGAGCCAGGCGACGACCGAACGTGCCGCCTCGTCGGCGCGCCGCTCGCGCAGCGAGCACTCCTGCCCCAGCGCCTCCATTTCCCGCAGCGAGTGCGCGAAGTTCGAGGCCGTTCCGCCGGACAGCGCATGGCGGATTCCCCGATGCACCAGCAGGTCCGGGTAGCGGCGGATCGGGGACGTGAAGTGCGCATACTCCGCGAGCGCGAGACCAAAATGGCCGATGTTGAGCGGCTGGTACAGCGCCTGCGGCAGCGAACGGATGATCGCGTTCTCCAGCACGCCGGCGTCGGGACGGCCCGCGATGCCGGCGAGCACCTTCTGCAACCGCGCCGGCTTCAGGTCCCCGCCGATCTCGAGGTGCACGCCGCGCATGGACAGGAAACGCTTCAACTCCTCGATCCGTTCCACGTCCGGCCGGTCGTGAATCCGGAACAGCGCCGGCAGCCTGCGCCTCTTGAGGAAGCCCGCGGCTTCCACGTTCGCCGCGATCATGCATTCCTCGATGAGTCGATGTGCATCATTGCGCGGGTACTCGCGGATGTCCGTCACCTGGCCTGCGGAATCGACCAGCACCTTGACTTCAGGTGCCTCGAAATCGAGTGCGCCGCGACGCTCGCGCTGCTTCCGCAGCGCCCGATAGACCTGGTACAGGCTGTCGAGCACCGGCGCGAGGCCTGCCTGGGCGCCCCGTGTCAGCGGGTCACGGCCGTCCAGGTGCGCCGCGACGCGCGTGTACGTGAAACGCGCCGCTGAACGCATGACGGCCGGATAGTACCGGCTCCGGGAAACCGTGCCGGCGCGCGTGACCTGCATGTCGCAGGCCATGCAGAACCGGTCGACGCCCGGCATCAGCGAGCACAGGTGATTCGACAGCTCCTCCGGAAGCATCGGCAGCACGCGGTTCGGGAAATACACGGATGTCGCGCGTTCGCGCGCCTGTGCATCGAGCGCGGAGCCCGGGCGCACGTAGTGGCTCACGTCGGCGATGGCGACGACGAGGCGGAAGCCGGCGGCATTCGGCTGCGCCCACACCGCGTCATCGAAGTCGCGGGCATCCTCGCCGTCGATCGTCACGAGCGGCACCGACTTCAGGTCCTCGCGACCTGCGAGCCCCGAGGCCGCGACTTCGCGGCCGAACTCGCGCGCTTCCGCGAGTGCCTGCGGCGGAAACTCGTGCGACAGGCCGTGGGAGGCAATCGCGAGGTCGATCGCCGTATCGGCGCCCCCGCCCTCCGGCAGGACCCGCAGCACGCGCCCGACAGGATCGCGATCGCGGCTCGGCTGTTCGGTGATCTCGACGACCGCAAGGTCGCCGTGGCGGGCCGGGCCCGTGGCGTCGCGCGGCACGACGACGCGCTGGCTGAAGCGCCGGTTGTCCGGAGTGACGAACCCGACGCCGCCCTCGAGCGAGAACCGCCCCGCGACCTGCCGCGTGCGGCGCTCCAGGACTTCGACGATGGCCCCTTCCGGACGGCCGCGATTGTCCCTGCCGGCGACCCGCGCGGCGGCGCGGTCTCCGTGAAACAGCATGCGCATCTCGCGGTAAGGAAGGAACAGGTCGTCGCCGCCATCGTCCGGCACGAGAAAGCCAAAGCCGTCGCGGTGGCCACTGACCGTTCCGACGACGATCGGCAGGCGGTCGACCAGGCAGTACTCGTTCGCGCGATTCAAAAGGAGTTCACCGTCGCGCGCCATGGCAGCGAGCCGCTTGGACAACGCCTCCCGCTCGGCGGCGTCCCCGATGCCGAGCGTCGCGGCGAGCGCGTCGAAGCCGAGCGGCTTCTTCGCCTGGGCGAGCTTAGCGTGCAGCAGCTCACGGCTTGGAATAGGCTTCTCGTAGCGTGCCGATTCCTCCCGGAAACGCGGATCCTCCCGTTGCCAACGCGGCTTGCGGCTCATGCTTTCCTCGAAATTGACATCGATCGGGTGCCTGCGTAAATTGACGCGCCCTCGCCGGGGGTCCCCCGGCCGCAACCTGTGCCCAGGTGGCGGAATTGGTAGACGCGCTAGGTTCAGGTCTTAGTGCCGAGAGGCGTGGAGGTTCGAGTCCTCTCCTGGGCACCATTCTCGCGCCCCGCATTGTAGACGAGCGGTGGCCTGCCCGGGTAACTAGCGGTGCCTTGATGATGTCGAGCGGCCGGACGGTCGCTTTTTCGGCACGCGCGCGCCGGCACGCCGCGCTTCCGAGAGTCCGATCGCAATGGCCTGCTTGCGGCTGGTCACTTTCTTGCCCGAGCGGCCGCTGCGAAGCTTTCCGCGCTTGCGTTCATGCTTCCTGTTTTTCCTTGTAAATCCAATAGTTAAGAACAACTCCAGCTAATCATCTGTTACACGTCTCTGGTACAGGTTTGCAGCCTGCATTGGAGTCATGGCTTGTGCCATTTTGCTCTCACCTACCTTCGATTTTCTCTCTCAATGCATCGCATTATGCGACTGCGCGTGAGTGCGGCCCGATCCTACAGTGAAGGCATGGAGCGCATGCAAGTTCGCATTTCTTCATTGAGCCGAAAGCGCGGAAGCGATCTTGTCGTCGCTGTAGTTACTGCGCGCAGTGTACAGGAAATCGAGGGCCGACCTGTAGCGACCATTCGAGGCAGCGTAATAATTCAAAACTCAAGTTCGCTCAGTGATCGCGAGGCGTCGTCGAGGGCACGCGATGAAGCTCTCCGCTTCCTCGATGTCGAATAGCGCGAGCGCCCCTTCTTGCAACTACGCACTCCCACCGATCGCCCTCTCCCGCTCGGCTTCGTCAGCGAACTTGTTGTGCTCCGTCTCCCAGCCTCGCGAGCACGAGCTGCACACGCCTCTGTCGCACTCCTCGCCCGAAAGCGTCTCGCCGCAAGGGATAGTTTCGATCTCGTTATCAAGAATGGTTAACTTACCTGTTACGAGACCAACCGCGATTTTCCCGCGTGTTATGGTTCGATGAATCGTGCAGCTTTGATGTTTCATTGGCGAGAGGTTACGCCTTCTCTGTGCCAAATAACCGTCGGCAGCGCCTCTAGTTCCTCCTAATCGGAGTGAAGTCGGACTCAGCAACTGTAATGCCGTTACGCACCAACTTCGTCTGCCGCTCAATGTCGTTTCCCTGATAGCGGCAGGCGATATGCACTTCTGTCAGTTCGGCATTGTCGCCGCCGAACGCTTGGTGCAGCGTCTCTAAGAAACTCACATCTTGCAGAGTATTCGGCCTTGGCGTGGCGTTCGCTCTCGGATGCGGCACGGTCCCAGGAAACAGGTAGATGCAAGGCGGTGGCAACGCGACACCGCCGACTACGGTTACGCGCGCCGGATTTGCCGCGAGCTTTGGGCAAGGTCGGAAGCTCGTTCCACAGAGAGCGTCCCAAACGATCAAGCCGTCAACCAGCGCATCCGCCTGACGCATGATGATCTCGGCTGAAAGCCGCACATGAATACCTGACCAGACGTTTCTTCGCGGACTAGCGCCCGGATTCTGACAGCAGCTCCAAATAACAAACTCTTGGGCATGTTGCGGTCGCGAATATATGTTCGTGTTGTTGCCGTCGAGACAGCCTTTCCCCTCAATAATCGCGACGCGGCCATTTGGCATGGTTACTTCGAAGTCATGTCGATTGGCGCTACCAGACGCCTTGAAGTCGCTAATGCGACTATTAGTCTTGAGATGATTCAGAATGGACTCGATGAATGCATACTTGGCGCTGGTAGTCGCTGAGTATTGACCCCGCAGCCTTTCGACTGCCGCTCGGAAAATACCGGACTGATCGAAAGCAGCTTGCGCCAACCCGTGAGTTCCGATTTTATAAGCGTCGCGCGCCAACTCTGTAGCAAACGTATCGACTTGCTGCTGAAAATTCGGCGGTCGGTCACACAAGATGACCGCAGGGGTAGCTACGCCGCTCGGACGTCTAGGCATTGAACGGCCGCACGCGCAATTGGGATAAGCAGACTGGCACTGATAAAGGCCACGACTGGAACAACGAGACCGTCTCCCATAAGGTGATACGTCTCGTTATAAGACTTCGGCAACAGGTAAGAATCAGCGACGCCCATTAGGCGCGCAGCTTCGCGCGGAACAGAAGCCGGGAGCGAATGCTTCTGCCTTCAACTACCAAAATCGTCTGGCGGCTTGAACCTCCGGCGGGCGTTCGCAAGCACCCACTGATTCCGTCGAAGCGGACTTCCGCACGCTGAATCTTGCGGCCCTTCCCATTAGGGCGCGTCCGCCGGTAAACAGTGCCGACAATGCGGCGATTCGCACGCTGTGCCTCGCGGACCTTCTCACGGTTAACTAGAGTCATCATCTCTAGCAACTTGCGAGTGTGCGCATACGAATTCCATGCCACACCCTTAGGTTCATCCTCGATCAAGTCCGAAAGAGAAGTAATGCGGCAAGGCGGAGCCGGGAGCCGCCACCATATCCAAGCGTCGCGCGTTGATCGTGGCGACAAGTCGAGAGCCTCAGTCAGCGATACGGGATGCCACTGCGGTGAAGGGCTGGGTGTCGTTAAGTGCCCTGGTACGACCACGTCATCGCGAACGAAGACGAAAAATAGCCGCTTCCGCGACTGTGGCACGAAGTCAACCGCATCAATGACAAATGAACCAACTCTGTAGCCGGCTCGCACTGCCGCCGCGAGGATTGCGCGAAAGTCTCGCCCGCCGTGGGAGGTGACTGTGCCAACGACGTTCTCTAGGACGATAAGTTCCGGCGCGCGGCTCTGCTCGCAAAGTTTTGTCACTAGCGTCCAGAAGGGCCAAAACGTACCGCTTCGCTTTCCCTTCAAGCCTGCACCATTGCCCGCGAGTGACAAGTCTTGGCACGGGAAAGAGGCCCACACTAACGACGCGCGTCCCGGCAATTCGGAAAGCTCGACTCTTCCCACATCTTTGAGCAAGAAATGAGCGCCATGAGGAGCATTGTCTAGGTACGCACTCGCCTTTTTTGGACAAATGTCGTTGGCAGCTAGACATCGCCACTCAGCGCCAAGCCCAATTCGGGCCATGCCGCCACCGGCGAAGAACTCATAGAAAGGAATGGTTGCTGGCACTTGTGATCCTCTGGAGAACTTACCACCCGCTACATGCGACCTGCAATGTGTTCATTTGCTTTCCAACCAGCGTGCCAAGCGGCGTGCAACAGTCTGCGGCTTTCTCAATTTGCACTCCCAAACAATGAGGACTCGCCAACCGTCGCGTCTGAGTCGTCGTTGTACTCTCTTGTCGCGCGCACGGTTGCGCTCAATTTTTCGTTGCCAGTACGCGCGATTGGAATGGGGTTGATTTCGTCCTGCCCTACAACGATGGCCATGCCACATGCAGCCCGAGACAAAAACGACACGACGGCGACTCCTCATTACCAGATCGGGAGTTCCCGGCAAGTCAGCGCAGTGCAGGCGGTACCGGTATCCCATTGAGAAAAGGAGCCGACGCACGGCCAACTCGGGCTGCGTATCCTTCCCCTTTACGCTGGCCATGATCTCTGACCGGCGTTTCCTAGTGATGGTGTCGGTCAAACCCCGGCTCCGTTAGCTTGGCGGCATCGTAGTCGAGGCTCGCCCTCCAGTCAGTCCCTTAGGGCCGAAGGGTTACACGGCGGCAAGCTCAGGCCGTGAGCCACGCGTTGGGATAAGCCGGTGCCCGCAAGGCGCGCGCCTAGGTCAACGCAAGGCTTGCGCCAGAAGCCGCGCCCGGTAGGCTCAAGGCCCGCTGCGCGGAGTTCCGTCTCCGTCAGGCAGCGGCGGTTGATCCCGTGCGCGCCCGTGCGGTGTTCATCGAATGAATGGGTCGAGGTGAATAGTAGACCGCACGCGCCGCATTGCGATTGGCCGCCTGTGAGTTTAGGACACATTGGTGTTTTCCTTTGGTCTTCGTTTCAAACGAGTTAGCACTCGATAGTCCTGATTAATGATTGCGATCTGCGCGCGCCGCGTTTCCCATTCCGCATAGCTGAGCACCCGGCGCACTTTCGCCTTCGGCAAGGGGCTGCGGTCGATTTTTCGAGTGAAGAGTCCGCACGTCAGACAACGCGCGCGGCACGGGGGCGGCACGGTCGGCGTTTTGCCCACGCGCAGGTCTGATCCATCGGGCATGGCTGCCTCTTGTTGTTAGCGGAATTTGGAAAGGAAGGCCGCCCGAAGGCGGCACTTCCTGCGGGCAGTTATTAACCGAGAATGCCGAGCTTTGCGCGGATCATCGTTTCTGCGATGTGCCGCGCCTCTACTTCGACCAACGCCCTGTCAAGCGCGGACTGCTTGGAGGGATCGCCGCCCGTCCATGCCTGGCCGATTGCGGCGGCGTCGCTGCCTTGGCTGGCAGCCACATCGCGCGTTTCTCGCGCATCAAGCGCACGCTGATATGTGCCGTGTTGGTACTGCAAAGATTCGAGCGCCTGTTTTGCGACTTGCTCCTGCACACGACGTTCCTCGCTCCCGAGCGGGAGCTTGTAGACCTTCTGGCCCGTCCGTGCATCGAAGCTAGATTCCTCAAGCTTGCTGGCCGCGACTTTCGCGCGCTCCGCTAACTGCTTGAGGTTTGCCTCCATCGCGTGGTCGTCGAGAGTGTCGACTTCGACTCCGCGCGCTTCGGCAATTTGCCGGTCTTCGTCGCTCGCGTAAGTGACCTGGCCGGTTTTGGCCGTATAGGTCATGTTCGGCGGCCGACTCGGCGTAGTCACTAGCGCCGGAGTTCCACGATTCGCCGTGACGGCAGCGATCACAGCATCGACTGCCACCTGCCGGTCGTTTTCCGGTGTGTTGATAGGTTCATCGGACATTGAAATTCTCCAGTTGAAGTTGAGTAGTGCCAGCGGCCCCCGGCTCTCGGGAAGAGAGTCGGAGGCTGCGCGTCGCTGACCTCGCGTTTTGCTAGTCGCCCCGTTGTCAGCTGTAAGGCTGGCGGGTTGCGGCTCCAACTAGCGGGGAGCCGTCCGGTTCGCGCCTCAGCGCCAACCAACTAAGAAGTGCCGCCTGCTTCTGTGCGTTGCTTGTCTCCGAAACCCCCACACAGAAGCTCGCTGCGCGGCGGCGACGACAGAGGAGATAGGGTTTCGGAAGATACCTGTGTCGAAAGCACGTCGATGTGATCGACGGTTCCTATGGCAAAAGTAAGTTAATAGCTTTCGTTCTACTCGCGTGAACGTGCCGCGCGAGCGTGGTAACGACTACGGGGTGACGGCACGATGTGGCGAGATTTGGGAAAGACGTTGAGAAGTGCGGGGTCGCCGGAGTTGGCGAACCTCGCACGCACGAAGCTTTCGTTCTGCTCGCGTGAAGTTCAGGGAAACAGAAAGCTTCTACTTCGGCGTGCTGACGATCATGCGAGTGGCCGAAAGGAAGAGCGCAGTGTCGAACTATCTTCGACAGCCAAGACGTCTCACTCTAGGTTCGACGTCAGGACATACAGCAGTTACACCTAAAGTGAACTTCAGTGTCCTTGCTGGGTCACCTGACGTTTACTCTAGGTGTAACCCTTAGGTGTAAACCTTAGGTGTATGAGTAGTAGTAGGTGTAACAGTCCTTATCAGGTTCACCAGTCGTGCCTTCATGTGCACCTGTACGTGCGCGCGTGCGCGTGCGCGCGCGATCCTTATATGCAGTGAATTTTTTTTTGCATGGCGTTTCTGACAGCATTCACTTTCCCGTCAGGAACTTATCGCTCTGAAAAGGGGGGTAGTGAAAATGCGCTCGGTACGCCCGACTTCGCCAACAACCTAGCCCTACCAGGCGCTGTCCTTTGGGGAGTCTTGCTCCCAGCGCCAGGCTTTCCTTTTCTGGCAGTTCCCGTGCGATCCACGGTACGCGTCAGGAATGCCCCTGTGACTCGGACGCAAATACAAATCAGCCGAGATCTCCAATGACCCTAGGGGTTACCCCTCCCGACTCTTGCGCCGCTCCTAGATGAGATTATCGAGAACCGTTCTCGACAACTGCCAGGCGGCTGCGTCAGGCGCTCTCAACTGTTACCTCGGGTTCTGCGCCAGGCAAACCGTAACTCACCCTCGCCGCTTTGATCGCGGCCACGGCGGAGTCGACGTAGCCCTGTGAGACGGTCAGGCGATCAGCGGGAACGTTCGCCCGCAGGTTTACCTGCAGGATGTTCTGTGCCCGGTTGAGTCGCCCCCGAAGTTTGCGGAGGTGCGCCTTCTGTAAGGCGTCCAGTCCGACTTCGTCGGAATGAAGCGCGCGTTTCGCTTTCGTCTCCGCCTTTCCGGTGTACTTGCGCCCCGCCAAGATCTTGCTCAGGCGCTTCTCATCCATGCGGCCGTCGACGATGTCGCAGAAGAATTCATCGCGAATGTCGTCGTACTTTGCCTTCAGTGCCCATGCGGGAATTTCCCATCGGTAGGAATCGTGCTGCATGTGCTCCGGTACAGTCACACCGAAGGGCAGATGAATCAGCCACCCGAATTTTGCCAGGCGTTCCCGTGACGGCTGTGCCAAAGCTTCGGCCAGCTGCTCGGCAACGCGCACTTCGTCGACAGGTGGTCGATAGCCCGGTGCGATGTACCAGGTTCTATCCCAGTCGAGGTGCGGAAGCGCGGCGCAGTCGAAGGGCACGCGCGTCGATTCGCGTAGGTGCCGCCCAATCGCTTCATTGAGCGTTGGTGGAGGTACCTGTTCGCGGCGGCGCTTGGCCTCCGCTTCGCGCAGAGGAACGCCCCGCAGCAGCCTGCGTTCATAGGAGGTCCTGCGCACTTTGGCCTGCAGGGCTTCCCACGCCGCGTCTGACATGACGTCGGAAATGGTTTTCAAAGGGACTCCAGATCGACAAGTCGCCCCGAGGGACGACAAAAAGGGAATACGTGTATGACCGATGATTCGCGGCGATCAGGCTTAGCTGTCGCTATCGAGAGCCAAGAGCATCGAGTTCGACTGGGTAGTATTTCGAGGTCCGACCTTAATTTGACGGACGAGGAACATTTCGTTACCCAACTCAACGAGTTAGGGTGAAAACGAGATGCGAAATTGTTCAGCCGTACTGGACAAGGCTGCGAGCTTCAACAAATCCGAAGCGGAAAGTTCGACTCTCTAGTTATTCAAGGTGGAACCTTAATTTGACGGACGATGGCATTTTCTTTCGACGGTTCAATCAGTTACTTGAATAACGAGCTATCGATCTTGTATCAGCTGGATTTGGACCATCCTTCCGCTGCGCATACCTCGCCCTACGCCTTGCGTTTCGGCGGTCGCGCTCTTCTTGTGTCATCGGCGGCTTTGCCTTGTCACGCTCCCTCCGCCTTTCTCTGTTGCAGGGCCTTTGCGCCTCCTTTCGGGCGCGCCTTAACTTTCGGCGATAGCGCGCTCCTGCACTTGGTTCGACTTCTCCATCGCGCGGATATATGTGTGGAGATGGGCTAACTGCGCTCGCGCCTGCTTCCATTTGCGAAAGACTGGCGCGTCCTTGTGCTCTTCCCCCCAATACCAGTCCTTGCGCTTCGCGCGCTCTCTTCGAAGCGCAGCGTTGTACTTCTTTACGACCTTCGCGACCGGGTCAAGGTTTTTCACCTCAGCTTTCCGACCCGCCGCCGCTCCTGGCGTAACTGCATCAGTCGCGCCATGCGCCCCTCAGGTTTGGTCAGATCAAAATCATGCGGTGGTGTCCAGCGCGCCTGAAGTATCTGCGCGTCGGTTCGTGGACGCCGTCTGTAGTCCAAGCGGCTCTTCCAGCGTTCGAGCCGCATTGGTGGCGATGATGTACGTTCGTCCTCCATTCTGAGAGTCTAGTTCTGGTGCGATGCTCTCAACACGTTGGAGTTGAACGAACCGGCGAAATTTCCAACTGCGTCACAGGTTTTTCCGCGAACCAATACCGCCATACGCTGTGAAGTTCCATCGTTCGCCCGTCCGTCTCGTCAGAAATACTTTCCATCAAAGTCCATTGTCTGCCGCCGCAACTCCTGTCGCACTGCCAGATCTTGACTCAAGCGCTGCAAGAGTTGGAGAGCAAACAATCCGAGGTCATCGGCGAGCATTGCACCAAAAGAAATTAATAGACGCGTTTTCGGACGCCACCTATTCCACTTGATCAGATGCAGTACGTGGCGGCAAGCGCCGAGTGTTCTGATCGCTGCGTTTTGAACAGGTGCGGTTGTCTGTCGGCCAATGCGTAGTGCTCCGCGACTCTTTGTACAATTTCCAGCGGACTCTTGCCTGCAGCACGAAGCGCGAGCATTCGGCTCTGCAATTGATGCTGCCAGGTCCATCCATGGTCAGGTGAATAGCTGAGAATGTGCTCGGCGAGCGCCAACGCTGATACCACTGCCGTGGTGTTCCTGTAGCGGCCGAGACCTTCACGAATAAACGCGCGATCGGGACGGTACTGGAAGTCTTGAATGGCAGTCATAGTTGGATCTCCGTAACGGTATTGACGCGCCGCATGTGGGACGCAGTACGTCGAGCGGACGCGTCGCAACTCGGTGCAGCCTTGTGCCGCACATATGGCATTTCTGGGCATGTGATCTCACTTGGTTAGTTGAACAACAGACTCGGGTGCAGTCAGCGCGGACAAGGGGACGTCCAAACGGTTGCGCGGTTGTGCCGCCCGCTCCTTCGCCCGCCCGTCGGGCACCCCGTCCGTTGCGGGTGCCCGCCTGGTGCCGCGTGGCGGGGGTCTCCCTGAGGGGTGTCGGAGGTGGGGTCAGGGATCTGCCTCAGGAATGTCATTCCTGGCATACCCGTCTGAGCTATAAGCGGCGATCTCCGAAAAGACGACCCGCAGCAAGGTCGAGACTTGCGCAGCTCCTAGACGAGATTACTGATAACAGTTCTCGTCTAGCTCCCGGACTCTACCCGCGTTCAAGTACCCCCACGCTCGACTGGTACCTTGTACACCCTGCGCTTTTCTGGCAGCGTGGCCTCTCAGGAGGCTCACCAATGACGCAGGACGCTGTCGGCTACGTTCGGGTAAGCACTCAGCAGCAGGGGCGCAGCGGCCTTGGTATTGAGGCTCAGCGCGAGGCGATAGGTGCCTTCGCGGAGCGCGAGGGGTTCAAGGTTCGAAGTGGTTTCGCGAGGTCGAGACGGGCAAGGGCGCGGATGCCTTGGAGCGGCGGCCTCAGCTGAAGGCAGCCCTGCAGGCGGCCCGCAAGGTGCGCGGCCCGGTGCTCGTGGCAACGCTAGATCGGCTCTCCCGCGACGTTCACTTCGTCTCGGGAATCATGGCCGAGCGCGTCGAGTTCATCGT
>CAVTVX010000006.1:0-18155 GCA_963738285.1 uncultured Gammaproteobacteria bacterium | reverse complement strand
ATGGGCTTGCCCCGCGTCCGCTGACACCGTCCTAAGCTGAGCTCGTGACATTTTCGTATTCCACGGGACTCAGATATCCAATTGTCGAATGTCGTCGCCGCTGATTGTAGAACCGTTCCACGTAATCGAACACATCGGCGCGGGCTTGATCGCGGGTGGCATACACGCGGCGATGCACGCGCTCCGTCTTGAGCGACGAGAAGAAGCTCTCCATCGCCGAGTTGTCCCACACGTCACCCTGGCGACTCATGCTGCAGGTGATGCCTTGATCGGCGAGCAGCCGTTGGAATGCTTCGCTGGCGTATTGGCTGCCCTGATCCGAGTGATGCAACAGTGCCTCGGGACGACCGCGGCGCCAGATCGCCATGATCAGCGCGTCGGTCACGAACTGCGCCGTCATCTCACTGCTAGCCGACCAGCCGACGATGCGGCGCGAGTAGAGATCCAGCACGGCAGCGAAGAACAGCCAGCCCTCGGCGGTCCAGATGTAGGTGAAGTCGGCCACCCAGCGCTGGTTCGGCGCGGTTGCCTTGAACTGCCGCTCCAGCAGGTTCGGCGCGATCGGACTCGATGGCCGCACCCCCGAGTCGTTCGGCAGTCGCCGCCGGCGCCGGCGGCCTTGCAGGCCGGCAGCGCGCATCAGTCGTGCCACCCGGTGTCGGCCGCAGCCAAAGCCCCAAGCGCGCAGATCGCGCCATACCCGCGGACTGCCGTAGGTCCGGTCGCTCTGCTCAAAGCTGATCCGCACCTGCATCAGCAGCTGCCGGTTCGCTCGTTCACGGGCGCTCGGCGCCCGTTGCAACCACCCGTAGAATCCACCGTGCGAGACATCGAGCACCTCGCACATCCACCGCACCGGCCAAATCCCCCGATGCTTCGCAATGAACCCAAATCTCACTTCGGTTCCTTCGCGAAGTAGCCGATCGCTTTTTTTAAGATGTCGCGCTCCGTTCTGGTCTTGGCCAGCTCGCGCTTAAGCCTGGCCACCTCGGCATCGTCCGGCCGCAGCCGGCCCTGACCCGGAAACGCCTGCGCGCCATGTTGCTTCGCATCCTTCAGCCACTTGCCCAAAACGTTGACGTGCAGCCCCAGATCCCGACTCGCCTGGGTCACCGTCATGCCACGCTCCTGCACCAACTTGACCGCCTCGAGCTTGAACTCGGGCGTAAACTTCCGCCTTCCCATCTGACACCTCCGAGATCATCATCCCACCTAACCTCGGTGTGAGGAAAATCGGGGGAAGTCCAGTTCAATAGGCGATACGACAGGTTGAACGGCAAGTTGATGAAAATTGTGAACAAGCGCGAGCTGGACGAGCGGGATCGTGACACGGCGATTGATTACTTTAATCTCTGTGCGGAGGAATACCTTTTCTACCGTGGGGATTACATCCTCCCGGATGTGTGGACTTCCTGGTGTCGCGGAATGTGGCAGTACGTCGGCAAGGACGGTCCGCTAAGACGCCTTTGGCTCGAAGAGGTGACGAGTGGCTCTTACTATGGTCTTACGTTGAATGAGATCGAACGCGGTGCGAAGCTGCGCAAATTGAAGAGCTAGTCGTTGCGGTACTGGTGGGTCAATCAAAACCAAACCTACCGCCAGGAAATCGGCGGCGGCTACATGTGGTCGCCGAAAGTCAACAAGAACGGCAAGCTCAACCCCTTTTACGAGTTCATGCGCGAGGTTGCTCCGGGCGATCTCGTGTTCTCCTTCGCCGATACTCTGATCAAGGCCATCGGCATCGCGACCTCGTCCTGCTACGACTGCCCCAAGCCGTCTGAATTTGGCGCGGCAGGAAAGGTATGGGGCCAGGCCGGCTGGCGCGTGGACGTGCGCTGGCTGGAGCTGAAGAACACGACCAAGCCAGCTTCGCACATGGATGCGCTCAGCCCGTACCTGCCGGCGAAATACTCACCGCTTACGCCGTCAGGCAGTGGGCTGCAAAGCGTCTATCTCACGCGCGTGCCGCCCGGGCTCGCCGACGCGCTCATCAGTCTTATCGGTTCGGAGGCCACGCACGCCGCACGGCCGATAGCTGGGCCTCCGACGTCGTGCCGACCGCCACGCCTGCCCTGGCGCAGGCGCAGTGGGAACAGCATATGGCGGAGCAGATTCAGTCCGATCCTGCGGTGCCCGCGACGGAGAAACCGCAGATCATCCTGGCGCGACGCGGGCAGGGGAAGTTTCGCGAGCGGGTGTCGCGCATCGAGCACGCCTGCCGCATCACGGGGGTCAATTGGCCGGAACACCTGATCGCCAGTCACTGCAAGCCATGGCGGGACTGCGAGTCGAATGACGAGCGCCTGGACGGGGAGAATGGCCTGCTGCTCACGCCGACCATCGATCATCTCTTCGATCGCGGGTTCATCTCATTCGAGAACGATGGCGAGCTTCTGGTCTCGCCGGTCGTGCATCGCGAGTCGCTACGGCGGATGGGGATACCGCCGGACGAGCGGCGCAATGTCGGCGGGTTCACGGAGGGGCAGAGAAGGTATCTGGAGTTTCACCGGGAAGCGGTGTTTTTGGAGGCGAGGGTGAAGCGCTAATTTGCACTCAGCGCCTCTCCGTCTCGCCCTGCACTTTGACGTACGGCCGAACGCTGTTGACCGTAAATCGGCCTATCCCGCGCACTCGTTCGAGGTCTTCGATCCGCGCATAGGGACGGCCCGCGATAATCTGCCGGGAAAGCGCAGGGCCAATGCCCGGGATGGTTTCGAGTTCGGCCTGGGTCGCGTTGTTGACGTTGACGATCAGATCGCCTTCACCGGGCTGCAACTCGGCGCGAATGTTCTTGTAGAGATAGAGACCGGCAGTCGCCAGCCCGATCACGACAGCAACAATCCAGAAATACCTCTGCCAGCCAGATCCACTCCCACTTGACCGGCGCCCGCGCAATGGGGAGCGCATGTATTCACGATCCATGAGTCCCATCAGAAGCTAGCCCTTACGCCGCCATTGGTTCGCAAAGAGCCCGCAGTCGCTCGCTGAAAACACTCCTCTTGCTGCTGGTAATGATTAATTCATCCACGGCCCGAGTCATTGCCACATACATGAGGCGCGCTTCTTCCGATTCATTTCTCCATGGCAGATAGCCTGCGCCCGCGACCACTCCCACCTTGTACTGCAGGCCCTTGCTGCTTTGGGCAGTCATCACCCGAACGCAATCGCGTCCAGGATCGAAGGACTTGGATTGTGAGTCCTTTAGCCACTCGAACGGCACGCCTGCTTCTTCGAGCGTCCGCGCTACTTCCTCCGCTACGAAGCGGGCGGTGTAGACCACACCCATGTCCCGCCACGGTGTCCCCTGCGCGTGAAGTCGCTGAAGTTCCCGGCGGATGATGAGAGCTTCATCCCACGCTGACCGTGTCTCGCAGAATCGAGGCCGCGGCCCGCTGCGTCCACCCGGCTCCGGCGAGATCAGCGGTACGCTGTCTTCGTCGGCATCTTTCGGCGAGAGAATCTCGCGTGCGAACGCGCTGGCGCAGGCCAGGATCTCATCGGTATTGCGGTAATTGCGCTTCAATATCTTTGTCCGGCCCAGCGCTGAGATCCCGACGCTGCGGAACGTGAACGACTTCGGCCGGTTGGCAACGTAAATCGCTTGCGCGTCGTCATAGAGGAGCAGCAGCGAATTACTCTCGGGGTCTAACATCTGCACGACAAGTCGGAGCCAGTCGGGCTCGAAGTCGTGGCCTTCGTCAATGAGCAATGCTCCATATTGCGCGCGCGGAATCTGGCCGCTGTCAACCGCGCGGATGACGGTAGCGACTAAGTCCTCGTAGAAGGATTGGCCCTCCGATACCGGCTTTGGCACGTGGTACAGCGTGAGCTGATCGTTACACCAACCATGGAAAGTCCTCACAGATACGCGATCTGCCAGTCCACGTGTAGCCACTTGATGCGCCAACCAGGTGGCAAGCGCCTTGTTGTACACGAGCACGAGAATGGGCTTATTTAGCGTGCGCGCCAGGAACTCGCATCGATAGGCGAGGATGAGTGTCTTGCCGGAACCGGCCACACCGTGGATGACGCGATGGCCTTCGCCGAGTCCACGGGCGATGGCCTCCTGCTGCAGATCCATGACTTGAAGATCAGTCTCAGGGAGCCCCTCCCGCGCCGCGGGTTCGGCTTCCTCGGCGAATAGGCCTTGTCGACTGATGCGAATGTCGGGGAAGAGGCAGGCGCGGATCCGCTCCACCTGCGGTAGCGTGAGTTGGCTGGTGAAACGAACGTTGAACATGTCCCACAGACGCTTTTGAAATACCTCGGGATCCACGGATTCCGTCATCTCGTCTTTGCAAAGGACCAGGTGAGGTGGAAGAAGCGAGGAGAGGCCGGAAGTGTCGACCTGGCGGCGCGTGATGTTGGTGAGGACGACACCATATCCCCAAGGGAAATTCAGACGACCAGCATACTCATCGCCCGGTGAATTGATTAGTTGCGGGTCGGATTCGAGGAGTCGGACGACTATGTGAGCGTATTGTCGCGCTTGCTCCAGCGGATTCGGCCGAATCTTACGACCCGCGTCGAAGTCGACCGTAAAGCTTTCGTGGTTTGCGCTGATGATTGAATCGACTCTCCAGTCCTTCACTTCCAGGATGAGGAGTCCTCGACCCGGATGCAGAAGAATGAAATCCGGGTGCCGATACTTCGGTCCGACCGGCACGTCGTACCAACAGAGATAGTCGTCCTCAAGCAAATCGGCGAATCGGGTAGCCAGGCGTCTCTCGCCGCTCGTCGACCGTGATCCCGAGCCCAGCGGGCTCGACAGAAAGGTGGCCATGCCGCGATAGTCCACCACGGGTCACGGCCATGACTACCAGATACATCACAAGTTGTTGATCCAATGAGCGCAACTTCTCACGTATTTTCGTCAACCCCCCTGTACTCGTGTCTGAGATCACGACCACCCCATCTGCCAGTTCGGCATTGTGACCTTCAACGCCGCATAGAACCCCAGCTCCGTCAGCATCGCCGTGCTGCGGTTCTGGTCGGATTGAGAAACGACGACGCTGGCCTCTGAAGGGCCCTCAAGGTGTGGGATGTGTTCCGAACTTCCCGCCCGCCGCAAACACCGACCGCGATGAACCGCGCGACCGCGCTCCCGAAGAGTTCGAGGAGTTCGATGAGCGCATCGTCGAGCTTCTGCTCGACGAAATCGTGGACGCTGGCTGCGGCCGGCTCTGAGTGCTGCCGAAGCTGCGCACCATGGTCGTGCGCCGCGCTCGATCATTCGAAGTCACATCACGCCGGTCGATGGTCCGGCGCTCCGCATCGGCTGGACGCAGATTCGCATCGGTGGTCACGACGCGCGGGTGCAGACGGTCGTCCCGCCCGTGCCCATGCACGTCGCGCGGCGGGTCGGTCCGGCCAGCGCGCGGGCCTGCGCCACCGCGGGGATGCCCGAAGGGCCGGGTGTCTTGCGCAACGTGTTGTGCATGATCGCGTGGCCCCGGCACCCAGCACCAGCGGCCCAGCTGATGCAGGTACGCCCAGCGGCCGTGGTAGAACGTGAAGGAACTCCAGGCCACGGGTTCGACCCAGGCGAAACCGCCAACCCCGATCGGTTGCCAGTAGCCGTAGCGGAACGGATCCCAGCCGCCGTAGGCGTAAGCTGGCATCCACACGCGTCCGTAACTCGGCTCGTCGGTCCACTCGCCATAGCGGTCGAGTTCGTCGTATTCCTCGTCGTCATTGCCGGCGTAGCGCGACGCCTCGTCCTCGAGCTGTCCTTCGCGCGAGGCGACCCAGTCGTCGAAGGCGTCCTCCGGCTGCGGCGCAGCGAGATTCGCGAGCGCATCGCGCCCCTCGAGCCGCACGCGCTGGCCGTCGGCCACGCGCACTGGGCCGCTGGCGGTCGTCACTTCCGATGATCCGCCGCGCACCGTCAGCGCGGTCGTGCCATCCGCAGCGACGTCTACCCGGTACTCGCCCGGCTCCTGGAGCGTGATGGCGGTGTTGGGCGTGACGATCTCGAACATTTCGCCATCCAGCAGTTCACGCAGCACCACGTTCGTGGTGCCGGCGTGCAATTCAATCCAGACGGTCCTCGGGTCGAGACCGATGAAGGAAAGGTCCGTTTGTTCGTCGAGCCGGATCGCCGCGGTGCCGAGCGCTATTTCCGCGCGCGCGTCGTTCGCGGTCGAGAGCCGATCGCCCGGCATCAGCGGCCGGTCGGGCAGTGCGGAAGGGACCGTTTCTCCGGCGCCCTGGAAGGCAACCGGGCCTTCGACATAGCTCAGGCGCGCAATCCGCTCCGGCGGATCGGGCGTCTCGCCCCAGGCGAGGCTCGATGCCGTGAGTGCAAGCATCAGCAGGAGGGGATGCAGCTTCATGGCGATTCCAATGTGCGCCCCCGAAC
Source organism: uncultured Gammaproteobacteria bacterium (assembly GCA_963738285.1). Taxonomy (GTDB): domain Bacteria; phylum Pseudomonadota; class Gammaproteobacteria; order Steroidobacterales; family Steroidobacteraceae; genus SCUD01. The sequence continues at coordinate 11,794 of CAVTVX010000006.1, read as the reverse complement.
CATGAACGGCGGCTGAAGGAGGCCGGAGCGGTATTTTGGCGACAGCCGGTCATTTCTTGACAGGCGCCTTGCCCTCTTTATGGAACTTGACGTTGGCGATTATCTTCGTACGGGCGGACGACTAGACGAGGCGCACCTCGACGCCGCGCGAGCGTATCGCTGCCACCGCTTCCGGCGGTGCGTCGCGATCGGTGATGAGCAGGTGCACCTGCTCCACCGGCGCGATCACTGACAGGTTTCGGCGCAACAGCTTCGAAGAATCGGTAACGGCGACCGTCTGTCGTGAGATGCGGATCATGAGCGCATTCAGCTTGGCCTCGAGCACGTGGGGCGTCATCAGCCCGATCTCCGGGTCGAGGCTGTCGACGCCCAGAAACAGGCGGTCGGCCTGCAGATCGCGCAGCGCCTGCTCGGCCTGCGGGCCTGACAGAGACCAGGATTTCCGCCGCAGGACGCCGCCCGGGATGATCAGATTCACGTGGTGTGCGTTTGCGAGCAGCACGGCGATATTGAGCGCGTTCGTAATAACGTTGATTGACCGGAGCTTCAGCCCGCGGATTTGGCGCGCGATCTCCGCGGTCGTGGTGCCTGAATCGAGGATTATGGTCTCGCCGTCCAGGATCATCGCCGCGGCCAGTGCTGCGATGCGCGCCTTTTCGGCGTGGTACAGCGTCTGCTTGACGTTGATCGGCACTTCTTCGCTGTCGCCCGGCGGCAGCGCGCCGCCGTGAATGCGCACGATCGCGCCCGAAGCGGCGAGGGACGCGAGGTCCGAGCGGATCGTGACGGTCGAGACACTGAAGCGCCGCGCGAGGTCCGCGACATTGCCTTGGGCCTGCAACTCGACCTGTGCGCGAATCAGGCGGCGGCGTTCCTGCATGTTCATGGAATCTCGCGTCTTTCTGGCTGCTACGGACTTTCGTTTTTCAAGCTTAAACGAAAATAGAAAGCCTGCAATAGGCCATATCTGACGTATTCGTAAATACACGAAAGTTTCTTGTTCTTTCGTATGGCCTTGCCTAGCATGCGATGGCCAAGCAGTTATCGGGGGATTCGCCATGCGACTTGTCAACCAGCACGCCTTCAATCTCGCGCTCCTTCTAATTGGCGGCGGCCTTGGAGTCGGCGCCCTGTGGCCGAGGCCGGCGCTGTCGGAGACGGCGACCGGCTCGTCGTCCGCGACCGAGCTGAGCGAAGTCGTGGTGACGGGCACGCGCGCCGCGCTGGTCGAGTCGCTCGATCACAAGAAGGGGGCGACGATCGTCCAGGATTCGATCGTGGCCAAGGATCTCGGGCGCTTCCCCGACGACAACGTCGCCGATTCGCTCTCGCACATTACCGGCGTCACCATCCAGCGCACACGCGGCGGCGAAGGCCAGTACGTCAACGTGCGTGGCCTCGGGCCCGAATTCAGCATTGTGACTCTGAACGGCCGCATCCTCGCGACCGACGGCGACGGTCGCGAGTTTGCCTTCGATGTGCTGCCATCCGAGGTGATTTCGGGTGCCGACGTGCTGAAGTCTTCCGAGGCGGCGAACCTCGAGGGCAGTATCGGCGGCTCCATCAACCTGCGCTCCGCCCGGCCGCTCGAGGGCCTCGGCCAGCACCTCTCGTTTACCGCCGAGGGCGAGTACAACGACTTGTCCGAGGACGACGGCTACAAGATGAGCGGCGTCTTCAGCCGTACTTTCGCCGACGATCGCATGGGCCTCATGGTCACCGGCGTGTATCAGGACACCAAAGTCCGTTCTGATGCCGTGCACGAGTTCTACATCAACCCGGATTCACCCGGTGAGTTCGACGCGAATGGCGACGGGACGATTTCCGAGGACGAGAGTGCGCTGCTCGGCCTGTGCTGCACGAGCTTTGGCGCGCGCATCCAGCAGAAGCAGCGAAGCGGCGTCACCGCCGTATGGCAGTGGGACGTCTCTGACAGCTTCCGCATGACGGTGGACGGGCTGTTCACGCGCCTCAATGCCCCGACCGTCGGTTATCACCAGTCATACTACGTCGAGGACTCGATCCTCGACGAGGCCACGGGGCAGCACCGCTGGAGCGACGTCAGCATCCGGGATCACTGGGTGACCGGCATGACGGTTGCCGAACTCGTGCCCGAAATCTCGACGATCACGGAACATCGCGTCGTCGACACGACGCAGTTCGGCTGGAACGGCATCTGGCAGGCGACCGACCGCCTGCATTTCGCCTTTGATGCCTACCACTCAAAGGCGGAGCGCGACTCGGGCGGCAAGGACACCTGGGTCGTCTCGGGCGTCGCAGGCAGTCACGTCGCCCGCGTGGACATGAACAACAATCATCTGCCCGACATCAGCGTGACTCTGGAGGACGGGCGTGACCTTGCGACGGCCCTCGCCAATGATGAGCTCGGCAACGCGGACTACGGCCTGCACTACATCGGGCTTTCCGGTACGGACGTCACCGACCAGGTTGATGGCTTGGCCGTCGATGGCGAGTTGACCTTCGATTCGGGCTCTTTCACGTCGCTGCAATTCGGTGCCGCCAGCACCGGGCGCTCCAAGACGCGCAATACGATCGAGAACGACACGAACGGCGGTTCATGCATCTATTGCAATCTCTATGGCGTAACGTTTGAAAGCCTCGGTGCGCACGTCGTGCACAGCCTATCCCTGCCGAACTTCATGCGTAACGGCGGCGGGACCCACCCGAACCGATTCGTTTACTTCGACGTCCGCAACTACCTTGCCGCGCTCGCCGCGCTCGACGGACAGCCGATCCTCGACGAGAACGGCAACCCGACCGGCGATGTCTATGACTCCTCGCTGGTCGCGCCGGAATTCAACCCCGTGCAGTCCTACGACGTGAACGAAGACACCCTGGCGGGATACGTGAGCGCGAACTTCGCGTCGGATCAGTGGTTCGCAAACGTCGGCCTGCGCTACGTCAAAACCGACACGACGGCGCGGACCGCAATCGACAGCATCGTGCGGGTGGACGATCCGACGCCCGGCATCCCGACATCGAGCCCGGACGTTACCTACAGTCCGGCGGAGCCGTTCACCGAAAAAGGCAGCTACAGCAAGTGGCTGCCATCGCTGAACGTCGGCTATCGGCCGCGCAAGGACGTCCTCATTCGCGCCGCGATTGCCAAGGTCATTTCGCGTCCCTCCCTGAATCAGCTCGCGCCGACGCGGACTGACAACACGCTGGATCGCACCTACGAGGTGTTCTACGACGGCAACGCCGATCTTGCGCCGGTGGAAGCCAACCAGGCGGACCTGTCGGTCGAATGGTACTTTGACGACAAGTCCGTTCTGAGCGCGGCGGCGTTCTGGAAGGACCTCGATGGCTTCATCACCTACGAACTCCAGGAAAACGTGGATATCGGCGTGATCGCCGACATCGGGGGTGCGGGCGACGCTCCGCTTCTCTACGACGTGAGCCGCCCGATCAACGGCGACAAGGCCAAGGTGCTCGGCTTCGAGTTCGGCTTCCAGCACTTCTTCGAGAACGGCTTCGGCGTACGCGCGAACTACACGTACACGAGCACCGACTCGTATATCGACGGCGAGAACGTCGGGCCGCTGGAGGGCGTTTCGAAGTCAGCATACTCGCTCGCGCTGATGTTCGAAAACGAGCGCTGGGACGCGCAGCTGGCGGCGGACTACAGCGGAAAGTACGTGGAGGTGACGGACGCCGTCGGCGGGCTTTCCCAGTACGGCGACCCAATTACCTGGGTCACGGCCTCGGTTGCGTTCCGTCTGTCCGAGCAGCTCACGATTTCGCTCGAGGGCCGCAACCTCACCGACGAGTACTACCTGGCGACTATGGGCCGCCCGGACATGCTGGCTGGCTTCGAGACCTGGGGGCGCTCGGTCCTGCTCGGCGTTACCGCCAAGTTCTAGATGAGCGCGTGGCTGGTCTATGCGCTCGTCACGACGCTGCTGTGGGGCGTCTGGGGCGCGCTCGCCGGGCTGCCCGGCGAGCACGGCGTGCCGGAAACGCTGAACTACGTCGTGTGGGCGCTGACGATGATCGCGCCGGCCGTGTTCGTGATGCGGCGCGGCGGGACGGCGTTGAAGCGGGACCGGCGCTCGATGATCCTCGGACTCGCGATCGGCCTGCTGGGTGCAGGCGGGCAGCTGATCCTGTTTTATGCCGTACGGGTCGGTCCGCCCTATCTGATCTTTCCGATCATCTCGCTCTCGCCCGCCCTCACGATCGCGCTATCGCTCGCGTTCCTGAAGGAGCGCACCGGGATGATCGGTGCGCTCGGCATTGCACTCGCACTCCTCTCGCTGCCGCTTTTCGACTACCGCCCGGACGGTGGGGACGGTTATGGCCTGTGGTTCTTGCTTGCGGTCGGGATTCTGGGCGCCTGGGGCGTGCAGGCCTACGTGATCAAGCTCGCAAACCAGACGATGGACGCCGCGAGCATCTTTTTCTACATGATGCTGAGCGGCCTGCTGCTCGTCCCAATCGCGCTCGCGATGACCGACTTCTCGCAGCCGATCAACTACGGCCTCGACGGCCCCGGACTCGCGGCCGCGATCCAGGTCCTGAACTCGATCGGCGCATTGACACTGGTGTTCGCATTCCGTTACGGAAAGGCGATTATTGTCGCTCCGCTCGTGAATGCCGGTGCTCCCTTGCTGACCTCCGTGCTTTCCATGATCCTGCTGGGCGCCGTGCCTGGACCCATGAAACTCGCAGGAATCGCGCTTGCCCTCGTGGCGGCCCTGATGCTCGCCCTGCAGCCGGAATCGGCCGGGCAGGACGCGCGGCCATGAAAGCGCTGCTCGACGTCGTTGCCCGTCATAAACGCGGCGAGGCGACGGGCGTCTGGTCGCTCTGCTCCGCACACCCGGTGGTCATCGCGAGCGCGATGCGGGAAGCGAAGGCGGCGGGATCGTCTCTGCTGGTCGAGGCGACCTCCAACCAGGTCAATCAGTTCGGCGGCTACACGGGCATGCGCCCGGCGGATTTCACACGCTACCTGCGCGATATCGCCGCGCGGGAAGGCCTGCCCGAAGATCGAGTCTGGATCGGCGGCGATCACCTGGGGCCGAACGCCTGGCGCGCCGAGCCGGCGGAGGCGGCGCTGGCGAAGTCCGTCGATCTCGTCCGCGGGTACGTCGCCGCGGGCTTTCGCAAGATTCACCTCGATTGCTCGATGGCCTGCCAGGACGACCCGGCGCCGTTGCCGGAAGAAATCGTCGCAACGCGCGCGGCGCGGCTCTGTGCCGCCGCCGAGGCGAGCTGGCGCGACGCGGGCGGCGAGGCGCCGGTCTATGTGATCGGCACGGAAGTTCCGACGCCCGGCGGTGCAACGGAGGAACTCAAGACGCTCGCGGTCACGACACCCGAATCCGTGGCCGGCACGATCGCAGCACATTGCGAGGCTTTCACGCACGCCGGGCTCGAAGCGGCCTGGCCGCGCGTGCTCGCCCTCGTGGTCCAGCCGGGCGTCGAGTTTGACCACCACAAGGTGATCGACTATCACTCCGGCTCCGCAAGGGCACTCAGTGCATTCATCGGCGCGCAGGGCCAGTTCATCTTCGAGGCGCATTCGACCGACTACCAGTCGCAGGCGAGCCTCGACACGCTCGTGCGGGACCATTTCGCGATCCTGAAAGTGGGTCCCGGTGCTACGTACGCGCTGCGCGAGGCGCTCTGGGGACTCGCGGCGATTGAGCAGGAACTCTTTGGCGGGCGCGCGGCGCCTGACCTGCGCCGGGTCGTCGTCGACACGATGCGCGCCGATCCGCAGCACTGGCGCGATCATTACGATGCCGACGGCGATAGCCTCGACCTCGACCTGCAATACAGCCTGAGTGACCGCATCCGCTATTACTGGCCGTACCCGAAAGTACAGGCCGCCTGTTCCGCGATGTTTGAGCGACTCGATCGCGCTCGGATTCCGCTCACCCTGCTCAGCCAGTTTCTGCCGTACCAGTATGACGCGGTGCGGGACGGCCGCATCACGGCGGGTACGCAGGATATCGTGCGCGAAGGCGTGGCGCGGTCGCTGCGGCCGTATTTCGCGGCCTGTGGCGAAGCCCCGAGGGCCGCCGCATGACACCGGCTCGCTTTCCGGGACTTGCCGCCGCCGAGCTCGAAAAGCGTGGCGCGTCCTGGACCGCGCGCGAGATCGCGCAGCAACCGGCCGTCTGGCATCAGGTCGCCGAGCTCGTCGACGGCGAGCGCGAGCGGATCGAGGCCTTTCTCGGGCCGCTGCTCGCAGTGGCCTCGCTGCGGGTCGTCCTGGCGGGCGCCGGCACCTCGTCCTTCATCGGCGATTGCCTCGCACCTGCACTGTCCGCAAGCCTGGGCCGTCGCGTCGAGGCGATCGCTACCACGGACCTCCTCAGCGGGCCGAACCTGAACCTGCCGGGGGATGCGCCGGTGCTCCTCGTCTCGTTTGCGCGCTCAGGCAACAGCCCGGAGAGCGTGGCCGCACTCGAACTGGCCGAGCACCTGCTCGTCGGTCGCGTACACCACCTTGTCATCACATGTAACCGGGACGGCGCACTCGCGCTGCGCGCCCGTTCGCTCGGGAATGCCTGCCTGCTCCTGTTGCCGGATGCGACCCATGACCGCGGGTTCGCCATGACGTCGAGCTTCAGCGCTATGCTGCTTGCCGCCGCACTTGCGTTCCGTGCGATCCGGCCGCCGGCCATTGCGCGCCTGTCGGAGTCCGCGGCCGCGCTGCTGCCTCAGGCGACGGCCCTCGCGGAACGGCTCGTTGCGCGCAGCTACGAACGCGTCGTCTATCTCGGCAGCAACGAGCTTCGCGGCCTCGCTTCGGAAGCGGCACTGAAACTGCTCGAACTGACCGACGGCCGCGTCGTCGCAATCGCCCATTCGACGCTCGGGTTCCGTCACGGCCCGAAGAGCATCATCGACGGCCGCACGCTGGTCGTGCTGTTGCTCTCCAACGACGCCTACGCGCGCGCCTATGACGTCGATCTCCTCGGGGAGCTTGAACGCGACGGGCGAGCTGGGGGCCTGCTCGCCCTGGCGGCGCAGCCCGAAGGCATCGGGCGCGTCGAACGCCTCGTCTATCCCGGGATGAGCGGCGCATCGGACCTCGAGATCGCACCCTTGCACGCACTGGTCGCACAGAGCTTCGCGCTCCTGCAATCGCTCGCGCTCGGGCTGACGCCCGACCGGCCCGACCCGGCAGGCACCGTCAATCGTGTCGTGCAGGGCGTCACCATCCACCCGTGGAACGGATTGGGGCACGATGTTCCTCGGCGTTGACGGCGGCGGCACCAAGACCGCCTACGCGCTCGTCGATGCCGACGGCAACCTGCTGGCGAGCCACGTCGGCGCCAGCGTGGATTACCTGGCGGGCGGCCTCGATGCGGCGCACACGCGGCTTATCGACGGTATCCGGACGACACTTGCACTGAAGAAACTCCCGCCGTCCGAAGTTGTATTCGCGTTCATCGGGCTGCCGGCCTATGGCGAGGACGGCGGCTTGATCGCGGCGCTCGAGGCGATGCCGTCCGCACTGTTTGATACGACCCGCTATCGCTGCGGCAACGACATGGTCTGCAGCTGGGCGGGCTCGCTCGCCTGCACCGATGGTATCAGCGTGATCGCAGGTACCGGCTCGATGGCCTATGGCGAGTTCGCGGGACGGCAGGCACGCTGCGGCGGCTGGGGCGAGCTGATCGGCGACGAGGGCTCCGCCTACTGGATCGCGCGCGAGGGCATAAATCTCTTTTCGCGCATGAGCGACGGGCGCGCGGCGCGCGGTCCGCTCCACCGGCTGGTGCGCGAGCGGCTCGGCCTCTCGGATGACCTCTACCTCTGCTCGCGGATCTACGGCGCCGGCGCGGACCGGCGCGACGCCTTCGCCCAGTTTGCGCGACTCGTGCACGAAGCCGCGCAGGGGGGCGACACCGCGGCCGCGGCCATCTTCATGCGCGGCGCGCGCGAGCTCGTTAACTGCGTTGTCGCCACGCGCCGCGCACTTGGCGTTCCCGACTCAACGGTCCTGACCGTGTCCCACAGTGGCGGAGTGTTCGATAATGCCCCGGCGATGGTGGAAGCCTTCCGCGCAAGTCTCAATGCGGCGCCGCTGCAGTTCGAGTACCGGGCGCCGCGATTGCCGCCGGCCGTCGGTGCCGCGCTCTATGCGGCGCACGTCGCTCGCACACCCCTGTCTCCGGCCGCCGTGAACCGGCTGCAACAGCAATGCGACACCTCGGCCACTTCGCGTTGACTGCACGACACGCCGCCTTGGCGTTCGTCCTCGGCAGCGCGTTCCTCGCAGCGCCGGCTGTGCATGTCGATGCTGCGCCGACAGCCGAGGAGCGTGAATTCGCCGCCCTCGAAAAGATCGACGCGCACATGCACCTCTATGGCGCGATGCCGGCGTTTGCCCGTCGTGCACGTGCCGACGGGTTTCGTATCCTCACGATCAACGTCAATTACAAGGATTTTCTGCCGCCTGACCGACAGCGAGCCGACGCAGTTGCCTTGCAGCGCAAATACCCGGAGCGCATCGCATTCGCCGCGACCTTCGATGCCGCCGGCAGCGAGCGCCCCGGCTGGCTCGAGCGTACCGAGCAGAACCTCGAAGCTGCATTCGCCGAGGGCGCGGTCGCGGTCAAGGTCTGGAAGGACGTCGGCATGCAGCAGCGCGACGCCGACGGGCATGTGGTCATGATCGACGATCCGCGTTTCGATCCTCTGTTCGACTGGCTCGAGCAACGCAATATTCCGCTGCTCGGCCACCAGGGAGAACCGCGCAATGCCTGGTTGCCGCTGGCGCAGATGACGATCAACGGCGACCGCGAGTATTTCGCGGAGCATCCCCAGTACCACATGGCCGTCCATCCCGAGTGGCCAACGTACGAACAACAGATCGCGGCGCGCGATCGCATGCTCGACAAGCATCCAGGGCTCAGGTTCGTGGGCGTGCACCTCGCCTCGCTCGAGTGGGACGTGGACCGCGTCGGGCGATTTCTGCGCCGGTATCCGAATGCCAGCGTGGATCTAGCCGCACGCCTCTCGCACCTCGAGCTGCAGGCGAGCCAGGACCCTGACAAGGTCCTGCGATTCTTCATCGAGTTTCAGGACCGCATCCTGTATGGCTCGGACCTTGGCCGCAGTCGCGGCCAATCGGATGCCGAGTTCGCCCGGGAAGCGCATGCGGGCTGGCTGGCGGACTGGCGCTTCCTCGCCGGCGACGCCGAGCAGCACTCGAGTGACTTCGCCGCGCCGTTCCGTGGCCTCGGCCTGCCGCGCGCGGTGCTCGACAAGATATACCGCGCGAACGCGCGGGGTATTTTTCCGACGGCCTGGCGCACGGCGCCAGGGAGGGCGCCATGATGATCTGCACGGCGCTTCTACTGTTCGGCGGCGCCGCCATCCAGGGTGACGGCATCCGCCTCGAGTTCGACGGGCAAATGAAGAGCCGCGTGGTCGTAACCGCGCCGCAGGAGATCGCGCTCGGTCCTTTCACGGAATCCGAAACGCTCCTGACCGATGCGGGCGAAGTCGGCGCCTTTACGCTGAAAGACGAAATGCACGACACCGTTTCGGACGCGTTCGGCAAAGGCCAGCGCACGACACTGACGGGACAGTCCGGCGCGATCGTGAAGCATGTCGAGGTCACTGCGTACGCTGCGCGGCCCCAATGGCTTTTCGTTCGCGTGAGCTATCGCAATGGCGGCCCGGCGCCGCTGCAGGTGCATGGTTTCACCAGCCATCGCTATGAGCTCGCACCGGGGCCGGACCGGCGCGAGCCGGCGTTCTGGTCCTATCAGAGCGCCTCGTACGAGGCACGGCCCGATTGGGTGCTGCCGGTCGGCCCCGGCTACCGACGCGCGAATTACCTCGGCATGAACGACTCCGACTACGGCGGCGGCACGCCCGTCGTGGACGTCTGGCGGCGCGATGCGGGCCTCGCGATCGGGCACCTCGAGCTGGTGCCGAAGCTGGTGTCGTTGCCAGTCGGGCGCTCGAAGCGCGGCAGCGCAACACTCGCACTCAACATGGCGCGCGAGGCAGCGCTCGCGCCGGGCCAGTCGATGGAGACGCTCCTGACGTTCGTCGCAGTCCACCGCGGCGACTATTACGGTACGCTGCGCGCCTACTCGGCTGCGATGCAGGCCCAGGGCATCAGGCTGCCGGATGCGCCGCGGAACGCATTCGACCCCATATGGTGCGCCTGGGGCTACGGCCGCACGTTTACGCCGGTCCAGGTCTTCGAGACACTGCCGGTCGTGAAGCAGCTCGGCTTCGGCTGGGCGGTACTCGATGACGGCTGGCAGGTCGCTCTGGGCGACTGGCGTCCACGTACCGACAAGTTCCCGGCCGGCGACCGCGACATGAAGGTGCTCGTGGATCGCATCCACGCTGCAGGTCTCAAGGCGCAGCTGTGGTGGGCACCGCTCGCTGCCGATGCCGGCTCGCGCACGGAGCGCGAGCATCCGGACTGGCTGCTGCGCAATGCGGACGGCTCGACACGTGAGATCACCTGGTGGGACTCGCAGTACCTGTGCCCAGCGGTCGCGGGCGTGCGCGAGGACGCCGCCGCGTTCGTGAGGAAAGCGCTCGGCGAATGGGGCTTCGACGGCCTCAAGATCGACGGGCAACACCTGAATGCGGCACCCGAGTGCTTCAACCGCGCGCATGCTCATGCATCGCCGGCCGACGCGCCGGAAAGCATGCCCGGTTTCTTCAAGGCTATCTGGGATGCCGCGCAGGCGACGAGGCCCGGCGCACTCGTCGAAATCTGCCCCTGTGGCACCGGATATTCCTTCTTTACGCTGCCGTACCTCAACATGACGGTCGCCTCCGACCCGGAGAGTTCCTGGCAGATCCGCAGCAAGGGCAAGACGCTCAAGGCACTCGCCGGGGACCGCATCGCCTACTTCGGCGATCACGTCGAAATGAGCGACGGCGGTGAGGACTTTGCCTCGACTTTCGGCGTCGGCGGCGTGATCGGGTCGAACTTCGCCTGGCCCGGCGCGCCCGGGGAGAAGGACAAGACCCTCCTACTCACGCCGAAGCGCCAAAAGACTTGGGCCCGCTGGGTTTCACTCTACGAGGCGATGCGCCTTTCCGAGGGAGAGTATGTGGGCGATCTCTACGACATCGGCTTCGACCGGCCCGAGGCACACGTCGTCCGCAAGAATGGCGCGCTCTACTATGCGTTTTTCGCCGACCGCTACGGCGGGACGGTACAACTTCGTGGCCTTGACGCGAATGCGACGTATGCGGTCCGCGATTACGTGGACGTCCGCGACCTCGGCGTCGTGAAGGGTCCGGTCGCGACGCTAAACGTGCGCTTCCGGCACTCACTGCTCCTCGAGGCGAAGCCGCAGTAAGGCAGGCCGGCAGCCCGTTATTGCCCATGGCCGGGATGCCATGACAGACGGCGCAAATATCCGCGTCGAGCCGCTTCCCGCGTAATCCTTGTGTCATGAAGACACAACACGCTGTGATATCGACCGCGTTCGCGCTGGCGTTTGCCCTGCCGGCCCCGCTCCTGGCCCAGCAGCTCGAACGAGACGTCCCCTTCCTCAGCGACGAAATCGCCGGCCGGCTCAAGCTACAGCTACTAGGAAGGCCCGGAATCCAGCCTTCAGTTCCGCGGTACCGCGATTGCCCTGGCCGCCGAAGGCGACGCCGATGTGGAGTTCCAGGACGGCCGCGCGCGCTGTGGACGTCTCGGTGAAGAAGCGCCCGGACCCCAGGAGCCTGGGTCCGTTCGCGACTTACGTCCTGGAGCGCGACTAGTAATTATCTTTTTTGCTCTTGGCACAGCTTTTCGACATCTCCTCGCAGGATCTCC
>CAVTVX010000005.1:0-156556 GCA_963738285.1 uncultured Gammaproteobacteria bacterium | reverse complement strand
ACGACTAGACGAGGCGCACCTCGACGCCGCGCGAGCGTATCGCTGCCACCGCTTCCGGCGGTGCGTCGCGATCGGTGATGAGCAGGTGCACCTGCTCCACCGGCGCGATCACTGCAGGTTCCGGCGCAACAGCTTCGAAGAATCGGTAACGGCGACCGTCTTTCGTGAGATGCGGATCATGAGCGCATTCAGCTTGGCCTCGAGCACGTGGGGCGTCATCAGCCCGATCTCCGGGTCGAGGCTGTCGACGCCCAGAAACAGGCGGTCGGCCTGCAGATCGCGCAGCGCCTGCTCGGCCTGCGGGCCTGACAGAGACCAGGATTTCCGCCGCAGGACGCCGCCCGGGATGATCAGATTCACGTGGTGTGCGTTTGCGAGCAGCACGGCGATATTGAGCGCGTTCGTAATAACGTTGATTGACCGGAGCTTCAGCCCGCGGATTTGGCGCGCGATCTCCGCGGTCGTGGTGCCTGAATCGAGGATTATGGTCTCGCCGTCCAGGATCATCGCCGCGGCCAGTGCTGCGATGCGCGCCTTTTCGGCGTGGTACAGCGTCTGCTTGACGTTGATCGGCACTTCTTCGCTGTCGCCCGGCGGCAGCGCGCCGCCGTGAATGCGCACGATCGCGCCCGAAGCGGCGAGGGACGCGAGGTCCGAGCGGATCGTGACGGTCGAGACACTGAAGCGCCGCGCGAGGTCCGCGACATTGCCTTGGGCCTGCAACTCGACCTGTGCGCGAATCAGGCGGCGGCGTTCCTGCATGTTCATGGAATCTCGCGTCTTTCTGGCTGCTACGGACTTTCGTTTTTCAAGCTTAAACGAAAATAGAAAGCCTGCAATAGGCCATATCTGACGATTCGTAAATACACGAAAGTTTCTTGTTCTTTCGTATGGCCTTGCCTAGCATGCGATGGCCAAGCAGTTATCGGGGGATTCGCCATGCGACTTGTCAACCAGCACGCCTTCAATCTCGCGCTCCTTCTAATTGGCGGCGGCCTTGGAGTCGGCGCCCTGTGGCCGAGGCCGGCGCTGTCGGAGACGGCGACCGGCTCGTCGTCCGCGACCGAGCTGAGCGAAGTCGTGGTGACGGGCACGCGCGCCGCGCTGGTCGAGTCGCTCGATCACAAGAAGGGGGCGACGATCGTCCAGGATTCGATCGTGGCCAAGGATCTCGGGCGCTTCCCCGACGACAACGTCGCCGATTCGCTCTCGCACATTACCGGCGTCACCATCCAGCGCACACGCGGCGGCGAAGGCCAGTACGTCAACGTGCGTGGCCTCGGGCCCGAATTCAGCATTGTGACTCTGAACGGCCGCATCCTCGCGACCGACGGCGACGGTCGCGAGTTTGCCTCCGATGTGCTGCCATCCGAGGTGATTTCGGGTGCCGACGTGCTGAAGTCTTCCGAGGCGGCGAACCTCGAGGGCAGTATCGGCGGCTCCATCAACCTGCGCTCCGCCCGGCCGCTCGAGGGCCTCGGCCAGCACCTCTCGTTTACCGCCGAGGGCGAGTACAACGACTTGTCCGAGGACGACGGCTACAAGATGAGCGGCGTCTTCAGCCGTACTTTCGCCGACGATCGCATGGGCCTCATGGTCACCGGCGTGTATCAGGACACCAAAGTCCGTTCTGATGCCGTGCACGAGTTCTACATCAACCCGGATTCACCCGGTGAGTTCGACGCGAATGGCGACGGGACGATTTCCGAGGACGAGAGTGCGCTGCTCGGCCTGTGCTGCACGAGCTTTGGCGCGCGCATCCAGCAGAAGCAGCGAAGCGGCGTCACCGCCGTATGGCAGTGGGACGTCTCTGACAGCTTCCGCATGACGGTGGACGGGCTGTTCACGCGCCTCAATGCCCCGACGTCGGTTATCACCAGTCATACTACGTCGAGGACTCGATCCTCGACGAGGCCACGGGGCAGCACCGCTGGAGCGACGTCAGCATCCGGGATCACTGGGTGACCGGCATGACGGTTGCCGAACTCGTGCCCGAAATCTCGACGATCACGGAACATCGCGTCGTCGACACGACGCAGTTCGGCTGGAACGGCATCTGGCAGGCGACCGACCGCCTGCATTTCGCCTTTGATGCCTACCACTCAAAGGCGGAGCGCGACTCGGGCGGCAAGGACACCTGGGTCGTCTCGGGCGTCGCAGGCAGTCACGTCGCCCGCGTGGACATGAACAACAATCATCTGCCCGACATCAGCGTGACTCTGGAGGACGGGCGGACCTTGCGACGGCCCTCGCCAATGATGAGCTCGGCAACGCGGACTACGGCCTGCACTACATCGGGCTTTCCGGTACGGACGTCACCGACCAGGTTGATGGCTTGGCCGTCGATGGCGAGTTGACCTTCGATTCGGGCTCTTTCACGTCGCTGCAATTCGGTGCCGCCAGCACCGGGCGCTCCAAGACGCGCAATACGATCGAGAACGACACGAACGGCGGTTCATGCATCTATTGCAATCTCTATGGCGTAACGTTTGAAAGCCTCGGTGCGCACGTCGTGCACAGCCTATCCCTGCCGAACTTCATGCGTAACGGCGGCGGGACCCACCCGAACCGATTCGTTTACTTCGACGTCCGCAACTACCTTGCCGCGCTCGCCGCGCTCGACGGACAGCCGATCCTCGACGAGAACGGCAACCCGACCGGCGATGTCTATGACTCCTCGCTGGTCGCGCCGGAATTCAACCCCGTGCAGTCCTACGACGTGAACGAAGACACCCTGGCGGGATACGTGAGCGCGAACTTCGCGTCGGATCAGTGGTTCGCAAACGTCGGCCTGCGCTACGTCAAAACCGACACGACGGCGCGGACCGCAATCGACAGCATCGTGCGGGTGGACGATCCGACGCCCGGCATCCCGACATCGAGCCCGGACGTTACCTACAGTCCGGCGGAGCCGTTCACCGAAAAAGGCAGCTACAGCAAGTGGCTGCCATCGCTGAACGTCGGCTATCGGCCGCGCAAGGACGTCCTCATTCGCGCCGCGATTGCCAAGGTCATTTCGCGTCCCTCCCTGAATCAGCTCGCGCCGACGCGGACTGACAACACGCTGGATCGCACCTACGAGGTGTTCTACGACGGCAACGCCGATCTTGCGCCGGTGGAAGCCAACCAGGCGGACCTGTCGGTCGAATGGTACTTTGACGACAAGTCCGTTCTGAGCGCGGCGGCGTTCTGGAAGGACCTCGATGGCTTCATCACCTACGAACTCCAGGAAAACGTGGATATCGGCGTGATCGCCGACATCGGGGGTGCGGGCGACGCTCCGCTTCTCTACGACGTGAGCCGCCCGATCAACGGCGACAAGGCCAAGGTGCTCGGCTTCGAGTTCGGCTTCCAGCACTTCTTCGAGAACGGCTTCGGCGTACGCGCGAACTACACGTACACGAGCACCGACTCGTATATCGACGGCGAGAACGTCGGGCCGCTGGAGGGCGTTTCGAAGTCAGCATACTCGCTCGCGCTGATGTTCGAAAACGAGCGCTGGGACGCGCAGCTGGCGGCGGACTACAGCGGAAAGTACGTGGAGGTGACGGACGCCGTCGGCGGGCTTTCCCAGTACGGCGACCCAATTACCTGGGTCACGGCCTCGGTTGCGTTCCGTCTGTCCGAGCAGCTCACGATTTCGCTCGAGGGCCGCAACCTCACCGACGAGTACTACCTGGCGACTATGGGCCGCCCGGACATGCTGGCTGGCTTCGAGACCTGGGGGCGCTCGGTCCTGCTCGGCGTTACCGCCAAGTTCTAGATGAGCGCGTGGCTGGTCTATGCGCTCGTCACGACGCTGCTGTGGGGCGTCTGGGGCGCGCTCGCCGGGCTGCCCGGCGAGCACGGCGTGCCGGAAACGCTGAACTACGTCGTGTGGGCGCTGACGATGATCGCGCCGGCCGTGTTCGTGATGCGGCGCGGCGGGACGGCGTTGAAGCGGGACCGGCGCTCGATGATCCTCGGACTCGCGATCGGCCTGCTGGGTGCAGGCGGGCAGCTGATCCTGTTTTATGCCGTACGGGTCGGTCCGCCCTATCTGATCTTTCCGATCATCTCGCTCTCGCCCGCCCTCACGATCGCGCTATCGCTCGCGTTCCTGAAGGAGCGCACCGGGATGATCGGTGCGCTCGGCATTGCACTCGCACTCCTCTCGCTGCCGCTTTTCGACTACCGCCCGGACGGTGGGGACGGTTATGGCCTGTGGTTCTTGCTTGCGGTCGGGATTCTGGGCGCCTGGGGCGTGCAGGCCTACGTGATCAAGCTCGCAAACCAGACGATGGACGCCGCGAGCATCTTTTTCTACATGATGCTGAGCGGCCTGCTGCTCGTCCCAATCGCGCTCGCGATGACCGACTTCTCGCAGCCGATCAACTACGGCCTCGACGGCCCCGGACTCGCGGCCGCGATCCAGGTCCTGAACTCGATCGGCGCATTGACACTGGTGTTCGCATTCCGTTACGGAAAGGCGATTATTGTCGCTCCGCTCGTGAATGCCGGTGCTCCCTTGCTGACCTCCGTGCTTTCCATGATCCTGCTGGGCGCCGTGCCTGGACCCATGAAACTCGCAGGAATCGCGCTTGCCCTCGTGGCGGCCCTGATGCTCGCCCTGCAGCCGGAATCGGCCGGGCAGGACGCGCGGCCATGAAAGCGCTGCTCGACGTCGTTGCCCGTCATAAACGCGGCGAGGCGACGGGCGTCTGGTCGCTCTGCTCCGCACACCCGGTGGTCATCGCGAGCGCGATGCGGGAAGCGAAGGCGGCGGGATCGTCTCTGCTGGTCGAGGCGACCTCCAACCAGGTCAATCAGTTCGGCGGCTACACGGGCATGCGCCCGGCGGATTTCACACGCTACCTGCGCGATATCGCCGCGCGGGAAGGCCTGCCCGAAGATCGAGTCTGGATCGGCGGCGATCACCTGGGGCCGAACGCCTGGCGCGCCGAGCCGGCGGAGGCGGCGCTGGCGAAGTCCGTCGATCTCGTCCGCGGGTACGTCGCCGCGGGCTTTCGCAAGATTCACCTCGATTGCTCGATGGCCTGCCAGGACGACCCGGCGCCGTTGCCGGAAGAAATCGTCGCAACGCGCGCGGCGCGGCTCTGTGCCGCCGCCGAGGCGAGCTGGCGCGACGCGGGCGGCGAGGCGCCGGTCTATGTGATCGGCACGGAAGTTCCGACGCCCGGCGGTGCAACGGAGGAACTCAAGACGCTCGCGGTCACGACACCCGAATCCGTGGCCGGCACGATCGCAGCACATTGCGAGGCTTTCACGCACGCCGGGCTCGAAGCGGCCTGGCCGCGCGTGCTCGCCCTCGTGGTCCAGCCGGGCGTCGAGTTTGACCACCACAAGGTGATCGACTATCACTCCGGCTCCGCAAGGGCACTCAGTGCATTCATCGGCGCGCAGGGCCAGTTCATCTTCGAGGCGCATTCGACCGACTACCAGTCGCAGGCGAGCCTCGACACGCTCGTGCGGGACCATTTCGCGATCCTGAAAGTGGGTCCCGGTGCTACGTACGCGCTGCGCGAGGCGCTCTGGGGACTCGCGGCGATTGAGCAGGAACTCTTTGGCGGGCGCGCGGCGCCTGACCTGCGCCGGGTCGTCGTCGACACGATGCGCGCCGATCCGCAGCACTGGCGCGATCATTACGATGCCGACGGCGATAGCCTCGACCTCGACCTGCAATACAGCCTGAGTGACCGCATCCGCTATTACTGGCCGTACCCGAAAGTACAGGCCGCCTGTTCCGCGATGTTTGAGCGACTCGATCGCGCTCGGATTCCGCTCACCCTGCTCAGCCAGTTTCTGCCGTACCAGTATGACGCGGTGCGGGACGGCCGCATCACGGCGGGTACGCAGGATATCGTGCGCGAAGGCGTGGCGCGGTCGCTGCGGCCGTATTTCGCGGCCTGTGGCGAAGCCCCGAGGGCCGCCGCATGACACCGGCTCGCTTTCCGGGACTTGCCGCCGCCGAGCTCGAAAAGCGTGGCGCGTCCTGGACCGCGCGCGAGATCGCGCAGCAACCGGCCGTCTGGCATCAGGTCGCCGAGCTCGTCGACGGCGAGCGCGAGCGGATCGAGGCCTTTCTCGGGCCGCTGCTCGCAGTGGCCTCGCTGCGGGTCGTCCTGGCGGGCGCCGGCACCTCGTCCTTCATCGGCGATTGCCTCGCACCTGCACTGTCCGCAAGCCTGGGCCGTCGCGTCGAGGCGATCGCTACCACGGACCTCCTCAGCGGGCCGAACCTGAACCTGCCGGGGGATGCGCCGGTGCTCCTCGTCTCGTTTGCGCGCTCAGGCAACAGCCCGGAGAGCGTGGCCGCACTCGAACTGGCCGAGCACCTGCTCGTCGGTCGCGTACACCACCTTGTCATCACATGTAACCGGGACGGCGCACTCGCGCTGCGCGCCCGTTCGCTCGGGAATGCCTGCCTGCTCCTGTTGCCGGATGCGACCCATGACCGCGGGTTCGCCATGACGTCGAGCTTCAGCGCTATGCTGCTTGCCGCCGCACTTGCGTTCCGTGCGATCCGGCCGCCGGCCATTGCGCGCCTGTCGGAGTCCGCGGCCGCGCTGCTGCCTCAGGCGACGGCCCTCGCGGAACGGCTCGTTGCGCGCAGCTACGAACGCGTCGTCTATCTCGGCAGCAACGAGCTTCGCGGCCTCGCTTCGGAAGCGGCACTGAAACTGCTCGAACTGACCGACGGCCGCGTCGTCGCAATCGCCCATTCGACGCTCGGGTTCCGTCACGGCCCGAAGAGCATCATCGACGGCCGCACGCTGGTCGTGCTGTTGCTCTCCAACGACGCCTACGCGCGCGCCTATGACGTCGATCTCCTCGGGGAGCTTGAACGCGACGGGCGAGCTGGGGGCCTGCTCGCCCTGGCGGCGCAGCCCGAAGGCATCGGGCGCGTCGAACGCCTCGTCTATCCCGGGATGAGCGGCGCATCGGACCTCGAGATCGCACCCTTGCACGCACTGGTCGCACAGAGCTTCGCGCTCCTGCAATCGCTCGCGCTCGGGCTGACGCCCGACCGGCCCGACCCGGCAGGCACCGTCAATCGTGTCGTGCAGGGCGTCACCATCCACCCGTGGAACGGATTGGGGCACGATGTTCCTCGGCGTTGACGGCGGCGGCACCAAGACCGCCTACGCGCTCGTCGATGCCGACGGCAACCTGCTGGCGAGCCACGTCGGCGCCAGCGTGGATTACCTGGCGGGCGGCCTCGATGCGGCGCACACGCGGCTTATCGACGGTATCCGGACGACACTTGCACTGAAGAAACTCCCGCCGTCCGAAGTTGTATTCGCGTTCATCGGGCTGCCGGCCTATGGCGAGGACGGCGGCTTGATCGCGGCGCTCGAGGCGATGCCGTCCGCACTGTTTGATACGACCCGCTATCGCTGCGGCAACGACATGGTCTGCAGCTGGGCGGGCTCGCTCGCCTGCACCGATGGTATCAGCGTGATCGCAGGTACCGGCTCGATGGCCTATGGCGAGTTCGCGGGACGGCAGGCACGCTGCGGCGGCTGGGGCGAGCTGATCGGCGACGAGGGCTCCGCCTACTGGATCGCGCGCGAGGGCATAAATCTCTTTTCGCGCATGAGCGACGGGCGCGCGGCGCGCGGTCCGCTCCACCGGCTGGTGCGCGAGCGGCTCGGCCTCTCGGATGACCTCTACCTCTGCTCGCGGATCTACGGCGCCGGCGCGGACCGGCGCGACGCCTTCGCCCAGTTTGCGCGACTCGTGCACGAAGCCGCGCAGGGGGGCGACACCGCGGCCGCGGCCATCTTCATGCGCGGCGCGCGCGAGCTCGTTAACTGCGTTGTCGCCACGCGCCGCGCACTTGGCGTTCCCGACTCAACGGTCCTGACCGTGTCCCACAGTGGCGGAGTGTTCGATAATGCCCCGGCGATGGTGGAAGCCTTCCGCGCAAGTCTCAATGCGGCGCCGCTGCAGTTCGAGTACCGGGCGCCGCGATTGCCGCCGGCCGTCGGTGCCGCGCTCTATGCGGCGCACGTCGCTCGCACACCCCTGTCTCCGGCCGCCGTGAACCGGCTGCAACAGCAATGCGACACCTCGGCCACTTCGCGTTGACTGCACGACACGCCGCCTTGGCGTTCGTCCTCGGCAGCGCGTTCCTCGCAGCGCCGGCTGTGCATGTCGATGCTGCGCCGACAGCCGAGGAGCGTGAATTCGCCGCCCTCGAAAAGATCGACGCGCACATGCACCTCTATGGCGCGATGCCGGCGTTTGCCCGTCGTGCACGTGCCGACGGGTTTCGTATCCTCACGATCAACGTCAATTACAAGGATTTTCTGCCGCCTGACCGACAGCGAGCCGACGCAGTTGCCTTGCAGCGCAAATACCCGGAGCGCATCGCATTCGCCGCGACCTTCGATGCCGCCGGCAGCGAGCGCCCCGGCTGGCTCGAGCGTACCGAGCAGAACCTCGAAGCTGCATTCGCCGAGGGCGCGGTCGCGGTCAAGGTCTGGAAGGACGTCGGCATGCAGCAGCGCGACGCCGACGGGCATGTGGTCATGATCGACGATCCGCGTTTCGATCCTCTGTTCGACTGGCTCGAGCAACGCAATATTCCGCTGCTCGGCCACCAGGGAGAACCGCGCAATGCCTGGTTGCCGCTGGCGCAGATGACGATCAACGGCGACCGCGAGTATTTCGCGGAGCATCCCCAGTACCACATGGCCGTCCATCCCGAGTGGCCAACGTACGAACAACAGATCGCGGCGCGCGATCGCATGCTCGACAAGCATCCAGGGCTCAGGTTCGTGGGCGTGCACCTCGCCTCGCTCGAGTGGGACGTGGACCGCGTCGGGCGATTTCTGCGCCGGTATCCGAATGCCAGCGTGGATCTAGCCGCACGCCTCTCGCACCTCGAGCTGCAGGCGAGCCAGGACCCTGACAAGGTCCTGCGATTCTTCATCGAGTTTCAGGACCGCATCCTGTATGGCTCGGACCTTGGCCGCAGTCGCGGCCAATCGGATGCCGAGTTCGCCCGGGAAGCGCATGCGGGCTGGCTGGCGGACTGGCGCTTCCTCGCCGGCGACGCCGAGCAGCACTCGAGTGACTTCGCCGCGCCGTTCCGTGGCCTCGGCCTGCCGCGCGCGGTGCTCGACAAGATATACCGCGCGAACGCGCGGGGTATTTTTCCGACGGCCTGGCGCACGGCGCCAGGGAGGGCGCCATGATGATCTGCACGGCGCTTCTACTGTTCGGCGGCGCCGCCATCCAGGGTGACGGCATCCGCCTCGAGTTCGACGGGCAAATGAAGAGCCGCGTGGTCGTAACCGCGCCGCAGGAGATCGCGCTCGGTCCTTTCACGGAATCCGAAACGCTCCTGACCGATGCGGGCGAAGTCGGCGCCTTTACGCTGAAAGACGAAATGCACGACACCGTTTCGGACGCGTTCGGCAAAGGCCAGCGCACGACACTGACGGGACAGTCCGGCGCGATCGTGAAGCATGTCGAGGTCACTGCGTACGCTGCGCGGCCCCAATGGCTTTTCGTTCGCGTGAGCTATCGCAATGGCGGCCCGGCGCCGCTGCAGGTGCATGGTTTCACCAGCCATCGCTATGAGCTCGCACCGGGGCCGGACCGGCGCGAGCCGGCGTTCTGGTCCTATCAGAGCGCCTCGTACGAGGCACGGCCCGATTGGGTGCTGCCGGTCGGCCCCGGCTACCGACGCGCGAATTACCTCGGCATGAACGACTCCGACTACGGCGGCGGCACGCCCGTCGTGGACGTCTGGCGGCGCGATGCGGGCCTCGCGATCGGGCACCTCGAGCTGGTGCCGAAGCTGGTGTCGTTGCCAGTCGGGCGCTCGAAGCGCGGCAGCGCAACACTCGCACTCAACATGGCGCGCGAGGCAGCGCTCGCGCCGGGCCAGTCGATGGAGACGCTCCTGACGTTCGTCGCAGTCCACCGCGGCGACTATTACGGTACGCTGCGCGCCTACTCGGCTGCGATGCAGGCCCAGGGCATCAGGCTGCCGGATGCGCCGCGGAACGCATTCGACCCCATATGGTGCGCCTGGGGCTACGGCCGCACGTTTACGCCGGTCCAGGTCTTCGAGACACTGCCGGTCGTGAAGCAGCTCGGCTTCGGCTGGGCGGTACTCGATGACGGCTGGCAGGTCGCTCTGGGCGACTGGCGTCCACGTACCGACAAGTTCCCGGCCGGCGACCGCGACATGAAGGTGCTCGTGGATCGCATCCACGCTGCAGGTCTCAAGGCGCAGCTGTGGTGGGCACCGCTCGCTGCCGATGCCGGCTCGCGCACGGAGCGCGAGCATCCGGACTGGCTGCTGCGCAATGCGGACGGCTCGACACGTGAGATCACCTGGTGGGACTCGCAGTACCTGTGCCCAGCGGTCGCGGGCGTGCGCGAGGACGCCGCCGCGTTCGTGAGGAAAGCGCTCGGCGAATGGGGCTTCGACGGCCTCAAGATCGACGGGCAACACCTGAATGCGGCACCCGAGTGCTTCAACCGCGCGCATGCTCATGCATCGCCGGCCGACGCGCCGGAAAGCATGCCCGGTTTCTTCAAGGCTATCTGGGATGCCGCGCAGGCGACGAGGCCCGGCGCACTCGTCGAAATCTGCCCCTGTGGCACCGGATATTCCTTCTTTACGCTGCCGTACCTCAACATGACGGTCGCCTCCGACCCGGAGAGTTCCTGGCAGATCCGCAGCAAGGGCAAGACGCTCAAGGCACTCGCCGGGGACCGCATCGCCTACTTCGGCGATCACGTCGAAATGAGCGACGGCGGTGAGGACTTTGCCTCGACTTTCGGCGTCGGCGGCGTGATCGGGTCGAACTTCGCCTGGCCCGGCGCGCCCGGGGAGAAGGACAAGACCCTCCTACTCACGCCGAAGCGCCAAAAGACTTGGGCCCGCTGGGTTTCACTCTACGAGGCGATGCGCCTTTCCGAGGGAGAGTATGTGGGCGATCTCTACGACATCGGCTTCGACCGGCCCGAGGCACACGTCGTCCGCAAGAATGGCGCGCTCTACTATGCGTTTTTCGCCGACCGCTACGGCGGGACGGTACAACTTCGTGGCCTTGACGCGAATGCGACGTATGCGGTCCGCGATTACGTGGACGTCCGCGACCTCGGCGTCGTGAAGGGTCCGGTCGCGACGCTAAACGTGCGCTTCCGGCACTCACTGCTCCTCGAGGCGAAGCCGCAGTAAGGCAGGCCGGCAGCCCGTTATTGCCCATGGCCGGGATGCCATGACAGACGGCGCAAATATCCGCGTCGAGCCGCTTCCCGCGTAATCCTTGTGTCATGAAGACACAACACGCTGTGATATCGACCGCGTTCGCGCTGGCGTTTGCCCTGCCGGCCCCGCTCCTGGCCCAGCAGCTCGAACGAGACGTCCCCTTCCTCAGCGACGAAATCACCGGCCGGCTCGAGAGCTACAGCTACTAGGAAGGCCCGGAATCCAGCCTTGAGTTCCGCGGTACCGCGATTGCCCTGGCCGCCGAAGGCGACGCCGATGTGGAGTTCCAGGACGGCCGCGCGCGTGTGGACGTCTCGGTGAAGAAGCGCCCGGACCCCAGGAGCCTGGGTCCGTTCGCGACTTACGTCCTGGAGCGCGACTAGTAATTATCTTTTTTGCTCTTGGCACAGCTTTTCGACATCTCCTCGCAGGATCTCCGCCAGCCTCCCCGCCGCCTTCCCCGGATTCTCCGGATCCGCAAACACCAGGTAGAGCTGCCCGAACCGCTCCCCACCCCCCTCGATCGGCAACCGCTTGAGCTGCCCACCCTCCATCTCTCGCTGAACCGTCTCCTGCGCGAACCACGCAAATCCGAGCCCCATGCAGGCGGCGGCGATCTGCGTCGCCTTGTGCGACACCGTCCAGCGCTGCTCCGCGCCGAGCCAGCCGCCGGACTCCCGCGCGCGCTGCTGGGCGGTGTCGCGGATGACGAGCTGGCGATGCTCGCGCAGGTCGTCGAGCGTCGCGGGCCGGCCGAGGTGATGCAGCGGATGATCCGGGTGGGCGGCGGGAATGAGGTGAAGCGGCATGAGCGGTTCGCCCGAGAACCCCTGGGGAATGTACGGGGTGACCGCGAAATCCACGCGCCGCTCCTGCAAGGCCTCGTCGGTGCCGCCGAGCACGGTCTCGTAGAGCTGCACGCGGATCTCCGGGCGGTCCTTGGCGAAGCGTTCGAGCGAGCCGAGCAGCACCCAGGTCGGAAACAGGATCTCGACGGCGATCCGCAGTTCCGGCTCCCAGCCGGCAGCAAAACTCGCGGCGCCGCGCTCGAGCGAGGCGGCGCGCTCCAGTAAGCGTTGCGCGCGCCGGTAGAGCACCTGCCCCGCGGGAGTGAGCTCGGCTTTACGGCCGCGGATTTCGAACAGCTTCACGTCGAGCTGCTGCTCGATTTTCTGCACCGCGTAACTGACGGTCGACTGGGTCTTGTGGATCTGCCCGGCCGCCTGTGCGTAGCCGCCGGCCTCCACGACCGCGACCAGGGCGCGCCACTGTTCCAGGCTGATTCGGGGGGTCTTCATATCGAGTTCATTCGATAGATAAACCCGAATTTATCCGCTTTTTTATCGAACCTGCAAATACTTTAATGACCCTCACCGTCGAGGCACGGTCCAAGGAGTACGGCCATGAACCCCCGCATCATCGACAAGATCGTCCTCAGCACCGAGACCTCGGATGGCGCCGGCGTGCGCCTGCGCCGTACGTTCGGCTCGGCCGCGGCACTGCGGCTCGATCCCTTTCTGCTGTTCGACGAGTTCGGCACCGACAACCCGGAGGACTACATCGCCGGCTTCCCGCCGCACCCGCACCGCGGGTTCGAGACCGTCACCTACATGATCGACGGCCACATGCGCCACGAGGATCACCTCGGCCATGTCGGCGAGCTCAGGAGCGGCGGCGTGCAGTGGATGACGGCCGGGCGCGGGATCATCCATTCGGAGATGCCGCAGCAGGATCGCGGCCGCATGCGCGGCTTCCAGCTGTGGATCAACCTGCCGGCGCGCGACAAGATGCAGCCCGCCCGCTATCGCGACGTGCCGGCCGCTGAGATTCCCGCGGTCGAGTTGTCGGGTGGCGGTTCGTTGAGGCTGATTGCGGGGCGGCTTTCGATCGAGGGCCAGGACCTCGCCGGCCCGATCAATCGCGGCGCGGGACTCGATGACGACCGATCCGCTTTACGTGGACGTGACGCTGCCCGCGGGCGCGAGGCTCCAGCTGCCGGTTCCGACGGGGCACCATGCCTTCGTCTACCCGTTCGAGGGCGAGGCGACGATCGCGGGCTCCCGCGTACCGCAGCACACGGCCGCGATCCTCGCCGACGGCGACCGCGTCACCGTGACCGCGGGCGAGGCCGGCACGCGCTTCGTGCTCGTGGCCGGCAAGCCGCTCAACGAGCCGGTCGTGCAGTACGGGCCCTTCGTCATGAACACGCGCGAGGAGATCGAGCAGGCGGTGGCGGATTACCGCGCCGGCACGCTCGCCGCGTGAATCAACGCATGCAGACGAATAGAAAGGAGAGTCCGAGATGAATACGTCTTTGTCTTATGCGCCGGCCGTCGGCCGGTTCCTGCTCGCGGCCATCTTCCTGATCAGCGGCTTCGGGAAGCTGGCGGATCCCGCCGGCACGATCGGCTACATCAGTGCCGTCGGCCTGCCGCTGCCGGCAGTCGGCTATGCGATCGCCGTGATCGTCGAGCTCGGCGGCGGCCTGCTGCTGGTCGCGGGCTATCAGACGCGGATCGTCGCGCTCACGCTCGCGGCGTTCACGATCGTCGCGGCACTCTTCTTCCACAGCCACTTCGCCGACCAGAACCAGTTCATCCACTTCCTGAAGAACGTGGCGATCGCGGGCGGGCTGCTGCAGGTGGCGGCATTCGGGGCGGGGCGGCTCAGCCTCGACGCACGCAAGGCGGCGATCACCGCCTAGGCCTGTCCGACAGACACTGTCTGACGCGGATATGGGACGCAACCCGCTTTCTGCGGCTTATGGCTGGCCAGACAATGGAACAGTCATTCATCGGTCATGGAGGAGTGTCCGACATGAATCGAGCCATGAGTCTGATGGGCATGCTCCTGCTCGTCGCCGCGGGCGGCGCATCCGGCCAGGAGCCGAAGCAGCCGACCACCGGCGCGTCGGCGCAGGGTGCAGCCACCACGCAAGGCAATGTCTCGGCCAGCCGCGAGGGTGCGGCGGCGAGCGGCAGCGCCGCCGGCGCCGCGAATTCCAGCGCCGGGTCCGGTTCCGCGAGCCTCGCGCAAGGCTCGGAGATCAACGCGACGCTCACCAAGCCCGTGGATGCGGGCAAGGCGAAGCCGGGCGATCCGGTGGAAGCGCGCGCGGCGAAGGACTCGCGTTCCGACGGCGAGGTCGTGGTGCCGCGCGGATCCCGGCTGATGGGGCACGTGACGCAGGCACGGCCGCGCGGTGAGGGTTCCGCAAAAGGCGACTCGACGCTCGGCATCGTGTTCGATCGCGCGGTCCTCAAGGATGGCCGCACGGTCGCACTGAACGGCGCCGTGACGGCACTCGGCGCCGCGCATGCTGCGTCGTCGCCCGGCCCGGGCGCCGGCATGGCCGGCGGTGGCGATATGGGCGGATCCGCAGCCGGCTCTGCCGGCGGGCTCGCGGGATCGCTCGGCGGCACCGTCGGCGGCGCGGTGGGCGCTACGACTAGCACCGTCGGCCACACCGGCGCCCTGGTCGGCGGCACCGCGAGCGCCGCGGCCCATTCCGCGGGTGCTGTTGGCGGATTCGACGCCGGCGGCGGCCTGCGATCGGGCAGCCGCGGCGTCTTCGGCCTGCGCGACCTCGAGATCACGTCGGCGTCCAGCGGCGCTGCAGAAGGTTCCGTGATCAGCTCCGCGGGGCGCAACGTGCACCTCGAGAGCGGCACGCAGATGCTCGTCGTCGCCGGCGCGCGGGCGGGCAAGCAGTCGGCGGATTCCGCCGATACCGCCGGCCAGCGTGCCCGCGAAGAGCAAAAGGACAACCGCTAGCCGCGACTACTCGGGTCTGATCCGAAAGTGTTCCGCCGCCCGGCCTGGGCGGACGGGAGACAGACCCTTGCAACCTGAGAACAGCGGGCGCCAGCTGCGGTATGCTTATGTCATGAAGACCGCACACATTTTGATGAGCACCGCATTCGCGCTGGTGTTTGCCCTCCCGACCCCGCTCTTGGCCCAGCAGCTCGAACGCGACGTCCCCGTCCTCAGCGACGAAATCACCGGCCGCCTCGAGGGCTACAGCTACCAGGAAGGCCCGGAATCCAGACTGGAGTTCCGCGGCACCTCGATTGCACTCGCCGCCGAAGGCGATATCGAGGTCGAGTTCCAGGAGGGACGCGCGCGTGTGGACGTCTCGGTCAAGAAGCTCCCCGACCCCACGAACCTCGGTCCATTCGCGATCTTTGTCCTGTGGGCCATATCGGTCGATGGCCGCGCCAATAACCTGGGCTCCATCGAAGTGAGGAACGGACACGGCTCGCTCGAGGCCACGACGTCGCTCTCCCAGTTCGCGCTGATCGTGAGCGCGGAGCCGCACTTCGCGGTGAGCGCGCCGAGCCGCGCGATCGTGCTTCAGAACCTCGGCACGCATGTACGGGGCGAGAAGATCAACATCACCGGATTCAAGGAGCGGTTCAACTATTCCGACTTGCAGCCGCAGCCGCGCCAGGCGACGGCCAGGACACCGAGCGACCTGGTGCAGGCGCGCTATGCCCTCGATATCGCCGAGGACGCGGAGGCGGGCCGGCTGGCGCCGCGCGAATACACGCAGGCTGAGCAGCTCCTGGCCCGGGCCGAAGCGGCGCAGGCCGACAAGCACTACCGGGTGCGCAACACGGTGCCGCAGATTGCGCGCGATGCGGTGCAGATGGCCGAGGACGCCCGCCATAAAGCCGTGCTGGCGGCCGTGGCGGAGCGCCGCGACGCGGCGGCTCGCGCGGCGCGTGAGGAGGCGGAAAAGATGGCGGCCGCGGCAGCCGAAGTCGCGGCGGAGGAAGCCAGGCGCCGCCAGGGGCTGGCCGTCGATGCGGCCTCACTCGAAGCAGAACAGCGGGCGCGCGCGGATCTCATCGCGCGGCTGAACCGTGCGCTGCCGACGCGCGAGACTTCGCGCGGCATCGTGGCGGAAATCGCCGGCGTCCAGTTCGCGATCGGGGCGGCGACGCTCAACACGAGTGCCCAGGTGGCGCTGGCGCGTTTCGCGGGTATCGTCGGCGTGTATCCGTCACTGCGCTTCAAGGTGGAGGGCCACACGGACAGCACCGGCAGCGACGAGACCAACCGGGTCCTGTCGCTGCAGCGTGCGATGACGGTGCGCGACTACCTGATCGGGCAGGGCGTCGATGCCGCCTCGATCGGCGTCGAGGGGCTCGGCCCGTACCAGCCGATCGCCGACAATTCGACCAGCGAGGGCCGCGCACGCAACCGGCGGGTCGAGATCATCCTGACGGGCGACCTGGTGGCGGATCCCGCCGGCTGATCAGATCCCGAAGACCTTCAGAATTGCGTCCGTGATTCCCTCGAGTCCGCGGCCGGTGACGCCGGCCTTGCGGTCCCGCGCCGGCATCTCTTCGTAGACGAACCAGCCGGGCGCGCCGGCGAACAGGTCGTTGAAGAGATCCTCCCGGCCGCGCAGGTAAGGCACGAAAGTCTCGCAGCGGATCGTGCGGTAATCGAGGTTCGCACTGAATCCCAGCGTCGCCGCCTGGTTGATCAGCCGCGGCTCGTCCGCGCGCGGTTCCTCGGCCCGCACGCCGCGGCAGCCCTTGAGGATGAGCTGACAGGGGCCGTGGAACACGAGATAACGCAATTGCAATGTCAGCCAGGCATGCAGGCTGCCGAGCCGCCAGTGGCGCGTGATGTGGGCGGGCGTCCCCGCGGGCTTCAGCATCCCGGCGAGCGAGCGCGGCTGGATGACCATGGCCGCGCCCTCGGGCAGTTCGATCTTGGCGACCTCTCCGAACGGATCCTTGAGCGCCGAGACGACGACGCGCGTGCTGGTGTCGCCTTGCGGACGGATGCGGGTGAGCGCGTACATGCTGGAGGCGAGGCTCGCGATGGGCAGGCGCGCGTTGAGCAGCCACTGCGTGCGCTTGATCGCGGGCTGGCTGCTGCTTTGCAGGAAGTCCGGATGCACCAGGAGCTCGAAGCCCGGCGGGATATCGATCGGTGCGGAGACCGCCGAATTCCCCGGACGGGCGGTGGCCGTCGGCTCGCCCGGGAGAATCCGGATCGGCCGCAGGCGGCCCGCAACCGGCGCGATGACGAAGTAGAAGACGGCCTTGATGAGGATGGGCGTCAGCATCACGCCCAGGAGAATGCCGAGCGCCGCCGGGATCCGGGACCGGATGGTCTCGATCAGGCGTTCCCGCGGGTTCAGCGTTACCTGCGTGTGCTGGGCGTCGAGCACCGCCGCGGCCGCGGCGATCTCCCGCTGCTTGCGATCCCGCGATGCGCTCAAGGACGCCTGCCGCGGCGACACGGCGTTCGACGGGTTCTTGATCGTCTGCTGGAGCGCGGCCCGGCGCTGCTCGAGCTGCACCAGCTGCTTGCGAAGTTCCACGGCCGCCGTCGCGGCGTGCCGGCTGGCCGATTCCGCGGCCCGCGCCGTGCGATCGAGGGCCGCGTATTTGGCACGGGCCGCGACGAGCGCGGCCACCTTCTCCGGGTGGAGGTACTTGTCCCACCACCAGCTGTCCTGTTCGAGGGCCGCGAGTTCGACCCGGGCGACGCCCGCGGCGCGGCGGGCGCTTTGCGCCTGGCGTGTCAGGTCCAGGAATGCGCCGCGTTCGCGCTGCGATTCGCTCTCGGCGGCCTCGGCCCGGTCATTGAGGGCATCGAGCTCGGTCCAGAGCGCGAGCAATCGTTCCGCGGATTGCCGGCGCCACTCGGCGGCGTCGGCCGCCAGGGTGACGTCAATCGACGCGAGTTCGGACTGGAGGCCCTCGAGCAGCGCCTGCTGACTCCCGAGCGCCTGCTGGATCGCGCGATGCTGGTCCCACTCGGCCTTGAGCCGGGAGCCGACCAGCAGGATGGCGATGATGAGCAGCAGCAGCCACAGCTTGTGGACGATCCACCTGAGCACCATTGCGATGAGCTGGGGCATGGGCGGTCCGCGTCGGCCCGGGGCCGGGATTCAGGGAGTCTGGATCGGCGACCCGGCGGTCTCCCGGACCCCGGTCACGAAATGCCCCGTGTCCCCGAAGCAGGAGACGGGAATCCACTTGTGCTCCTGGTAGGTGAGCACCACCCGGCTGCCGACGGTCGCGTTGATCCGCTTTGCGACCTCGTCCTCGCGCACCGTGAAATAGAACTTCTCGGCGACGGTCCCTGGCATCGTCACCATCGCCATCTCGCCTTCCCAGGTCTTGCAGATCCAGCCCTTCTTCGAGAACTTCTGGACGTATCCCGCGCGTTCGCCTTCGGAGTAGGACCAGTGCAGCGTGAACACCGTGAACCCGGCGACCAGGACGATGACGACGCCGATCGTCTTGAGCAGTGCTTTCAGCATCGTGACAACCCCGGCCTGGAAGGGCCTCGCGACCGGATTATGGGCCTCGTCCGGCATCCCGTCCCGGCATCCTCGCAAGCTCGAAATTCAGCGGGATTTTTGCTAGAATTCGTCCTGTGCAGAGTGGAGCGATCGCTCCCGCCAACCGACCTGATGGGCACGGTGGTTCCCCCGGCAAACGGGGCACACGGCCGAAAGGCAAACGTGAATTCAAGCGGGCCGCGACGATTTCAGCGGGCCCGGCACCCAAACCATGAAGCTGACGATCCGGCTGCCGACGACGGCGGCCGGTAAACCCGCGCGCGGCGCGGCAGGGACGATCGCGTGGCGCGCCTGGATGGAGGTGCGTGACGCATGACGACGCTGATGATGGACTGCAACGATGGCTGCATGATGGGGACGCAGCTTCCGCCACCCCCCGATTTCGTTCCGCCGACCATTGCCGAAAATCTCGCGGACGGGTTCGAAGCCCAGACATCGTTCTGGGACTTGCATGGGAAGCCCATCGCGCTCTGGGAGATGTGGGATTATGCTGAGGACTGGTCGACACACCCGATCCACGAAATTCACCCGTTCATCCCGATCATTCACGGCCGGGAAATAACGGAGCCTGAGTTCAGGACTCTGGTGAAGGCGCGGCACGGGCTAACCTGACAGCGCGAATGAGTTGCACATCTTGAGGTCGCAAATTGCGACTTCAAGATGGTGCGGGCGGTGGTACTTGACGCCGGCCATTGCCGAACCCGGCGCCACCCCGTCCCGGTGCCGGCCGGGGCGGGGCGGCTGGGCCGGGCGTCCGTTCAGTGCTGGGCGGGGGGTGACCCCAGCATCTTGATGGCCTCCTCGAGCTTCTTCACGCCGTCAGCGGTCTTGCCTTGCGTGCAGAGTGCGCTGCCCTCGGCGCGCAGGAGCCTGGCCTTTTCGAAGGTCGGGCCCTTCGTGTCGGGATCCCGGTCCTCGAAGCGGGATTCCAGCTTCTTGCAGGCGTCGGGGCTTGCCTTGGCGACGGTGCTGGCGGTACCGGCCGAACTGGCCGAGCTGGACGAGTTGGCAAAGGCCGCCGGAGCCAGCAGCAGCGCCACGGCGCCGGATGCGATCAACTGACGTGCATTCATCGGTGTCTCCTCTCGTTGACGGGGGAAGTCGGTCAAGCGCATCAGACCGCCGCCCGGCGGACGGGTTGTTCCAGGAACCTGGCCTGTTGTTACAGGTCGTAAACAGGTCCGCGCCCTGTTACACGCCGTTACAAATTTCCCGGGCACTGTAGTCGCCATGGCCGCGCCGGAACGCTGTCCGCACATCCTGGTCGTGGATGACGACCGGGATATCCGCGAATTGCTGTCACGTTTCCTGGTTCGCAACGGCCTGCGCGTCTCGGTGTCGCGCGACTCGAACGAGATGACGCAGGTGATGCGCGATTCGCGGATCGACCTGGTGGTGCTGGACCTGATGCTGCCGGGCAAGGACGGCCTGACGATCTGCCGGGAACTGCGCGCCGGCGCCGCGACCCCGCTGATCATGCTGACCGCGATGGGCGATGCGACCGAACGGATCGTGGGCCTCGAACTGGGCGCGGACGACTACCTGGCGAAGCCGTTTGAGCCGCGTGAATTGCTGGCGCGCATCCGGGCCGTGCTGCGCCGCTATGAATCCGCCGGCCCGGCCCGGGAATCGCTCGCCGATTCGCTGCATTTCGCGGGATGGATGCTCAATCCCGCACGGCGCCGGCTGACGTCCGCTGACGGCACGCTGGTGTCTCTGTCCGGCGCTGAATTCGACCTGTTGCTGGCCATGGCGCAGCGCCCGCGACGGGTGCTGAGCCGCGACCAGCTGCTGGACCTGACGCGCGGCCGCAATGCGTCGCCCTTCGATCGCAGCATTGACGTGTTGGTCAGCCGGCTGCGCCGGAAGGTGGAAGCGGTTCCGCAGTCGCCCGAGCTGATACTGACCGTTCGCAACGGCGGCTACCTGCTGGCAGCCGACGTGACGACGCCATGACGCGACTGCACCCGGACAGCATCGTCGGCTGGGCTCTCGTCGTCATGGTCGCGGCGCTCGCGGTCTCTCAGGTGGCGACGATCGGAATCATCGGCGCGATGCGTTCGGATACGCTGGAGGTCATCGAGCATTTTCATTCGGCCGAACGCATCGCCGGCATCGTCCGCATCATCGACGCCGTGCCGGCGGAGATGAGGCATCGCCTCCTGACCCGGGTCGCCGGCGACACGCTGGCGGTTTCCTGGGACCGGACGCCGGCCGTGCAGCGGACGGATCCGGAATCCCTGAGTGAATCGCTGTTCGACGATGTCATCGACGCGGCGATGTGGCAGACCCCGGGGCGGATTCACCGGGTCGCCCTGGGCTCGACGACCAGCGACACGTTCGGCAAGCGCGTGGCGGCGATCACGCACCGGCCCGGCCGCGTCATGACGGCGGCGATCGCGCTGGCCGACGGCAGCTGGCTCAACTTCCAGGTGCCGATGGCGGATCCGTCGGGCGCACCCGGGCTCGGCGCGATCCTGCAGATCGCGGCATCGGGAATGCTGGTTGTCCTGTTGTCGCTGTGGGCGGTGCGGCGCCTGACGCAGCCGCTCGCCATGCTCGCGGGCGCCGCAGAGCAGCTGGGACGGAACGTCTATGCCGCGCCGCTTCCGGTCACCGGTTCGCGCGAGATGCGCCAGGCCGCGCGGGTCTTCAATGCGATGCAGGAACGGATCCGCCGCTTCGTGGCCGGGCGCATCGAGCTGATCGCGGCGATTTCGCACGACCTGCGTACGCCCCTGACCCGCCTGCGCCTGCGTGCGGAATTGACGGACGACGAAGAAACCCGCCGCAAGATGATGTCCGATCTCGCCGAAATCGAGGCGATGATCGAGGCCACGCTCCTGTTCGCGCGCGAGGAGGGCAACGCGGAGGCGCGCATGTCGGTGGACCTCGTGTCCCTGGTCGAGAGCGTCTGCGACGGGCTTCCGGAGGTGGCCATTTCCGGCCACGCCGGCGCCGGCCATCGCCTGGTGTATGTATGCCAGCCGCTGGCGCTGCGCCGCTGCATCGGCAACCTCGTCGGCAATGCCGTGAAATACGGCCGGCGCGCCCGCGTGCGCCTGGAGGTCCTGTCTGATGCAATATGCATCACGGTGGATGACGAGGGCGACGGAATTGCGGAACCGGACCAGGAGCGCGTGTTCGAGGCTTTCGTGCGCCTGGACGCCTCGCGCAATCGCGAGACCGGCGGCGCGGGCCTCGGTCTCGCGACCGCCCGCATGGTGGCCCGCAACCACGGCGGCGACGTGACGATCCGCAATCGTCCCGAGGGCGGACTGCGCGCGAGCTTACGACTCCCGCCGACCACGTGAATGACGTGACCGAGCGGCCGGGCTGGCGCCAATGGGCTCCGCCCGTCGCCGCGCTCGCCGTGTTCGCGGCGGTGCTCATCGTCATCGACCACGAGCTGAGCGGCTTTCACCTGCGCGACGTGCTGAGATACCTGCGCTCGATCCCGGCCCGGTCCGTGATGACGGCGATCGCCGGCACGGTGACGAGCTTCCTGTTGCTGAGCACCTGCGACCTGCTGGGCCTGCGCTACGTGGGCCGGCGGCTGCCGTACCGGCGCGTCGCGTTCAATTCGGCCATTGCCTACGCTTT
The DNA here is from genome assembly GCA_963738285.1 of uncultured Gammaproteobacteria bacterium. Taxonomy (GTDB): domain Bacteria; phylum Pseudomonadota; class Gammaproteobacteria; order Steroidobacterales; family Steroidobacteraceae; genus SCUD01. Next base: position 134,384 of record CAVTVX010000005.1, on the reverse strand, counting down.
CGGCCACAGCATGGGCGCGGCGGCATTGACCGCCGGCGCGGTGCGCTACCGGCTCTATTCGATGGTCGGGTTGAACGGCGTCGAAGTGGCGACCGTGCAGGGTTTCTGCAGCTCGGCGACCGCCTTCGGCCTGGTCCTGCTGGTCGGCGCCTCGCTGGTCGTGGCGCCGCAGCCGGCGGCGGCCGCGCTGCAGCCCTTTTCGGGCGGCATCGGCATCGCGCTGCTGATGCTGGTGGGCGGCTACCTGGCCTGGGGCAGCCTCGCGCGCAGCGGGCTCGAAATCCGCGGCTGGGTGCTGCGGCCGGCCGGACCAAAGCTGACGATCCTGCAGGTCCTGATCGGTTCCGCCGACTTGTGCGTGGCGACGAGCGTGCTGTGGCTGCTGCTGCCGGACACGCTCGACATTTCCTTCTTCACTTTCGTGGGAATCTACGCGCTCGCCGTCACGGGCGGCATCGTCAGCCACGTGCCGGGCGGGCTCGGCGTCTTCGAATCGATCGTGCTGGTGTCGCTGCCGGACGCGCCGGCGGACTCCCTGCTCGGCGCGATCCTGGCCTATCGCGCGATCTACTACATTCTGCCGCTGCTGCTGGCCAGCACCGCGTTTGCGAGCCAGGAGGTCAGTGTCCAAGGCGCGCGGCTTGCGCGACTCGAGACCTTCCTGTCGCGATACATCACGCCGCTGGCGCCGAGGCTCGGCGGCGCGCTGATCTTCATCACGGGCCTGGTCCTGCTGATCTCGGGTGCGACGCCGGCCATCGATGCGCGGCTCGCCGCCCTGCGGCACGTGATGCCGCTGTCCGTCGTCGAGGCATCCCACCTGCTCGGCAGCATCGCGGGGCTCGGCCTGCTGATCCTGTCGCGCGGGCTGTTTCGCCGGGTGCACGAGGCCTACCGGCTGACGTCCGGGCTGCTGGCCGCGGGCATTGCCGCGTCGCTGCTGAAGGGCCTCGATTTCGAGGAGGCGACGCTGCTGGCGCTGGCGCTCGCCTTCCTGTGGCTGGGCCGGCGCGCGTTCTATCGCTCGGCATCGGTGATCGACGAACGGCTCACGCCGACCTGGATCGTGAGCATCCTGGGCGTGCTCGCGGCCGTCCTGTGGATCGGCATGTTCGCGTATCGGCACCTCGAGTTCTCGACCGACCTGTGGTGGACCTTCTCGTTTTCGGCCAACGCACCGCGGATGCTCCGTGCCTCGCTCGTGACGGCCGTCGTCGCCGGCGCCGCCTTTGCGCTGAACCTGCTGCGGCCCGCGCGCCCCGAGCCGGGGACGGCCGGCCCGGCCGATATCGCGCGGGTCCGGCGGACGATCGCGAATTCCGGCGCCACGCTCGCGAACGCGGCGCTGACCGGCGACAAGCGGCTGCTGCTGGCGCCGGAAGAGGATGCATTCATCATGTACCAGCTCTCCGGCCGGAGCTGGATCGCGCTCGGCGACCCGATCGGCGAGCGGGCCCGCTGCGACGAGCTCGCCTGGCGATTTCGCGAGCTGGCCGACCGGCACGGCGGCTGGACCGTGTTCTACCAGGTCGGCAGCGACCGCCTGCCGCTCTACATCGACCTCGGCCTGACGCCGATGAAGATCGGCGAAGAGGCGCGGGTGCCGCTGGATCATTTCGATCTCGAGGGCAGCGCGCGGGCGGACCTGCGCCAGTCGCATCGGCGCGCGCAGCGCGATCGCGCCAGCTTCGAGGTCGTCTCCGCGGCGTCCATCGGGCCGCTGCTGCCGGCACTGAGACGCATCTCGGATGCCTGGCTGCGGGAGAAGGCCACGGCGGAGAAGGGCTTTTCCGTCGGCGCGTTCGAGGAGGCCTACATCCGGAATTTTCCGGTCGCCATCGTGCGTCGCGACGGCGAGCCGGTGGCCTTCGCCAATCTCTGGACCACGGAGCGCAAGGACGAGTTGTCGGTCGACCTCATGCGGTTCTCCGACGATGCGCCGCACAGCGCGATGGATTTCCTGTTCATCGAGCTGATGCTCTGGGGCCGGGCCGGGGGCTATCGCTCGTTCGACCTCGGCATGGCGCCGCTGGCCGGGCTGGAAACGCATCCCCTGGCCCCGTCCTGGCATCGCATCGGCAATTTCATCTTTCGTCACGGCGAGCACTTCTACAACTTCGACGGCCTCAGGCGTTACAAGGCGAAGTTCGACCCGGTCTGGGAGCCGAAGTATCTCGTGTCTCCCGCGGGGTGGATGCGGGTGCCGCGCATCCTCATGGATGTCTCGAGGCTGGTCGCCGGCGGCGTGAAAGGCATGCTGTCCAAGTGAAGCGCTCGATGGCGCGGGTCCTGCCGCCGCTGCTGCTGGCCGCCCTGGGCACCGCGGCGTTGGCCGGCCAGGACCTCGGCGACCTGCCGCTGACGGAAGTGTTCCCGAAGCCGGGAGCCGCGCAGGCCGCGGCCGAGGTCACGAAGTCATTCGTCGTGCTGCTGACGGGCGACGGCGGCTGGGCCAGCCTGGACGAAACCGTGAGCATGGCGCTCTCGGCGGAAGGATTCCCGGTGATCGGCATCAATTCCCTGCACTACTACTGGAAGGCGCGCACGGCACAGGAGGCGGCCGCCGCCGTCGCGCGCACGATCGAGCACTACTCCGAGTCCCTGTCGCGCTCGCGCGTGATCCTGATCGGCTACTCGTTCGGCGCCGACGTGCTGCCCTTCATCGTGAACCGGCTGCCGGCGCCGCTGCGCCTGCGGGTCGATCGAATCGTGCTGATCGGCCCGAGCCAGTCGGCGATCTTCGAAGTGAAGGTCAGCGGATGGATTCCCGGCCACCCGGACAACGGCGAACCGCTGGCGCCGGAGCTCGCGAAACTGGATGCCGGCAAAGTGCTGTGCCTGTACGGCGCCGAGGAGCACAGATCGTCCTGCCCGGCACTGGCGCGCATGGGTGCCCGCAGCGACACGATCGGCGCCGGGCATCACCTGGGCGGCCAGTACGACGAAGTGGCGCGGAAGATCCTGGAATTCCTGCGCTGACGGAGGGATCGTGACCCGTCAAGACCGCGAGCGTTCGCTGCGGCAGGTGTATCCTGACGGCCGGAGGCTGCCATGAAACTCGACACCAAGGCCGTCGCGGCCACGCTCAACAAGATCCTCGAATTCGAGCTCGCCGGCACGGTGCGCTACACGCACTACTCGCTGATGGCCTACGGTTACAACCGCATTCCCATCGTCAGCTGGCTGCGGGGCCAGGCGACCGAATCGCTGACCCACGCCCAGCAGGCGGGCGAGCTGATCACGCAGCTCGGCGAGCACCCCTCGCTCGCGATCGGGCCGCTGCTCGAGACGCATCAGCACGACATCGGCGATATCCTGCGCGAGTCCCTGCAGCACGAGCGCGGCACGCTCGCGCTCTATCACAAGCTGCTGAAGCAGGCGGACGGCAAGTCCGTCATGATCGAGGAATACGCGCGCACGATGATCGCCACGGAAGAGCAGCACCTCGGCGAGGTGGACAAGATGCTCAGGAAGCCGGGGGAAATCGGGAAGGCGGGCTGAACGCCGTCGTGGCCGAAACGGGAGATTTGCCCCGGGCCCCGGGCGATGCCGACACCGGGACCACCGCGGAAGTCGCCGGCATTCAAGGCGTCCTCAAGGTCCGCAACGTCCCGCTGGTCCTGCTGGCGGTGTTCGCCGCCATCTTCCTGCTGCGCTGGGCGCAGGCGGTGTTCATCCCGCTCGTGCTCAGCCTGATCCTGAGCTACGCGCTCGCGCCGGTCGTCGATCGCCTCGAGCGGTTCTCCATTCCTCGGGCGCTTTCCGCAGCAATCCTGTTGCTGGCCCTCGTCGCAGGCGCGGGCGCGGGGGCCCTGTCGCTGCGGGATGAAGCCGTCAGCCTGATCGACACGCTGCCCGGGGCCGTGCAGAAGATCGAGCGATCGGTGCGCCGGGAAATGTCGGGCCCCGGGGAGACGATCGAGAAGGTGCAGCAGGCCGCGGAGGAGATCGCGCGCGCGGCCGAGAACGCGAGGCCGCGCGTGGCGCCGCCGGGCGTGACGCGCGTGCAGGTGGAGAGGCCGAGACTCGATGTGCGGGAATATCTCCTGACAAACGTCGCCAGCGCGATCGCGGCGATCGGCGTCGCGCTGATGGTGCTGTTCCTGGCCTATTTCCTGCTCGCGTCGGGCGACGCATTCCGCCGCAAGTGGGTCCGTTTGTCGGGCCCGACACTCAGCCGGCGGCGGATCACCGTCCAGCTCCTTGACGAAATCGGTCACCAGGTCCAGCGCTACCTCGGTGTGCAGCTCCTGACGAGCATCCTGGTCGGTGTCGCCAGCGGGCTCGGGTTCTGGGCGATCGGACTCGACAATGCCGCGGTGTGGGGCGTCGTGGCCGGCGTGCTGAACCTCGTGCCTTACCTCGGTGCCATCCTCACGACCGGTGGCACCGCACTGGTCGCGTACTTCCAGTTCGGGACTCTCGGCATGGCGCTCGCCGTAGCCGGCATCTCGCTGGTGGTCCATGGCCTCGAAGCCTGGCTGATGCCCTGGCTCGTGAGCCGCGCGAGCCACATGAACGCAGTCGTCGTTTTCTCCGGGCTGCTGTTCTGGGGCTGGCTATGGGGCGGGTGGGGTCTCGTGCTCGGCCTGCCGATCATGATGGCCATCAAGGCGGTCTGCGACCACATCGAGCCCTTCAAGCCGATCGGCGAATTCATGGGGGAGTGAAAGATATGACCGAACCGCAACTGGAATACGTCGGCTTCTGGCCCCGCTTCGGCGCGTTCATCATCGACTCGATCCTGGTCTCGATCGTCCTGTTCCCGCTGGCGAACTGGGCCTACGACGACATGTCCGGGATCCCCATGGGGATGTTCTGGAGCCCGGCGAGCATCTTCTTCAACGGTATCGCGCCGGCGATCGCGATCATCATCTTCTGGATCTATCGCCAGGCGACGCCCGGCAAGATGCTGATCCATGCGAAGATCGTGGACGCGACGACCGGGGGCAAGCCGAGCACGGGCCAGATGATCGGCCGCTATTTCGCGTACTACGTCTCCACCATTCCGCTGTGCCTCGGATTCCTCTGGATCGCATTCGACCCGCGCAAGCAGGGCTGGCACGACAAGCTGGCGGGGACGTTGGTGGTTCGCGCCCGGTAGGAAAGCCAGGGCGAGACGATGCTCAGGGCGTCCTGACGGCGAAGGTACTGCGGGCCGAGCGGCCCGGCGTCGCGGTCATCCCGCTGGATCTGGAAGAGCGCAGGACCGAAGCGCCACCCGGGCGCGCCTTGGAAGCCTGCACCGGCGGACTCGAATTCCGGTTGAGGTTGCTCACGAACGTGCCGTGTCGCGGCTTTTCGCGCGAAACGACCTCGCGTCGAGACGTCTCGCGCCGGTTGCCGCCAAGGTCGCGCGAGTCCGCCGCGGATCTCACGATGGTTGGACGTCTCGTGTCATCCCGCGGGCGCGCCACGCCACGCGGATGTCCGAACGGCCGGGTGTCCTGTGCCACTCGCGGCTCCTGGTGGCGACGTTCGGGCACCCAGCACCAGCGGTTCAGGCGATGCAGGTACGCCCATCGGCCCTGGTAGAACGTGAAGAAGGCCCACGGCGCCGGATTGAACCAGCCCCGGCCGCGAACCCCGACGTTGTCCCAGTACCCGTAGCCGAACGGATCCCCGACGCCGTAAGCGTAGGACGGCATCCACACGCGCCCGTAGCTCGGCTCGTCATACCACTCGCCGTAATGGTCGAGGACCGCGTAGTCGTCGTGGTCGCCAGGACCCTCGGGCAATGGCTCAGCGGCCGCGAGCCGCAATTCGCGGTCGAGGACCCAGTCATCGAAGGCATCCGGCGGTTGAGGCGTCGCAAGCGTTGCGACCGCATCCCGTCCCTCGAGCCGGACCCGCTGGCCGGCCGCGACACGCACCGGACCGTCGGCGGCTGCGATCTCCGCGAGGCCGGCACGCACGGTGAGCTCGGTGACGCCGTCCGCGGGAACGGTCACGCGATACTCGCCCGGTCCGTCGATTGCGATGGAGGTAGTCGGCGTGACGATTTCGAACGTCTCGTCCTCGAGCAGTTCGTGCAGCCGCACGATCGCCGTGCCGCCGGCAAGCTCGACCCGAACGTTCGCGGCGTCGAGATCGGTGATGGCGAGCTCCGTCTGCTCGTCGAGCCGGAGGGTTGAGGTGCCGAGCGTGATCTCGGCGCGTCCGCCGGTCTCCGTGACGAGGCGGTCGCCCGGAATCAGCGGGCGATCGGGCAGGGTGGAATACGCCGGCGCCTGCGCGGCATGAAAACTGACCTGGCCTTCGACATAGGCCAGGCGTGCGATGCGCTCGGGTGTATCGAGAGCCTCGCCCCAGGCGAGGGTCGATGCCGCGAGCGCCAGAACCAGCGCGGTCGGACGCAGCATCATGGTGACTGCATCTTACGCCTGAAGCCGGTGAATCAGGGCTGAATGGGGGGTTAGTGCCCTGATATCGTGGGGAATATCGGGTGGCCCGCGGTCCGTGGAATCATGGGGCCAGCGCCTACGTCCCCTGTCTGTCGAATCCGGCACCGCCCGAGCGACCAGGGGTGCAACCTGAACCGAGGAGCCCCCATGAACCAGCTTGATCCCTACCTGTTCTTCGACGGCAACTGTGCCGAGGCGATGCGCTTCTACGAAAAGACGCTCGGCGGGAAGCTCGAAAGGATGATGAAGGCGTCCGAGGCGCCCGGCGGCGCAGAAAAGCCGAAAGCCGATCCGGACGCTGTCCTGCATGCCTGCGTCGCGGTGGACGGTCATCGTCTGCTGGCATCGGACTGGATGTCGCCGGATCCTTACCCCGGCATGAGCGGCGTGTCGCTGTCGCTCGCTTATCCGACCGTCGAGGAAGCGAAGCGCAGGTTCGATGCGCTCGCCGCCGGCGGCAAGGTCCAGATGCCGCTCCAGAAGACGTTCTGGATCGAGTCCTTCGGCATGCTGAAGGACCGGTTCGGCACGGCCTGGATGGTGAGCGGCGGCAAGCCGGCGAACTGACGAGGCGCAAGGCGACGTCACACTCCAAGGGGGAGAACGTGTCGAACGGACGCTGTGGAACAGACGACGGGCCGGTCCGGGCCGCCGTCCGCTGGCGGGCGGCTGTCGTGCTGGGCTTGCTCGCGAGCGAGCCGGCGACGGCTGCGATCACGAGCCAGCCGGTCCCGAACAAAACCGGCCGGATCGAGGCCAATGGCGTCAATTACTACTACGAGGTGCACGGCCAGGGCGAACCGCTGCTGTTGCTGCACGGCGGATTGGGATCCATCGACATGTTCCGGCCGATGCTGCCGATCCTCGCCGAGGGCCGGGAGGTCATCGCCGTCGACCTGCAGGGCCATGGCCGCACGCCGCTCGGCGACCGCAAGATCAGCCTGATCGACATTGGCGATGACCTTGCCGTCATCCTGAGCCGACTTGGCTACCGCCAGGTCGACGTGCTCGGCTATTCGTTCGGCGCCGAGGCCGGCTTCAGGCTGGCGGTCCAGCATCCGGAGCAGGTGCGCCGCCTGGCGCTGGTTTCGGGCGGTTTCGCCCAGGATGGCTTCTATCCCGAGATGCTGCCGATGCAGGCGCAGGTGGGCGCGGGGATGGCGGAGCAGATGAAAGGCACGCCGATGTACGAATCCTACGTCGCGGTCGCCCCCGATCCCGCGGAGTTCCCGAAACTCCTCGATCGCATGGGCGAATTCATGCGTACGCCGTACAACTGGGCAGAGGACGTCAAGACGCTCAAGATGCCGGTGATGCTGGTCTACGGCGACAGCGACATGTACCGGCCGGAGCACATTGTCGAGTTCTATCACCTGCTGGGCGGGGGCCTGCGCGACGCCGGCTGGCAACGCGAACACATGGCGAAGAACCGGCTTGCGATCCTGCCCGGGCTCACGCACTACGACATTTTTCTGTCGCCCGCGCTGCCCGCGACGGTGCTGCCGTTCCTGAACGGTGAAAGTGCGACCGAGAATTGGGGCGAACGGGTCGAGCCCGCGCACTGATGGCGGATCGCGAATTTCCGGAAGGCGGCTGTCTCTGCGGGGCCGTCCGCTATCGCGTCACGGCCGAGCCCATCGCGCGCTCGATCTGTCATTGTCGTTCCTGCCGGCTCGCGAGCGGCGCGCCGTCGGTCGCCTGGTCGGTCTTCCGGCCGCAGGATTTCAGCTTCGTTCGCGGGACACCGATTGCTTTCGCTTCTTCACCGTCCGTGGTCCGGACCTTCTGCGGCCGGTGCGGATCCCCGCTGACGTACCGGCACACGGGGCGGCCTCAGGCCGTCGACGTCACCACGGCGACTTTCGATCATCCGGAGCTGTTTCCGCCGGACAAGGAGATCTGGATCGAGCACCGGATTGACTGGGAGCGCGTGAACGAGGAGATTCCGCAATTTCCGCGGAGCAGTTTCGACAGCTGACGATGCCGTGCCTCGATCCGGTCGTGTAAGCCTGTCCCAGGGCCTCCGTCGCGCAAGTTTGACGTGTCTGTGCGTCTGCCTGGCGGCGGCCGCCCTCGCATCCGAGCCGGCCGTGCAGGATTTCCGGGTCATTGCCTATGTCGCCGGCTGGTCCATGCCGGCCGTGATCCATCCGGAGAAACTGACCCACATCAACTTCGCATTCGCCCATATCGATGGCGGCGGCCGGGCCGTGTTCGACGATGCCGGCCTCGCGCCCGCGCTCGAGTCCCTGCTCGCGCTGAAGAAGGCGAATCCCCGGCTCAAGGTCATCATCTCGGTCGGCGGCTGGGAGGCGGACGGCTTTTCCGATGCGGCGCTGACCGACGCGTCGCGGGGCGTTTTCGCGGAAAGCGTGGTCGAGCTGCTGCGCGCTCATGGTGCCGACGGTATCGATCTCGACTGGGAATACCCGGGGCAGGGCGTGGCCGGCATCAAGTACCGGACCGAGGACCGGCAGAATTTCACGCGGCTGCTGAATTCGGTTCGTGCGGCGCTCGACCAGGCGAGCGATGCCGGGCACCGCAGCGGCCGCGACCGCTACACGCTGACGATCGCGTCAGCCGACCGCGAGTATTTCAGGCATACCGAGATGAGCCGGCTGCATCTCCTGGTCGACTGGATCAATGTCATGGGCTACGACTTCTTCAACAGCCTGACGCCGACCACGGGGCATCACGCCGGCCTGTATGCGTCCGGGTCCGCCGCGCCCACGGACCGGAATGCCAGTGCGTCGATCCGGCAGCACATCGCCGCGGGCATCCCGCCGCACAAGCTGGTGCTGGGCGTCGCTTTCTATGGCCGGGGCTTCGGCGGCGTGAAACCGCTGAACCACGGCCTCAACCAGCCTTACGAACACTACGAGGGCGATCACCCCTACGCCGAACTGGCGGAGAAGCTGATCGATCGGCAGGGATTCGTCCGCTACTGGGATGAACGCGCGCAGGCGCCCTGGCTCTGGAACGAGTCGACGAGGACCTTCATCAGCTACGACGATCCGCAATCGATCCGCGCGAAAGCCGAATTCGCGAAGGACAAGGGACTCGGCGGCATGATGTTCTGGGAGCTGAGCCAGGACCGGGACGACGAGCTGCTGGACGTCATCGCGGGGTTCCGCTAGCGAGCCGCGGGCTTTGCCCGTCGGGCCGCTGCGAGCGCATCCCCGGGATCAGCATCGGCACCTGCCTGCGGTACTCCGCATACGTCTTGCCGTGCTCCGCGACGAGATCGCGCTCCTCGAACTGGATCGCCAGCACGATGTAGGCTGTGGTCGCCGACGCAAAGAGCAGGTGCGCGAGCGTCATGTGCGGCGTCGACCAGAACGCAAGCAGGAAGCCGAAGTAGAGCGGATGCCGTATGTACCGGTAGGGCAACGGCGTCACGAAGCTGACCGGCGCGTAGGGCCTGCCGAGCAGCTCGAACGTCACCTGCCGCAGTCCGAACAGGTCGAAATGGTTGATGAGGAAGGTGACGACGAACACCGTCGCCCAGCCGATTGCGAATACGGTCCAGAGCGCGGCCTGGCCGACGGGATTCCCGACCGACCAGATCTCGATGCCGATCGGGCGCCACTGCCAGAACAGCAGGAGCAGCGCGAGGCTCGCCGCCAGCACGAAGGTCGAGCGCTCGATGGCGGGATGGATGACCCGCGTCCAGCGTTCCTTGAACCAGCGCCGGGCCATCACGCTGTGCTGAACGGCAAAAATCGCGAGCAGCAGGCAGTTGATCCCGATCGCGGCGGAGATCGACCCCTCGAGCGGCCCGTCGAGCTGGCGCGGCACGGCGAAGCCGCCGACGAAGGCGATGGCGTACAGGATCGTTCCCAGGAATACGAGGTAGGCCGCGAGGCCGTACGCGAACACGAAGAGGCGCTTGAGCATGTGGGTTCTCCCGATATTGCCGCGCGCAGGGTGCGCCCTGTGCGCCGCGCTGGCCATGGGTCCTTTGTCCCGGTTGGGCTAAGATCGCGGGCACGGGCGTGAGACAAATGTCCCGGTTCCTTCAATGTCCTCCAGAAAGCCGCTTCGTCAGCAGATCCGCTACCTGAAGGCCTCGGACGGCTCGCGTCTCGCCTGGGCGGAGTCGGGCGAGGGTCCGGTCGTCGTCAAGGCGGCCAACTGGCTGACCCACCTCGAGTACGAATGGGAAAGCCCGATCTGGAAGCACTGGCTCCGGTTTTTCTCGGCGCATTTCCGCTTCGCGCGCTACGACGAACGCGGCTGCGGCATGAGCGAGTGGCGCACGGGCGAACTCGATGTCGGGCGCTGGACGGAGGACCTCGCGTGCGTGGTCGACGCGACCGGAACCGGCGAGCCGGTGACGCTGCTCGGCATCTCGCAGGGAGCGGTCGCCTGCATCTCCTATGCGATCCGGCATCCGGAGCGCGTGGCACGGCTCGTCCTCTACGGAGGCTACGCGCACGGCGCCTACTTTCGCGGCACGACGGAAACGCGCACGACCTACCGCGCGATGATCGAGCTTGCACGCGCGGCCTGGGGCAGCGACAACGAGACCTTTCGCCAGGTGTTTACCTCCCGCTTCATACCGGGCGGCACGCACGAGCAGCTCCAGTGGTTCAACGACCTCTGCCTCAAGACGACGAGCGGGGAGATCGCCGCTCAGCTCTTTGACGCGCGCGCATCCGTCGATATCGAGCCGCTGCTCCCCCAGGTGCGCGTGCCGACGCTGGTGCTGCATGCGAGGGATGACCAGGTGGTGCCGGTGTCCGAGGGACGGCTGCTCGCGAGCGGGATCCCGGGCGCGGAATTCGTGGAGCTGGATTCGCGGAACCATATCCTCCTGGAGGCGGAGCCGGCCTGGCAGCGCTTCCAGGACGCGGTACTGCACGCCATGCGTCCGGAGCACCGGGACGGCGCGCCGCTGTTCGAGTCGCTGTCCGGGCGCGAACGCGAGGTGCTCGCGCTCATGGGCGATGGGCTCGCCAACGCCGACATCGCGGCGCGTCTGTCGATCAGCGAGAAGACGGTCCGCAATCATGCCTCCCGCATCTTCGACAAGCTCGGCGTATGGTCCCGCGCGCAGGCCATCGTGTTCGCCCGCGATCGCGGGTTCCGGGCCTGACCGGCACGCATGACCTCCTTCATCCTGGTGATGGCCTGCGCCATCGCGGCCGGTTGGCTCGCGAACCGCATCCGCCTGCCTTACCCGATCGTGCTGGTCCTCGCCGGGATCGGGCTCGGCCTCGTCTTCGACTGGCCGTCGCTGGAAGTCCAGCCGGGCCTCGTGCTCGCCGTCGTGCTGCCCGGCGTGCTGTACCCGGCAGCGATCAACACGTCATGGCGCGATTTCCGCCGGAATCTCCGGTCGATCCTGCTGCTCGCCATCGGGCTCGTCGCGACGACGACGCTGGCGGTCGGCGTCGCGTTCAAATGGCTGGTCCCGGAGGCGCCCTGGGCCGTCGCATTCGCGCTCGGCGCGATCGTCTCGCCGCCGGATGCGGTGGTGGCGACCTCGGTGCTGCGGCGGTTCCGGCTGCCGCGCTGGCTGGTGGCAATCCTGGAAGGCGAGAGCCTCGTCAATGACGCGACCGGGCTCGTGCTCTACCGGTTTGCAATCGCCGCCGTGCTCACCGGCGTGTTTTCCGGCGGGTCCATGGTCGTTGAATTCGGGCTGATCGCGATCGGCGGCATCGCGATCGGCATCGCCATGGGCTGGATGACGGCGTGGCTGCAGGAACGCCTGCACGATCCGATGCTCGAGCTCACGATGTCGTTGACGACGCCCTTTGCGACCTACTGGTTCTGCGACCTGCTCGGGGTGTCCGGCGTGCTCGGCGTGGTCGCCGTCGGCCTTTACCGCTCGCGCTGGGGACACGTGCGCACTTCGCCGCTCGCCCGCCTGAATATCCGGGGCTTCTGGGGCGCCGTCGTGTTCGTGATCAACTGCCTCGTGTTCGTGCTGATCGGCATCGAGCTGCCGGTGATATCCGCGTCGCTCCTGGAACAGCAGTCGCTGTCCTGGACGCAGATCGCGGGCCTCGTGGCCGCCCTGAGCCTGGTCGCCGTCGGCGTGCGCTTCCTGTGGATCTTCACGGCCACCTATGGCGTGCGGATCCTGGTGCCCTCCCTGAAACGCCACGACCCCGCCTCGGCGCGGGTTTCGACGCTGGTCAGCTGGTGCGGCATGCGGGGCGTCGTCTCGCTCGCGGCCGCGCTCGCGATCCCGGCGGCGCTGCCGGGCGGCGAACCCTTTCCGCAGCGCGACCTCGTGATCCTGCTCGCCTTCGGCATTGTCTTCGTGACGCTGGTGGGACAGGGCCTGACGCTGCCCGCCTTGATCACGCTGCTGCGGCTGCAACCCGACACCTCGGAGCTTTCGGAGCTCGAGCTCGCGCGCGACGCCATGCGACGGGCCGCGATTCGCGCCGTGGACGCGCTGGTCGAGGAGCACGGCATGCCGGCACACGAAGCCGTCGCGGTGAAGCGCTTTTTCGATCGCCGTGCGCCCCACCGCGCGGGCAGCGCGCCCGCACTCGACGACGAAGCGCGCCTGTGGCTCGGCGCGGCCGCGGCCCAGCGCGAGGCCCTGATCCGGCTGTGGCGCAACGACGAGATCGGGGACGACGTGCTGACACGTCTCGAGCGCGAGATCGACCTGGCCGAGGCGCGACTTGCGCGCGATGACTGAATGAGAACTGGTCAGCCGGCTCAGCGCGCGGCCAGCCTCGCCCGGCGCGTCCGCCGCACGAAATCCGCGTTGCCATAGGTCCCGTGCCGGGCGTCGGCCGCAATGTCGAACACGGCGTACAGCACGCCGTTCTCGTTCACCTGCAGCGTGGCGCAACTGACATCCACCGTCATGTCCCCATAGGCGAGCTGGCTGTTGGCGCAGGCACCCGCGACGAGCGCGCGGTCGCGCGCCCATTCGAGACCGGCCTGGGCGGCGTGATCGGCCTGGCGCTGCAGCGCGTCGAGCGCGCTCGCGCTGTGCCGGCCGCTGATCGCCTCGGCGAGGTAGGCGGCGATGAGGCCGAGCACCAGCATCACCATGATGACGGAGAGGAGCGCGATACCCTGTTGCCCCCGCCGCGTGCTCACGGCTCGTTCACCAGCCGGAACTCGTCGAAGAGCGTCACCGGATCCACGACGCCGTCGCCGGCGACCAGCCGCACGCCGACGAGCCGCGCGTCATTCAGCGTGAAGCGGCAGTCAGTCATGTCGCTGGCGAGCAGGTCGCCGAGCGCGGCGTTGACCGGCTGGCCGGCCTGGATGGCATAGCCGGCGTAGCGGCGGAGCGTCCCGCCATTCGCCGCGGGCGCGCAGAGATAGGACACGGGCGTGCCGACGATGAAGAAGCGTTGCCGCGGAGACGGCGCCGGATACAGCTTCGAGGCGATGCGGATCCGCGAAGCCGTCGTGCCCGCGGCGACGATGCCGCGGTTGTTGACCGCGTCCGCGCTGTAGGCGCTCGTGCTGCCCGCGGCGGCGGCGTCGAGGTTGTTGATGACGACGCCCAGGCCGGTCGCGGGCACGGAGGCCAGCGGCATCAGCACGTCGAAGCGGTCGTCGGCGGCGGTGAAGCTGAGCGTCTCGCCGGGCGCCTGGGCCCGGTAATCCGCCTGGTCGATCACGGGGATGAACTCGAGGCACTGCCCGCCGCAGGCGACGCGCACGCTGTTCGGCAGCGCCGTCGGCAGCTCGGCGGCGAGGCGCGCGAGCGCACGCTCGGCGTGCGCGGCGACCGCGGCCGTCTCGTTGCCCGCGATCATCGCCTCGAGCGGGCGCGCAAAGAAGGGAAGGAGCCCGACCAGGATCAGGGCGGTCAGGACGAGCGCGATGATCAGCTCGATCATCGTGAAGCCGGACTGCCGGTCGTGCGGGGGCATCGGTCTGGCGCTCAGTCTTCGGTCCGGAACGACTGCAGGATCACGCCGTCACCGGCGAGTCCGTCGTGCGTGACCCGCACCTGCACCTGCAGACCCGTCACGCCGGCGAGCGTCGCCGGCACGACGCCGACCGCGACCCGGAATCCGCCGAGCCCCGCGATCGGCTGGCCGTCGCGGCCGCAGGCGCAGTCGCCGAGCACCGGGCAGGCGCCGCTCGTGGCCGCGCAGCCGTTCTGGACCAGGCCGTCGTAGTCGCAGACATCGTCGAACAGGGGCCGCGAGCCCTCGCTTCCGCCGCAGAGCGCGCCGTTGTCCGGGTCGCGGTAGCGGCGGCTCGTGATCTCGCCGAGATAGGCATCGGCGATCGTGAGCGCCTGGCTCCCGAGCTGGGGCTCGGCGCCCTGGTGCAGCACGGTTGTGTAGACCGTCGCAAACCCGCCGAAGACGAGGCCGAGCACGACGATCGCGGCGACGACCTCCAGCAGGCTGTAGCCGCGCTGGCGGCGAATCTCAGCTCGAGACATGGCCGGTCGCCCCGACGAGCTGGATCTGGCGCGTCCCGACCGTGATGGTCACGTCGGTGAAGGCGCCGCCCGGCGTGCCGCGCACGGCGCCGGCGGCGTCGAAGTAGAACGTGGCGGGCGTGGAGGAGAGCGTGAGACCGGCCGGCGGAGCGCTGTCGAGTGTCGAGCCCTCGCCGGCGGTGCCTGCGACCGGCAGGTTGAACGTGCCGCTGCAAAGGGCCGCGCGCTGGTCGAGCTGGAAGCCGGCGGCCGCGACGGTGACACGCACTTCGCAGCCGTCGGCCTGGGCACGGCGCTGCGCGAGCCGCAGCGCCGTCATCACGCGTTCATGGAATCCGAGTTCTTCGACGCCGCGGCCCTGGTCCCAGCGCGCCGCGGCGATCGCCGCCAGCACGCCCGCGATGACCAGGACCGCGATCAGTTCCGGGAGCGAAAACCCCGCGGAATGACGGCGCATGTCATGCACCGAAGCCCCGCCACGCGCCCGCTGCCCTTACGGGCAGCCGGTCACGTCGCGAACGATCGTCGGCCGTCCGCCCGCGGCGGCGACCTGCGTGTAGCTGACGCCGCAGTTGACCTTGCCGTCCACCCACAGCGTGCGGGTCGTGCCGTTGCCGCCGACCACGACGCGCGTCGAGAGGTCCTCGAACAGGTTCTGGATGTTGGCATTGCTGTTGGTGTTCGGGAATCCGTAGCGGGCGTTGACGGTGATCCCGCCGCCCATGTCCACGTTGTAGTTCGCGCTCGCGAGCTGGCCCGCGGCCGCCGCCTTCGCATACACCATGTTGGATGCCGAGCGGATGCTGTTGTAGAGGCTGTCGGTCACGGCCGAGCGCGCCTCGTTCTCCATCGACAGCAGGCGCGGCAGGGCGACCGCCGCGAGGATGCCGAGGATCACGATGACAACGACGAGTTCGATGAGCGTGAACCCGCGCTGCTTCGATGTCTTCATCTTCGATTCTCCCATGGTCAAAGGCCGGCGGCCGACCGCCGACCGTGCCCGATGGCTACATAACCTATCGATTTTCCAAACAAATTCATTGAAGTACGTCACAGGTCGGCCGGCCCCGGGGCTCAGTGGTGCATGGCAACGCGGGCCATGTCCCACATCGGCAGGAAGATGCCGAGCGCAAGTGTGAGCACCATCCCACTCACGATGACCAGCAGCACCGGCTCGATGTAGTCGCCGAGCGTCTTGACGTCGTAGGCGACTTCGCGCTCGTAGAAGTCGGCGGCCTCGTCCAGCATTTCGTCGAGGCGGCCGGTCTCCTCGCCGGTCATGATCATCTGCATCACCAGCGGCGTGAAGAAGTCGGTGCCGCGCGCCGCATTCGTCAGCGACTTGCCCTGGGCGATGCGCTCGCGCATGGCCCCGATCCGGGTCGAGAAGTGGCGATTGGCGCTGACGCCGGCCACGGTCTGCAGCGCCTGGTCGAGCGCCACGCCCGAGCGCAGGCACATCGCCAGCGTGCGCGAGAAGCGCGCCATGGTGGATTTCAGGAGGATGGGCCCGAACAGCGGGATGCGCAGCGACCAGCGGCCCCAGGCCAGCGCGCCGCGCGGCGTCCTGAGCCAGCTGCGGATCGCGATCATGATCCCCGCGATCCCCGCGAGCGCGTGCGGCCAGTACGCACGCATCCACGCGGACATGGCGATCAGGCCGCGGGTCACGAGCGGAAGCTCCGCGTGGAAGTTCGCGAACACGCGCTCGAAGGCCGGGATCACGAACAGGTTGACGATGACGAGGGCGATGGAGATCGCCGCGACCACGAGGCCTGGATAGCGCAGCGCCGCCTTGACCTGGCGCTCGGTGACCTGTTCCATCTCGAGGTTGCGCTGCAGCTCATGGAACACCTGGTCGAGCCGGCCGGTCTGCTCGCCGACCCGGATCATGTTGATCATGAGCGGCGGGAACACGCTGCGATGGGCGGACATGGTCTCGGACAGGGTCCGGCCTTCCTCGACCTTGCGGCGCACCTCGCCGAGCGCGCGCTTGAGCAGGGGGTTGCGGATCGAGTCGATCAGGGTGCGCAGCCCTCGGTGCAGGGGCACGCCCGCCTTGGTGATCGAATACATCTGCCGGCAGAAGAACACGTGGTCGACCAGCTGCGGCCGGTTGAAAAACCGGTCCTGGAAGCGGGGGGCGCTGCGGTTGCGCGCGCGGCGTTCGACGATGCGGACCGGCGTCAGGCCGCGCTCGAACAGCATGTCCGCCACTTCCGAGGAGCCGCGGCCCTCGATCTCGCCGCTGATGGCGTTGCGGTCCTCGTCGCGGGCGTGGTAGCTGAAAAGACCCATGGCCGGGCAGCGGCGGTCAGCCGCCGTCGTGGAAGTCCGAGCCGATCACGCGCAGCACTTCCGCGAGGCTGGTGAGCCCCTGCCGGGCCTGGTCGAGCGCCGCGTGGACGAGCGGTCGGTAGCCCGCGGAACGCCGCACGGCGGCGACGAACACCGGGGCTTCGTTGGTGCGCAGCGCATCGGCGAGTTCCGCGTCCATCTCGAGCAGCTCATAGAGGCCGATGCGGCCGGCGTAGCCGGTCTGGTTGCAGTGGTTGCAGCCGGGCGCGCTCTTGTATTCGCCGGCGAGCGCGGTGTCGCCCGCGAGGCTGCGGAGCCAGACCGATTCCTGCGGGGTCGGCGGGCGCGGCCTGGCGCAGCGGTCGCAGAGGCGGCGGATCAACCGCTGCGCGATCACGGCCTGAAGCGCATTGGCGATCAGGAATCCCGGCGCGCCCATGTCGAGCAGCCGCACGGCGGTGCTCGGCGCGTCGTTCGTATGCAGCGTCGAGAGCACGAGGTGTCCCGTGATCGCGGCGCGCAGCCCGATCTCGACCGTCTCCTTGTCGCGCATTTCGCCGACCAGGATCACGTCGGGGTCCTGCCGCAGCGCGGTGCGCAGCACGCGCGAGAAGTCGAGGCCGATCTGCGGGTGGATCTGCACCTGGTTGATGCGCGGCAGGCGGTATTCGACCGGGTCCTCGATGGTGATGATCTTGCGGTCCGGGGAATTCAGCTCGTTGAGCGCGGCGTAGAGCGTCGTGCTCTTGCCGCTGCCGGTCGGGCCGGTCACCAGCAGCATGCCGTAGGGCCGGCGGATGATGCTGCGGACACGCGACAGCATGCCCTCCGGCATGCCGAGCTTCTCCAGGTCGAGCAGGCCCCCGGTCTGGTCGAGCAGGCGCATCACGACGGTCTCGCCGAATTGCGTCGGCATCGTCGACAGGCGCACGTCGAGCGTGCGGCCGCGGACATTCACCCGGAAGCGCCCGTCCTGCGGCAGGCGGCGCTCGGCGATGTTGAGCCCGGCAGAGAGCTTCAGGCGCGAGACCAGGGCGGCGGCGACCTGCTTCTGGCCGACCGGCAATTCGCGCAGCAGCCCGTCCACGCGCTGGCGGATGCGCAGCACGTCTTCGTCGGGCTCGATGTGGATGTCGGAGGCGCCGGCCTGCAGCGCCTCCTCCAGCAGCGAGTTGATCAGCCGGCTGACGAGGGCGTCCGAGGCGTCCTGCTCGGCGTAGACACCCTCGTCAGGCGTCGATTCGTCTATCTCGTGGCCGAGCTCCGCGGCCAGGCCCTCGATCTCGGCGCGGCGCAGGTACACGCGGTCGAGCGCGAGCAGGAGATCGCGCTCGCGCGTGATCGCCGTGTGCACCGGCCGGCCGAGCTGGCGCTCGAGTTCATCCTCGTCGAGCAGGTTGGTGGGATCGGCCATCGCGACGAGATAGCCGTCCACCTGTTCCGCGATCACGATGGCGCGCAGGCGCCGGGCGGAAATCTCCGGCAGCTTCTGCGCGAGCTTCGGGTCGATCGGGTAATCGGCAAGGTCCACGCGCGCGATGGCCAGCTGCTTCGAGATCGCCTCGATGAGCTGGTCCTCGGTCGCGAGCTGCATCCTGACGAGCGTCTCGCCAAGCCGGCTCTTCGTGCGTTTCTGCTCCTTGAGCGCCTTGTCGAGCTGCTCCTCGGTGAGGATGCCGGCCTTGGTCAGCAGCTCCCCGAGGCGGAGCCGCTTCATCGAGAGGACGGTCTTGGCGGCTCTCACTTCGAGACCTCGGACGCCTTCGTCGTGCGCATGCCGCCGCCCGCCGCGAAGTCCCAGACTTCGTCGCTGTCGACCACGACCGGGCGCAGCAGGATCACGAGCTCGGTCTTGCGCGTGGTCTGGCGTTCGTGCCGGAACAGCCGGCCGAGCACCGGCAGGCGGCCGAGTCCTGGCACGTGGCTCTCGGAGTTGGACTTGGTTTCCTGCATCAGGCCGCCGATCACGACGATCTGGCCGCTCTTCGCGCGCACGATGCTGTCGGCCTCGCGCACGGTCGAGAAGGCGAGCGGCAGCGAGAGGTCGGAATCGGCGACCGTGAGGTCCTTGCGCCGGTCCACGACCTCGGTGACGGCCGGGCGCACGTGCAGGATCACGTCGTTCTGGGCGCTGATCTGCGGCGTGACATCGAGCGCGATGCCGGAGAAGAAGGGCGTCAGCTTGACGTTCGGCGTGCTCGTGGTCGCACCCGCGCCCGTCACCGTGGTCGAGGACACGTCGGTGACGAAGAATTCCTCCGTGCCGACCTTGATGACGGCCTTCTGGTTGTTGACGGTCGCGACACGCGGGCTCGAGAGCACCGAGACGTCGCCCTGGGTCTTGAGCAGTTCGATGAAGGCGTTGAAGTCGCCGAGCTCGGCCGCGATCGTGAACATGCCGCCGAAGGCGGAGGTCGTCGTCCCGTTCGGCAAGCTGCCGCCGTGCGGGTTGAGGTCGCCGCTGTTGCCGGCGATGGGCGAGCGGCCGCCCTGGTCGTTGAGGATGGTGCCGCCGCCGATCTGCCCGAGCGTGTAGGTATCCGAACCGGAGCTGATCACCCCGGCCCAGTTGATGCCGGCCTGGAATTCGTCGTTGAGCGTGACCTCGACAATCTTCGTCTCCATCACGACCTGGCGGATCATGCTGCCCTGGACCTGCGACAGATAGTCGGCGACCTCGCGCAGTTCCGCGGGCATCGCGCGCACGACGACCACGCTCGACTGCGGGCTGATCACGACGCTGCGCCCTTCGGCCGTGCCCACGATGCCGGTGAGGGCGAGCCCGATCTCCTGCCAGAAATCCGTCGCGCCGCTCGTGTTGACGATGCTGCCGGGCGTGTAGCGGTCCTGCTCCTCGCCGGAGCCGCCGCCGCCGCCGGCGACGACGGTGCTGCCGCTGCCGCTGCGCAGGTTGTCGCCCGCGCTGATGCGCGTGCGCGAATTGCCCTCGCGCCGGAGGTTCAGGTAGTCGACATGAAAGACGCGGGCCTCGAGCCGCGACGGCAGCACGATGTAGCCGTTGCGTGTCTCCTCGTACTCGTAGCCGTAGACCTGCCGGGCTATTTTCATGACTTCCGGAATGGTGACGTCGCTGAGTGTCAGGCTGATCGTGCCGGTCACTTCGGGATGCACGACCATGTTGAAGGCGGTATCACGGACCAGGCCCATGAAGAAGCTGCGGGCGGGCGTGTCCTGTACGTTGACGTCGAAGCGTTCGGACGCGCGTGCAACCTGCGGGGGCTCGGGTTGCGGCGCAGCAGGCGGGGCCGTCACGACGGGCGCCGGCGGTTTATCCCACACGACCTGGGGCCGCCTGTCCTCGTCGGCCTGTTTCGCCGCGGCCGCGCAGCCGCCGATGACAAGCGCCGCGACAAGCGCCGCAATCAGTCGTGCCCAGATCGTCATGAGTCGTCTCCCGTGGCCGGCCGCTTCACGTCGGGTGAGGCGATCCGGAGCGTGATCAGTTCCGAGCCGCGCCTGAGGGTCACGCGGCCGGGCTTGATCGAAAGAACCGTTGCGCCGCCGACCCGGCTGCCGGGCGTCACGATGCGGTCGTTGATGATGGCGCTCTGGCTCGCGGCCGAGACCTGGGTCGAGCGCAGCTTGAGAGCAGGACCCTCCGCCGCGATGGTCGCGGCCGCAGGAACGCCGGGCGGAATCGTGGGGTCGCGCACGGGCAACTCGTTGGCGAACGCCGGGGCGCAGGCCAGCAGGCCGGCGAGGGCGAGGACGATGGTCCCGGCGTCAGACACGGATCCACTCCTTGCGCAGGCTGACGGTGTAGAGCTGCAGCCGGAAATGGCGAAGGCCGGGCTTGTCGGCGTCGATTTCGAGGCCGTACCAGTACAGGCGCCACGGCAGCTGTTCGAGGGCCTGCACGTATTCGAGCAGGCCCATGTAGTCGCCCTGGAGGTCGATCACGAGGCCGTGCCGGTAGAGCACCGGCAGGTCGAGGCCCGCGGTGTCGACGAGCTGCCGCGGCGGCTCGGTCTGCAGTCCGGTCATCCTGAGGCCGTGGACGTTCGCGATCAGCGCCTGCAACACGGCGCGCGCGTGCTCGGGCGCGATGAGCTGGATCGCCTGGCCCTTCAGCTTCTCGTCGAGCGTGCTGACCTGACGGTCGTAGGTTTCGAGCTGGCGGCGCACGGCGGCGTCCGGGTCGAGCGCTTCCTGCTGGTCGAGGCGGTCGAGCTCGTCCTGAAGCGCGCCGCGCTGCGTTTCGAGCGAGGCAATCTGCATCTCGGCGGCTTTCAGCCGCTCGCGTGCCGGCGCCCAGGACAGCGCCTCGAAGACGAGCAGGATTCCGACCGCCGCTGCCGCGGCAATGACGATGCGCTCACGGAAAGTGCGCGCCTCGAACCAGCCGCGCACCTGTGCGAGCCGCTCGATCACGGCGAGTCCTCCGCGACGGGGCTGAAGCAATCCTGCGTGTCTTCCGCTCCATCGCCGCAGGCCGTGGCGAGCGCGAAGCGGACGTAGCCCGAGCCGCCCTCCGGCCGGGACAGCTCGAAGCGCTCGAACGAAGTTCCCGCGAAGGCGGGTTCCTCCTGGAGCGCGGCGATGAAGCGCGGGACCAGCGCGGCGTCGAGCGCCCGTCCGCGAATGGCCACCTGCCGGCCACCGTCCCCGATCTGCACCTGCCGCAGCCACAGGCCGTCCGGATAGCGCCGCCCGAGCGCGGCGAGATAGGCCGAGAATCCGGCCGTGTTGCCGAGCGTCTTGCCGGCGAGCAGGTCGAGCACCTTGCCCTTGTCCGTGGATTCGCGCTCGAGCTGCTGCAACTGGCTGACGAGCGCGGGGTCGGCGTTGCGCTGGGCGAGGAACTGGCTGCGTTCCTGGAGATTCAGCATGAGGTCGTCGATCGCGACGTTGGTGGCCTGGATGCGCCGCTCGGCCGCGTCGGCCCGCATGTCGAGCCAGGTGCCGGCGGCGAGCCCGATCGTGAGGACCGCGCCCGCGGCGGCTGCGACCTGGACCAGCGACGGTGCGCGCTTTGCCCCGCGTGGAGCCGCGCCAAGCAGGTTGAAGTCCTGCGTCATGCGGGCTCCCGCGCGGCGCTGCGCTCGCGCTGGCAGAGCGCGACACTCGCCGCGAGATAGGCCTCCGGGAGCCCATAGTCGCCGGGCTTGCCCGCCGCCGCCCGCAGGGAAATGGGCAGTTCGAGCGGCTCGACCGGAAGGCCCGTGAACTCGCTCGTCTCCTTCATGAACTTCATGAACGGCTCGTCGGTCGGGGCCGCGAGCACGCGCCGGATCGTGCCGAGGCCGAAGTGGCTTTCGAAGTAGTCGACCGTGCGCCGAAGCTCGAGCGGCAACGTCATGTGGATGCCGGTCGCCAGCGTGTCGGTCGGCATGACGCTGCCGAGGCCGTACTCGACGCGCCGCGTGATATAGAGTTCGCCGCCGCAGGTGATCTGGATGACGCCCTGGCGCGCGTTCAGGAAAACGGTTGCGACCGGTTCGTCGCGGTCGACGACGCGCGCCACCAGGTCGCGCACCGCCAGCTCGACGATCGTGACTTTGTTCAGGTTCAAGCCGGAGCGCTTGACCAGTGCGGTCAGCTCGCGGATGGTCCGCGCCGCGGCCGCCACGACATTCACGAGTGGCGTGCGCTGGTGCGCGCCTTGCGGCACGTCGAACACCTGGATCACGGCGTCCTCGATCGGATAATCGAGCTGGCCCTTGATGCGCCAGCGGGCGGCATCCACGATTTCGCCGTCCTCGACGGTCGGCCGCTCGATCTGGATCAGGTGATAGCTGCCGAGCGGCAGCGCCACGCTTGCGCGGCAACCCTTGACGCCGAGATCGGACACGGCGCGCGTCAGCGCGCGCGCCTGTTCGTCGGCCTCGGTCGGCAATTCGACGATCTGCACCTGTCCCGCGCCGCGTCCCGTCGGCGGAACCGCGGCGATCGCCATGGCCCGGTGCAGGCAGATGCCGACCGCGGACTGGTTGTCCGCGCGGCTTCCACCGAGCGATTTCAGCGATCGGAGCATGCGCAAAGTATGACGAGGGGTGCGGCCCCCTTATGTGAAACAGGTCAGCGATTCTGTTACGTCGGTATGCCGGCGTGACGCATGTCTCATCGGCCGCGGCCCGGAGGTCGGGTCACGGGCCGGCCACGGCGTTCCGGGGCGCTGTTCGACAGCGTGATTTGCCCGGTCCAGAATGCGCCGCAACATGCGTCCGCAAGTCGAACACCACACTTCGCTCGAGGCGACGCTGCGCGAAATCATGCAGATGATGGCGCGGCAGGAAGTCGTCAGCCAGCTCGTGGCGAGGGAGATGACGCACAAGAAGGACCTGGTGCAGTCCCTGGTCGCCCGCCAGCACGCCGTCGAACTCGAGACCAAGCTCAATCGCCTCCACCCGGCGGACGCCGCTTTCGTGCTGGAAAGCCTGCCGGCGGAGCAGCGCGATACGGGCTGGCAGCTGATCCACCAGGATCACCGCGGCGCGATCCTGCTCGAGCTGGCCGATTCGGTGCGGGAACCGCTGGTGGCGCTGCTCGAAGACGACGAGCTCCTGGCGCTCGGCAGGCAGTTGCCGTCCGCGGATTTCGCGGACCTGGTGGAGAACCTGCCGGAGCAGCGCGCCAGGCGGGTGCTGGCGCTGCTCGACTCCGGCGAGCGCCAGCAAGTGCAGGCCGCGCTGTCTTTTCCTCCGGAAAGCGTCGGCGCGCTGATGGAGATGGAATTCGTGACGGTGCGCGCCACCCTGACTCTGGAGGAGGCGATCGCATCGCTCCGGGGCCGGCGCGGGTTGGCGGAACAGGTCACTTCGATCCCGGTCGTCGACGGGGAGAACGTGTTGCAGGGGATGCTGCCGTTGTCGCGTCTGCTCTTCGGGGAAGCGGACCGGCAGGTGTCGGAGGTGATGGACGGCGATCCGGTGTACTTCACGACCACGGACCCTGCCGACGAGGCGGCGCAGGCTTTCGAGCGCTACGACCTGATCGCGGCGCCGGTCATCAACCTGCACCGGCACGTGGTCGGCTGGGTGACGGTCGACAAGGTGCTGGAGCGGATGCAGGAAGATACCTTCCGGCAGTCGCTGAGCCAGGTGGGCCTTTCCGAGGACGTGGATCTCTTCGGGCCGGTCTGGCAGAGCGGGCGCAAGCGCTGGATCTGGCTTGGGCTCAACCTGTTCACGGCCTTCATCGCCTCGCGCGTGATCGGGTTTTTCGAGGGCTCGATCGCCCAGCTCGCGGCGCTCGCCGCGCTGATGCCGATCGTCGCGAGCATCGGCGGGAACACCGGGAACCAGACCGTCGCGCTGGTGGTGCGCGGCCTCGCGCTGTCGCAGTTGAACGAGGACAATCGCCGCTACCTGCTGCGCAAAGAGCTCGCAATCAGCGCACTGAACGGCGCGATCTGGGGACTGTTGATGGCCGTCGTGACCCTGCTGCTGTACGGCTCGCTCGCGCTTGCGGGCGTCATGGCGGTGGCAATGCTGCTCAACATGCTAGTGGCCGCCGCGGTCGGCGTGCTGTGCCCGCTCCTGCTCGAGCGCATGGGGCGCGACCCGGTGATGGGCAGCAGCATCCTGCTGACGGCGATCACCGACAGCATGGGGTTCCTGATTTTCCTGGGGCTGGCCTCGGCGGTCCTGCTTTGAAAGGGGACGGTCCCCTCTAGAGGGGACCGTCCCCTTTGAGAGATGCCCGTTGTGTCAACCGCCTGACAGTCCGTCGGATCCCGGATCCCGATGATCTGTACCCATCGAGGGCCCGCCCTCATTCAACCGGTACAGGAGAGTGTCATGTCCAGGAAGAGCAGATTTGACGCGATTCGCGAAGCCTGCGGTGAATTCATCACGGCGTGCCTGTTTACCGCCGTGGTCGTCGTGATTGTCGGCGGCACGACCGCCATGCTGCTCGAGCGCCCGGCGATCTATGCGTGATCGACCCGGCCCCGGGCGGCGGCCGTTGGGGGTTCGGCCGGCGTCGACGCGAACATCGTCGTTCTCATCAAGGGGGGATCCTTGAATCTCGTCATCCTGCCGCTCTGGCGAACGGGCACACCATAGGCCGGTAAAATTGCGGCTTGATGAACGTATGATGACCAGGCGATGTCGTAGCGGAGAACATCGATGCTGGAGCTGATCATGGCACTATCCCTGTCGTCCCCGGTCTTCGCGCACAACGGCGAGATCCCGAAGATCTACACCTGCCAGGGCAAGGACCTCTCGCCCGCGCTCAAGTGGAGCGGCCTGCCGAACGGCACGAAGAGCCTCGTGCTGATCGTGGATGACCCGGATGCGCCGGATCCGGCCGCGCCGAAGCGTGTCTGGGTGCACTGGGTGCTCTATAACATCCCGCCGGAGACGACGGGCCTGCGCGAGGCCATCGGCGCCGGCGCACTGCCTGCCGGCACGCTGCAGGGCAAGAATGACTGGGACCGCACGGGTTATGGCGGGCCCTGCCCGCCGATCGGCCGGCACCGCTATTTCCACAAGCTCTACGCGCTCGACGCCGTGATG
The DNA here is from genome assembly GCA_963738285.1 of uncultured Gammaproteobacteria bacterium. GTDB lineage: Bacteria > Pseudomonadota > Gammaproteobacteria > Steroidobacterales > Steroidobacteraceae > SCUD01. The sequence goes on along the minus strand of CAVTVX010000005.1, from coordinate 108,816 downwards.
CCCGATCTCAAGCAGCCGACCAAGGCGGATCTGCTGAAGGTCATGGATGGCCATGTACTGGGAGAGGCCCAGTTGATCGGCACTTACCAGAAGACCTGAGCTTGGCCGCGCCGGCGGCAGGCCGGGCTATTTCCTGAGCAGCGCGGTCTCGACGAAGCCCCGGCGGCAGGCATTGCAGGGCGAGACGAAAGAATAAGGCCCCTCCCGTGCCGCGCCGATGACGATGACCGCCGTGCCGACGGGATATTCCTCGAGTACCTGGCCTTTCTTGCCGGGCGCATCCAGGACGGCCGTGTCCCGGGTGAGAGTCATCAGCCCGCCCGGCGCCACGTCGACCGGGTGACCCTTGAAGTCGATCCAGGTGCGCTGGTAGGCCGGGTCTTTCCATTCGTAGTAGGTCAGTTCGCTGCAGGGTTGAAGCCCGGTGCAGCCGCCGCGCAGCGCCGCGTAGCTTCCCTCGGGCGCGGACATGACCTCGATGCCGGGCGCGTCGTCGGCGTTGATGGCGCCGATCTCGGCCCAGGTGTCGCCGCGCTTCTTGTAGAGCATGAAGGGGCAGCCGGTGCTGCCGCAGGCGAAGACGCCGGGCGCGCCTTCGCAGTCGAAGTTGGCGACCAGGTCGACAAGCACTTCGCCGCTCGCGTCGCCGTCGACATCGAGCGACCAGGCCTCGGAGGGCTGGCGGGCCTTCAGCGTGCCGCCGCTCACGGAACACTGGCTGCTCATGTAATCGAGCGAGAGGACGGCGAAAGTCGGGCAGCGCGTGGACTGGGCCTCATCGTCGGCCAGGCAGGCCGCGAAATCGAGGCGCTTGGTGAGGACTGCCGGGACCCCCGTGGGGCCCTTGGCGACGGCGGCTGTTTTGACGCGTGAGGAATGCGTGACGTCCTGGCCCGAGTCGCCGCCGCAGGCGGTCAATGCGAGGCCAGCCGTCAGGACTGCAGTCAGGATCCGCATACCCGCCCTCCAGAGCGGGAGCGTACCTAGGGTGGACTCAAAACGCCAAATCGGGCCGCGTGGTTGCGGCCGGGCTCAGGCGGCGTCAGATCTCGGGATTTTCGGCTCGAGCGCGAGGTCGACGCACTCGGCGTTGTCGAGGCGGCGCGCGACGTCGCGCCAGTTGATCATCTCCCAGAAGTTGACGATCCACTTTTCCTTCTTGTTCCGGTACTGAAGGTAGTACGCGTGCTCCCACATGTCCATGACGAGCAGGGGAACGGTCCCGAGCGGGGTCCGGTCCTGGTGGTCGTGGACCTGCTCGATCAGGAGCGTGCCGAGGGTGGTTTCCCAGGTCAGCGCGACCCAGCCCGAACCCTGCAGCGCGGCGCCCGCGGCGCCGAACTGCCGCCGAAACGCATCGGCGCTGCCGAAGGCAGCCTTGATACGGGATTCGAGCTGGCCCGACGGCGGCGCCCCATCGTTCGGCTCGAGGTTGCGCCAGAAGAGGGTGTGCAGCAGGTGGCCCGAGTAGTGGAACGCGAGATCCCGCTCGAGCTGGTTGATGCGGGCGTAATCTCCGTTGCCGCGCATTTCGGCGAGCGCCTCGAGCGTGCGGTTGGCGCCGTCCACGTAAGCCTGGTGATGGCTTGCGTAATGCAGCTCGAGAAGTTCCGCCGAGTAGGCGGGCTCGAGGGCGTCGTAGGCATACCCGAGTGGCGGAAGTTCGAAACGCGGCTTCTTTTTCATCGTGTGGTCATGCCTCTCCAAACCTGAAGGGGACGCACCCCTTCATATTCGTGAAGGGGCGCGTCCCCTTCAGCGTCAGTTCTTGCGGGGGGCCATCGGGTTCTGGGTGTCGCCGTCAATTGAGCCTGCGAAGCGCTCGATCTGGCGATCAGCTTCGTCCTTGGTGATTCCGTAGATTTCCTGGATGCGGCCGGAGAGCTCCTCGCGTCGGCCGTCGATCACGTCAAGGTCGCTGTCGGTCAGCTTGCCCCACTGCGCATGGACCTTGCCCTTGACCTGCTTCCAATTCCCTTCGATGCGATCCCAATTCATGTGCTCTCTCCTTGAGGCTTGGGAAGCCGCGGCCAGTCCGCAGCTTTTCCTGACCAGCATCTCGGATCGAGCGCGCGCGCTCTGTAGGACTACGGCTGATTGCCGCGTAAGTCCTGCAGGTTCGATTCGGTCTCGGCGAATGCGGCATTTGCCTCTTGTTCGCATTGCGCGCGGACCGCTTCGGGCTGCCTCGTGCAGCGTTCGAGGGCGGCGTTGTGCCTGGATGCCGCCGTCGCGATCGAAACTTCGTAGCTCGGCGGCTCCGTGGAAACGGCTTCCTCGTCCGGCGAAACGATGGCAGGCGCCACGGCGTTCGGGTCCGTGGCCGCTGAATTCACCGCAGCGGCGTCTTGGGACGACCGGCCGCAGGCCGCGAGCAGCAACAGGGCGGCGAGAAGTAGCGTGTTCCGGGCCATGCGGCTAGGTTCCTGTCTTGCGTATCCGTTGAAGCGGCAGCGTGAATCGGCATTCCGTGCCGACGCCGGGCCCCAGCGAGCGGATCCTGAGCGTGCCCTCGAGCGACTCGATCCGGTGCCGGATGCCGAGCAGCCCGTGCGATTGCGGGGTCTCGATCCGCGATTCGTCGATGCCAACCCCATCATCGCGCACGATGACCGACATGCTATCGTCGTCCGCCTCGATCCGGAGTAGGACCGACTTCGCCTTTGAGTGCTTCATGATGTTCATGAGGCATTCCTGCACCGCGCGGAAGACGGCGATGCGCGCGTCGGGGGAAAGTTCCGGCATCGGCTCGGGATACTGTTCCTCGCAGGTGATGCCCGCGCGCCTCAGGCTCTCGTCCACCAGCCAGCGCAGCGCCGCGTCCAGGCCGACGTTGTCGAGGAGCGTGGGTCGCAGGCTCTCGATGACGCGGCGCTTGAGCGTCAGCCCCTCGTCCATGCAGCGCAGCACCCGTTCCCAGCGAAGCCGGCTCGCCTCGCTGCCGTCGTCGGCCCGCTTGCGCAGCCACGAGACGTCGATCTTCGTCGCGACCAGGAGGCCGCCGAGCTCGTCGTGGAGTTCACGGGCAAGCGTCGCTTTCTCGCGTTCGGCGACCTTCTGCAGGCTGCTCGAGAGGTGGAACAGCATGGCCGTGCGCTGCCGGACGAGGCGGTCGAGCTCGCGGTTGCGTTCGTCGAGGCCTGCCGCCTCGTCGGCGCGCCGGCGCATGTCGCGGGCGAACAGGGCGCCGACCAGGACGACGAGCAGCAGGGAGAGAAGACTCGCGGCGCCGAGCAGCACGCGCGAGGTTTGCAGGTCTTTCTGCGAGCTCTCGCGGGCCTTCGCGAGGCGCTGGCTCTCCTGGTCCCACAAGTCCCGCAGCTGGTGCCGCAAGTCCGTCATGGCGCGCTGGCCGATGTCGGTGCCGATCATCTGGATCGCGGCGTCGCGGCCGTTCTCGCCATAGAGCCGCAGCGAGGTCTGCATCTCGCCGATCTTCTTGCCGGCGGTCGAACGCATGGCCTCGGCCTTGGCCGCGTCGGCGTCCAGGCCCGAAGCGCGCAGGGCCGCAATGATGCGATCGAGCATCGGGTCGAGCGCCCGTACCGCGGGGTCGAAGCCGCGCAGGTAGCGCGGGTCTTCGGTCAGCAGGAAGCCGCGCTGGTCGGACTCTGCGTCGAGCACGAGGCGCAGGTAGCGCGAAAGCAGCGACTGGCGCTCCTCGGCCGCGGAAATTGCCTGGCTCGCCTCGTGGATGCGCCGGTAGCCGGATTCGGCGACCATGAACAGGGTCGCGATGAAGGCAACGCCGAGCAGGATCGGCGCATACGTCAGGCGGCTGGGGTTATCGGTGGCCATGTGCGCTCAATCTACGGGTAAAGCCGTCGGTTGTGTCATCCTCCCCGGGGTTTTTGTCGGAGCCCACCTACACCCGGCGTAGGCATCGCCGACTCGTCCCCGAGACCTTCGATGTGCGAATTAGGAGTTAGTTTTCAGCAGGATGACTCCTCGATGATGAGCGCCAGGGTCTTGATCGCAGACGACCATGCCGTCGTCCGGGCGGGGCTTCGCCAGCTCCTGGGCGAGGACACCGCCGTCGGCGAGATCGGCGAGGCTGCGACCGGCCAGCAGACGCTGGAACGGCTGCGGGAGAGCCCCTGGGAGCTCCTGATTCTCGACATCGGCATGCCGGACCGCAGTGGGATGGACATCCTGCGCCACGTGCGCTCGGGCTATCCCGATACGCGGGTGTTGATCCTTTCCGGGTTCCCCGAGCGCCAGTACGCCATCAACATGCTGCGGGCCGGCGCCCATGGCTTTCTCGGCAAGGAGAGCGCGCCGGACGATCTCCTGAAGGCGGTGCACGTGATCCTGGGGGGGCGGCGCTACCTGAGCCCGACGATGTCGGAGCTGCTGATCTCGGAGATCGACAACGGCGGCTCGGACCGGCCGATCCACCAGCAGCTGTCAAAGCGTGAGTTCCAGATCTTCTGCAAGCTCGCGAGCGGCAGCTCGGTGTCGGAGATCGCCAAGGAGTTGTGCCTGTCCGTGAAGACGGTGAGCACCTATCGCAGCCGCGTGCTCGAGAAGATGCATTTCAAGACCAACGCCGACATCACGTCTTATGCGTTGCGCAATGGCCTGATTCAGTAGTTAAAGCAGTTCCGTGTTGTGACTTTGCGCGTATTGCTGGTGGAAGACTCGCGGGTGCTCGCGGAGCGGCTGCGCGAGGCGCTCGACATGCTCGACAATGTTGAGGTGGTGGACGCGGTGTCGGAAGAGAGTGCGGCTGTCGCCGTGGCGACGAGCCAGCACGTCGACGTGATCATCCTCGACCTGCAGCTCCGGGAGGGCACGGGCTTCGGCGTCATGCAGCGGCTCGGCAAGAGCCGGCCCAAGATCATCGTATTCACGAATTACATGCTGCCGGAGTACCAGCGGCTGGCGAATGCCCTGGGCGTCGAATATTTCCTGAACAAGTCCCGCGACTACGAGCGGCTGCCGCAGCTCATCCAGGAGCTCGGCGAAAGCCAGCAATCCCACTAGCCTTCGAAGGGGACGCACCCCTTCATATTCGCGAAGGGGTGCGTCCCCTTCGCGAATATGAAGGGGTGCGTCCCCTTCGGATAAAAGATGGGCCCGCGCTGGGAGGCACGGGCCCGTGGTGCAAATAACGTCAGCGAACTGTCAAAAGTGTACGAGGGGGGTCAGTACGACTTGATGCTCAGCTCGTTCTTGACGTCCTTCACACCAGTGACTGACATGGCGACATCCGATGCCGTGGCCTTGGCGGTGGCGTTGTCGACGAAGCCCGACAGCTGGACCACGCCGTGGTCGGTTTCCACGTTGATCTGGTGAGCCTTAGTTTGGGAGTTCTCGATCAGCGCAGCCTTCACCTTGGCCGTCAGGATGGAGTCGTCGATGTATTCACCGGCCGACTCGGATCCCGTCTTCACGGCGATGTCGTTCTGTACCGACTGGACGCCGCTTACGTTGCCGGCAACTTCCGCCGCCTTCGACTTCTCCTTCTGCGTGTCGACGAAGCCCGCGAGCTTCACCACGCCGCGATTGACGTCGACGTTGATCTCGCCCGCCTCGGTCACGGGATTCGCGACCAGGGCGGACTTGACCTTCGTGAGCAGGGCCGCATCGTCAATCTGTTCTCCCGGCGCCCTTTGAGTCCGGGTCGCCGAGCAGGCGGCCACACTGATGAGGGCTCCGCTCGCGATCAGGGCTACAAGTGTCTTCTTCATGTGTGCAAAACTCCTTCAGCTTCAGGACGGACCCGGTTCGGGCGCTTCAGCCGCCTGCTTGGCGGTCTCATAGTCCGCGTCGGCTTGATCCTTGCAGGCCTTCTGCTCGGCGCTCGCAAGCGACTCGCAACGCTCGATCGCGACCTTGTGATCGCCCTCGGCCTTCGCCATCGCCGTCTGTTCCTGGCCCTCCATGACGTCCTGGTTCATGTCGGCCTGGGCATCGGCCACGTCCTGCGAGGCTTCCGATTGCGCCTCGGCCACGTCGGCCCGCGTTTTGGCCGGATCTTCGGCCTTATTGCAGGCGCCGAGCGACGCGGCAAACGCGCCCGCCATCAGCATGGTCAATACACGGTTCATGTTCGTCTCCTGGATCTTGTTCGAAATCGTGCCAAATCGAGTCTGCTGTGACCCCGATCCGGTGAATGTCGGTACCGGTCGCTGCCGGATGTCGGAGAGACGCCTACGTCGTCTGACACCGACGCTCCGCCCGCACCGTCAGGCAATCAGAAGCGGAACGCCCCGGTGAGCCAGAGGGCATTCGAATGGTCGATGTTGTCGAAGTCGAACTGCTCATACTCGAGGCGGACATTCACCCGCTCGAAGAAGTTCACGCCGAGGCCCGCGCTCCAGGTGAAATTGCTGTCGCTGTTCTTGTCGCGTGCAACGCCGGCCGGCGATGAGAGCCGCGCGGTCGTGTCGTACCAGTAGTAGCCGGCCTTGGCGAACGCCTCGAACCAGTCGCCGATCGGAAGCGTGCCGACGACGTAGGGCGCAAAGCCATCCGTCTCGACGGTGAGCCGGGTATCCGGTGCGATCTCATCCGACGGGCTGCCCAGGTTGACGTACGCAAGCTCGAGCGCGAGCCACCTGTTCGCGCGCCAGCCGGCAAACGCCTTCCACGCCGTGTCATCGCTCTTGTAGCGATCGATGGTGGTCGTGACGTCGTCGACGTCATTGATCTTCACGTCGAATTGGCCGACGCCGGCGCCGGCATAGAAGCCTGCGTCTTCATCGGCGTGTGCGCCTGCCGCGGCCGCGAGGCCGGCCAGCAGGAAGGCGGCAGAGATGCCGTGCTTCATGGGACTCTCCTGTGTGAATGTTCCGCGCGGCGAGTGTTGCCCGCGCGCATTTCGGGCAGAGTCGGAGGGCGGCTCCGCGTCAGGTCAGACGGCGCCCCCGGGAACTGTCAGGGGGCGCGGCGCAGCAGGCCCATGATCAGCGCCACGCCGGCAACCACCAGGAATACGAAGAACAGGATTTTCGCGATCGCAGCGGCGCCCGCCGCGATCCCGGTGAATCCGAGCAGCGCGGCTATCAGGGCGATGATGAAAAAAATGAGCGCGTATCGAAGCATGATTGGACGCTAGGCGCCGTCGCAGTGCTGCGACAGCGGCCGCGACGAGACCTGGGCGTAGGAACACGCTGACGCGCATTCCATAACGTCAAATCACCAGCGCAGGGACAGGCAGCTGAGCCCGCCGTCGAGCTTGCGGAACTCCGACATCTCGAGCGCGGTCACGGGGAATCCCAGCGACTCGATCGCGGAGCGGGTCTTCGGATAGCCGGCGGCGACGAGGACACGCTCGTTCACGCGCAGCGCATTCGCGGCATAGCGCTCATCGGCGGGAACCTCGACGATTTCGTAGGCGGCGAGCGCGGGCCCGCGCGGAATATCCGCAGTCACAAGCAGGCGGCCCTCGCCGAGCCAGGCGATGCCGGTCTTGAGGTGCAGCAGGGCGCGGGCGGCGCGGATGTCGAGGATGTCCGAGCGGTAACCGAAATCGCTCAGGCGGGCCGCGAGCGCCTCGGCGCCGGCCTCGTTGGTTCGCGCCGACAGGCCGATCAGGAAATGTCCGTCGGCTTCGCAAACGTCGCCCGCATCCACGGTGCCGGGTGCCTCGATCCGGGCGATTTCCGGGAACAGGCCCCTGAGCGTCGCCTCGACCAGCCCGACTTCGCCGCGCCGCGAAGGCGCGCCGGGCCGTGTGACGATGGCGCCACGCGCGGTGACGAGGGCCGTATCCTCGACGAAACAGCCGTCCGGATATCTGGGGTCGGCGGGCAGGACCGTGAGCGAGAGGCCGCATCCCGCGAGCGCTTCGCAGTAACGCTGGTGCTGCTCGAGGGCGAGATCCGGGTCCGGCGCACCCTCGCCGGCCTGGCTCAGCCCCGCCGCAAAATTCTCGCCGGGCAGCCGCAGCAATGCATGTGTGTACATCGAAAGTCCAGTGTAGATGCTGTTGCGTCGCAAAAAGATACATCGGTTTTTGCCGGCGACGTAGTATTTCGGCCGGCGGCACGGTCTACTGGCTGACCGTTGGGGATGTCTCAACGCGCCGACTCATCACAAGCGAGGGGATTCGACATGGCAATGAATCGTCGTGATTTCGGAAGGGTAATGCTGGGCGTGACGGGCGGGCTGCTCGCCGGCGCCCAGCTCGCAAACGTCGCCTACGCCGGCGAAGACGGCGGCGGCGACACCCACATCTGTAAAGGCCACAATGACTGCAAGGGCAAGGGTGGCTGCAAGACGGGTGACGGCGGCTGCGCCGGCAAGAACTCCTGCAAGGGCAAGGGCGGATGCGCCGCCGCGAGCGCCAAGCACGAGTGCGCCGGCAAGAACTCCTGCAAGGGGCAGGGCGGATGCAAGGGCGGTGACAACGGTTGCGCCGGGAAGAACTCCTGCAAGGGCAAGGGTGGGTGCAGCGTGCCGGTCAATCCGGAGCACATGGGCGGCTGAGTTTTCAAGAGGGTAAGATGGTTTTGCTGATGGCGGTCGGGGTGCCGGCCCGACTATTCAACCGTAGAAAATTGGAGGAACGTAAAAATGGCCATGAATCGTCGGGACTTCGGAAAAGTGATGCTGGGCGTCACGGGCGGTTTGCTTGCGGGTGCACAGATCGCGAAGGTCGCGTCCGCGGGCGAAGACGAAGGTGATGTCGACCTGTCCAAGCTGCCGAAGCACGACTGTGCCGGCAAGAACGACTGCAAAGGGCAGGGCGGCTGCAAATCCAGTGACAATGGATGCGCCGGCAAGAACAGCTGCAAGGGCAAAGGCGGCTGCAAGGTGCCTGTCGACCCGTCGCACATGAGCGGCGGCTGAAGTCAGACCGCAGATCGTGCTGCCATCCGGGATCTTCAACCCCGGATGGCAGCCATTTTCCGGAAACTGCAAATCCATGGACCGGCAGCCGATCGCGCCGAAGGGCTCATCGCGCACCACGATCAATCGCTGGGGCCTGCCGGACCTCGGCCTTGGCGTCGGCCTGCGCGCGCCGCATTTCCGGCACATCACCGAAAAATGGCCGGCGATGGACTGGTTCGAAATCGTCTCCGAGAATTTCATCGATACGGAGGGCCGGCCGCTCCATTTCCTGGACCGGATCGCCGAGCGCTATCCGATCGCGATGCACGGCGTCTCGCTCTCGGTCGGCAGCACGGACCCGATCGACTTCGAATTCCTCGACAAGCTGAAGGCGCTCGCCAAACGCGTGAGCGCGAAATGGCTCGGCGACCATATCTGCTGGACCGGCGTGAATGGCCTGAACGGGCACGACCTCTATCCCGTGCCGTACACGGAAGAGGGCCTGAGGCACATGGTCTCGCGGGTCAGGGTCATCCAGGACTACCTCGAGCGGCCGCTGGTGCTCGAGAATCCTTCGACGTATCTCACCTTCGCGGCGTCCTCGATGCCCGAGGAAGAATTCATCGCGCGGCTCGCCGTGGAGGCGGACTGCGCCCTGCTGCTCGATGTGAACAATGTCTATGTGACCTGCCGGAACCATGACCTCGACCCGGTCGCCTATCTCGAGGCGATTCCGTATGAGCACGTGGTGCAGATCCACCTCGCCGGCCACACGGACAACGGCACGCACTGCATCGATACTCACGACGGGCGGGTCATTGACGCCGTGTGGGATCTCTACGGCCGGGTCCATGACCGCGCCGGCGGACGTGCGACCCTGCTGGAATGGGATGCGAACATCCCCAAGTTTTCCGTTCTGCAACAAGAGGTCAGGAAGGCGGCACGGTTCCGGAACGGGGCCCGGCGGGTGGCTGCATGAGGGCGGCTTCGAAGCTCGCGACGCTGGAGCGCTGGATGCAGGCGGTGGTCATGCACCCGGACGGCGCAGCGGCGGGCCTGAAGTCGCGGCCCGCGCGGCGGCTCCTTGGCCTCGCCGCGCGCGAGCCCGAGGCGGTCGTTCTGCCCTCGAAGAGCCTGAGCTCGGTCGAGCGGCTCGGGATCTACGCGCACATGTACTTCGCGCGCCTCGTCGAGGTGATGGAGGCGGAGTACCCGATCGCGCGCCGCATCCTCGGGCCGGAAGCGTTTGTGGAGGCTTGCCGGCGCTTCGTGGCGAGGCATCCGTCGCGTTCGCGTACCCTCAATGCGCTCAGCGAGCAGTTTCCGGGCTTCCTGGCGCGGTCTCTGCCGCGCTCGAACCGAAACGGCCTCGCGGCCGACGTGGCGCGCATCGAACGTGCGATGGAGGACGTATTCGATGCACCGCGCGCGGAGCCGATGACGGCGGAGGCGTTCGCGGCGATCGGCCCGGATCGGTGGGAGCGGGCGACGCTGCGCGTCAACCCGGCGCTGCGTCTCCTGAAACTGCGCTATCCCGCCAACGATTTCATGACCGCGCTGCGCCGCGGCGACAGGCCGCGAATCCCGCGGCCGCGGGCGACCTGCGCGATCGTCTTTCGGCGCGACTTCCAGGTGTTCCGCCGTAACCAGGAGCCGGAGCAGTTCAGGCTGCTCGCGGCGCTCGCCGCAGGGCGCCCCCTGGCCGCGGCCGTACGCGCCGGCATCGGTGGCCGTCCGGGGAGCGCCGATCGTGTGGCGAAACGGCTTGGGAAGTGGTTCGAGGAGTGGTCCGCAGCCCATGTGTTCGTGGCCGCCAAGGACGACAACTGAAGGGGACGCACCCCTTCATATTCGTGAAGGGGTGCGTCCCCTTCGCCAATATGAAGGGGTGCGTCCCCTTCGAGCAGCCCTGCTACGATAGATCAATGCTCTCGACAAGAAGGGGATGTCTATGAACATCCGTAATCTGGCGAAAGGCCTCAAGTTCTGTGGCGAAGCCGCGGGCAAGAGACAGACGTATTTCGTATTCGAGAGCGCGGGCGGCTATGTCGTGATGTCGGCGTCGCGCACCAAGCGCGCGAGCGGCTATTTCAACCTCGTGAGTCGCGATGCCGTGAACCGGATTCGCAAGCGCTATGCCGGCAAGCAGGACGTGACGGCCAAGCAGCTCGCCACCCGTTCACGCGGCGCCGGCGTCCGCGATGCCCTGCAGGCACTCAATATCCTCTACGTGCTGGTCGCAACCGGCGCAGCGAAGCGGGACGACCGCTACCAGGACACGCGGCTGCACTTCAACATCGCCGGCCGCTGAAGGCGCCAGGCTGTCCAAAAGAAAAGGCCCGCCTTGCGGAGGGCCTTTTCACAGGCCGCGTCCTGCGGACCTCGTTCAGGGCTTGTAACGCTTCCAGACGTTGCGCGAAACGATCGTGATCGCCGCGCCGGCGACAAACGTACCACCCGCACTGAAAATGCTCGTCAGGTACCTGCCGATCTCCGGAATGTTCATCAGCACCCCGGACAGCGAGGTCAGCACGAGTGCGGTGACCAGCACGCGGACATGATCCTCGGCCGCGACGGCGACGCCGCCGACCAGGCCGAGCAGCACCAACAGGAGCCCCGCGTACGGGATCTCGGTGAAGGCGCCGATCACCGCGATCGCAACGGCCACCCAGCCAACAATTTTGAATGGATTCACTGTCATCCCCCCTGATGTCGTTATGGACGCGGCCCTGTTACCCCGGTACCGCTCGCGCGATCCTACGCGCGGGCGGGGTCGGCGGCAAAGATTGGCTCTGGGTATTGATTGTAACTGATTGAAAAATAAGGCTTAGTGGTTTTCGCCGAACCGGCGGCGGGCAACGAGGGTCGGATTGCCTGGAACGCGGGGGTGGAAATGGGCTTGCTGTCGGGCTGGAACCGCTCCCGCGCGACGGCGCTCGGAGTCACGCTGCTTCTGCACGCGTTGGCGGCCATCTGGCTGCTGGCGCCCAGGCCGGTCCTGCCCGCCCGGCTCGCGGACGACTTGAATCTTGCCTGGTTCCCGGTTCCACCGATCCGGCCAGCGCCGCCAGCGCTCCCGGTCGGGACTCCGACACTGCCCACGCGCATCGCCCCGATCACCGCCTCGCCCTTGCCCATGCCGGAAGTCGGGCCGCTCAGCCTCCCGGACTGGAGTGAGACGGCCCGTGAAGTGGCAAAGGGGATGGCGGCGGGCCCTTCGCGCCATCGGTTCGGCGAGATTCCCGAGGGCCCGGCCGAGCGCCCGCGGGATATCTATCCGCCCTCCATCTGGGCGCAGCCGCTGCCCCGGGTCGGCACGACGGTTACGACTCCGGAGGGCGAGACGATCATCTGGGTCTCGGATGACTGCTTCGTCTCGATTTCCTCGCATAGCATCGCGTTGAAGGAAGTCCACGAGGCCCGGCGGGGCGTGCGGACCTGCATCCTGGCCCGGTTCGGCGACCGGAAGAAACCGCGCGGCGACCTGTTCGACGCGATCAAGCGGCCGCCGCCACCGCAAGAACCGGGTTGCGGCCCGGACGGCATTGGTCAATCCTGCGGCCGATGAACTACCAGCTACGCGGACTCGAACCCGCACAGTTCGAGAAGCTGTTCAGCCTGGCGGACACGGCGCTTGCCGAGCGCGGGATGCGCTGGATGCGTGCGGACCAGCCGGTCGGTTTTCCCTGCCGCATCAGCCTCGAGGACGCGCCGGTCGGGGAGGCCGTGCTGCTGCTGCCCTTCACTCATCAGGACAGCCGCTCGCCGTATCGCGCCTCGGGCCCGATCTTCGTCCGCCGCGGCATCGAAAAAGCGGCCCGCGTCGTGAATGAACTGCCGCCGTACCTGGCGCTCCGGCCGCTCTCCGTGCGCGCGTATGACGCCGCGGACGAGATGCTCGACGCCGAGGTCGTGGACGGCGCCGCGGCCGAGCCGCTCATCGAGCGCTACCTCGACCGTCCGGACGTCGGCTATCTGCACATCCATTTCGCGCGGCGCGGCTGCTATGCCTGCCGCGTGGACCGGGTCTTTTAAAGGGGACGGTCCCCTCTGGAGGGGACCGTCCCCTCTGGGAAGGTAGAATGCCGCGTGCCTTCCCGCCTCAGTCGCCGCGGGTTCCTCGCGGGCTCGGCTTCCTTCGTCGCCGTGATGGCGGCGATGCAGGCGCGCCGTGCGCACGCTCAATCGCGCGAGTCACGCAGTGTGGAGGGGCCTTACGGCCCGCTCCGTGAGTCCCGGGACCTCGAGACCGGCCTGCCGCTGATCCTGCTGCCGGAGGGATTCCAGTACCGGACCTACTCCTGGACGGGCGACCCGATGACCGACGGCGCGCCGGCGCCGAGTCATCACGACGGCATGGGCGTGATCGCGACGCGGGGCCGGGGCGAGGAACTCGAGGTCACGCTCGTGCGGAACCACGAGCGCGCGCGCGGCAGCATCATCCGCGCGCCGGCGCGCTACGACACCACCGCTCCTGAAACGACCGAATTTCTCCCGGCGGGCGGGACGACGACGCTCAGGTTCCGCGGCCGGCAGTGGGTGAGCGTCGAACCCTCGCTCGGCGGCACCATCTACAACTGCGCGGGCGGCGCGACGCCCTGGGGCACCTGGCTCTCCTGCGAGGAAACGGTCATCGACCTGACGCCGCGGGGCGGGCGCCGGCACGGCTATGTCTTCGAGGTGCGGCCGGACGCCCGCGCGACCACCGCGAGGCCGATCGTCGATATGGGCCGGATGAAACACGAGGCCGTCGCGGTCGACCCGGTGACGAAGACCGCGTACCTCACCGAGGACAACCCGGGAAACTCCTGCTTCTACCGCTTCATTCCGCACGACGCGAGCGGCGTTCCCGGCAGCTACGAGGCAGGCGGGCGTCTGCAGGCGCCGCGCGTCGTCGGCCACCCGAACACGGACCTGCGCCGACCGGCACTCGGCGACGTCCACCGCCTGGAGTGGGTGGACATCGAGCACCCGGATGCCGACCCAGGCAGCGTCCCCTCGGCTAAATCGCGGACGGGCGACCGAGGCAGCGGTCCTTACCTGCAGTCCACCGCGGCCGGCGGCATTCGCCTCAGCAAGGCCGAGGGTATCTGCCATCGCGACGGCAAGTACTACATCGTCGATTCCGAGGCAGGCGTGGATGACCTGGGTCGCGTCGGGCATGGCAATGGTGCGATCTGGGAGCTGGACCCGGCCGCCGGCACGCTCCGCGCCGTTTTCGTCGCCGCACGGCGCATCGTGGCCGACAACATCGACAACATTTGCGTGAGTCCGCGTGGCGGCTTGTTCCTGTGCGAAGACGGCCACCCGGTGATCGACCGCTACGGGCCCGGCACGCGGCTGCTCGGCGTCACCGATGCTGGCGAGTCTTACGCCTTTGCCAAGAACGTGGTGACGCTCAACAAAAATCAGGTCGCCGGCGCCGGCAAGCACATCGAGCCACGCGACTACCGGCCGGAGGAGTGGGCCGGCTGCTGCTTCGACGCGAACGGCGAGGTGCTGTTTGCCAATATCCAGGAGCCAGGCATCACCTTCGCCATCTGGGGTCCCTGGGAACGCGGCAATCTTTGAAGGGGACGCGCCCCTTCATATTCGTGAAGGGGCCGGACCCCTTCGCCAATATGAAGGGGCGCGTCCCCTTCAGAAAAAAGCGGCGGCCCGGAGGCCGCCGCGAGTGGTCAAACAGGGAGCTGTCAGGAACCGTCGTTAGAAGTCCACCGTCGCCCGCAGGAAGACGTAGCGACCGAGGGCGTCGTAGGTCTGCGGGAAGGTATTGCCGTTGCCGGTGGTGCCGACGCTGGCCGAGATCGACGGGTTGTCATCCAGCACGTTATTGATGCCGAGCGTCAGGTTGGCCTTCTCGGTGAAAGCCCAGTTCGCCGCGAGATCGAAGTAGTCCTCGGCGGCGAGAACGCGATCGATGCGGTTGCCCGGCAACGTGTTGTTCGGGCCGGTGAGGCCGGTGGTCTCACCGTAGTGACGCCACGTGAGTGACAGGTCGAGATCCCACGGGGTCTGCCAGCTCGTCCGCAACCGATGCCGCCACTGCGGCGTCGGCGTCTTGCACACGGACGAATAGAAGCCCACGCAGTCGTAGGTGTCGTCGAACACGTTCGGGTTCGGGTTGAGGTCGATGCCCGGCGCCGGCTGGGTGATGAGGTCCACCGCATAGGTCCCGGTCAGGTTGAAGGCCAGGCTGCCGAAGCGGCCGATCTGGACCCCCGTGTACCCGATGTTGACATCGTAGCCGGTCGTCGAGAGCGAGCCGATGTTGATGTTGGTGTCCACCACATTGCCCGAACCGATCCACAACTGCCCGTTCGGATTGCGCTGGATGCGACTGCAAGCCGCAGGATCGTTGTTCGTATAGCACGCAGTCCAGGTGTTCGGCGCACCGAAGGTGGTGATCGTGTTGTCGATCTTGATGTCGAAGTAATCGACCGTGACTGCAAGACCCGGGACCCAGCGCGGCTGGAACACGATGCCGTACGAGTACGTATCCGACACTTCCGGGGTCAGCGCGGTATTGCCGCCCTGGAGGAACTGGTACTGGCCGGCCGGACTGTCCAGGATTCCGGACCCGACATTGCCGGCCGGCACGCCCGTCGCGATGCACTCCGCCGCGCTCGCCTGCGGATCACGCGCCGCCGCGCCGCAGGGATCACCCGTCGCATCGAACAGGTTGAAGCCCTGCGCCGTGAACAGCTCGACGATGTTGGCCGCGCGGACCGCACGCTGGTAGCTGGCACGGAAACGGACGTCCGAAACAGGCGCCCACTCCATGCCGAACTTGTACGTATCAGTCGATACGCCGTTGCCATAGTCCGAGTACCGGTAGGCCGTGTCGAAGGACAGGCTCTCCGCCAATGCCTGGTCCTGCGCGATCGGAACCCGGCCTTCGAAGAAGAGCTCGCTGACCTTCGTGGCACCGCTGATGCCGATCACCGCGCCGCCCGCGCCGGAAAGCTGGTTGGCTTCCTGCAGGGCGTCGACCTTGTTGCTCAGCGTATCGCGGCGATACTCGCTGCCGAACACCACCTGCACGCCGTCGCTCGCCCACGGCGTCTTCACGCCGTAGACGCCGAGGTCGCCGGTGACCACGCCGTTGTAGACCTCCTGGCTCAGGCGGCCGACCTGGATGCCGGTGGCCTGGAGGTAGTTGAGCTGGTCCTGGGTCACGCCGTTCGGCACGAACGGGTTCCAGGGCACGCAGTTCGGGTCGCTGCCGTCCACGACCGAGCGGCAGGTCGGCACGCCGCCGACGTCGATGACGTCGAGTGCGCGCTGCAGGCGCTGGATCACGAAGTAGTTGAGCGTCGACGCATCGGCCGTCGTGGTCGAATACTGCGCCGAAGCGTCATAGTTCCAGCCGTCGTTGATCGCGCCGCGGACGCCGCCGACCATCCGGAACGAGGAATTCGCAAATGACGCCTGCCGCCCGCCGCCCTCGACATTGCGCCGGAGGATGTACATCGGCACCGTGGCGCCGGCGGCGACCTGCGCGGGACCGCAACCGATCGTGGCGAGGCTGCCCACCGGGAACAGCGGGTTGTCGCAGTTGATCACGGTCGAGTCGCCGAAATCGCCGCCCGGGGCGATCTGCGCGATCGACTCGTAGTCCGTGAACATCAGCTGCGTGTAGACGTCCGCGTGGTCGCCGAACTCGTAGTGACCCATGGCACCGATGCTGTAGCGACGCTCCGGGCGCTGGTAATGGTTCAGCGGGCCGAAGTTGTACAGGTCATTGCTCTGCGTATTGGACAGGGCGTCCGTGTTGCGCATCGCGTTGGCCGTGTCGACGGTCAGGGCATAGGTGGAGAAGTCCGTGAACGTCCCGCCCGCGCTGGTTGCCGAGCCGCCGCAGGCAAAGCTGGTGGTCGGGCCCGCCGCGAGCGTGCAGGCCGAGTAGTCGCGGTCGCCCTGGAGCACCGCCTTGCTGTCGAACACCGTGGCGTAGGCGGTGAGGTTGCCGCGGCCGTCGCCGCTGTTGACGCCGACCATGAGCGACAGCTCCTTGCCCTCGCCGTCGACCACGCTGCTGTCCGGCAGCGCGAACTGGCTCGGGTTGCCCGCCGAGCGGGCCGCGATGACGTCGCGCAGCTTGGTTGCTCCGGGACCGCTGAAGTCGTTCTCATGCCAGTAGAAGTTGTACTGGCTGGACACTTGCACGCCCTCGAAGTCCTTCTTCATGATGAAGTTGACGACGCCGGCCACCGCATCCGAACCGTAAACGGCCGATGCGCCGCCGGTCAGCACGTCGACCCGCTCGACCATCGCCGTCGGAATCTGGTTGATGTCCGGCGCCGCGGACGCCGAATTCACGCCGCCATAAGGCATGCGCCGGCCGTCGATCAGCACGAGCGTGCGGGGCGAGCCGAGACCGCGCAGGTTCAGGGTCGCCGTGCCCGTCGCGCCGTTCGCGATCGTCACGTTTTGCGCCGCAAAGGCCTGCGGCAACTGGTTGACGAGGTCTTCGATGCGGGTGACGCCCTGCGTCACGACATCCGCCGCGGTGACCTGCGTGACGGGTGTCGTCGCCTCGAGATTCGCGGAACGGATGCGCGAGCCCGTGACGACGATTTCACCCAGGTTTTCCTGCGCGAGCGCAGGTGCCACGCCGGCGGCCGTCAATGCACCCATGACGAGTGCGCGACGGACGGCCGACGCGACCTGGTGTTTACGTTCCATTGCTCTTCCTCCCGCGGGCGGCCCGGCCGCCCGGTTGGTTGCGAAAGACAACGAACCCGTCGTGACTGCGATTTGCCCGTTGTGCCAGGGCAACAAGGGGCCGCCACAGGGGTCTGTTGCGTCGTCAGACCTTACGGTGGCAAACGTCAGAAAAACCGGCACTTGGCAAAGCTTTCCGGCCGTTCGCAAGTTTTGCGGAACGAACTGACCGCGGGCCGTATCTCATGTTGCAGAATGCCAACGGCCCTGGCGGGTGAGCTCGACATGGCGGACAAGGGCACGAACAGGGTGCGCGCGCTCATCGTGGACGACGAGGAACTCGGTCGCCGGATGCTGCGCTCGTTGCTTGCGTCCGACGACGAGGTCCAGGTCGTCGGCGAAGCCGCGTCCGCGGACGAAGCGCGACGCAAGATCGCCGAGCAGCAACCCGACCTCATCTTCATGGACATTGAGATGCCGGGCGGCAGCGGCATCGAGTTCCTGCAGGACATCGGCGAGCCGGTCCCCTATGTGATCTTCGTGACCGCTCACCCGGAATTCGCGCTGCCCGCGTTCGAAGCGCAGGCGTCCGACTACCTCGTGAAGCCGGTGCAGCGCCAACGCTTCGCCGGCAGCGTGATGCGCGCGAAAAAACGCATCGCGGAGCATCGCGTCGCGGGCCTCGCGCGCCAGATTGCCGGTGCGGTCGGCGCCGATGGCAACGCCGGCGGACGCGCCGCGGCGCCTGCGCAGACCTACGCCGACCAGATGACGA
This sequence comes from uncultured Gammaproteobacteria bacterium, assembly GCA_963738285.1. GTDB lineage: Bacteria > Pseudomonadota > Gammaproteobacteria > Steroidobacterales > Steroidobacteraceae > SCUD01. The sequence continues at coordinate 90,593 of CAVTVX010000005.1, read as the reverse complement.
TCCGCGTGCGCCGGCGGATGTTTTCGCTCGAGGTCAGCGACATCTCCTGGATCCAGGGTGCGAGCCAGTACAGCCGGGTCCACACCAAGAATGGCGAGTACCTACTGTCGCGCACGCTCGCCTCGCTCGAATGCGAGCTCGACCCGAGGCGATTCTTCCGCATCCACCGTTCCGCCATCGTGAACGTGGCGCACGTCCGTGAAGTGCGCTCCAGCGGGGATGGCCGCTACAACATCTACCTGCACGGCGGGCAGGCGCTGCCAATGGGCCGCGCGCGCCGCGAGATCCTCGAAAAACTGCTGAACGGGATCGGAAGCAAGGAGAAGTGATGGCTTTCCGCGCCGAGTCGACGCTCCTCGACGGGATCGATGCCGGCGCCGTCAGGCCGGTGCCGGAGCCCGCGCCGGCCGGACTCGCGCCTGACCGCAGCCGGGAGGTCGAGCGGCTCATCGGCGAGCAGCCTTCGCGATGGCTTTCGCTCGCCGGCACCTGGCTTGCGATGGCTTTTTCGGTGGCGTTCGGGCTCTACGTCAACTACGAGGCGCAGCGCCGGGACGTCACCTTCATCGACACGCTCATGGCGATGATCCCGCACTACTGCTTCTGGGTGCTGGTGAGCCCGCCGCTGTATCGAGCCCTGCACAGGACCATCACGGGGCCCGGGCGGGTGCTGTGGACCTCGATGCTGGTCGCGTGGAGCGGAATCGCCCTCGCGGGATCCACGGCGATGTCGTACTTCAGTTACATCATCCGGCACAACCTGCCGCCGACCATCCAGCAGCTCTACGACACCTATTTCCTGCCGCCCGCCGGTCCGGCGTTCTGGGCGATGAACTTCAGCATCCTCGGGATCGCGCTCGCCGCCTTTGCGGCGATCCGCAGTCACCGGCTGCGGCTGCAGGTGATGTGGGACGCGGCACAGACCGAGCTGCGCGGCGCGCGGCTCGAGGCGCAGCTCGCGGAGGCGCGGCTGCAGGCGCTCCAGGCCCAGATCAACCCGCATTTCCTGCTGAACAGCCTGAACGCGATCGCAAGCCTCGTCCAGATCGGCGAGCGCGACCGGGCCTTCGACGCCATCGGCCGCCTCGGGGAGCTGCTGCGCATGGCGTTGCGGAGCGGCCGCGACCTGAATGTCACGCTCGGCGACGAAATCAATTTCCTGCAGAGTTACCTGAAGCTCTGCAAGCTGCGTTTCGATTCGCAATTCCGGTACTTCGTCTCGATGCCGGAAGAGCTCGGCAAGCGGCGTGTGCCGGCGCTCATCGTGCAGCCCCTGATCGAGAACTCGATCCGGCACGGCATGATGTCGTCGCGGCCGCTGAATATCGACGTTCGCATCTTTGCGCGCAATTCCGGGGTCGTCATCGAAGTCGAGGACGACGGCCTTGGCATCGACAGGGGAAACGCGGCCGCGCTGCTCCCCGGTCACGGCCTCGCCAACGTGGCGGAGCGCCTCCGGCTGTGCTTCGGGGATGCCGGAGCGCTGGGCCTGGAGCCGCGCGCCGCGGGCGGGACGCTGGCTCGCATCGTCATCGGCGGCTGACCCGTGCCGCCGCAGCTCATTTGCCGTTGCCGTTCCTGCTCCGCGCTTCCACGAAGTAGCTGATCAGGTTCGCAATGCCGACCCGCACGCCCATGATCCCGCCCCTGAGCGACCCGACCTTCCTGTCCGAAACGAGGTCCAACGGATCCGGCGGCAGCTCGATGCCTTTCTCGATGGCCGCGATCCGCTCGCGATGACGGAGCTCCGCGCGCTTCACCTTCTCGCGGTGGCCGACGGCGGTTGCCAGGCCGTCACACTTTATTATATGGACGATCGGCCGGTGGACGAGGTCGCGGCCATGATGGGCCTGCCGGTCAATACGGTGAAGACTCACTTGCATCGCGCCCGGCGCACCGGCTCGCTACGGGCTGGGATTGTGGGGCAGCCCGGACCTGGCGCTTGCGCTCGAAATCCTGCTGCTGGCCGGCGGCGTCGCCATCTACCTCGCGGGCACGCGCGCGCTGCGCGCGGCGGGATCCTGGGGATTCGGAGCGCTGGTTGCGATTCTGGTCGTCATCCAGATCGCCAATGTCTTCGGTCCGCCGCCGCCGAACCCGATGGCGGTCGCATGGTCCGCCATGGCGATGTGGCTGCTCGTGGCCTGGGCATGGTGGAGTGATCGGGCGCGCGCCGCGCGATAGAATTCGCGCATGAAAAACCCGGCCGTCGACGCCTACATCGCGAATGCCGGGGATTTCGCGCGGCCGATCCTGCGGCGCGTCCGTGCATTGATGCACAAGGCCTGCCCGGGGATCGAAGAGACGATCAAGTGGGGCGTTCCGCACTTTGAGTACCAGGGCATCGTCGGGAACATCGCGGCGTTCAAACGGCATGCGGCCTTCGGTTTCTGGAGCCGGAAGCTGCTCAAGAAGCGGCTCGGCAAGGACTCGAGGAAGATGTTTCCGCCATCCGGTGACTCGAGCATGGGCGGACGCAGGATCCGGACCCTTGCGGAGATGCCGCCCGATGCGCTCATCCTGCGCACCATCCGGGCCGCGGTCGCGCTGAATGAGGCGGGGCTCAAGCCGGCGCGCGAGCAGCGGCGCAAGCCGCCCGTGAAGCCGCCGCCGTACCTTGTCGCCGCCCTGAAGAAAAACCCAAGGGCGCGCGCGGCTTTCCAGCGCCTCACGCCGGCCCAGCAGCGCGAATACGTCGAATGGCTGACGGACGCGAAGCGGGAGGCGACGCGCGAGCGGCGCCTGGCGACGACGATCGAGTGGCTCGCGCTCGGCCGACAGCGCAACTGGAAATACCAGAACTGCTGATCCCATGAGTCATCGCATGCAGGAAACCGCGGACGCTGTCGTCCTGGCGCCGGCGACGCCGGCCTCGGCGAGCGTCATCTGGCTGCACGGGCTCGGCGCCGACGGTCACGACTTCGCGCCGGTCGTGCCCGAGTTGAAGCTGCCGGACGCACCCGGCGTGCGTTTCGTGTTCCCGCACGCGCGGGTGCGTCCGGTGACGCTCAATATGGGCATGCGCATGCGTGCCTGGTACGACATCAAGACGTTGACGGCCGAGGGCCGCGCGGACGAGGAGGGCATACACGAAGCGATAGCGGTGCTCGAAGGTTTCATCGCAGCGGAACGCGCGGCCGGCATCCCGTCGGAGCGCATCGTGATCGCGGGTTTCTCGCAGGGCGGCGCGATCGCGCTGCATGGCGCGCTGCGTCATGCCGAGCCGCTCGGCGGGATTCTCGGCCTGTCCTGCTACCTGCCCCTTCAGTCGAAGCTCGCGGGCGTGCTTGCCGAAGCGAACCGGCAGACGGCGATCCTCATGTGCCACGGCCTGTACGACCCGGTCCTGCCGATCGCGCTCGGCGTCATGGCCTGCAACTGGCTCCGCGCCGGCGGCTACCGGGTCGAATGGAAGGAATACCCGATGCAGCACCAGGTCTGCCTGCCGGAGATCCAGGACATCGCGGCCTGGCTGCGCGTGCGCCTGGCCGTCGGGCCTGCGCGCTGACGGTGTATCATTCGCCCGTCGTCAGGGGAGGGCCGCCATGGGATGGATAATTCTCGCGATCGTCGTCTTCATCGCGCTGTTCGTGGTGGGCATCTACAACGGCCTCGTCACGGCGCGAAACGCCTACAAGAACGCGTTCGCGCAGATCGATGTCCAGCTCACCCGCCGCCACGACCTGATCCCGAACCTGGTCGAGACGGTCAAGGGTTATCTCGCGCATGAGCGCAACACGCTCGAGGCGGTCATCACGGCGCGCAACGCCGCGGTTGCGGGCCTCAAGGCCGCTTCGGCGAAGCCGGGCGACCCGGCTGCCGTGCAGCAGCTCGCCGGCGCGGAGAACGCACTGTCCGGCGCGCTCGGCCGCCTGTTCGCGCTCGCCGAGGCTTATCCGGACCTGAAGGCGAACCGCAACATGATGCAGCTCTCCGAGGAACTGACCACGACCGAGAACAAGGTCGCTTTCGCGCGCCAGGCGTACAACGATTCCGTGATGGGCTACAACAACCGGCGCGAAGTGTTCCCGGGCAGCGTCGTCGCGGGCATGTTCAATTTCACGCCGGCGCAACTGCTCGAGATCGAATCGCCGGCCAAGCGCGACGTGCCGCAGGTCAGCTTCACCTGATTCCCGCCACGCGGGGCTGAGGGTCCATGGACTTCTTCGCGCGGCAGGCCGCGACCCGGCGGCAGTCGCGGTGGATGGTCTTCCTGTTCCTGGCTGCAGTGGCCGCCATCGTGATCGCGATCGACCTTGTCGTCGTCACCGCGGTTGCGATCCTGTCCGTGAAGGACGGCGGCCTGCTCGCCACGCAGGACCTGTCGCTTTCGCATTACCCGGCCGCAGTCGTCCTGACCTCGGTCGTCGTGATCGGTACCATCGGCATCTCGAGCCTGGTGCGCACGGTCTCGCTCTCGGCCGGCGGCAGCAAGGTGGCCGAGCAGCTGGGCGGCACGCGCGTCGGCGCCGACACGACGGACCCGCTCAGGCAGCGCCTGCGGAACGTCGTCGAAGAGATGGCGATCGCCTCGGGCGTCCCGGTGCCCCAGATCTATGTCCTCGAACGCGAGCCCGGCATCAACGCGTTTGCCGCCGGCTACAGCCCCGCCAATGCCGCGATCACTGTCACTCGCGGCGCGCTCGTGAACCTCAACCGCGACGAGCTGCAGGGCGTCATCGCCCACGAATTCAGCCACGTGCTGAACGGGGACATGCGGCTCAGCACGCGGCTCATCGGGCTGCTGTTCGGGCTGACGGTCATCGCGATGATCGCCCGCCTGGTTCTCCGGCACGGGCCGCGCAGCGGCGGCCGAAAAGGCGGCGGCGGCGTCGCGGTGATCTTCCTCGCGGCGCTGGTGGTGCTCGCGCTCGGCTGGATCGGGTTGTTCTTCGGCCGGCTGATACAGGCGGCCGTATCGCGGAACCGGGAATCGCTGGCCGACGCGTCGGCCGTGCAGTTCACGCGGAACCCGCATGGACTTCGGGGAGCACTGGTCAAGATCGGTGCGCTCGGCATCGGCTCGCGCTTTTCGGACGCGGACCCGGAAGAGGTGGCGCACCTGCTGTTCGCCGAGGGCGTACAGCGGGCGTTTGCGACGCATCCGCCGCTCATCGAGCGCATCCGGGAACTCGATCCGGGGTTCCAGCCCTCGGAATTCGAGGCCGCCCGGCGGCGCATGAACGAGGAGCGGGCGACGGCGGAGGGGGAAGCCGACCGCACGACGCCGCACGCGGTCTCCCGCCAGGCCGGACTGCTCGAAGGCGCCATCGTGCTCGCGCCGGCCGCGGTCGCGGAGCTGGTCGCCAATCCGGGCACGGATCACGTACGGCAGGCCCAGGAGATGCTCGAGTCGCTGCCGGCGTCATTCCAGCGCGCGGCCCACGACCCGCGTCAGGCGGCGGCGCTTTTTCTCGCGCTCGCGATCGACACCGCGCCGGATGCGCGCGAGCGCCAGCTGGCGTTCATCCGCCAGCAGCTGGGCGGCGATTTCCAGGACGCGGTCAATACCGTGCTGGGCGAGGCCGATGCGCTCACGGCCATGCAACGCATGCCGGCACTGCTGCAGGTATTCGAGGTGCTGAGCCAGCTCGCGCGTGCGGAGCGCGTCGCGTTGCTCAAGTGCCTGAATGGCCTGCTCGTGCGCGAGGGCCGCAGCTCGGCTTTCGCCTACGCGCTCAGGAAACTCGCGCAGGTGCAGTTGCAGGACAATCTCGATCCGCGGCGCCGCGCTTCCGGCACCCTCAGTGCGCAGGGAGCGCGTGACGAGCTGCAGGTCCTGTTCTCCGTACTGGCCATGCAGGGGAGCGAAAATGAGCCGCAAGCGCGGGGCGCCTACGAGGCCGGCATCGCGATCCTGTTGCCGGGCATTCACCCGCCCTTCCTGAGGTTGGGCCACTGGCCGCCGCAACTCGACCAGGCGCTGACCCGCATCGACCGTCTGCAGCCCGCGCTGAAAGCGACGCTCGTGAAGGCGCTCGTGACCACGATTTCGCATGACCTGCGCATGACGATCGCCGAATCCGAGCTGTTGCGTGCGATCTGCGCCGTGCTGCACTGCCCGCTGCCGCCGCTCTACCCGACCAGGCACTGAAGGGGGCGCACCCCTTCATAAAAGGGGGCATAAAAGGGGACGGTCCCCTCTAGAGGGGACCGTCCCCTTTGGGTCCCCTTTGGGAGATCAATGCCAGAGGCCAAGAATGAGCCCGAAGAGCGTGAACTGGACGGTGTGATAGCCGCCGTTCACGAGGAACAGTGCGAGGCCCTTGCGCTCGAACAGGTAGTTGATGCCGAAGCTCGCGGCGACCCAGCAAAGCCCCGCGGAAAATCCCGCGGAGGTTGCGAAGCCGACGTCAGGCTGCGGGCCCAGAAAAATCGCGAACACGGCGGCCGCGATCAGGGACAGCACGAAGGCCCCACCATAGACCTTTCCGGGATGGCCGCCCTTCCGGAGCTGCTCGTCCGTGAGCCCCGCGCCGCGCTGCCAGGCCTTGAAGAACATCGCCGGCGAATACCAGAGCCCGCCCAGCAGGAATGAAGAAATCGCCGCGGCGAGCACGGCGAGCCAGTTCACCTCAGGCATGTGACTTCCCCTTGTTGCGTCGTTGCGGCCTGCGGCGGGCCGGCGCCCTCGCCGAGCGCTGCAGGCGGTTGAAATACGATTTCAGTTCCCCGATTGCCCGGTCGAAGTAGCCGATGTCGCGGTAACTGCGCGCGAGCATCACGCCGCCTTCCATCGTCGTCAGCACGAACTCCGAAAGCGCGCGACGGTCGACTTCCTTTGGCAGGCGCTCGCCGGCGGCTTCCAGGCACTCCTCGATCGCCGCCGTCCATTGCGTGAAGTTTTTCGCGAGACGCTCGCGCACGGCGGGGTCCGGCTCGTGCAGCTCGAGGGCGAGGCTGCCGATCGGGCAGCCGTAGGTGCATTCGGTCTGGTTCAGCGCCACACGATAGGCGTCCATCAGGCGCCAGATCTTCTCGATGGGGTCGGAAACTCCGCGCCAGGCGGGCTCCAGCAGCATCTGCCGGATTCCGCCGGCATAGGCGTCGAGCACGGCGACAAGGAGATCCTGCTTGCCCGGGAAATAGTGGTAGAGGCTGCCGCTGTTGACGCCGGCGCGCGCCAGGATGTCGGCGACCGACGTCGAGCCATAGCCTTTCTCCCAGAACAGGTGCATCGCCGCCTCGAGGATGCGCCAGCGCGTATCGGCCGGTGCTTGATTGATCATTCAACCAAGTCTGCTACAATGGAACCTATCCGGCAAGGCCGGGGACTAACATCGGCAGGTCGAGGATTTGAGGGGGTCCCGAAGTGCGCATGGCGCTCATTCCGGCGCTGGTGTTTCCGGCGTGGCTCCTGGCCGCGACGCCTGCGCCCGGCGACGAAAAACCGTCCACGGACGCGCCCGCCGTCCAGGCGACGGCGGTCGACGATCAGAAGGAAATCAGGCTGCCGCCCGGCTTCAAGCCGAAGAAACGCGGCAAGTTCGTCGTCTACTGCCGCAAGGAATCCGTGGTGGGAACGCGCTTCCCGGCGGAGAAATGCTACGACGAGACGGGCATTCGCGAATACCTGCGCGCGCAGGCCGAAGAGCGGGAAAGAGTGGACCAGATGCGGCGGATCTGCGGCAACCTGGAAACCTGCGGCGGCGGCTGAGCCCCGCTCGCGGCGGGATTTCCGGCGCCGGCGGCTATACTGGGCCGCGTGCGCAGGCTCAATGAGTTCTTCTATCGCCTTCGCTGGGGCAGGCTCGAGGATCGCCGGCGCCGCGGCCTGATTCGACTGCACGATCTGCTCTCGCGCACGACCTTCGCCGACCGGTACTGGATGATCATGGGCCTGCTGCTCGGCTGCATGCGGGATGGCGCGCCCATCGCCTGGGACCACGACTCGGATTTCGGGTTCATGGACCGGGACCTGCCGCTCTTCCTCACGGCCATGCGCAAGCTGCGGGCCGAAGGCTACAACCTCCGGCCGCCCCAGGTGAACAACGACGGCCGCACCACGATGTGGACCCTGAAGTACGAGGCGGTGCGCTACGACTTCTTTCTTTTCGACCGCGACGGCGCGAATATCCGCTGGTACTTCCACCAACGGAAGCCGCCGCTGGAGCTGATCAACGAAGTGCCCGCACACGGCCTCAGCGAGTTCGAGCTCTACGGGAAGCGCTGGCGGGTTCCGAACAACGCCGAGGAAGTCCTCACGCGTATCTACGGCGACTGGCGCAAGCCCAGCCCCGACTACGTCTACTGGCGGGACTGCCGCGCCATCGTTGAGCGCTATCCATGGACGGGCGAGCGGAGGCCGCCCGATTGAGCCTGCGCGACGACATCGAGCTGGCATTCGTCCGGATTGCGGCTACCGGCCTCGTGCCCGCGCGCTGGTTCCTGAAGCCGCCCCGGCCCGAGAACCTCACGGCGCGATCGGGAATGCTCGACATCGAGATCGTGAGCCACTGCTGGCGGTATGCGCACCTGCTGGCTTACCAGCTCTCCTCCCTGGTGAATTTCCCGCCGACGCGGGCATGCGTGCGAATGACGGTGTTCCACGCACCGGAAGACACCCGGACGCTCGCGACGCTGGACTTCTTCGGCGGCATCGCCGTCCCGGGCGTCAGCTGGAACTGGCAGGCATTGCCGCCGCCGGAGCTCTTCCGGCGCGCGATCGGGCGCAACCGCGCCGCGCGCGCGACGCAGGCGGACTGGGTCTGGTTCACCGACTGCGACATCGTCTTTCATCGCGACTGCCTCGATTCCCTCTCATCCGGGCTGCAGGGCCGCCAGGACCTGCTCACGTACCCGAAATTCGAGCGCATCACGCCGATGCTCGAGGAGACCAATCCCATGCTCGCCGCGGAGCGCGGCCGTCCGCGCGTCGTCGAAATCGACACGGGCCGGTTCACGCTCGCGGCCAACCCGCCCAAGGCGAAAGGCGCCTATCACATCGTGCATGGCGACGCGGCACGGCAATGCGGCTACTGCGAACAGCTCGGCGTGTACCAGCGGCCGACCGTGCGCTGGGCGAAGACCTTCGAGGACAGCGCGTTCCGTTGGCTGCTCGGCACCGATGGCGTCGGGCTCGACGTGCCGGGCGTGCACCGTATCCGCCACGTGCACAAGGGCCGTTATGGCGAGAGCGACACGGCGGCACGGCTGCGTGGCAAGATCCGCCGTGCCAAGGAACAGCTGCAGCGATCATGAACAGGGTGGACAGCAGCACCTGGACCCTGGTGGAGGCGGGCGCCGCGTTGGCCCGGTCGGGAGCGAAATTCGTGACGCTTTTCCGCCAGGGCACGCTCGAGATCGAGATCTACCGGCCCGTAGGCGTCGACCGACAGGAGCCTCATAAGAAAGATGAGGTCTATGTCATCATCAATGGGATCGGAACATTCGAGCACGGCCGGGAGCGCACACCCTTCCACGAGGGCGATACTCTGTTCGTGCGCGCAGGCGTCGTGCACCGGTTCGTGGACTTCAGCCCGGATTTTGCGACCTGGGTATTCTTCTTCGGGCCTGAAGGCGGTGAATAGGCCTGTCGACATGCTACGTTTGCGTTCAACCCTGAATGGACCGGAGGTGTCCGATGCGCATTGAAGGATTTCGTCGCACCTGTGTGACGCTTGTCAGCGTCAGCCTGGTGTCGCTCGGCATGCAGATGCCGGCTGCGGCCAGCGTCGTCGGCACGGCCGATGCGATCGCTGCGGTGCGCGGCGGGAGCCCGCGCGCGGTGGTCGAGGCCGCGCTCGCACGCTCGGATGTACGCGCCAAGCTCGCTGAGATGGGCGTCAACCCGGCCGCGATCGACGGCCGCATCGGCGCGCTTTCGGACCAGGAAATCGCGACGCTCGCGGGCCAGATCGAGCAGGCGCCCGCCGGCGGCGACGCGCTCGCCGTGATCGGCATCGTGTTCATCGTGCTGATCATCCTCGAAGTCGTCGGCGTCATCGACATCTTCAAGAAGGCGTGACCCGGGGCGCGCCGGTCCTCGCGGCGCTCGCGGTCGCGCTCACCGGCTGCGCCGCCTCGCCACCGCTCGCGGCGGGCCTGTCGGCTGCCGCCCCACGCGCGATCGAGCTCGCCTCGACGCCCTTTTTCCCGCAGGAGGACCACCAGTGCGGCCCCGCCGCACTCGCGACGCTGCTCGCCGCGAGCGGCGTCAACGTGGCGCCGGAGACGCTGGCGCCGGAGGTCTACATTCCCGACCGGCACGGAAGCCTGCAGCTCGAGCTCATCGGCGCGGCGCGGCGCCACGGCCGGCTGCCGTTCGTGCTCTCGACGACGGCTGACGAGATGGTCGCGGAACTCGAAGCGGGGCGGCCCGTGCTCGTGCTCCAGAACCTGGGTGTCCAGAAACTGCCGATCTGGCACTACGCGGTGCTCATCGGCTACGACGCGGACCGCAACGTGGCGCTGCTGCGCTCGGGCCATGAGAAACGGCTCGCGATGCGCTGGCAGCGCTTCGCCGGCACCTGGCATCGCGGCGGCCGCTTCGCGCTGACCGTCCTGCATCCCGGCGAGATACCCGCTTACGTCGAGCCGGCGCGCTTCGTCGAGGCCGCGGCCGGGCTCGAAGCGGCGGGCCAGCGAGGTGCCGCGGCCGAGGCTTACGATGCCGCTATCGAGCGTTGGCCGGACGAGTCGCGTGCGTGGTTCGGCCGGGGCAATATCGCCTACGCGGACGGCGATCGCGCGGCTGCGGCCGATGACTACCTGCGAGCGATCATGCTGGCGCCGCGGGACGCGGCGGCCCGCAACAACCTGGCGGAGCTCCTGTTGGATGCGGGTTGCCTTGATGAGTCGAGACGCCAGATGGAGCGTGCCGCCGCGCTCGCCGAAGGCACGGCGCTCGCTCCGGCGGTCGCGGACAGCCGCGCAAGGATCGAAGCGAGCGCCGGGACCGGGGCGCGGTGCCAGATTGCGGACCGCGCCTGGCCGGACTGACCGTGTGTCCCTCTCAGGCTTTCGGCGATACGTTCGCGTTCAGGCGGAACAGGTTCATCGGATCGTACTTGGTCTTCAGCGCTTGCAGGCGCGGCAGATTCGGCCCGTAATTGTCGTTGATCACGGCGCTGCTGGTGTCCGGATCCGCGAGATTCGTGTAGAAACCGCGCGACAGGCGATCGATGGGTTTCCAGCTGGCACGCAAGTCGGCCAGGTGGCGGTCGGTTTCCCCGCCTTCGGCCCACTGCGAAACCATCAAGGCCATGAATTTCTCCTTGCGGTTCGGGAACGCCGTCGCCTCTACCGGGACCCGGGGAATGGCGCCGTGGAGCGCCTCGACGAAGAGGATGAACCGCGTGGGCGCCTCGCGGAAGGCGCTCAGCAGCAGGTCGATTCCGGCTTCGTCGAGCTTGGGCAGGAAGCCATTCTTGGCGTAGTAACAATTGCCCGCCGGCAGGCCGGGATCTGCGGCCGATTGCAGCACGACATAGGGCATCGGGCCGATCTTGTCGCTGACCGGCTTTCCGAGCCGGCGCAACGGCGCGAGCGCCTTTTCGCCGGCGGCATGGTCCGCCGACCAGCAGGCTTCCACGCTGATCAGCGGCGTGCCGTCCGGCGTCCAGACCAGCGCGGCCTCGAGACTGAGCTCGTCCGGCATGGTGTCCGCGGAATCGACCAGGTAGCGCAGCACGTCCCGGGCCTGGTCGATCGGCCAGGCGATGTCGCCTGCCAGTACGATCGGGTCGACCGGGTATAGCCGGTATTCGAGGTTGGTGACCACGCCGAAGTTGCCGCCGCCGCCGCGCAGGCCCCAGAGCAGGTCCGCATTTTCGGACTCGCTGGCGTGCACGAACTTGCCGGCAGCCGTGACGACGTCCGCGCCGACGACGTTGTCGCAGCTGAGGCCGAAGCGTGCCCCGAGACGTCCGAATCCGCCGCCGAGCGTGAGGCCGGCCGCTCCGGTATCGGCGACCGTGCCCGTGGGCGTCGCAAGCCCGAAAGCCTGGGTCTCGTGATCCAGCTGCAGCAGCCGCGATCCGGTTTCGAGATAGGCACGCCGGGCCTGGGTATCCACGCGCACGCCCTGCATCGGTTGCAGGTCGATCACGATCCCGCCATTGCAGGTCGACTTGCCGGAAAAACTGTGACCGCCGCCGCGCACCGAGGTCAGGAGCTGGTGTTCCCGCGCGAAGTTGACGCACTGGATGACGTCCGACGCGCCGGTGCAGCGGGCGACCATGGCGGGGCGCATGTCGAACATGCCGTTCCAGATGTGCCGCGCCTGTTCGTAGCCGGCGTTCCCCGGCAGCACCAGGTCGCCGCTCAGGCTGGCCGCGAAGGCCTGGATCGACGAGCCCGGAAGCAGCATATCGCCGCCCGTCAGCGACTTCGCGGGCAGGTCGCCGACCTTATCGAGGATGTCCGCCAGGCCGCGCATCGGCCAGGCGGCAGCGAGGGCAAGTCCAGAACCGATGAATTGACGTCTTTTCATGGCGCGTCTCCCGGTGCGCGAAGTTCAGGCGATTTTACGACTGTTGGCGTTCCAGCGCACGCCGGCGCGGATCGCCAGGCCCAGCAGGGTGACGATCAAGACGTCCCGCACCGCGCCGAGGGATGCCGTCGCCACGATGGCCACACAGGCGGCGAGCGCGAGCGCGGAGACGACGACTCCACCGGGCACCGGCACGGGTGCCGGACCCTCGCGGCGGCGCAGCACGATGAGCGCGGCCGCGGTCGAGCCGTGGGCCAGCATCCGGGAGATGACGAAGATGGCCAGCAGATACCTGAACGTTCCCGTGATGGTGAGAAGCCATGAGAGCGCCGCATACACAATGATGGCGACGTGCGGCGTACGGAAAGCGACGTGCACCGCCGCGATCGGCCGCGGCAGATCGCCCGCCTCGCCCAGCGCGAAGACATACCTGGGGCCGACGAGCATCTGCACGGATAGCCCGCCCGCGCAGGATACGACGGCCGCCGTGGCCATCAGGGTCGCGCCGACCGGCCCGACGAAGGATTCCGCGACGTCGACAATCGGCAATGGCGATGCGGCGGTGTCCGGCAGCACGCCGAAGCATGCGAGCATCAGGAGCAGGTAGAGCAGGCAGGCAATCGCGAGGCCCCCGAGGATGCTGATCGGGAGGTCTCGGCGCGGATCGCGCATTTCGCCGGCGACGACTGCGGCGACGTGGAAGCCGACGCAGGCGAAGAGGGCGAGCTGCAGTGCGCTCGAGAGGCCGTCGGGCTGCCGCGGATCCGTGGCGGGACTGTGATTCCAGCCGGCGAACCAGAGACCGGCGAGGGCGATGAGGCCAAGCGGCAGCATCTTGGCGATCGTGAGCAGGTTGCCGAGCCAGGCGCCGTGGGTGACGCCGCGCACGTTGATCACGGTCAGGAAAATCGTGAACACGGTGATGGCAACCGCGCGCGGCCAGGGTGCCGCAAACAAGGGGGAGAGGGCGGCCGAGTAGTCGAGCATGACCTGCGCGATCAAGGCCGTGGACGCCATGCTGGAAACCGAGAACAGCCAGCCGACCGTGAAGCCGGTCAACGGGCCGAAGGTGCGCTGGGCGTAGACCTGCGGGCCGCCGGTCACGTCATACCGGCTCGCGACCTCGGCCAGCGAAAGCGCGAGGAATCCGACGACGACGAATGCGACGAAGATGACCGCGAGGCTGTAGCGGCCGGCATCGATCGCAAGCCCGGCCGGCATCGCGAAGACACCCGCGCCCACGATCGAATTAACGCAGAGCGCGACCACGTCAAAACGCCCGAGGCCGCGAAGCAGCCCCGGGCGTTCGTCGCGATCAGGCAGCCTCAAGCTGCGGGGCGCCGAAATCCCGGCCTAGGCCGCGGGCGGATTCTCTGCGCCGATGTCGGAGATCGCGCGCCAGGTACCGTCGACCTTCTCCCAGACCGTCACGAACGTGCCGGTCTTTGCGGCCTTCTTGCCGTTGCCGTCCGGGTCGAAGTAGTAGTCGCCTTTTTCCACGGCCATGTCGCCGGAGGACGAGAGCTTGACCGACGACGTGGTCCAGCTGACCACTGCGTCAGGCGTGTCCTTGAACTCCTTTTCGATGGCGGACCGGATCGCGTCCGAGCCCTTGATGATCTTGTCGTTGAATGAGCCGATCGCATCGGATGCATAGACGCCGACGGTCGAATCGACGTCCTTGGCATTGATGAAGTTCATCCACTCGGCCGAGCGGTTGCGGACGGCCTGTTCCTCCGCCGCCAGGTCGACGGCTGGCGCTTCGGCCATGGGCTCCTCTTTCGGTTCTTCCTTCTTGGCGCAGCCCGTCGCGAACAGCGCGGCGGCGAGTGTCATGGCGAACAACGTACGTGTGAACATGTGATCTCCCCGGGTCATGGATTGCCGGCACCGTAGTATACTCGCGCGCGCCGGAATCGAAGAAACCCGATAATAGGCGCCCAGGGTGGTCTTCAACTCGCTCACGTTCCTCGTGTTCTTTGCGCTCGTGCCCGCACGATCCTGATCAGTTGAGGGGCATTGTGGCCGTTCGTCGGAGGAGCTGAGATGCCAAGCCGCTCATTGCAGCGCCGCCAGTTGAGCCGATCCAAGATCGACCTCTTCATCGAGTGCCCGCGCTGCCTGTACCTCGACGTGGCGCGCGGCATCCCGCGGCCGAGCGGCCCGCCATTCACGCTCAACAACGCGGTGGACGCCCTGATGAAGGCGGAATTCGACCGTTACCGGGCGGCCGGCGAACCGCACCCGCTGTTTGCCTCGGTGGGCCTTGATGCCGTTCCGTTCCGTCACCCGGAAATCGATCGCTGGCGCCACAACTTCACCGGCGTGCGCTGGAAGGATGACGAGTCGGGCTGGACGCTGTTCGGCGCGGTCGATGACCTCTGGCAGGCGCGTACGGGCGAACTGATGGTCGCCGACTACAAGGCGACCGCGCGCAGCGAGATGCCGACCGCGAGGAATCTCTATCCGTCCTACCGGCGTCAGATGGACGTCTACCAGTTCCTCGTGCGCCGCCAGGGATTCGAGGTGAGCCCGCGGGGCTGGTTTGTCTACACCAATGGAGACGGCCGCGCCGCCGGGTTTGGCGACAGGCTCTGCTTCACGACCGCGCTCGTGCCCTACGACGGCAACGACGAATGGGTGCTCGACGCGTTCCGGCGCGCGGTCGCCACGGTCGGGCAGCACGCGGTACCGCCGCCCGCCGTGGACTGCAAGTACTGCGCCTACGTCGCAAGCGCCTCCGCCAGCACGAACGGCATTACTGCGCCGCTGACGTGAGCTTTGTCTCCGGGGCGAGCAGGTATTCGAGCAGGGCATCCAGCAGTTCGTCGTTGCTCGTCAATGCGTCGTGCCGCGCGCAGACGAACAGGCTGCGCCCGGCTTCGAGGCTCTCCTGCTCGAACCGCGGCACCTCGCGGCTCAGGTCCTGGCGCGACACCAGGGACGAACGCGTGACGCTGCCGTCGCCGGCCTCGAACATCAGCGACTCGTAGTCGACCCCGGGCACCGGCCGGAGGATCTGTTCCGGGCGCAGGCGCGCAATCGACTCGCCCTCGATGTTCTCGAACACGAGCCGTCTGGGCGTCGGCACGCAGTCGCCGCCGAGCAGCAACGGCTTGATCAGCGGCACGTCGCCCGCGGGCACCATGAGCGACCACACGAAGCGCCGCGCGCGCTCGAGCCGCTTCTGGAACCATTGCTCGAAGACGTCCTGGCGCGGCCAGATGTCGTGGTGCCGGTGCATTCGGCGCTGGATTCGATGGTCGAAGATGGACCACCCGTAGCGGCGCCAGAACTCGACGTCGAAGAGGTCGAGGTCGAGCGGCCGGCCGTTGATATTGACGATCCAGTCCACCAGCGGGTGCGGGAACAGCTGGAACGTCGAGGGCATGGTGGCGACGCCTTCGGTCGGCAGCGCCGAGAAGCCGACGCGATAGCCATTCAGGAACTTGTGCACGGCGGTCACGGTGCCCTGGTTCGGCGAGCCGAGCAGCGCGACACGGCGAAGTTTCGAGAGGCCCAGTCCGGTCACGGGGAAAAAATTGCCGCCCAGCACGTCGACCGTGCCGTAACGCTCGTAATACCGGACGATGAGGCCGCCCATGCTGTGCGCGATGACATCCACGCGCAGGGCCGGGTCGTGGTAGTCCTTGCGGATCTGCTCGATCAGTTCGTCGAGCTTCTGCGCGCTCTTGACGTTGTCCTGGCGCCAGTCATAGGCGAAAACGTACAGGCGCGCTTTCTGCTGCACGACGGGGTGGCCCGGGCGCATCAGCCGGTAGCCGCCCGCCACGCGCAATTCCCGGACGATCCGGCGGTAGAAGTCCTTGCCGACCGCACCATCGAAAAGACCCGAGGCCACGAGCCCGTCGTCGATCGGCTCGAGCGTGTCAGGATCGATACGAAGCGCCAGGTCCTCGTAGTCGCTCGTCAGGAGCTTGCGTGTCGAGCCGGGCCAGAGCTCGACGCCGTTGTCGGCCCGGGCGAGCCGCGAGCCCAGCAGGCCCGGTATGAGAATGACGGGTACGCGCTCGAGCGTCGCGGAATGCGCGGGGTAGAACCGTTCGAGCGCCGGGCCTGTCGCCGTGCAGCTGGCAAGGAATGCGGCGCAACAGGGGATCGCAAGCCACGCAGCAAGGCGGCGCACGGTGTCGGACTCCGGATGACGGCACGAGAGGTTACCATTGCGGGCGCCGGCAGGTGCCGGAGGGTGGAACCATGACTGCAGACATCGGCAGCCGGCTCGCCAACCGCATCCTGTGGGGACTGCTGGTCGGGGCCGTCGCGGGCGGCGTCACGCTCGTGGCGGGCGGGATCTTCCCCGGGCTGCTCGATGGCGCGCGCAGGTTCTCGACGCTCGTGCTGGACCCGCTCGGGCAGGTTTTCCTGCGGATGCTGTTCTTTGTCGTCATCCCGCTGGTGTTCGCCTCCCTCGCGGCAGGCGTCGCGCAACTCGAGCGCCTGGCCCAGCTGGGGCCGCTGGCGGTCAGGACATTCCTGCTGTTCTTCACCAACATGGCGATCGCCGTCGCGCTCGGCCTCGTCATGATGAACGTCATCCAGCCCGGTTCGGCCATGGATCCCGAAGCGCAGGCGACGCTGCTCGAGGAGTACGGCGGCGCCGCCCGGCAGCACCTCGAGCGGCAGTCGGCGCAGCCCGAGGTGACGCCGATGACGGTCGTCGAGATGTTCATGCCCCGGAATCTCTTCGGCGCGTTCATCGGCAATAACCGCGACATGCTCGGCGACGTGCTGCCGCTGATCCTGTTCGCGATCCTGGTCGGCGCGGCCGCCATCAAGCTGCCTGCCGAGCGGCGCGGCCAGCTCCGGTCCGCGCTCGGACTCGTCAACGAGCTCATGACGGGCATCGTGCACTTCGCGCTTTCGATTGCGCCCTACGCCGTGCCCGCCATGATCTACAGCGTGATCGTCAAGATCGGGTGGGACATCGTCATCGCCCTCGGCGTTTTCGTGTTGGGTTGTCTCGCCGTGATGCTGCTGCACCTCTTCGGCACCATGTCCGTGTGGCTGCGCCTGCTCGCGGACCGGCGGCCGCTCGAAACCTGGCGCGAGCTTCGCCCGGTCCTGATTACGGCCTTTTCCACGAGTTCGAGCGCGGCGACCCTGCCGACGGCGCTCGCCGCGGCACGCGAGCAGCTCGGCGTGCAGCCGGCGGTCGCGGGCTTCGTGCTGCCGCTCGGCACCACGATGAACATGGCGGGCACCGCGCTTTACGAAGGATGCGTCGTGCTGTTCGTGGCGCAGGTCTTCGGCATCGACCTCAGCCTGGCGCAGCAGGTGACGCTCGTATTGCTGGCGGTGCTGTCTGCCGTGGCGGTCGCCGCGATCCCGGGCGGCTCGCTCCCGCTGATCGCGGGCCTGCTCGCCGCTTTCGGCATTCCGCCCGAGGGCATCGGGATCATCCTGGGCATCGACCGGCTGCTCGACATGACGCGGACCATGGTGAATGTCGGATCCGACGTCGTGACGACGGTGGTGGTGAACCGCTACACGAAGCTGGGAACTGCCTGAAGCATTGGGCCCGGTCTGCGAGGCGCGACCTTGTCGCCGTCTACCTCGCGGCCCGTGACCCGCGCGTGCCGTGGCTCGCCAAGGCGGTTGCGCTCCTCGTGACGGCTTACGCGTTCTCACCCATTGACCTGATTCCGGATTTCGTGCCGGTCCTCGGCTATCTCGACGATCTCGTCATCGTGCCGCTCGGCATCTGGCTGGCGGTGCGGCTGATACCCAGGGAAATACTCGCCGAGCACCGGGCGGCGGCGGAACTCGCCACAGCCAGGCCGGTCAGCAGGATCGGTGCCGTCGCTATCGTCTCGGTCTGGCTGCTGCTGGCAGCCGTAGCTGGCTGGTTTGCCTACAGGACCTTCGCAGCGTGATCACCGGAACAACCGTTTGCCGCCTCGGTGCGGCGTCTTGTGCGCTGGCTTGCTGGCTTGCATTCGCGCCGACCGCGGGGGCGGAAGCGGGCAACGGCGGCGTCATCGTCCGAGTCCTGCACGAAACGGCGCCCATTCGCGGCGCAATCGTCGAGGCCGACTCGATTCGGGTCGTCACCAATGTGAAAGGTGAAGCCGAACTTCCGCTCGAAGCGGGCAGCCACACCATCAGGATCGAACGTCCCGGCTTCGTCGACGTGTCCCTGCCGGTCGAGGTTCAGGCCGCCGGCAGTCCGCCGATTACCGTCCAGCTCCAGGATGAATCACTGGAATCCCGGGTCGTGGTGGTCACCGCCACCCGCTCCGGAACCGTGATCGGCGACCAGCCCGTCCGGGTGGAGGCCGTCCCGGAAGAAGAAATCGAGGAGAACCTGACGATTCAGCCCGGCAATCTCAGTACGCTCCTGAACGAACTGGCGGGAGTCCGCATGGAATCCACGGCTCCTGGCCTGGGGGCTGCAAGCCTTCAGGTCCGTGGCATGCCCGGCCGCCTGACGCAGGTGCTCTCCGACGGTCTGCCGCTCCTGGGCGCGGAACCGGCGGGGTTCGGGCTGTTGCAAACGCCCCCGCTCGACCTGAAGCGGGTCGAAGTGATCAAGGGAGTCGCATCGGCGCTCTATGGCGGAGCCGCGCTGGGCGGCGTGCTGAACCTGGTGTCGCGTTCGCCGGGCGGCGAACCCGAATTGCTGCTCAACCGGACTTCATTGGACGGCACCGACGCGGTGGGTTTTTCGACGGGATCCCTCGTGCCGGGGTGGGGCTATACGCTGACGGGCGGCGTGAATCTCCAGGAACGCGAGGACCTGGATCACGACGCATGGGCGGACCTCCCGCGCTATCGACGGTTCGTGTTCCGACCGCGATTGTTCTTTGACGACGGATCGGGGCGGACGGCCTTTGTCACTGCGGGCGTCGTCGACGAGGATCGCGCGGGCGGGTCGCTGCCCGGCGAGACGCTCGCGGACGGGACGATCTTCGTCGAGGATTTTCATACGACGCGTCTTGACGCCGGCGCCGACGGACGTATTCCGCTGGCCGCGAATCGCTGGCTGGGCGGGCGCGTCTCCGCGACGGTCTCGGATCACGATCGCCGTTTTGGCCCGCAACGGGTCGAGGATACGCAGACCCTGCTGTTCGGCGAGACCACGTTGAGCGGGCGAGCCCGGGGACATTCCTGGGTGGCCGGAGTCGCGATCGCCGGGGATCGCCTGGAAGTGCGCGACCTGCCCGGAATCGGCCACGGCTACACGGTGCCGGCCGTCTTCGCCCAGGACGAATTTGTCCTCGCCGACCGGGTGATTCTCTCCGCGAGCGGCCGCATCGACGCGCACAGCGACTTCGGGACATTCTTCAGCCCGCGTGTTTCCGCGGTATTCCTGCCGACCGATCGCTGGACGCTGCGCGCGTCGATCGGCACGGGATTCGCCGCCCCGACCCCCTTCGTCGATGAGATCGAGACGACCGGACTCGGCGTGCTCGAGCCCCTGTCGGGCCTGGTGGCGGAACGCGCGGCCAGCGCTTCGCTCGACCTGCAGTGGGCCGCGAATGGCTGGGAGCTGGACCTCAGCGCCTTCGGGTCGGAGATCCGCCACGCGCTGGACGTTCGCCCCGCGGCTGCGGCAGGAAAGTTCGAGATCGTGAATGCCGGCGGCCCGCGCCGCACGCTCGGTGGCGAAGCCCTGCTGAGCTACGTAACGGGCCCGCTGCATGTGATCGGCAGCTACACCCATCTCGATGTGACCGAAGCCGCATCCGCGGATGGGCGCCAGGCGGCCGACCGGGTGCCACGCGACACCGCGGAACTTGCGGCACTGGTCGAGGACGAGGAACGCGGGCGCATCGGTGTCGAGCTCTCCTACACCGGCCGGCAGGCGCTTCAGGACAACCCCTATCGTGGATCGAGCCCGCCGTACGTGGAAGTAAATGCGCTGGCCGAGTTGAAGATCGGTGAGACCGCCATTTTCCTGAATGCGATCAACCTGACCGGCGTGCGCCAGGCGGACTACGATCCGCTGCTGCGCCCGGTCCCGGGGCCGGGCGGCGAAAGGATCACGGAACTGTGGGCGCCGATCGCGGGCCGCGTGTTCAACCTCGGAGTGCGGCTGGAATTCTGAGAACGCTGCTGCCTGCGGTCAGTTCCGCCGCAGGTGGACCCGGAGGTCGGCTGCGCCACGTACCAGCTCCAGGTAGTCAATGCGAAGTGGCGTTCGCAGCGGTCTGCGTGGACTAAGTGTTCGCTAAGTCGCGGAGACCAGAATCCGGATCCCTGGACTCGACGGGCAGTCACACACAGGATGTCACCCATGAATGGAAATCGCGTATTCACATCCATCGCGGCGCTGGCGATGATCGCCGGCCTGGGCGCGGGGCCGGTCTGGGCGGGCGAGGACGACGAGTCCCTGCCGGACAGCATGGCGACGATCAGCCGTGACGATGCTGCCAGGACCGCGCTTGCGCGGGTTCCCGGCGGCACCCTCCACGACTGGGAACTGGAGAGGGAACACGGAAAGCTGGTCTGGTCATTCGAGATCAACGATCCTGAATCGGGCAAGATTGCCGAGGTGCTGGTGGACGCAAGAACCGGCGAGTTCGTCTCGGAAGAGTTTGAATCGTCACCCGACTGAAGGCCCGGCCACGGGATGCGCATCCTGCTGATCGAAGACGACCGGATGATCGGCACGAGCCTGGTCGCCGGGCTGGGCGACGACGGCTATGCGGTCGACTGGGTCCGTGATGGCGTGTCCGCCCTTGCGGCCCTGAACGACCGGCAGGCGCAATACGCATTGGCATTGCTCGACTGGGGATTGCCGGGACAGGACGGCGTTTCGGTCCTGAATTCGCTGCGCAAGTCGGGCAACGCCATACCTGTCCTCATGATCACCGCGCACGATGCGCTCGAGGACCGGGTCGCCGGGCTCGACGGCGGTGCCGACGATTACCTGGTCAAGCCATTCGAGCTGGCGGAGCTGAAAGCGCGCATCCGCAGCCTGATGCGCCGCCGCAGCGGTCGCGCGGAACCCGAGCTGGTCCATGGCGACCTGACACTGAATCCGGTCACTCATGCCGCGAGGCTGCGAGGCGTCGAGGTCACATTGAGCGCGCGCGAGTTTGCGCTACTGTACGGATTGCTCGAGCGGCCCGGCGCGATACTCTCGCGCGCCCAGCTCGAGGAACGCCTCTATGACTGGGCGACCTCAGTGGACAGCAACGCCGTTGAGTTCATCATTCACGGCGTCCGCAGGAAGCTCGGTTCGGCGGTCATCGAGAATGTCCGCGGTGTCGGCTGGCGCATCGGTGCGAAACCGTGACGTCACTACGCAGGCGACTGCTTTCCGCGCTCTGGATCGCATTGCTGCTGGTCGGCGCCAGCTCGGCCGCGGCCACGTTCTTCATGACGCGCGACGAGACGAACTCCCTGCTCGACTACCAGATGGAGCAGATCGCGACGTTCATCGGGGCGCAGTCGTTCGCCGGGGCCGCCAGACCCGGAATCCTGCCCCGACTCGACATCGACCGTGACGACGAAGGCGCCTATACCGTCAGCGTCCGGGACGCCGCCGGCCGGCTCCAGTATTCCTCCGGGCCGGATCTCGACCTGGCGCCGCCGGACTGGCTCGGGCTGCGCACGATCCGTGTCGGCAGCGCCGACTACCGCGTGTTGTCCGCCGAGTCCGGGACCGCACGGATCACCGTGGCCCAGCAGATGGAGCTGCGGCGTGAAACCGCGGCGGGCGCCGCCCTGATGGCCCTGGTTCCGGTCGCAATCCTGATTCCCGTCCTCGGGTTGCTGATCAGTTTCATCATTCGCAGGCAGTTGCAGCCGTTGACGGCGGCCGCGCGGGACGTCGCGCGGCGGCCCCCGCTCGCTCTCGATCCGCTGCCGGTAGCCGGCCTTCCGCCCGAGGTGTCGCCACTGATCCAAGAAATCAATCGCCTGCTGCTGCGATTGCGCGCGGCGAGTGAGCACGAGCAGCGCTTCATCGCCGACGCCGCACATGCGCTGCGCACGCCGCTCGCGGCCCTGCAACTGCAGGCGGACGTCGTGGACGGCGCGAAAGACGCAGCCGAGCGTGCAGCCCGAACGGCCGATTTGCGGATGGGAATCCGGAGAACCGTGCGGCTTGCCAATCACCTTTTGTTGCTGGCGCGAAATGACAAGATTGCCGGCCCGGTCGACGGCGAAATCGCCCTCGATGTGGCCGTGCGGGAAACCTGCGATCTCTACGCGCCGATCGCCGCGGCACGCGGGGTCCGGCTGCAGGTCGGCACGGCGCCCGGGAGCGTCGTGCCCGGGGACGCGCGTCATGTCGCGCAACTCGCCGGCAGCCTGCTCGACAACGCGATCCGCCACACGCCGCCGGGAGGCCAGGTCATGGCGTCGGTGACGGCAGACGCGGGCAACGCGTGCATCGAGGTCGTGGACGAAGGGCCGGGACTGCCCGAGGCCGAGCTGGAAAAGGTCTTCGAGCGCTTCTACCGGGTCAAGGGTGACGCCACGGAGGGCAGCGGCCTCGGGCTTGCGATGGTGCGGGAGATCGCGGTTCGCCTGGGCGGCCGGGCCTCGCTCGCGAACCGCAAGGACCGCAGCGGGCTGGTTGCGCGGGTGTGCCTTCCCCTCGCGACGGCGGCGGAATCCGCTTCGATAATCGAGTCATCGTCATGCGCGTGAGCACGATGTCACGGACGGGTCACTCGTTCGCATGCCTGGCGCCGCTGCTGATTGCCGCGTGCACATCCTATGTTCCCAGGCCGCTCGATGAGCCGGATATCGACGCCGTGCTGGCGTCGCCGGATCGGGCCGTGCTGGTGCGGCAGGCGGCGGAGCTGTCGCATCCGCGACTGCCCCCGGAAACACTTGATTTCGCGAAGCCACTGGATGCCGATGAAATCGCGGTCATCGCGGTGCTCGCGAATCCGGACCTGCGCAGCCTGCGCCTGCAACAGCGCGTTGCCGATGCGCAGGTTTTTGCCGCCGGTCTGCTGCCGGATCCCCAATTGAGCCTCGGCTTTGACCAGGTGCTGTCGCCGAAGGGCGAGGGACTCGTGACCGCCCAGACGGGCAGCCTGACACTGGATTTACTGGGGTCGCTGACCACCCGTCGTACCGATCGCGAAATCGCCGCCGCGGCGGCCGGGCAGGTTCGTCTCGATATCGCGTGGCAGGAATGGACCACAGCGGGCCAGGCCCGGCTTCTTGCCGCGCGCCTGCCGCGGCAGCGCCTGGCGGCCCGATTGTCGCGCGAGGCGGCCAATGCGGCGCAGGCCGCGCTGCAACTCGCGCTCGCCGCAGCGGCGCGTGGCGATATTCCGGGCGAGGAAGTCGAGGCGCGACGGATCGCGGCCGCCGACGCGGGCGCCCGGGCACTCGGCGCCGAGCGCGACGCAGACGGCACGCGGCTGGAGCTGAATCGCCTGCTGGGGCTCACGCCCGGGGAATCGCTGGACATTGCCGACCCGCCGCCGCTCGCGATCTGGGTCATCCCGGATACCGATGAGCTGTTTGCCGCAGCGCGCGGAGCGCGGCTCGACCTGCAGGCCTTCGCGGCCGGCTATGAAAGCCGGCAGGCCGAGTTGCATCGCGCGGTGCTTGGCCAGTACCCGAGACTGGCGATCACGCTCACCCGGGCCCGCGACACCAGCAACGTACGGACATTCGGGCCTGCGGTGTCGCTGGACCTGCCGCTGTGGAACCGCAACCGCGGTGCGATTGCGACCGCCGAGGCCAGCCGCGACCAGCTGCGCGCGGAATTCCAGGCGCGTTTGCACCAGACGCGCGCTGAGATCGCCGCCCTGGTGGCCGCACTCGACCGCGACGAGCGGGCCCGCAGCGCGCTGGGCGCCCAGGTCCCGGAAATCGAGCGCATCGCAGCCGAGTTCGAGGCGGCCGCGGCTCGCGGCGACGTTTCGCGAACCTCCGCCGAGTCCGCGCGCGCCAGCGCAGTCGACAAGAGGCTCGCGTATGTCGCGCTCGACCAGGCCTGCGCCGAGGAGCGCCTGGCGCTGGCGCTGGCCGTGGGGCGCCCGTTTTCCGAAGCGGGACCTGCGCAATGAGAATATGCGTCATCTCAACCTGCCTGCTGATGGCGGCAGCGGAACTGTCCGGCTGCGGCGGCGACGCGCCGGAAGCCGCGGCACCGGTCGCGCTCGTCGGGTTGCAGCCGGCGGGATCCCGGACGCTATACGAAACGCTGACGGCCTACGGCACGGCTGAGTTCGCGCCGGCAGACGCGACGAGCCTGACCGTTCAGGTGGAGTCCCAGGTGTCGGAGCTGCTCGTGACGCTGGGCGCCGGGGTCGAGCGCGGCCAGCCGCTCATGCGGTTGGCGCCAAGCCGGTCGACAAGGCTGGAAATGGACAGGGCACGGCGAGACGCCGAGCTGGCCGCGGCAGATCGCGAGCGCATGCAGCGGCTGCGCCGCGATGGCCTTGCGACGGATTCCGAGGTGCAGGCGGCAGTGAACACGGCTGTCAATGCCGCCGCCCTGAGGGACAGCCTGGGCGCACGCGAGGGAGCCGATGAATCGCGGATCCTGCGTGCACCGCGCGCCGGCATCGTCGACTTGCTCGACGTCAAGCCGGGCGACGTGCTCGCCCCGGGCACGATTGCGGTGAGAATTGCGCCCGCCGACTCCCTGCAAGTCCGGCTCGGGATCGAACCTGGACTGGCAGACCGGGTGGCGGCCGGGCAACCGGTACGCGTGCAGGCGCTCGACAAGCGCGCGGCCACCGTTTCGGCAACGGTCGTCGGCGTCGATCGGCGCGTGGATCCGCAGGCCCGGCTCATTGCGGCACTGGTGCGGCTGCCGCCGCGCAGCGGCCTGCTGGCCGGTGAAGGACTGCGCGGCGACGTCGTGGTCGCGGAGCGCAAGGGCGCGGTTACCGTGCCGCGCGACGCGCTCCTCTACGCGGGCAAGCAGTCCTACGTGTTCGTCGCCGATCGCGGCAGGGCGAAGCGGCGGGAAGTGAAAACCGGCGTGCGCGACGGAAACTCGGTCGAGATCGTCGCGGGCCTCAAGGCCGGCGAACCCGTCGTCGTCTCCGGAAACGCCGTGCTCGAGGACGGCATGGCCATCCGGACGCCGGCGGGCCCGTGATTGACTGGCTGAGCAGGCACCAGCGTTCGCTGCTGTTCCTGCTCGGCGCGGCGACGCTCGGCGGCCTGTTCGCGGCGTTCGCGCTTCCGGTGAGCCTGTTCCCGGCGATCGATTTCCCGCGCGTGGTGGTCAGCGTGGACTCCGGTGAACGCCCGGCCGAGCGCATGGTGGTCGAAGTCACCCGCCCGCTGGAGCAGGCGCTGCGCAGCGTGCCGGACGTGCTGGGCATGCGCTCGACCAGCTCGCGCGGCCAGGCCGATATTTCCGTGAACTTCGCGTGGGGCACGGACATGGTCGCCGCCCAGTTGCAGATCGAATCCGCGGTCAACCGGGTGCTTCCGGACCTGCCCGCGGGAACGAGCCAGGAAGTGCGCCGCATGGACCCGACGGTCTTTCCGATCCTGGGCCTGACACTGACGTCGAAGACACGCAGCCTCGTGTCGCTGCGAGACTTCGCGTTCTATCGGCTGCGGCCCTTGCTGACGTCCGTGCCCGGCGTCGCCCAGATCGAGGTGCTGGGGGGGGAGGTCGGGGAATACCAGGTGCTGATCGACCCGGCGCGGCTGCAGGCGAAGGGGCTCGCCACGCAGGACGTGTCGGCGGCCCTGGCGGCCAGCAACGTCGTCACGGCGGTGGGCCGACTCGAAGACCGGCACCGGCTGTACCTGACGGTCGCCGACAACCGCCTGGCCGACCGCGAGGACATCGGACGCACCGTGATCCGGTCCGGTCCCGGGGGCACGATCCAGCTCGATGAGGTTGCCGAGATCCGGGACGGGAGCGCGCCGATCTGGACGCGCGTCACGGCCGGGGGCCGCGATGCGGTGCTGATCAACATCCGCCAGAATCGCGGCGCCAATGCGGCGGCACTGGCCCGGACGGTGCGCGACCGGCTTGCGGGTTTCCGTGCCGAGTTGCCGGCGGATATCGAGATCGGGACTTTCTACGACCAGTCCGAGCTGGTGCTCGCCGCCGCGGGCAGCGTACGCGACGCCATCCTGATCGGCGCCGTGCTCGCGGGCATCGTGCTGCTGGCATTCCTTCGCGACTTTCGCCTGACGACGATCGTCGCAATCGTGCTGCCGGCCGTCCTGGCGATCACCGTGCTGCTGTTGAGCCTGCTTGGCATGAGCTTCAACATCATGACACTGGGCGGCATGGCGGCGGCGGTCGGGCTGGTGGTCGATGATGCCGTGGTGATGGTGGAACACATCGTGCGGCGGGTGCGCGAGAATGCCGTCGCCTCGGAGGATCCGCGTCGCGGGTTGTTGCCAGCCGCCGCCGAAATGCTGCGGCCCCTGCTCGGTTCCTCGCTTGCGACGGTGATCGTGTTCGTGCCGCTGGCATTCCTGTCGGGCGTTACCGGGGGATTCTTCAAGGCACTGGCCCTGACCATGTCGTCGGCGCTCGTCGTTTCGTTTGCAGTCGCGATGTTCGCGGTCCCGGTGATGGCCAGCCGGCTGCTGACGCGCAAGGAAGCCGAATCGGCCGCCGAGGCGGGATTCTTCGTCCGGTTCCGCGAGCGCTATGCGCGCCTGACGGAGCAGGCCTTGCGCAAGCCGCACCGGTCCGCCGCGGCGGCGGCCGCGCTGCTTGCCGCGGGGGGCGCCGCATTCGTGTTCCTGCCGAGCGGTTTCATGCCGCGCATGGATGAGGGTGGTTTCATCATCGACTACCTCGCGGCACCCGGTACGTCGCTCGCGGAAACCGACCGCCTGCTGCGCCAGGTCGAGGGCCTGATCCAGGAGACGCCTGAAGTCGCGAACTATTCGCGGCGCACGGGCCTGCAGCTCGGAGGCGGGCTCACCGAGGCGGACGAAGGCGATTTCTTCGTGCGCCTGAAAGGACAGCCGCGCCGGGACATCGAGGCGGTGATGGCCGACCTGCGCGAGCGCGTCGAATCGCAGGTACCAGGGCTCGAAATCGAGACATTGCAGCTGATGGAGGACCTGATCGGCGATCTCACCGCGGTGCCGCAGCCGGTGGAAGTGAAGCTGTTCGGCGCGGATCCCGCGGTATTGCGCCGGGCCGCCACGGAAGTCGCCCGAAAACTGGAGGCGATACCCGGATTGATCGAGATCCGGAACGGCCAGCGGGTCGCCGGCGATGCGATCGAAATCCATGTCGACCGGGTGCGCGCCGCGGTCGAGGGCCTGGAGCCGGACGCGGTGATCGGCCAGGTCGCCACGCTGGTCGGCGGCGACGTCGTCGGCCAGGTGCAGGCGGGCGAGAAGCTTGTCGACGTGCGCCTGTGGACTTCGCCGGAGCTGCGCGACCGGGTGGAGGCTCTGCCCGGGCTGTTGCTGCGGGCGCCGGACGGCCACGTCCTGCCGCTCTCGCGCGTTGCGGATATCCGCATCAGCACGGGCCAGCCGCAAATCCAGCGGGAAGACCTTGAGCAGATGGTCCCCGTGACCGCCCGTCTCGAGGGCCTCGACCTCGGGTCCGCAATGAAAGGCGTGCGTCGAGCCGTCAACGACCTGCATCTGCCGGCCGCCGTGCGCGTCGACTACGGCGGTCTCTATGCGGAACAGCAGAAGTCGTTTCGCGGACTTGCCGCGGTGTTCGGTGCGGCCGTGCTGCTGGTGACCGCCCTGCTGCTCTACCTGTACGAGCGCTGGGCGGTCGTCGGGGCCATCCTTTCAACCGTACTGCTGTCGGTATCGGCCGTGTTCACCGGGCTATGGATCACGGGGACCGAGTTGAACATATCGGCGATGATGGGCATGACGATGATCGTCGGCATCGTGACCGAGATCGCCGTGTTCTATTTTGCCGAGATCGACACCGGCAAATCGCCGGATGCCGCCGCGCTGGTCGATGCCGGGCGCTACCGCTTGAGGCCGATCCTGATGACCTCGCTGATCGCGATCCTGGCCCTGATGCCGCTGGCGCTCGGGATCGGCACCGGTTCCGCGATGCAGACACCGCTGGCGATCGCGATCATCTCGGGACTGGTCGCGGCCATCCCGCTGGTGCTGATCGTCATGCCGGGCGCCTATTTCCTGTTGAGCTCGGCCGGAATCCGGCCTGCGCCGCGCTAGTCGACGCGGTTGCGCCGGCCGCCGGTCAGGAACGACTCGACGTTCAGCGCGAGCTCGTCGAGGCAGCGCTGGCGCGCCTCGCGCGCGGCCCAGGCCACGTGCGGCGTGACGATGAGGTTGGGAATCGACGCATCGAGCAGCGGGTGACCGGGCGGCGGCGGCTCGCGCTCGAGCACGTCGATGCCCGCACCGCCGAGGCGCCCGGCCTTCAGCGCCTCCGCGAGCGCGCCGGCGTCGACGAGCGCGCCGCGGGCCGTGTTGACGAGCACCGCATCGGCCTTCATGCGAGACAGCCGCTCGCGGCTGACGAGGCCGCGGGTCGCCTCCGTGAGCGGGCAATGCAGCGAGAGTACGTCGAGCCCGGGAAGCAGTTCATCCAGGTCCCGGCGCCCTGCGGCGGGCGTGCCCCCGGGGCGGTTGGCGATTTCGACCGTCATTCCGAAAGCGCGGGCCAGGCCGGCGACGCGCGCGCCGAGCGCTCCGTGGCCGACGATCCCGAGGACGCGCCCCTGCAATTCGCGGATCGGGTAGGGGAACACCGAGAAGCGGCCGGCCTGTTGCCAGCGGCCGCCGGCGACCAGCGCCCGGTAATCCGCGAGCCGGTGGGTGAGAGCGAGCAACAGCGCGAAGACATGCTGCGCCACGGAGGCCGTGCAGTAGTCGCGCAGGTTGCAGACCGCGATGCCCGCCGCGCGCGCGGCCGCGAGATCGACATTGTCGACGCCCGTTGCGGTGAGCGCGACCAGTTTCAGCTGCGGATTCGCGGCCATCATCGCGCCATCGATCACTGACTTGTTCGCGAACACGGCCTCGAAACCCGCGATGCGCGCGGGCACATCGGCCTGGGACGTCTGCTCGTGCAGCACGATGCCGGGTACGGCGCGTTGCAGCGGTCCCGGATCGAGGTCGCCGTTGCTGACGGTACCGTAGTCGAGAAAGACGGCGCGCAATCTCAGGCCGGCTCGTCGAGCAAGCCGTCGATCAGCGCGGTCAGCTCGCGGTCCTGCTCCTCGTAGTGGCTGCCGGTCGCGGGACCTGCAAATCCCGTGTGGATCGCGCGCACGATGCCCTTGCGGCCGACCACGAACAGCGTCGGGTAAGCCTTGAACGCGGCGAGCTGCGGCAGCTTCTCCAGGACGTCGTCATTCGAGGCGGTGCCCGCGATCAACACCGGGTAGTCGATCGAGTATTGCCCGATGAAGTCGCGTACCGCCCCGGACTGGCTCGCAAAGTCGGCCGTGCGCTCGAACATGAGCTGTATCACTTCGAGCCCGCGGTCCCGGCGATTGGCGAGCAGCTCTTTCAGGAAGACCGCCTCGTCGTGACAGTTCGGGCACCAGCTTCCGCCGACCGTGATCAGCACGACCTTGCCGGCGTAGCGGGCCGCCGGGTATGCCTGCAGCCTGCCGTCGGAGTCCGGGAAGGTGAATTCGAGCCGGTTCTGGCCCGGCTTGAACGCCGTCTTCTCGGCCGGATTGTCGAGCTTCGCCGAGGGGTTGCGGCGTCCGGAAAAAACATCATGCGAACCGCCGCCCGTGTACTGGTCGCCGCCGAGCACGCCGTCGCTGCGCAGCCGCGCCAGGTAAAGGTAAGCGGTACCGCCGTCGAAGCGCGACAGGAACAGGGTGTCGCCTCGCGCTTCGCCCGCGATGTAGCGATCGTCGCCGCTCTGGCGCAGCACCGTGCCGGTCACCTCGTGGCCGTGCTGGGCCAGTTCGGCAATCGCCGCGCTCTCGTTCCCGTCCTCGTCGCGGAAAGCCAGCGCCCAGCGACCGGAAAAATCCATCGGCGCCGCGTCAGGCTTCGGGAAGAAACGCCAGGACTCGCCGGGCACGGCGACGAATCGCAGGTCGCGGAACACGCCGTGCGGGCGCAGCAGCCTCAGCGTGCCCTCGAACCGGCCGTCGGCGAAGGTCGCGTCGATGCGATTCTGGTAGCCCGGCATCCGGATCGCGAGCCGGTCGCCCTCGAGGCGTACGCCGGTCGCGCGCACGCGTTCGGGCCCATTGACCAGGTAGGCGACGGTGCCGCCGTCCTCGCTCGCGAGCTCGAGGCCGAATGGCAGGTCGCCGCCCTCGACCGAAACCACCGCGCGGTAAATTCCGAGCGGGGGCTTTTCCTGGCCGGCGCAGCCGGGAAGCGCGCCCAGGAGGACGAGCGGCACGGCGGCGGCGCGCATCGCGCGCGAGGCGCGAGCCGCCATCACAGGGCCGACGCCGGCCGCGGGAAACCGTCGGGACCCGAGCGCCACGGCTCCCAGGCGATGGCGACCCGGCCGATGGCGATGTCGGACTTGCGCGGCGCAATGCGAAGTTTTTCGAGCGAGACGCTTTCCGGCTCGAGGTTTGCGGTCAGCGCGCCCGCTTCCTGCTCGATGCTTTTCAACAGTTCATCGCGCTCGGCAGTCAGCGACTCCAGACTTTCGCCTGCCCGTTCGACGTCGCCGCGCTCGCTGAACACGCGTCCGGCGGAACGCGCGGCCGAGCCGGCGCGGGTCGCGGCGACGCTGCGGCCGCCGAAAATCGCGCCGAGAACGGACGTGCCGATCGAGATCGCGGTGTCGAGCTTGCGCTGCGTGTACTGGGACTTTTCGCGCTCGACGCGGCCGGTCGCGCGCCGCAGGCGCTCCTCGAGCGACTTGAGCCTGGCGGCGTGCTTTTCGCGGAGCCGGCTGACCTCGCGGTCGCGATGCTCGCGCAGGCCCTGGGACAGCCGGGCGCGGAAGTCGCCCTCGCTTTCGCCCGGACTGGAGGTGAGCTTGAGCGCCCTGGCCGAGAGCAGCTCGACGGCGCCGTTCTGGTAGAGCGAGGCGGCGAGCGCCCTGGCCCAGTCCGCATAGTTCTTCGCGCCGAGCGCGGCCGCCGGCAGCTCGGCGAAGGACGCGCCATCCACCGGGGAGGGCGCCGTCACCGCATCGAGGTCCGGGATTGCCACGGCCTTGGCCCAGTCCGGCGAGTCGTTGCCGTCGGCAAGGGGCGCGAGCCAGGCGCCGCGCGTCCAGCTGTCGACTCCGGCCGGTTTGTCGGCGTAGTGCAGCTCGGCCGTCGCTACCAGCCGCGGCCGGTACACGAGGTCGCCGCTCCCGGGCTTGGCGGCCAGGAATATCTCCTCGACGCCGGCCGGCAGCGCCGGGCGGGCGGCGGGCGTTGCGGGCACGCTGGCCGGGGCGGGCACCGCGGTTTCAGCCGGCTTGCGCCCCGACATGAGCCGCGCAATCTCGGGCAGCGTCAGCGGTCCGCGCAGCCAGCAAAGAGCCCACCGCGTGCGGAACAGGACCGGCGCGTCGTCGTTGACGCTGCGCAGCAGGAATACGCGCGGCGCGATGCCGGCCATCAGCTTTTCGAGTGCCGCGCGGTCGAAGCCCGCGCCGGCCTGCGCGCTCATCAGGCCGTCGATGACGCGTTGCTGATCGCGCTCGGTCTGCAGCCGGCCGATGAACCAGGCGCCGGCATTCGACAGTCCCTTGTAGTCGAGGTCCACGGGGTTCTGGGTCGCGAGCACCACTCCGAGGCCGAAGGCACGGGCCTGCTTCATCAGGGTCAGGAGCGGCAGCTTCGACGGCGGCATGGCAGTGGGCGGGAAAAAGCCGAAGATCTCGTCCATGTAGAAGAGCGCGCGCAGCGCCGAGGTGCCGGGCTGGCGGCGCATCCAGGCGACCAGCTCGTTGGCGAGGAGCGTCACCACGAACATGCGTTCGGCGTCATTGAGATGGGCGATGGAGACGATGGAAATCCGCGGCTTGCCCTCCGGCGTGAAGAGGAGGCGCTGGATGTCGAGCGCCTCGCCCTCGAGCCAGGCGGAGAATCCGGGCGAGGCGAGCAGGTTGTTGATCGCCATCGCGAGCCCGAGCCGGTCCTTCGCGGGAAAGAAGGTTTCGACGTCGAAGACGCCGACCTGTTCGAAGGGCGGCTTCTGGATTGCGCCGATCAGCCCCGCAAGATCGAGCGCATTGCCGCGGCTCCACGCGGCGTCGACGATCGCGCACAGCAGGATGTGCTCCCGGCTCTTGAGCGGATCCACGGCGATGCCGACGAGGCCGAGCAGGCCCGAGACTGCGGCGGAGATGCGGTCGCGGATCGCGCCGACGTCGCTGCCGGCCGGCGGCGGCGCAAAGGAACGGAGGATCGACAGCGACAGGCCGGCATCGTTTCCCGGCGTGTAGACGGCGATGTCGACCGAGTCGCGGAAGCGGCGAATGCGGTCGCCGTCCTCGCCCCACTCGGCGAGGCCGTCCTTCCATGTTTCGGCGGTCCTTGCGGCAAGCGCCTCGGTGGTCATGCCCTTGCGGGCCGCTTCCGCCGGGTCGATCCAGGGCTGGAATTCCGCGGCGCTGAGCCCGGGAAAAGTGAGCATCAGGTTCGCGATGTCGCCCTTGGGGTCGATCACGAGCGATGGAATGCCGTCCAATGCGGCTTCCTCGAGCAGCGAGATGCAAAGGCCGGTCTTGCCGCTGCCCGTCATGCCGACGCAGACCGCGTGTGTCGTCAGGTCGCGCGAGTCGAGCATCAAGGGATCGGCGGCGAGCGCGTCCCGGGCGGCGTCGTAGCCGCGGCCCATGTAAAAGGCGCCAAGTTTTTCGAAGTCCGCCACGGCGCGATTATACGCGCGGGAATTCCGTGCTACTTTGGCCGCCCGCCGTCGCCCTTTGGAATGCCTGGTGACTCCCGACGTCAATCCATTCCGCCATGATTCAACCGGGACCTGGAGCTACGTCGTCATCGATCCCCGGACGCGGAGGTCGGCGATCATCGACCCGGTCCTCGACTTCGACCCGAAATCCGGGCGATCCTCGACGAAGAGCGCGGATGCCATCGCCGCTTTCCTGCGCGGACAGTCGTTGACGAACCAGTGGATCCTCGAAACGCATGCCCATGCGGATCACCTGAGCGCAGCGCCCTGGCTGCAGGCCGCCGTCGGCGGCGAGATCGCGATCGGGCAGGGCATCCGTGCGGTTCAGCTCACCTTCCAGGAGATCCTGAACCTCGAATCGGGTTTCCCGGTCGATGGCCGGCAGTTCGACCGGCTCCTGGCGGACGGCGACGAATTCACGATCGGCTCGCTGCCGGTGCGCGTGATTGCGACGCCGGGCCATACCAGCGACAGCCTGAGTTACCTCGTCGGCGATGCGGTTTTCGTCGGCGACTCGATCTTCATGCCGGACGGCGGCACGGCGCGCTGCGACTTTCCGGGCGGTGACGCGAATGTCCTCTATGCCTCGATCCGCAGGCTCTATGCGCTGCCCGGCCAGACCCGGGTCTTCGTCTGTCACGACTATGGTCCCGGCGGGCGGGAGCCGCGCTGCGAGACGACGATCGCGGTCCAGCGCGAGTCGAACATCCATCTGCGCGACGGCACGAGCGAGGAAGAATTCACCGCCATGCGCAGGAACCGCGACGCGACGCTCGAGATGCCGACGCTGCTCTATCCCGCGATCCAGTTCAACATCCGCGGCGGCAGGCCGCCGCCCGCCGAATCGAATGGCCGGAGCTACCTGAAGCTGCCGCTCTCGGGCCCCGACTCGTGAGCGCACCGGCGGGGCGTGTGCCGCCGCGCCTCCTCCTGATCGACAACTACGACTCCTTCACTTACAACCTGGTACAGGCCTTCCTCGTGCTTGGGGTCGACGTCCGGGTGAATCGAAACGATCAGGTTACGACGGAGGAGGCGCTGGAGCTCTCACCCACGCACCTTTGCGTGTCACCCGGGCCCGGCGTTCCGTCCAGTGCCGGCGTCTCGCAGGATATGATCCGCGCATTCGCAGGGCGCATTCCGATCCTCGGCGTCTGTCTCGGCCACCAGGCGCTTGTGGAAGTGTACGGGGGCTCTGTCGTCCGCGCGGACCGGCTGATGCATGGGAAGACATCACGAATCCTGCACGATGGCCGCGGCATTTTCGCGGGTTTGCCGAACCCCTTCGAGGCGGGCCGGTACCATTCGCTGATTGCGGAACGCGAACGGATTCCGGAAGCATTCGAGATCACGGCTTGGACGGCGGAAGGGGAGGTCATGGGCGTGCGCCATCGGACGTTGCCGATTGACGGCTTGCAGTTTCATCCCGAGAGCATCCTGACCCCGGATGGGCCACAGCTGCTCGCGGCGTTTCTCAAGAGCTGAGTTCACGGTCGAATCCTGACCATGACGTCCGACCCGCTCGCCCTGCTCACGGTCGGCATCCTGTTCATCGCATTCCTTTACTCTTCCGTGGGTCATGCCGGAGCGTCCGGCTACATCGCCGTCATGACGCTCCTCTCCATGACACCCGAGCTCATCAAGCCTACGGCGCTTGCGCTCAACATCCTGGTCGCGTCCATCGGCGCCTGGCAGTTCTGGCGCGCCGGGCATTTTTCCTGGCGGCTGTTCTGGCCTTTTGCGCTGCTGTCCGCCCCCATGGCCTTCATCGGGGGTTACCTCAACCTGCCGGCCCACGTATTCAAGAGCATCGTGGGAGCCGTCCTGCTCTACTCCGCGGTCCGCTTCCTCCTGCCCGCGCCTCCGGACAAGGAACCGCGCGAGCCCTTGCGTGCCGTCGCGATCGCGTCGGGCGGCGGCATCGGGCTGCTTTCGGGGCTCACGGGCACGGGCGGCGGCATCTTTTTGACGCCGCTCCTGCTCCTGGCGGGCTGGGCGCGCGTGAAGACCGCGGCGGCCGTTTCCGCGCTCTTCATACTCGTCAATTCCACGGCCGGGTTGCTCGGCAACATCAGCGGCACGCGGCGGTTCCCGGCCTTCGCGCTCGTCCTCGTGGCGGCCGCGGCGGCCGGCGGTTCGCTGGGCTCCTATTTCGGCAGCCGGCGATTCGATCCGGCCGTCGTCAAGAAGCTGCTCGCGGTCGTCCTGCTCATTGCGGGAACCAAACTGATCCTGACCTGATTGTCGGCGCCGACCGGGCCGGAATCAGAGCCTGCGGTACAGGTGGGTAAACCGGTCCGTCTTCCCGCGCACGGCCGGGTCGAAGACGCTCTTCGCGTGGTCGTCGGTCGTGTTGCGCAGGCCGGGCCACGCTTTTTCGAACAGGAAGCCGTGGCTCGTGATGTCCTGCTTCGTGAATGATTCCTCGATGCGATGGAGCGTCTGCGCGGAGGTCTTGCCGGTGCCGTCGGCTGCGGCGTGATCCACGATCAGAAGGTGCCCGCCGGGCTTCAATGCGTCGTGCAGCTGCTTGAGGACGAGGTCAGCGTCAATGGCCGGCCAGCCCTTGCTCTCGTCGACCCAGTAGAGATCGTGATACGACATGTAGATCTCGATCAGGTCGTATTGGCCCTTTCCGAGGTCGAGCGCGCGCGTCTCGACGACCCGGGACGTCGCATTCTTGAGCCGGTCGTCGGTGAAGCGGGTCTTCAGCCCGTCCTTCCCGAACATCCAGTACCCGGGATTGTTCACGAGCGTGACGCTGCCGGTCGGGCCGACCGCCCGCGAGAACAGCTCGGTCCAGTAGCCGCCGCCGCCGAAGAAGTCGACGACCTTCATGCCGGGTTTGACACCCGCGAACGTGAGCAGCTCCGCCGGCCTGTCGCGCGCGTCGCGTTCGCGATCCGCCGCGGGACGCTCCGGGGCCGCGACGGCGGCGGCAATGTTCGCAGGGATTTCGGCCGCCCGCGCCGGCGGGGCAGCGAGCAGGCAGGATGCAAGCAGGAACGCGAGGCCACGCATGTTGATCTCCAGGCCAGGCAGGGCTGGCATTGATGTTCCGACTCTATTCATCTCCGCCGCCCGGCACACCGCGGCGGTAATCGAGCGCCGGCTCGCGGTCCCCGAGCAGTGGGCGGTAAACGAAATCGGGACCGCGCTTTCTTTCGAATTCCGCCTTCGCCCCGGCGATCAGCTCCGGACGCGTGAACAACTCGCGGCCCATGAGCGCGAGCGTCTGCGACGCCACGTTCATGCCCTTGTAGCCGATGCTCATGCCGCCGGCCGCCGTTGCCTGCCAGCTGTGAGCCGGCGTCCCTGGAACCCAGGTCGCGGTCCGCAACCCGACCGTCGGAACGGTCCAGCTCACGTCGGCGACGTCGGTCGAGCCGAGGCCAGGGCGCTCGAAATCGAACGGCTGCACGGTCGTCTGCGACCCGAGCCCGACGGATGGCGAGTCCAGCGTCGCGTAAATCTTCTCGGCGAAGGCCTGCTCTTCGGGCGTGTAGGTGACGCCGCCGACCTCGTTCAGCATCGCGTTCATCACGCGCTCGAGCGTCTCGTTGGCCAGCAGGTTGTAGACGCCGCCGATGATTTCGTAGTCCATGGTGGTTCCGGTGCCGAGCGCCGCGCCTTCGGCGGTCTTCACGAGCCGGTCGAAGATGGATTCGACGACTTTCGGGTCGAGGTGCCGGACGTAGTAGTAGGACTCGGCGAAGTCGGGGACGACGTTCGGCGCCGAGCCGCCGCTCGTGATGATGTAGTGCATGCGCGCGTCCGAAGGGATGTGCTCGCGCATCAGGTTCGACATGTAGTCCATCGCCTCGACCGCGTCGAGCGCCGAACGCCCCTTTTCCGGCGCGCCGGATGCATGCGCCGAGAGGCCGTGGAAGCGGAACTTGGCGGTCTTGTTGGCGAGCGCGCGATCGACTCCGGCGAAATTCACGTCGGATGGATGCCAGTGCATCACGGTGTCCACGTCGTTGAAGAGGCCGGCGCGCACCATGTACACCTTTCCTGAGCCTCCTTCCTCCGCGGGCGTGCCGTAGACCCGGACCGTGCCGGTCGTGCCGCTCCTCTTGAGCCAGTCCGCAAGCGCGATGGCCGCCGACACCGATGCCGTGCCGAACAGATGATGGCCGCAGGCGTGGCCGGAGTATTTGCCGTCGATCGGCTTGCGTTCCGGCACGGCATCCTGGTTGATGCCGGGCAGGGCGTCGTACTCCGCGAGGATTCCGATGACCGGCTTGCCGCTGCCGGCGCTCGCGACGAATGCGGTCGGAATCCCGGCAACCCCCGCCTCGACCTTGAATCCGGCGCCCGCAAGCTCCTTCTGGAGCAATGCGGAACTTCGGGTTTCCTGGTAGCCGACTTCCGCCCACTCCCAGATCGAATGGGCGATCCCGGCGTCGCGCGCGGAGCGGGCCGCGAGGAACTGGCGCAGCCCGTCGCCGGAGCCGGCGGCCAGGGCCGCCGGCGCGACGAGCGCGAGGCCGGCGCACAACGCGGTCGCTTTCATCCCGGATCCCGTTGCCTTCCGAAGGGGCGGCCAGCTTAGCCCGGGTGCGCGCCCGCATCCACCCCGATGGGCTAGGATGCCGCGCACGATGAGCTCGAATCGCCTGCTCGTGATCGGACACCGTTTCTGCGGCCCGCCGGGTTCGGGCAACGGCGGCTACACCTGCGGAATGTTCGCGGCTGCGGCGGCAAAACCCGTTGAAGTGCGGTTGATGCGGCCGCCGCCCCTCGACAAGGCGCTGGCGATACTCGATGACCCGGCGACTGCGGGTCTGTTGCTAATGGACGGCGAAGACGTGATCGCGAGCGCGACGCCCAGGACTTTCGAGGTCGCGGTCCCCAGGCCGCCGACCTACGCGCAGGCGCTGGCTGCCGTCAGCGGCTACGAGGGCTTTCGCGATCACACGTATCCGGGTTGTTTCGTGTGCGGTCCCGCGCGGGCTCGCGGCGACGGCATGCGAATCTTTGCCTCGCCGATCGAGGGCCAGGACCTCGTCGCGGCGGCCTGGCTGCCGGATCGTTCGCTCGTCGGCCCGGACGGCAAGGTGCTGCCGGAGTTCATGTGGGCGGCGCTCGACTGCCCGGGCTTTTTCGCCTCCGGTGCGGCGGCCCGCGGTGCGCTGCTCGGCACTTACGCCGCACGCATCGATCGCTGCGTTCGTCTCGACATGCCTTGCGTCGTAATCGGCTGGGCGATCGCGCACGAGGGGCGCAAGCATCGCGTCGGCACGGCCGTTTTCGACGGCTTCGGCGAGCTCTGCGGGCGCGCGATTGCGACCTGGATCGAGCCGCGCGCCTAACGTGGAGCGCTGCTGATCATTTCGAGCCCTTCGGCGTGCCGGCGCTGGAACCCCTTCCAGACCGTGATGCCGTCCGCGCCAGGGCTATAGGCGTCGTAGGCGCCGCCGGCCGAAGCCGGCCATTCGCCCTGCGCCGATTCGCGCGTGAGGCCGTCGAGGTACGCCGCCCGGCTGGCCTCGTCCTTGACGTAGCGGTCGAGGAAGGCGGTGATCATGTGCAGGTTGATGCCGACGACGCGGCCCTGGCGCCATACCGGATCCTCGAACCAGTCGAGGTCCCACAGGCGTTTCTGCATCTCGTCCGGGGCCGGCCCGAGGCCAATGCGATGTCCTGCACCCTTGAATGTCAGCAGGTAGCGATGGCTGTTCGTTGCCATGTCGAAAAATGCACGCGCACCGGTCTGGTAGTCCACGGTCCCGTCGCGATCGCCCGCGATGAGCAGCAGCGGGGCCGTGATGGACCGAAGTCCTTCAGCGCCCCAGGCCCCGAGTGACCCGCCTGCGGGCGAAATCGCAACGACCGCCTTGACGCCGGAGACTCGCAGGGAACCGCTCTGGCTTCCGCCGCGCGCATAGGGCGCCAGCAGTCCGCCCGGAATCATGCGAGCCAACGGGCTCTCGGGATCCAGTTCGCCGCCGGCGGCCGTCAGCACGCCGTAGCCGCCCATCGAATAGCCGATCAACGCCGTCCGTGACGGATCGACGCTTCCCGCCTCGGCGAGCGTGCGCTGCAGCGTCCTGGCGACGAAAGCGATATCGAGCGGACGACGAAGCAGGGGCTCGGAGACCTTGCTGCGATCCGTGATCGCCGGGTCCCCGTGGCGGATGGCCGCGACGACATAGCCTTTCGATGCGAGATTTTCGGTCAGCCAGCTCATCGCGACCGTTTCATTGCTGTAGCCGTGCGAGACGATCACCAGCGGGAAGCGTCCCGCAACGGGATCTGCATTGCGCACCGCGATGCCGGGAATCGTGAATCGCGTCGGCGGCGCAGGCGGCTCGGCAGGGAGGCTTCCCGAATAGGTTTCCGGCGATGCAGCGGCCGGGACGTCGGCCGGATACCAGAGATCGACGGTCAACGCGCGGTCGCGCTTCGGGGCAACGCCACTTGCCGAATCGAACGCAAGCACGTCCACCTGGGCGACGTCCACGAGCGCAATGGTCCTGAAGCCCACCTTGAATGGTCCGAGGTGAGCGAGTTCCGGAGCGTCGATGTCCGGCCGGCTCGGCGCATCGCGCGCCGACGCGCCAGTCGCCACGACGAGGCCGAGCAGAAGAAGAACGTGGAGAGCGTGTCGCATGTGCCGAACCCCCATGCCGGCAAGTATGGCAGCTGGCGCGGACTTGACACCCCGTCGGGCAGCTTCGTTAATGGCCAGCCATGCATCCCTTCGTCAGGGACCGGGAGGGCTTCGACGAACTCGGCGCGCGCGCCGTCGAGATGCTCGCCGAGTACCTCCGCAGTCTGCCCGGCCAGCCGGTCGATCGCGTCGTGCCGGGGGATGTTCGCCGTCGCCTGATGTCGTTGCCCCTGCCGGAGAAAGGGCAGTCGCCGGAACACATTCTCGATTTCCTCGAGCGGGAAATCATGCCTTGGCCCATCGCGATCGGCCATCGGCGGTCCTATGGCTGGGTCAATTCTCCGCCGGCTCCGGTCTCGATCCTGGCCGACGCGGTCGCAACGACCATGAATTGCGGGCTCGACGGCTACGACCACTCGGCCATCTTCCTGATGGTGAGCGTCGGGCGCTGGATCATGGAACTGGTCGGTTTCCCCGTCGAAGGCAGCCTGTGCCTGTTGCTGAGCGGCGGCTCCGCGGCAACCCTCAACGCGCTGTCCGCGGCACGCCACAGCGCCGCCGATCGCGCCGGGTGGGACCTGCGCACCGAAGGGCTGCAGAGCGGGCGCGGGCGACTCGTGCTCTACGCGAGCGCGGAAAGTCATTCCTCGATCCGCAAGTGCGTCGAACAACTCGGCATCGGAACAAATTACCTGCGGCAGATCCCGACCGATGCGGATTTCCGGATGCGGCCCGACGCCTTGCGCCGTGCGATCGACGTCGACCTGCGGGCAGGTCACGTGCCATT
The DNA here is from genome assembly GCA_963738285.1 of uncultured Gammaproteobacteria bacterium. Classification (GTDB taxonomy): domain Bacteria; phylum Pseudomonadota; class Gammaproteobacteria; order Steroidobacterales; family Steroidobacteraceae; genus SCUD01. The sequence goes on along the minus strand of CAVTVX010000005.1, from coordinate 50,033 downwards.
TGCCGTCGTCGCCTGCGGAGGCGCCACCAACACCGGCGCGATCGATCCTTTGGGGGAGATCGCCGACATCGCCGCTGAATTCGGCATCTGGCTGCATGTCGACGCTGCCTTTGGCGCCTGGGCGGCGCTTGACCCCGGCTGCGGCGATCGCTTCAAGGCACTCGCGCGGGCCGATTCCGTCACGCTGAATCCGCACAAGTGGCTGCAGGTGCCGCTCGACTGCGGTGCCCTGCTGACGCGGCACCCGGAGGTCCATCGTGCCGCCTATTCGCTCACTCCCGACTATCTCGCAGCCGGCAGCGGCGAGGCACCCTGGCCCTGCGAGCACATGTTCCAGCTCACCTACGGTAATCGGGTCCTGAAGGTCTGGGCCGCCATTGCGCGATTGGGGCGCGAGGGCGTCGCCGAACTGGTGACCCGCTGCAATCGCCTGGCCGGGCTGCTGGAAGCGCGCGTGCGCGCCACGCCGGATCTCGAACTGCTCTCGCCCGCGTCGCTATCGGTCGTGAATTTCCGCTATCGACCGGCGGGTCGCGACCTGGATGACGCGGCGCTCGACAGGCTCAACGAGCGGATTTCGCAGGCGATCAGCGGCAGCGGCGAGGCCCATCTGCCCACCACCCGCGTGTGCGGCAGGACCTCGCTTCGCGCCTGTTTTCTGCATTACGAAAATGACGAAAGCGATGTGGAACATCTCGTGCAGCTGGTCACGCGCCTGGGCCCATCGCTCTCCGGCCTGCCCGTGCGCGCCTGATCGAAGGACGGACTCCAGCCCCCGCATTCAACCGCCTCCTTATCCGGCAGTCTCGGCCAGCAGGCGCCGGATCTCCTGTTCGACGCCATCCCCGCGGGCCGTGCCCGGGTGAAGCTCGCCGAATGTCCGCGCAGCGATTCGGCCCTTGCGGTCAACCAGGTAGACTGCCGGCCAGTAGCGGTTTCCGAGCGCGTTCCAGTAGGAAAAATCGGCGTCCAGCATCACGGGATACTCGATGCCGAGCCGCCGGACGGCCGCGTGGACATTGTCCGGTTCCCGCTCGGCCGCGAACTCGGGCGAATGCACCGCGACGATCACCAGGCCCTCGTCGCCATAGCGCGCGTGCACGGCCTTGAGCCAGGGCAGCGTTCGCCGGCAGTTGATGCAGTCGAAAGTCCAGAACTCGACCAGCACGACCCGGCCTTTCAGGTCCTCCCGCGTCAGCGGCCCGGAATTGATCCAGTCGACTGCGTCCGGGTGCGTGAACTCGGGCAGGCGGCCGGATACGCCCTCGCCCGCGCCGCAGGCCTGGCATGCGGCCAGCGACGCCAGGAGCGCGAAAATGCGCATCACGGCACTCATGTCGTGCCCGCACGCACCCGGCTGACCAGCCATACGGCGCCGCCGCCGGCGAGGGTCCAGCCGATCCACGCCGGCTGGGTCGCAAGGGCGAGCCAGATGATGCCGCCCAGGAACAGGACGCCGGCGGCGACGATCGCGTCGCTGCGGCGGCGCTGGCGGCGCATCTCGGCACGCAGCGCGTCGAGGGACGCGGATTCCGTGCGCAGGACGAGCTCCTCATCGTAGGCGCGGCGGATCGCGCGGCGCGCGATCACGGGCAGCGCCTTGATCCCCTCGGCAATGTCGGGCCAGTGATCGCGAAGGCTGCCGATGACCGCGCGCGGGCCGGCGCGTTCGCGCACCCAGGCGCGCAGGATCGGCAGCGCCGTCTTCCAGACGTCGAGCTCCGGGTACAGGTCCCGGCCGAGGCCCTCGATGTTGAGCAACGTCTTCTGCAGCAGGAAGAGCTGCGGCTGGACCTGCATCTGGAAGCGGCGCGCGATCTCGAACAGGTGCAGCAGGACGATGCCGAAGGAGATGTCCTTGAGCGGCTTGTCGAAGATCGGCTCGCAGACCGTGCGGACGGCCGATTCGAGTTCGTCCACCCGCGTGCCGGCGGGCACCCAGCCGCTCTCGACGTGCAGCACCGCCACCTTGCGATAGTCGCGTTCGAAGAAGGCCAGGAAATTGCCGGCGAGGTAGAGCTGGTCGCGCGGATCGAGGGTGCCGACGATACCGAAATCGACCGCCGCGTACCGCGGCTTTGCCGGGTCGCTGACGTCGACGAAGATGTTGCCCGGGTGCATGTCGGCATGAAAGAAATTGTGCGAGAAGACCTGCGTAAAGAAGATCGTCACGCCGTTCTCGGCAAGCCGCGGGATGTCGGCGCCGAGTTCGCGCAGCCGCGCGCCATCCGAGATCGGCACGCCGCGGATGCGTTCCATGACCATGACTTCCCGGCGGCAGAGCTGCCAGTGGACTTCCGGCACGTGCAGCATCGTCGAGCCCGCGAAATTACGCTTGAGCTGCGAGGCGTTTCCGGCCTCGCGCATGAGGTCCAGCTCGTTCAGAATCGTCTTTTCGTACTCGACGACGACTTCACGCGGCCGGAAGCGGCGCGAATCCGGCCAGTACTCTTCGGCAAGCCCTGCGAGCGCGTGCAGCACTTCGAGGTCGCGTCCGATCTGTTCGCGCATGCCGGGGCGCAGCACCTTGACCACGACTTCGCGCCCATCCTGCAGGACCGCCGCATGCACCTGCGCGATCGACGCGGCGGCCAGCGGCGCGATGTCGAAGTCGCGGAACAGCTCCGCAGTCGGGCGGCCGAGCGCCGCCTCGATGCGCGCCTTCGCGGCCTCGCCGGGAAACGGCGGCACGCGGTCCTGGAGCATCGCGAGCTCGTCGGCGATGTCGGCCGGCAGCAGGTCGCGCCGTGTCGAGACCACCTGGCCGAACTTGACGAAGATCGGCCCGAGATCCTCGAGCGCCCGTCGCAGTCGCTGGCCGCGAGTGCCGCGACGGCGCGTGAACCAGGTCCAAGGCGACAGCCAGAACACGAAGCGCAGCGGCCGGTAGAGATGCGTGGCGCGCACGAAGTCGTCGAGACCGTAGCGCACCAGCACGCGATGGATCGTGAGCAGGCGCCGGGCGACCCGCGTCGAGATCATGCGCGGCTCCGCGTCCGTTCGGCGGCGACGAGCCGCGCCTCGAGCCGGTCCACGGCTTCACGCAGGCGATCGACGCCTTCCATGAACTCCTCGACCTCGAGCCGGACCGGCAGGTCGCGGCTCTCCTCGGTCAGGTACTCGGAGACGTTGCGCGCCAGCGTTGCGCCGGCGCGGCGGCTGAAATCGAGCGCGTCGCGCGCGAAACCCGCGAGGTAGTGCGCCGCGACGTCGCCTGTCAGGCGCGACAGTTCCTCCTCGAGATCCGGCCGCGCGGCTTCGAGCAGGCGCCGGAATCCTTCCGCGATCTCGGCATCGCCCCTGACGTCCATCCCGCCGGCCCGGAGCGAGCGGGCGGCATCGCCGGCCGAAAGGCGAAGGAAAGCGAGCGGCGTGCCCTCGATGATCGCGTCGGCAGGCTCGTCGGCGGCCGGTCGGATTTCCAGGCGATCCGGTCCGGCGGCCAGCCGGATGCGCAAGGGCGTCGCGGCGAACCGAAGCTCCATCGACCGTCCGTGGAGTCCGGCCAGCAGGCCGCGCGCGCGGCTCGAAGCCGCGATGTGGCGATTCAGCAGTCTCTCGAACGGCCGCAGGAGCTCGGGCGCCATGCCGGGCCTAGTGCACGACGCCGACGTGCAGCGCGACGATGCCGCCCGCGAGGTTGTGCCAGCGGCAGTCGTCGAAGCCGGCCGCGCGAATCATCGTCGCCAGCGTTTCCTGGCCCGGGTGCATGCGGATCGATTCGGCGAGATAGCGGTAGCTCGCCGCGTCGCCGGCGACGATGCCGCCGAGCCTCGGCAGGACGTTGAGGGAATAGGCGTCGTACACCGGCTGCAGCGCCGCAAGCGTCGGCTTCGAGAACTCCAGCACGAGCAGGCGCCCGCCCGGGCGCAGCACGCGACGCATGGACGCGAGCGCCGTGGGCTTGTCGGTGACGTTGCGCAGCCCGAAACCGATCGTCACGCAGTCGAAGCGGGAGTCGGGGAATGGCAGGCACTCGGCATCCGCGATCACGTACTCGACTTGCGCGGCGAGCCCGCGGTCGATCAGCCGGTCGCGGCCCCGCGAGAGCATCTCGCGATTGATGTCGGTGAGCACCGCCAGGCCCTCGCGGCCGACCTGGCGTGCGACCCCGGCGCCGAGGTCGCCGGTGCCCGAGGCGACATCCAGCGCGCACTGGCCGGGCCGCAACCCGGTCTGCGCGAGCGCGAATCGCTTCCAGAGCCGGTGCAGGCCGCCGGACATGAGGTCGTTCATCAGGTCGTAATGGCCGGCGACCGAGTCGAAGACGCCCCGAACACGGGCCGTTTTCTCCGGCGGAGTGACGCGCTCGTAGCCGAAATCGACGGTCTTCACGGGAACCCGATTCTACGGGTTCGGCGTCCCGTATGCCTCAGGGAGGGGGCTTGCGCTCGTATCCGAGCTTCTCGCAGCGCTCCAGGTAGCGCGCCCACTTCGCTTCGAATTGCTGGCCGAGCTCGCGCAGGTAATCCCAGCTGTAGAGGCCGGTGTTGTGGCCGTCGTCGAAGTGCAGCCGCACGGCATAGACGCCGACCGGCTCGACCTTGGTGACCCGCACTGACTCCTTGGCGAGCTCGAGCTTACCCTCGCCGCCGCCGTGGCCGCGCACTTCGGCGGAGGGCGAATGGACGCGCAGGTATTCGAACGGAAGCGCGAAACTCTTGCCGTCGGCCCAGGCGACCTCGACCACCCGGGTCTTCTGTCTGACGGTGATCCCGGTGGGCGCCGGCATCAGAGGATGTAGCGCGACAGGTCTTCGTCCCTGGCGAGCTCGGCGAGATGGCGGTCCACGAATTCCGCATCGACCTCGATTGTCGTGCCGCCGCGGTCCGCGGCGTCGAATGACGCCTGCTCGAGCAGGCGCTCCATGACCGTGTGCAGCCGGCGCGCGCCGATGTTCTCGGTTTTCTCGTTGACCGACGAGGCGATCTCGGCGATGCGGCGGACGCCGTCCGGCCTGAATGTCACGCCGACGCCCTCGGTTCCGAGGAGCGCGGTGTACTGCGCGCAAAGCGAGGCGTCCGGTTCCGAGAGAATGCGCTCGAAATCCCCGACCGTGAGCGGGTCCAGCTCGACTCGGATCGGCAGCCGGCCCTGGAGTTCGGGGATGAGGTCGGAGGGCTTGGCCATGTGGAATGCGCCCGAGGCGATGAACAGCACGTGGTCGGTCCTGACCATGCCGTGCTTGGTGCTGACGGTGCAGCCCTCGACCAGCGGCAGCAGGTCGCGCTGCACGCCCTCGCGCGAGACGTCGGCGCCGGCCGTCTCGGCGCGGCGGCAGATCTTGTCGATCTCGTCGATGAAGACGATGCCGTTCTGTTCCGCGTTGGCCAGCGCACGGGTGCGCAGTTCCTCATCGTTGACCATCTTCGCCGCTTCCTCGTCGGTGAGCGCCTTCAAGGCCTCGCGGATCCGGAGTCTGCGGGTCCTCGTGCGGCCCGCTCCAATCCCCTGGAACACCTGCTGGAGCTGCTGGGTCATCTCCTCCATGCCGGGCGGGGCCATGATCTCGAGGCCGACCGGCACCGCGCGCAGCTCGATCTCGACCTCTCGCTCGTCGAGCTGGCCTTCGCGCAGCATCTTGCGGAATTTCTGCCGGGTTTCGTCGCCATCCGTGAGCTTGGGCAGGAGCGCGTCGAGGATGCGCTCCTCGGCCGCGTCGGTCGCGCGCGGGCGCACCTTTGCCATCTCCTCCTCGCGCGTCAGCTTCACGGCGACGTCCACGAGCTCCTTGACGATCGAATCCACTTCGCGGCCGACATAGCCGACCTCGGTGAATTTCGTGGCTTCGACCTTGATGAAGGGCGCTCGCGCAAGCCTGGCGAGCCGCCTCGCGATCTCGGTCTTGCCGACGCCGGTCGGCCCGATCATCAGGATGTTCTTGGGCGTGATCTCCTGGCGCAGCGGCTCGCCGACCTGCATCCGGCGCCAGCGGTTCCTGAGTGCGATCGCGACCGAGCGCTTGGCGGCGGCCTGGCCGACGATGTGCTTGTCCAGTTCCTGGACGATCTCGCGGGGGGTCATCGTCTCCATGGCTATGCAGCCAGTTCGTCGACGACGAAATTGCGGTTCGTGTAGATGCAGATGTCGGCGGCGATGCCGAGCGAGCGTTCGACGATCTCCCGTGCCGGGAGCGGCGTGTTCGCGACGAGGGCGCGCGCCGCGGCGAGCGCGAAAGGGCCCCCGGAGCCGACCGCCATGACCGATTCCTCGGGCTCGATGACGTCTCCGTTGCCCGAGATGATGAATGATGTCTGCCTGTCCGCGACGCAGAGCAGCGCCTCGAGTCGGCGCAGCGCCCGGTCCGTGCGCCAGTCCTTGGCGAGTTCGATGGCGGCGCGGGTCAGGTTGCCGTATTTCTCGAGCTTGCCTTCGAAGCGCTCGAACAGCGTGAAGGCGTCCGCCGTTCCGCCCGCGAATCCGGCGAGGATCTTGTCGCCGTAGAGACGCCGGACCTTGCGGGCATTGGCTTTCATGACCGTATTGCCGACGGTCACCTGTCCGTCGCCGCCCATCGCCACGACGCCGTCGCGACGCACCGAAAGGATCGTCGTGCCGTGCGGATCGAATCTGGAATTGCTCATGGGGTCAGCTACTTGCGCCTCCGGGCACGCGGATGGGATTCGTCGTAGATGCGGGCCAGGTGCTGGAAATCAAGGTGGGTGTAGACCTGCGTAGTACTGATGTCGGCATGGCCGAGAAGTTCCTGCACGCCGCGCAAGTCGCGGCTCGATTCGAGCAGGTGCGTCGCGAAGGAGTGGCGCAGCAGGTGCGGGTGCACCGGCACGTTGAGGCCGCTCGCCGCCGCCCAGCGGCCGACACGTCGCTGGATCGCACGGGCTCCGAGGCGCCGCCCGTTGCGGCCGACGAAAAGCGCGCTGCCGCCGCCGCCGACGATTCCCGCTCGGTCGGCGAGCCAGCCGCGAAGCGCGGCGACGGCCCGCCTGCCGACGGGCAGCACCCGGGTCTTCGAGCCCTTGCCGAGCACGCGCACGGTGCGGTCGGCGAGGTCGAGGTCGGCGACGTCGAGCCCCGCGAGCTCCGCCAGCCGAAGCCCCGAGGAGTAGAGCAGTTCGAGCATCGCCAGGTCGCGGCGCGACAGCGCGTCGTCCGGTTTTCGCTCGAGCAGGCTCGCCACCTGGTCGACGTCGAGCGTCTTGGGGAGGCGCTTTGCCGCCCTGGGTGCGCGGATGTCGGCGGCCGGGTTCGCTTCGATGACTCGCTCGCGGATCAGGTAGTTGAAGAAGCCGCGCAGGGCGGAGAGTCGCCGCTGCACGCTGCGCGGCCCAAGCCCGTCGCGGTGCTCGCGCGCCGCAAAGGTCCGCACGTGAAAATTGTCGAGCTGCTTCCAGCCCGCGATCCTTTCGCCCTCGCAAAAGGCGACGAGGGCGTCGAGGTCGCGGCGATAGGCCGCTTCCGTGTGGGGCGAGAGCCGGCGCTCGGTCCGCAGGTGGGCCAGGTAGCGCCCGATCCACGCCGCGGCCTTGCCTTGCATCAATCCCCGATGAGCGCGGCGGCGATCAGCTCCCCGATGTGGCCGAGGAAATCCGTGCTCATGGTCGGGTTGAAGCGCTGGCTGTCGTGCGAGCCGCAGGCCAGGAGGCCGAGCGCGCCCTTGGCGCCGAGCGGCACGAGCGCAACCGAGCCGATTTCCGTTGCGTCCGCGCCGAACAGGAACTCGCGTTGCGAGTCGCGCAGCTGCCCACAACGCGGCTTGCCGGCGTTGAACAGTGTCCCGAAGGAGCGCAATTCCGGCGCTTCGGCAGGCACGACTCGGAGGAAGCGGCTCTCCCCGAGGCCCCGCGGGGCCTGGCCGGCGGTCAGCACGAGCACCGACTGTCCGGCGCCGAATTCCTCGCGCAGCGCCGATTCGATCGCGCCGATCGCGGCGGCATGATCCGGCGCCGCGATCAGGCGTCGCGCCATGGCGAGCACCCGCGTGCCGAGGACGTCGTTCTCCCGCGCGACGTCGACGAAATCCTTGACCTTGCGCTCGAGCTGGCGATTGCGTTCGCGAAGCACCTCGACCTGGCGCTCGAGGAGGGACACGGTGGACGGGCCGCCTCGCGAGTCGGGCAGCCGGATCTTTGCGAGCAGCTGCGCGTGGCGATCGAAAAACTCGGGTGTCGCGGACAGATAGGAAGCGACGGCGGCCTCGTCGACTTCGGCGATCTCGACGCCGCGAACCGGTCTTGTCGTCATAGCTGCACGTCTCCCTCGAATGCGAGTTCCGCGGGCCCGGTCATCCAGATCGGCTCGCCGGGCCCCTTCCATTGTATGTCGAGTCGGCCCCCTGGAAGGTCGACCTGCACATTTTCGTCGAGCAGGCCGTGCCGGCGCCCCACCGCGACCGCCGCGCAGGCGCCCGTGCCGCAGGCGCGGGTCTCGCCCGTGCCGCGCTCGTGGACGCGCAGGCGGATGTGGCCGCGGTCGATGACCTCCATGAAGCCCACGTTGGTGCGCTTCGGAAATCGCGGATGGTTCTCGAGCAAGGGCCCGAGCCGCGCGACCGGGGCATCGGCGACCGACGGCACGCGGATGACGGCGTGCGGGTTGCCGACCGATACGGCGCCGATCTCGATGTCTCCCCGTCCCACGGACAGCGGATACACGTGTGCCTCGCCGCTCGCCTCGAACGGCAGCGAGGCCGGGTCGAAATCCGGCACGCCCATCGTCACGGACACCTGGCCGCCCCGCATCCTCGTCTGGACCAGGCCGCCGGGACTGTCGAGCACGAGTTCGCCTGCCGGGGCGCCCTCACGTTCGCGAAGGAAGCGGGCTATGCATCGCGCGCCGTTGCCGCACTGCTCGACCTCGCGCCCATCGGCATTGAATATGCGGTAGTAGGCCGCCGTGCCCGGGCGCCGGGGCGGCTCGAGCATGAGGGCCTGGTCGAATCCGATGCCCGTGTAGCGGTCGGCGAGGCGGCGAATGACTTCGTCGCCGGGGGCGCCGCCGGGCGGGGCGTCGAAGATGATGAAGTCGTTGCCGAGTCCATGCATCTTCGTAAAGCGCATCGAACGATTCTAGCCCGGTAAAATGCGCCGTGACCAGCAATCACCCCGAATCCAGGACTCGCTGAATGAACTTCGAGCCGACCCTGCGCGCCATTCGCGCGGATATCACGACACTCGAGGTGGATGCGATCGTGAATGCCGCGAACGAAAGGCTGCTGGGCGGCGGCGGCGTGGACGGCGCCATACACCGGGCGGCGGGACCGCAGCTGCTGGCGGAATGCCGCCGGCTCGGCGGCTGCGCGACGGGCGACGCGAAGATCACGTCGGCCTATCGCCTGCCGTGCCGTCACGTCATCCACGCGGTGGGCCCGGTTTGGCGCGGCGGCGACAACAACGAACCGGAACTGCTGGCCTCGGCCTATCGGCGCGCACTCGAAATCGCCGAGGCGGAATTGCTCGAGACGCTCGCCTTTCCTTCGATCAGCACGGGCGTTTACGCCTATCCCGTGAAACCCGCCGCCCGCATCGCGATCGCCACCGCCCGCGATGTCCTTAAATCGGCCCGCAAGCTGCGCGAGGTCATCTTCTGCTGTTTCTCGGCGGCGGACCTCGCGGTCTACGAGGAGCTGCTGCGCGAATGATCCACGGCGACGCGCTCCCGACGCTCGACGGACCTCGCGTGAGGCTGCGCTGGCTGACCGGCCGCGACGTCGACGCGATATTCGCCCTGTTTTCCGACCCGCAGATGATGCGTTACTGGTCCTCGCCCGCGATGAAGGAGCGATCCGAGGCGGAAGCCTACGTCGCCCGGATCCACGACGGGTTTTCCCGGAAGTCCGTGTTCCAGTGGGGGATCGAGCGCAAGGTGGACGGCCAGGTGCTCGGCACCTGCACGCTGTTGCATGTCGACGCGGCCAACAGGCGTGCGGAGCTCGGTTACGCGCTCGGCAGCGCCTACTGGAAGCGGGGCTACATGATGGAGGCGATGGCCGCGCTTCTCGATTTCTCGTTCCGTACGCTCGGGCTGCGGCGGCTCGAGGCGGACGTCGACCCGCGCAACGAGAATTCCGTCAGGCTCCTCGGAAAGCTCGGGTTCCGGCGCGAGGGACTGCTTCGCGAGCGCTGGAACGTTGGCGACGAAGTCCAGGACACGGCTTTCTTCGGCTTGCTGGCGCGCGAATGGCGGGACGGTGCGGGCGGATGAGCGGAATCGCGATCGTCCCGTTCCGGCCAGAGTATGCCGCCGAATTCCGCCGCCTCAACCTCGGCTGGATCGAAGGGCTGTTCAAGGTCGAGGCGCCGGACCGCAAGGTACTCGACGACCCGGAGGCGGCCATCATCGCGAGAGGCGGCATGATCTTTTTCGCGCTGGATGACGAGCATGTCGTCGGCACGGTCGCGCTGATCCGCGCCCGCGACGGACGCTGTGAGCTCGCCAAAATGGCCGTTGCCGCCTCGCACCGGCGTCTGGGAATCGGCGCGCTGCTCGGCGGGGCATGCAAGGCATGGGCCGCCGGACAGGGCTTCCGGACCGTCTACCTGGAGACCAACAGCCGGCTCGCCAATGCGATCCGGCTCTACGAGCGGCTGGGGTTCCGCCACGCAGTCGACCCCCATCCCTCCGATTACGCCCGGGCGGACGTTTACATGGAGTTGCCAATCGGAACGGGCGGGGGTTAAGTACGTCATGCACAAGAGCAGGCTCGCAGGATTCATCATCGACTGCCGGACCGGCGACCTCCATGCCGCGGCCCGCTTCTGGTCAGAGGCGCTCGGCATGGCGACCGAGATCCTGCCGGGCCAGGAGGGCGACACCTACGTCAAGCTGAAGGTGCCCGACGATCGCATGCACATCGAAGTGCAGGCGGTCGACCACGACAGCCGCGTCCATCTCGACATCGAGGCCGACGACATCGAGGCGGAAGTGCAACGACTCGAGAAGCTCGGCGCGAAGCGGCTCTCGAAAGTGCACAGCTGGGTCGTCATGGAAGCGCCCACCGGGCAGAGATTCTGCGTCGTGCGGCCGCAGAACCGCGACTTCGAGCAGAACTCGAACCGCTGGACCTGACGGTGCAAAACGGGCGGAGCCTGGCGGCTTGTTCGTAAAGGTCTGCTGCATCGCGGACCTTGACGAGGCGCAGCTCGCGGTCTCGGCCGGCGCCTCCGCGGTCGGCCTCGTGTCGGCCATGCCAAGCGGGCCGGGGCCGATCGAAGAAGACCAGATCGCCCGCATCGCGGCGGCCGTGCCGCGTCCGACCGAGACCTTCCTGCTGACCGCGCTGGTCGACGCAGAGGCCATCGCGGCGCAGCACCATCGCTGCGGAACTTCCGCCGTGCAACTCGTCGATGCCGTCGATGAATCCGAACTGCGGCGCCTGCGCAGGCTCCTGCCGGAGACGCGGCTGGTCCAGGTGATCCACGTCACCGGCCCGGAATCGGTGGACGAGGCCCGGGCCGTGGCGCCGCTCGTCGACACGCTGCTGCTCGATTCCGGCAATCCGCGGCTCGCGGTGAAGGAACTGGGCGGCACCGGCCGCGTGCATGACTGGGCGCACAGCCGGCGCATCTGCGGCAGCGTCGGCGTCCCCGTGCTCCTGGCCGGCGGCCTGCATCCCGGCAATGCGCGCGCCGCGTTACAACAAGTGCAGCCCGCCGGACTGGACGTCTGCAGCGGCCTGCGAAGCGAGGGGCGGCTCGACGCCGCCAAGCTCCAGGATTTCTTCAGGGCCATTCACTAAAACGACCGGAGAATAAAATGATCGGATATGTGTGCCTGGGTACCAACGACTTGAAGCGCTCCGCGGCCTACTACGACAGGCTGTTGGCTGAAATGGGCGCCAAGCGCATCATGGATTACGACACCTTCATCGTCTGGGCAACGGGCAAGGGAAAGCCGGGCCTCGCGATCACCGAGCCATTCAACAAGATGCCGGCGACCGTCGGCAACGGCGTCATGGTCGCGTTCGATGTCGGCACGCCGGAGCGCGTCGATGCAATGTACAAGAAGGCGATCGAGCTCGGCGGCTCCGATGAGGGTCCGCCGGGCCCGCGTGGCGACGGCTACTACGCCGCGTATTTCCGGGACCTCGACGGCAACAAGCTGAACTTCCACTGCTTCACATGACCGCGAGGCCGTTCTCGATCCAGGCCATTGCAGGCTGGGCCGACATGGACGCGAACGCCCACATGGCGAATGTCGCCTACCTCAGCAAGTGCGTCGACGCCCGCATGAGCTTCTTCCAGCAGCAGGGCTTTCCGGTGGCCGAGTTCGCGAAGCGCCGGATCGGCCCGGTCGTCCGGCGGGACGAGCTCGAATACTTCCGCGAGATCGGGCTGCTCGAGCCGATCACGGTGACGCTCGAGATCGCCGGCATGGCGATGGACGGCTCGCGCTTCCGGCTGCGGAACGAAATCCTGAACGGCGACGGGAAGCTCGCCGCGAGGGTCACGAGCGAAGGCGGCTGGCTCGACCTTGCCAGGCGCAGGCTGGTCGCGCCGCCGGCCGACCTGCTCGAGGCCCTCGGCACCATGCCCCAGGCAGCCGAATTCGAGCGCCTTCAGTCGAGCATCCGCAATTGACCGCCTGGCGGGGGCGCTGCCACTGCGGCGCCATTGGATTCGAATACCGTACTTCGATGCCGCCGGGCGAGTGGCCGGTGCGCGCCTGCCAGTGCAGTTTCTGCCGCAAGCACGCCGGGGTTTACACCTCCGATCCGGCGGGATCGGTCCGCTTCAGGCACGAGGACCCCGGGATGATCTCTCGCTACCGCTTCGGGCACAGGACGGCGGACTTCATCTTCTGCGGCCGCTGTGGCGGTTATCTCGGCGCCGTGACGGAGGAGGGCGGGCAGGCGCTGATGGTGATCAACATCCACGCACTCGATCCGCAGCCGGATGGACTGCCGGCCGCTCGGCCGATGTCGTACGAGGACGAAACGGGCGGTGATCGCAATGCGCGCCGGTCGGCGCGGTGGACGCCGATCCGTCATTGAGTCCGGGTCAGGACCCCCTAGCGTTGCAGGACGTATTCGCCCGGCGCGTCGCCGAGCGGCGGGTAACCTTGTTCGGGTGCGCCCATCGTCGGCGGCGCGCTGCGCGTCGGGGAGGAATGGGCCTTGAGCCAGTCAGCCCAGGCCGGCCACCAGGAACCGGGTCTCGCGCCGGTACCGGAGAACCACTCGTCGGCGGGGAGCCCAGCCTCGCCGGATTGCCGTGTACGGATGCGGTGGTGCCGCTTCGGATGCACCGGGCCGCTCACGATGCCGGCATTGTGGCCGCCGCTCGTGAGCAGAAAGGTGAATTCGGGCGATGAGGTGAGCGCGCCGATCTTGTAGACCGATTTCCAGGGCGCGACGTGATCGGTCTCGGTGCCGACCACGAACATCGGCAGCTTGATGTCCCTGAGGTTGACGGTCTCACCCTCGACCTTGAAGCGTCCCTCCGCCAGGTCGTTGTTCAGGTACAGCCCGACCAGGTACTCGGTGTGCATCTTCCAGGGCATGCGCGTGCCGTCGGCGTTCCAGGCCATCAGGTCGATCATCCCGCCCCGCTCGCCCTTGAGGTAGGACTTCACGGCCGGCTGCCAGAGCAGGTCGTGGGCGCGCAGCATCGTGAAAGCGCCGCCCATCTGCTTCGAGTCGAGCACGCCCTCCTTGAACATGAGCGCCTCGAGCATCTCGATCTGCGCCGGGCTGATGTAGAGCGAAAGTTCGCCCGGCTCGCGAAAATCCGTCAGCGCGGCCAACAGCGTGATGTCGCGGATGCGCGTGTCGCCCCACTCCGCGAGGGCCGCGGCGGCGATCGAGAGCAGGGTGCCGCCGATGCAGTAGCCGACGGCGTGAATGTCGCGGTCCGGCACCAGGGTGCCGACCGCGTCCAGCGAAGCGTAGACCCCCTTGCGGACGTAGTCGTCCATGCCGAGCTCGCGGTCCGCGGCAGTCGGGTTCTTCCAGGAAATCATGAACACGGTGAAGCCCTGGTCGACGAGCCAGGCGACCAGCGAGTTCTTCGGCGAGAGATCGAGGATGTAGTACTTCATGATCCAGGCCGGGACGATCAGCACCGGTTCCGCGTGGACGTCCGGCGTCGTCGGCGCGTACTGGATCAGCTCGATCAGCTCGTTGCGGAAGATCACCTTGCCCTCGGTGACGGCGACCGTCTGGCCGACACGGAAGTCCTCCGTGCCCGGCGCGTCGCCGCCCTGGACCGTGCGCTCAATGTCGTCGAGGAAATTCTTGTAGCCGCGCGCGAGATTCTGGCCCCTCTCGGCGACCGTCTGCTGAAGCACCTCGGGGTTGGTCAGCGGGTTGTTGGCGGGCGAGAGCGATTCGGCCGCCTGGCGCGCGGCGAACTCGACGAGCTGCGCGCTGCGGGGCTCGACGCCGGGCACGTCGCGTGCCGACTCCTCGAGCAGCGACATGCCGTTCCGGAATGCCTGGGCCCAGACGTTGAACGGATACTGCTGCCAGGCGGGATTCGCGAACCGGCGGTCGCCGTTCTCGGCCGGCGCCATCGGCTTGCCCTGGGCGGCCTCGGCATTGAAGCGCCAGAGGTCCATCGCCTGGCGGAGCGCGGTCTGTTGCAGCTCGGCCTGCTTTTCAGGCGACCTCGCGAGATTGAGCCACCAGTCCCAGAAGGCCGCGCCGTAATCCTGCGGCGCGAGTCCCCCGGTCATTTTGGCGAGCATGGCGCGAAATTCGCGCTCGACGACGTCGATCTTGTCCATCCGCCCACATTATAAAGTGTCGCGCAGGGCGAGGGCGTCGTCGGCGAGCCTGGCTTGGTCCGGCCGCGCGCGCTCGGCGATCAGCTTGCGCGCGGCCATGAAATCCCTGGCGTGATTCACGGCGTCGAGCGCGATCAGCTCGCCCCCGCGCAGGTAACAGCAGCTGAATGAACGCGTCGCCGGATCGCCGCGCAGGATGACCTTGTCATAATGCTGGCTGAGCCCGACGATCTGAAGCTTGAGTTCGTACTGGTCCGACCAGAACCACGGCGTCCTGTCGTGCGGGACATCCTTGCCGCAGATATTGGCCGCCGCGGATTTCGCCTGCTCGAAGGCATTGTCGACGGATTCGAGGCGGATGCGGCGCCCGTAGCGAGGGCTCGGGTGGCTGCAGCAATCGCCGATCGCGTAGATGTCCGGGTCGCTCGTGCGGCAGTGCGCATCGACCGCGATGCCGTCGTCACAGGCGAGGCCTGCGGCCTCGGCAAGCGCGGTGTTCGGCACGAGGCCGATGCCGACGATCACGAGGTCGGCCGGGACCTGGGTGCCGTCGGTGCATTCGACGGCGTGTACGCCGCCATCGCCCCAGAAAGCCTGGACCTTGCGGTCGGTCAGCACGTTGACGCCGTGGGCCGCGTGCTCGGACTGGTAGAAACGGCTCATTTCGGACGCGACCACGCGATTCATCACGCGGCCCATCATCTCGATCACGGTCACGTCGAGCCCCAGCTTGCGGAATGTCGCCGCGCACTCGAGCCCGATATAGCCCGCGCCGACGACGGCGACCCGCACGCCCGGCAAGATCCGGGCGCGTATGGCGGTGACGTCCGCCATCGTCCGGAGGACGTGCACGCCGGGAAGGTCCGCGCCCGGCACCGGCAGCGGGCGGGCGTGCCCGCCGATCGCGAGCACGAGCTTGTCGTAGGCCAGGACGCCGCCGTCGGAAAGGCGGAGCATTCGCGCCCCGGCGTCGATCGCCGCCACGGGATTGCCGAGCATGAGCTCGCAGCGGATCCCTTCGTAGTAGGCGGCGTGGCGGATCGGCAGCCGGTCGGGCTCGAGCTCGCCTCCGAGGAATTTCTTGGAGAGCGGCGGACGCTGGTAGGGCAGCAGCGGCTCGCCGCAGACCAGGACCAGGCGGCCTGCGTAGCCGTCGCGTCGCAGGCTGTCGACGACCTGCGCCGCGGCATGACCGCCTCCCGCGACGACAATGGTGTCCGGCATGCGCAAGTACCCCTGGTTGCGCGCCACTTTATACTGGCTCGCGGCGACGCGGCAGGGAGTACCGATGGCGGCCGGCGGCACAAGAACATCTGTTCAGAACACCGGTCTTGCGCTCGGCGCGGCTGCCCTCGTGTTGACGCTTGTCACCGGGCCGCCTTCCGGTCTCTCTCCCGCAGCCTGGCAGGTGGCTGGCGTGATGGCGCTGATGGCCGTCTGGTGGGCGACGGAGGCGCTGCCCTTTGCCGTGACGTCGCTGATCCCGCTCGCCGTGTTGCCTGCGACCGGCGCCGTGACGGCCGCGGATCTCGCGGGCGGCTACGGCAATACGACTCTCTTCCTGATTCTCGGCGGCTTCCTGCTCGCACTCGCGATGGAACGCTGCAACCTGCACCGGCGCATTGCCTATGCGATCGTCACCCGCGCCGGCGGCCATCCGCAGGGCCTCGTGCTCGGCATGATGTGCGCCACCGGGTTCGTCAGCATGTGGGCACAGAACACCTCGACCTCGCTCATGATGCTGCCCGTCGCGCTCTCGGTCGCGACGATCGTGGCCCCGGACGCGGACGCATCCGACCGCGATGCGACCCGCTTCAGCAAGGCGATCATTCTGTCCGTTGCCTACGCGGCGACGATCGGCGGGCTCGGGACGCTGGTCGGCACCGCGACCAACGCGCTCGTGGTCGGATTCATGAAGCAGAATTACGGCCAGACGATCAGTTTCGCCGAATGGCTCCTGTTCGGAATCCCGACCGTCCTGCTGCTGATGCCCGTGGCCTGGCTGGTGCTCGTGAAGATTGCGTTCCCGTTCCGCCTCGGCGAGCAGGCCACCGCGCGTGATCGGCTGAACGAGGCGCGGCGCGCGCTCGGGCCGATGTCGGTGGCGGAGCGCCGCGTGACGGCGGTCTTCGTATCGGCGGCCGCGCTGTGGATGACGGGACCGCTGCTGCGCCGCCTGCCGGGTCTCGACGACTACAACGACACGACGACCGCGCTGCTCGCAGGGCTCGTGCTCTTCGTGGTGCCGAACGGGACCCCGGAGGGCGGCGGCCTGCTCACCGGCGCCGACCTGCGGCGCGTGCCCTGGGAGGTCCTGTTGCTCTTCGGCGGCGGCCTCGCGCTCGCGGAGGCCATCCAGGGCAGCGGCCTATCCGATTTCCTGGGCGTGGTCCTCGGCGGCATCGGCGCCTGGCCTCTCGTCGCCCTGATCGCCACGATGGCGACCCTGCTCGTGTTCTGGACCGAGTTCAATTCGAATGTGGCGACCGCGGCGACCTTCATGCCGATCCTGGCCGCGATCGCCGCGTCGTCGGATTACCCGGTCCTGCAGCTCGTGGCGCCGGCGGCGATCGCCGCGTCCTGCGGCTTCATGCTGCCGGTCGGCACGCCGCCCAATGCCATCGTCTTCGGCACCGGCCGGCTCTCGATGCAGGAGATGATCCGGGCCGGCTGGCGGGTCAACCTGGCTTCGATCGTGATCGTCACGCTGGTCTCGACCGTGGTGCTGCCGCGGATCTCCTGACTACTTCAGGTGCTCCTTCCTCGTGATGCGTCCGCTGCCGAGGTCGATATCGCAGCGGTAGGCGGAGAAGGAGAGGGCCACCAGGGGCTCGCGGCTCTCGATCAGGTAATAGTGATCGTCCACTTCCGGCTGCTCGGCCTGCCAGAGCATTTCGCCGGACGGCGCATAGGCGCGCAGGTTCTGGACCGGGTCGCGGGCGCGGCGGCGGGCCTTGCCAAAGGCGATGTCGTCGAGATAGGCGTCCGGGTCCAGCAGGACGACCGCCCGGCCGTCCGCCCAGAATGCGTCGCGCACCATGAATTCCATGCGGACGGGCTTGCCGTCGATCTTGACGATGTCGCCGTCGTGGCTGACGGCGCGCTCCTTGTCAGTTGGCATAGTTCAGAATGATATCGCTGACACAGCCCTTGGGATCGTACTCAGAAGATATTTCGCCCCACGAGTAGCGATAAGGGGGTGCGCCGAGCTCATTTCTGAGCCAATCATCGTGCAGACGCTTGCGCTCCAGTTCAAGTTCTTCGTTCCACTCGTGTTCCTTGTCGGCCGAGAGCGCGTAAAGCCAAGTCAGCCCGCGCAACTGATCATCGAGAAAGTAGACCGTTGCTGTAACGCCAGTCTCAGGGCGGATTCGATATGTCATGTGCGGTTCGTTTACCACAAGAATTTCAGAATTCCCGCCAAGTTCTGAGCGCAGAAACATCTCCCTGTTTGCACCTGGCCCGATGGACCCGAGCTCGAAATGCACGACCCCGCTTGACAGATCAATTTTCATTCAAGGACCGAGTGGGAAGTCGATCAGGAAACGTAGGGTTGTCTTGTACGAAGGTACTACGACCTGCGGCAGCCATCCATCACCATACTTGGGATTCGCCAAAGCAAGAGCGAACGCCGCTTGAGTGTCCTCCATGACTTCATAGGCCGCCGCGCGAGTACGGGGACTCTTGGACTCGTGTACCGCAATTTGGAGTCCGCCGAATAGCTGCGACGCGCTCGCACCAGCATGCCTCAGAGCGCCGGCGGTCGTGTAAAAGGCTCCTTGACCAGGGAAGCCCGCGTAGAGGATCGTTCCCTTCTTGAGAGTGATGTCCTTGAAGCGATCGATGCCGGGATATTTCGGAGTGCCCTGCATGGACCTTGCGATGACACTGGGCGCACGTGCCCCGAGTTCGGCTCCGCCCTTACGTATGACGCCGGCCGCGCCGCCGATGAAATAGCCGACATTTCCGAATTGCGCGCCTGCCTGGCCAGGGTCGCTGCCAGGTTCCGTGAAATACTGGAAGTCCGGGTCCGCTCCGAAAAGCATCGCGATCGGTGAGGACCCAATCGTGAGATTGGCGATGCGTGCCGCGAATCCCTGGACGGCGTCCAGGCGGCCGCCGGTGGAAAGCGTCGGGTCAGATTGCCTGCCGACGGTCAGCACGATGCTGGAGGGGGAGACCAGCGTGCCGCTCAGCATTGCACAGGCGAGGGGACTCCCGTTCTGGCCGCAGGGATCGCGTTCCAGGGCACTTGCCACTTCGGCCGAGTGGGCGCCGCCGAAAGCACGCATATAGTCGGCCCAGGAGACCCCGATCACCGTGATCTGGACGCAGTTGCCGGACTGCGTCGCCAGGCATGGAACCGGGTCGAATCCGCTTGGATCCGTGAACGCGAGCGGGTTGTTGAGCACGTACGCATAGCGGTTGAGTCCCTGCCCATCGAATGGCAACGTGACGAAGGGATCTGCGTTGATGAAACGGCCGAGCTGAGGGTCATAGACCCGGCCGTTCATGTGAATGAGATCGAGATTGTCCAGCTGTTCGTGACCGGCGAAACCGACGTGCGTGATCGCAGCGATCTTTGCGAGCTCCGATACCGTCGGTATGCCGGTCCCTGTGGGCCTGCGGCGGCTGCCCCAGGGATTAAAGCCTTCGGCGACGAGCACTTTGCCCGATGCGTCGAGAATCTTGTCCGCGCTGCCGAGATGGTCCAGCGCCAGGTAACGCATCGCCGCCGGCGTGCCGTCGCTGTAGCGCAGGTGCAGTGCGATGCCGCCCGGTACCGGCAGGTAGTGGCGCCAGGTCGTGATGCCATCACGCGTGACTTTCTCGAACAGGCTGCCGGCGTAGATCGTCGTCTCGGTCGAGGCGCCTTGCCTGGCGACCTGCTTCCAGCGGTTGCCGGCCGGCCCGTACCAGAACTGGCTGCTGTTGCCGTTTGAATGCGCGATCGACAGCGGCAGGTTGTCACTGCTCCACGCAATGGCCGCACCGTCCCGGCGGGTCATGTTTCCGTTGGCGTCGTAGGCAAAGCCCCGCGGTCCGGCGGACACGACTGCGTGTTTACGTGCCGCGTGGTAGGCGTAACAGGGTGCGGTACCGGTGCAGACGTCCGATTTGCGGCGGATGTTGCCGATCGGGTCGTAGTCGAGCTCTAGATTGACGGAGCCGTTTCTTCGCGACTGCGTGAGGCGGTCGAGCGAGTCGTACTGGAAATCCTCGAGCAACCCCTGGTTCAGGTCGCGCCGTCGCGTCAGGTTGCCGCCCGCATCCCAGTCGTAGGCGAGGTCCTGAATCGCCGTGCTGCCGTCAACACCCGTCTGGCGGTACTCCAGCTCGGCACCGACCTGCGAATAGCCGCTGATGACGCGCACCGAGCTGCCCAGCGATTCATCGAGCGCATGGCCGGCCGCATCCCGGGCATTCAGGGACCCGTAGGATTCACCGGGCGAAGCCGCGTTCTGGATGCGCGACAGGCGGCCGGCATCGTAGGCGTGACGGACCCTGAAAGCGCTTCCGGCGCCGGCGGCCGGGAATGTCAGGGTGTCGAGCAGCCCCAGCGTGTTGTAGGTGAATGCGTACCGGTAGCTCGTATCCGCAACGACAGCGTGTGTGGCCGGCCGGCCAATGCCGTCGTAGGTGAAATTCTCGGAATAACCGGGCCCCGCGAGTGACGCCAGGCGGCCGATTTCATGTTTGCCGGCTGCACTCCCCCAGGACCAGGACGCCGTTCCGTCCGGGGCGGTCCGCCTGGTGACCCGGCCGAGCAGATCGTATTCGAATTGAACGGCCTGCCCTTTGGCGTCTCGCAGCGCCGTGGTTTCGCCCAGGGCATTTCGCGTCCAGGTCCAGGCGCCGCGGTCCATGTCATCGATCGAGACCTTCATTCCGAGCGGGTTGTAGCCCAGCGTCGCGACCGTGTTGTCCTGCGCATCGCGCACCCGCAGCAGTTCGCCAAAGGCATCGTATTCGTAGCGTGTCCGGCCGCCATTTGCGTCGACGACTTCCGTCATCGGGCCCCAGGCGCTGCGCGCACCCGTCGTCACGTGGCCGAGGGGATCGGTCTGCGTCACGATCAGCCCGTCGTATGCCAGCGCGAACGAGCGGACGATCGAGCCGTCGGCGGCCACCAGTTGCTCGCCGCTGAGCCGCCCCAGCGCGTCATAGTTGAACTGGCGGTAGCCGGGCGGAGAGTTGCCGTCCCAATGCGGAAGGTCCTGCCGGGTCGCCTGGCCGCGCTGGCCGGACTCGACTGTTGAGACTGAACGGCCACCACCCGGCTCTTCGGACTCGAGCCGAAAACCGCGATCCAGCTGGTCGACCTCGAGCCAGGCGGTGACCTGAATGAGACCCGCGCTGTCCAGGTCGTCCTGTCTGAGCCGATATTTTGCGCGGTCGTCACACGCAGCCTTGCAGCCCTCGCGGGTCCATTGAGTGCCCGTGCCATCCGGCTGCGATTCGCGCTGAAGCCTGCCGAACGCGTCGTAGGTCCAGCGCGTCACGGAATTGTTGGGATCCCTGAACGTGAGCGGCATCGCGCGCCCTTCGTCCCAGGTGTAGCGAGTCGCTTGTGCGAGCGGGTTGATGACGCGGATCGGCAACTGACCGCGCGGGCCCCAGTTGACGGCGACGGAGCGCGGGGCCATGCCAACGCCGGTGACCTTTTCACTGGATATGTTGCCAAACGCGTCGTAGCCAAGGTTGTACGTCACCTGCCATTTGCGGTCTCCCGGCTGAAGGCGGATCCGCGTCGGACGGCATTTCAGCCCGTCCCAGTTCTGGTCCGCCGCGCGCGTGATGGCGGTGCCGCCTGCCAGGGTGTGGCTGGCCGTCAGCTGAACGGCCTGCGACCGCCCGAGACACCAGTCCGCCGTGTCATCGAGCACGCCGGTGTGTTGCGTACGCAGGCTCGCCGAAGAGCCGGCGTTGATGCCGCCCCCGATTTCAGTGATCGTCGTCGTTTCATCGGTGACGAGGCCGGACACGGAATCGATGGCTGCGACGTCGCGTACGGTACGGACGATCTCGCTGCCGTCGAATGGGCCGCCCACGGCGAAACGTCGGATCGTCGTCCTGGACGGATACGGATATCGGCGCGCTTTCATCAGCGTGTCGATGTCCAGCTTGGACCATTCGTACTCAGTGGCCGAGAGAGTCCTGCCCGATGCCTGCCGGACGACGACGGATTCGGGCAGGCCCGTGTACGGGTAGTCCTGGCGGCGGGTGATCTCCGTGCTCAGCGGATGCTCGCCGGTGAGTTCCGTGCGGACCATGTTTCGGAATCCGAGCGACCCCCGCCCCAGGGCGTCGCGGCGCAGGCCCTCATAGCGGAAGCCCGTAGAGATTTTGTGCCCTTTGCCGCTGCCGTCAGTCGTCGTGAGCCGCGATACCACCGAATCGGCCATCTGCTGGACCTGTTCCGGATAGACCGCGTCGCTACCGGGTGTATGGACGGCCGGGTCGGTCAGGACGCCATAGGCAAACTCCGCGGCGACGCCGAACCCGTCCGTCGCCGCGACAAGCAGGTCCGGCACGGCCCCGGTCCCGAAGCGCAGGCGCAGCTGGTTAGCGGTTCGCTGGGCAAGATCCTTCAGGCCGTCGCCGTCGATATCGCGGCCCGCGATTGCCGCCAGGTTCTCGTGCGAAACACCCGTATCGGTGATCGGGGCAAACGAGTCGCCACGCGAGACCGCGACCATCCAGTCGCCGGGTCCTCGGAGCAGGAGATCTTCGCGCCCGTCGCCGTTCCATTCATGGGCGAGAAGCTCGGCGGCGCCGGTCCACGCCGGTCCCTGCAGCTCCGCGGCGGATCCCTGGACCGTGCACTCGCTGAGGCGCACGCGGAGGAATCCCGACATGTGCTTGTAAGCGACGTCCGTGCAGTCGTCATCGTTGAAGTCGAGTGGCGTGACACCTGCGAACGTGCTGTCGAACCGGTCGGTCCCGAAGGCGGCATCGGCAATGCGCGCAATCGAGTAATTCTCATTCATCAGCAGCTCTTCGGCGCCGTCCGCATCGAGATCGATGTGTACGCCAGGCCGGCCGATGAAATCCCCGCCCTCGGGATTCTGGTAGCCGAGCGCGACCGACTGTGCATAGAGCGTCGCGGGCGCGCTGAATCCGCCCCCAGGCAGCGCATGGCGGGCGCGGACTCGCAGGCTGTTGACCTGTGGATCGGACGCCTCGGACCACGCGATGTCGCCAAGTCCATCGCCGTTGAGGTCGGCGCCGCGGAAGTCGCGCGTACCAGCCGGCACCGCGAATCCGGTATCGAGGGCCGCGCCGAGGCCCGAGGGTCCGCCTCGCGCAATCGACCAGGTGGACGCGGGAGAAATCATGAGAAGGTCGTCGCGGCCGTCTCCGTTGGCATCGAACGGGACGCCAATGCCCCTCGGGCATGGAATGCCCGAGTTGACGGCAGGGCCCAGGCCGCCGCCCGCGAGACTCAGGCGATAGCGGATCGTGGCCGTCGCAGGATCGGTTCCTCCCGCCCAGACAGGATCGCTTCGCCCGTCCCCGTTGATATCGGCGAAGTTCCACGTTTGCCCGGCGAGAATGGCCGCCGGCCCTGGGATCTGCATCGCGTATTGGCCGGCGGCCGAGACTCCCGGCGTGCCCTCCTGCCAACGAAACGTCGTGGCCGCAAAACAATCGCTGCCGCCGGCGCCACACTCCTTGATCGATGCCAGGCGACTGCGGCGGCCGCTCGAGATGGCCGGTTCGTATTCGAAATCGAACCGGCGCAGCACCGAGCCCTTGTAGAGAACGTCGATGCGATCGAGCCGCATGACCTGGCGCACGGGCATCCCGGCGACGTAGCCCGCATCGATTTCGTTGCCTGGGCGGTCCTCGTAGATGAATGAAACCTGATGTGATCCCGTGACGCCCGCTGCCGGGTTCGCGTTGTACTGAATGCTCGTGATGCGGTACGCGGTGCTGCCGGATTCCCCGGTGTAGCGGTAATCGATGACATTGCCCGCCCGGTCACGAATGCGGCTGAGCGCCCAGGCACGCGCTCCATGGGTCGAAGGACCCGGCGTTCCGTCGATGCGCGAGTCCGGCGTAGCACCGTATTCGTAGATGCGGCCGTCAGCCGCCTCGACGGTGAAATAGGCCGGCCCATTGTTCGACGTTCCCGGAATCGCCCGGATCCGCGCGAACGACTCGATTTCCGTCCTGTATTCGGCATTCGGGGTCTCGTAGACGACGTGATTTGCGATGACGAGACGCTGGCCATCGAGACAGAACCGGTCCGCGATCGTCCGCTGCGGCGCCGCCGCCACGCCGTCCTGTGCGACGGTCCTCGCGCAGCGCGTGATCTCAGAGAGGCCCCCGAGGGTCCAGCCGACACCGAGCAGGCCGCCGCGGGTCCGGTGGCGGTACTGAAGGGCGAGCTCGGGTGTCATGCCGTGGGTCCCCGGAGGCAGGTCGATCGGAATCGTGTATTGCGCCTCTCCCTCGGGGGACACGGAGGCGAAGCCGGGTGTCCGGCCAATGCCGGCGCCCGCGACCATTGCGACCAGCAAGAAGATGAAACCAGGAACCACGGCGAGTCGGCGCCGCTTGAAGGGCACGTCCATTGCCTTTTCTCCGGTGCATCCGGCATCCGGCCGGGTGACGACACGCTAGCCACCTGCGCAACGGACGACTCGCCCCTTAACTGGGGCAAATCCGTAGAATCGGAAACCGGAACCAGGCAGGTCCGGATATTTCAGGAGCCCCGATGAAGCTCGTCACCGCCATCATCAAGCCCTTCAAACTCGACGACGTGCGCGCGGCGCTCTCCGAGATCGGCATCTCCGGCATGACCGTGACGGAGGTGAAAGGCTTCGGCCGCCAGCGCGGCCACACCGAGCTCTACCGCGGCGCCGAGTACGTCGTGGACTTCGTGCCCAAGACGCGCATCGAGGTCGCCATCCGCGACGACCTCGTGGACCAGGTGACGGAAGCGATCATCGGCGCCGCCAAGACCGGCAAGGTCGGCGACGGCAAGATCTTCGTCACGACGATCGAACGCGCGGTCCGGATCCGCACCAGCGAAATGGACGAGGCGGCGCTTTGACGGCTACGGACGAGAACCCGAAATCACCCACGATCGAGGCGGCGGTCGCGAAGATCGCCCTCGGCGGCGCCCGGCGCCATGTTTTCCTCTGCACCCACGGCGATTGCGCCCCGAAGGAGGTCGGCGAGACCTCCTGGAAGTACCTCAAGAAGCGCCTGCGGGAAGTCGGCCTCGCGGACGTCGAGGGCGGTGTCCTGCGCACGCAGGCCGATTGCCTGCGGATCTGCCGGGAGGGCCCGGTCATGCTGGTCTACCCGGACGGGGTCTGGTACCGGCACGCGACGCCCGAAAACATCGAAAAAATCATTCAGCAACATCTGCTTGGCGGGCGCCCGGTAGCCGAGCTGGCGTTTGCCGAGCACCCGCTTCGCAGCGCAAAAAACCCGGATTGAACTTATGCTGCCCAAATCGCGGTTGTAAACGACCGGTTTCTCTTGTAAACAGTCCCGGGGACTTTCAAGGGAATTGACACACCGGCAGGCGCCCTCGGCGAGGGCGGCAGATCGGGCGTCTTCTAAGGGGATTCAAGATGATGCGTTCATTGCTCGTGGTCGTTGCCGCGATGGCGGCGACGGTCGTGTCCGGCGGCGCGGTGGCGGCGAATGAAATGCGCAAGCCCCCGTCGGCCAGTCAGATCGCAAAGCTGCGCCTCAGCGCGGCGGAGCTGGCGAAGCGCCAGACCAGCAGGGTCTACATCGTGCGGATGGCGGCCAAGCCCGCCGCCAGCTACCAGGGCAATATCGCGGGCTACGCCAAGACAGCCGCGCCGGCCGGCCAGCGCTACAACGCGCATACGAGCCAGGCCGAGATGTACGCGCACCGGCTCGAGTCGCAGCACGACGCGCTGCTGGCTTCGGTCGGCGCGAGCGGCCACAAGATCTACAGCTACGTGCATACGCTCAACGGCTTTCGCCGCCCGCCTGACGCCGAGCCAGGTCGCGCGATTGCGCAAGTCCAAGTCGGTCCTGAACGTCTGGGAGGACAAGGTCCTTCCTGTCGACACCAACAACACGCCGACCTTTCTCGGTCTGAACAACCCCGTGAGCGGTCTGCGCGCGGCCCACAACCTGAGGGGCAGGCGGGTCATCATCGGCATGGTCGACTCCGGCGCCGTGCAGGAACACCCCAGTTTCGACGGCAGCAGTTATAACGCCCCGCCCGCCGGCTGGTCCGGCATCTGCCAGAGCGGCGAGGGCTGGTCCGTCAGCGACTGCAACAACAAGCTGATCGGGGCGCGCTGGTTCGCCGCCGGGTTCACGAGCAGCAGCGACCTGGTCGAAGGCGAGTTTCTCTCGCCACGCGACTCGGACGGGCACGGCACGCACACCGCGACCACGGCCGCCGGCAATCGGGTCCGCTCGTCGCTGAATGGCAAGCCGCTCGCCTACGTGGAAGGCATGGCGGATCGGGCGAGGCTCGCCATCTACAAGGCCTGCTGGCAGGCGCCCGGCGCGCCGAGCGCGGGCTGCACGTTCTCCGACACGGCCGCGGCGACGGATGCTGCGGTCGCCGATGGCGTGGACGTGATCAATTTCTCGATCGGCACGGATCCGGCGTTCGACGATCCGCAGGACCTCGCGTTCCTCGGCGCGGCCGACGCGGGCGTATTCGTCTCGCGCTCCGCGGGCAACGAAGGACCCGGACCGTCCTCGACCGCCGCAGGCGAGCCATGGGTCACGACGGTCGCCGCTTCGACGCATTCAGGCATGTCGTTCGCCACCGCGATGAGGGTCAACTCGCCCGTATCGGTCGCCGGCGACTACGCCTCGCTCGAGGGCGCCATCACCCAGTCGCTCGTCGACTCGAGACGGATACTGGATGACCTGGTGGCCGCCGACCCGCTCGAGGCCTGCGCTCCGATCGCCCCGGTCGACGGCGTCGTCCTGATCGCACGTGGAACCTGCACGTTCACGGACAAGATCACGAATGCCGCCAACGCGGGCGCCGAAGCCGTCATCGTCTACTCGCAGGACGGCAATCCCAAGACGGTCATGGGCGGTACGGCGACTGCCGAGACGCTGAGCATCCCGGGCGTGATGGTCGATTTCGAGGTCGGTGACGCCCTCCTGACCGAACTCGGGAACGCGCAGACCGTCAACGTGAGGCTCGCGGCGAACCTCTTCGTGCGCGAGACGATGACCGGCGACATCATGGCCGGTTTCTCGTCGCGCGGCCCCTATGCGACCGAGCCGAACTGGGTCAAGCCGGACGTGGCCGGCCCGGGCGTGCAGGTCCTCGCCGGCGCGACGCCGGAGCCCAACGACGGTTCGCACGGCGGTTTCTTCCAGTACCTGTCGGGCACCTCGATGTCCACGCCTCATGTCGCGGGCATTGCCGCGCTGCTGCTCGAGGCCCATCCGGGCTGGTCTCCGGCGATCGTCAAGTCCGCCCTGATGACGACCGCAGGGCACAAGACCGTCAAGGAAGACGGCGCGACCAAGGCCGATCCGTTTGATCACGGTGCCGGCCGCATCGCGCCGAACCGTGCCATCGATCCGGGACTCGCCTATGACGCCGGGTTGTTCGATTATCTGGCCGCAACATGCGATACGGACACGCCTCTGATCGTGCCGGATGATTGCGATTTCCTTGCCGGCCTGGGTTACTCGCCGGACCCGTCCGACCTCAACCTGGCATCGATCGGCGCCGCCAGCGTGGTCGGTACGAAGGTCATTCACCGTACCGTGACCAACGTGTCCGACGCGACAGCGACATACAACGCCGTGATGGCTTCGCCACCGGGCTTCAAGGTCACCGTGGATCCTGCAAGCCTGACACTGGGTCCGGGCGAAACGGCGAGCTTTGACGTCACGATCACGAACCGGAATGCGCCCGCAGGCGAATGGCGTTTCGGTTCTCTGACCTGGAAGGACGGCACGCACGAGGTGCGCAGCCCGATTGCGGCGAACGCGCAGGTCGTCCAGGCGCCTACGGAAATCGCGGGCGAGGGCGCCGACGGTTCGACGTCGATCGACGTCACGTTCGGCTTCAACGGTGCCTACACGGCGGGCGCACACGGGCTGGTCGAGCCCAACCTGTCGTTGTTCGAGGTGATCGACGATCCGAATGACTCCTTCGACTTCGATTTCGGCGACGACGAGCCGATCGTTTATCTGCAGGACGCGCCGGAGGGAGCGACCGCGCTCCAGTTCAGGCTGTCCGAGGAGTACAACGACCGGACGGGCCATGACCTCGACCTCTACGTCTTCTATTGCCCGGAATTCGTCTGCACGCAGGTCGGCGCCAGCCTCACCGGGACGTCGAACGAGCAGGTACGCATCCCGCTGCCGCTGAACGACCCGTCGATCGACGATCCGTACGTGGTCTTCGTCCATGGCTACAACACCGTGGGTGGAGCGCCGGCCACCGGAATCTTCTTCGACTGGGCTGCGGAAGACGCGACCGGCAACCTGACCGTCGACCCGACCGACGTCGATGCGCATATCGGGGAGACTGCGACGCTGGACGTCAGCTGGTCAGGCCTTGCGGAGGGCCCCGGCGAGAAGTGGTTCGGCGCAATCTCGCACAGTGATGCCTCGGGTGTGCATGGCGTGACCTACGTCGACGTCGAGAACGACGCCGGCGGCGGTTACTGCGACCTCGTGGACTGCGGCCCGTAAGGCGCTGACAAGAGGGACCTGGGATCGCCAGGATGGGCCGTCCGGCGGGAGCCGGACGGCCCTTTCTTTTTGGCCCGGGTTACTCGGCGGTGATGGCAGGGCAGGGAATGGCGCGACTTGAATCCGAGTGATACGTGTAGTCGCGGTTCCGGTAGCGCAGCGTCAGCACCCATCCGTCGGTGACGGCCTTGGCATACTGGACGCCGGGCTCCGGACAGCCGAGCGACGCGTCGTCGAATGTCCGAGGCACCGCCGACACGGTACGAATCTCGTTCGGCGCCACCTGGAGCCGCTTCGCCAGGTCGTCGCGCGCGACGGTCATTGATGGACCGAAAGCGAGCCTGCCGTCTTTCGCCGCCGCGCCGGATTTGGCGACGTTCCTGCAGAGAAAGGCGCGATTGTCGGCCTCGTGCACGGTGTAGATCTGTCCTCCGGTCCGCAGGATGACCTTGTACCCCGGCGTCACGACCTGGAGGTAGGCCATGTCCGGTCGCGGGCAGCCGATGCTGCTGTCAGGCCAGTTCACGGCATGGACCGTGTCGACCAGTATCTTGTCCCGGTGAACGTGGAGCGCATCGGCAAGCGCCGCGATGGCGCGTTCGGCTGCGTCGCGTTCGACATCGGTCAACTGATCCGACGATCCCTGTCCCGGAACGAACGGGATCGGCCCGGCGTCGGTTGCTCCGACGGAGGCAGCCTTGCACCCGGCCAGGACGGCATAGACGACGACTGTCAGCGCCCCTGAATTTCGGTTCATTTGAGACCTCGCGCGTATTCGTGAATATTAGCAACATGTCGCGCGCCGTCCGCATTCACGAACACGGCGGCCCGGAGGTCCTGCGCCTCGAGTCCGTCGAGCCCGGGCCGGTCGGTCCGCGCCAGGTCCGAATCCGCCAGACCGCGGTCGGAGTCAATTTCATCGACACCTATGACCGTTCGGGGCTCTACCCGGTGACGCTGCCGAGCGGGCTCGGCCGCGAGGCGGCCGGAGAGGTCGTCGAGGCCGGCGCCCGGGTCACCTCCCTGCACATCGGCGATCGCGTGGCCTACGCGGCGAGCGGGCCCGGAGCCTACGCGGACGAACGCGTCCTGGACGCCGCGCGCGTGGTCAAACTGCCGGAATCCGTCTCCGACCGGCAGGCCGCCGCGCTGATGCTCAAGGGGCTCACGGCCTGGTTCCTGCTGCGCCGTTGCCATCGCGTTCGGCGCAATGAGCCGATCCTGCTGCATGCGGCGGCCGGCGGCGTCGGCCTCATCGCGCTGCAATGGGCCGCAGCACTCGGTGCAAGGACGATCGCGGTCGTCGGCAGCGACGAAAAGGCAGCGCTCGTTCGCGCGCATGGCGCGGCGGAGGTGATCGTCAGTTCGCGCGAGAGCATCGTCGAACGCGTCCGCGCGATCACGAAAAAACGCGGCGTGCCGGTCGTCTACGACGGCGTCGGCAAGGACACCTTCATCGCTTCGCTCGACAGCCTGGCGCCGCGCGGACTGATGGTGAGCTACGGCAACGCCTCCGGCCCGGTGCCGCCATTCTCACCGCTGGAGCTGTCGCGGCGCGGCTCGCTCTACCTCACGCGACCGACCCTCTTTCACTACATTGCAAGGAATGCGGATCTGGCACGCGGTGCAAGCGAATTGTTCGCGGTCGTGGGATCCGGGCGCGTGCAGGTGCGCATCGGCCGGACCTACCCGCTGGCCGAGGCGGCGCAGGCCCACCGCGACCTCGAGGCGCGCCGCACGACGGGCAGCACGGTGCTGCTGCCCTGATGAACGGGGCGGCGCAGGGGTGAAGATCCGGGTTCTTCCGTCGCAGCGTGAATTCGAGGCGCGGGGCGACGAGCCGGTGCTCACGGCCGCGCTCCGTCAGCATCTCAACCTGCCGCACAGCTGCAAGGGCGGTTCCTGCGGAACCTGCCGCGTGCGCGTATTGAACGGGCAATTCGACTATCCGCATGGCCGGCCCGTCGGCATCGACGCCGAGGAAGCGGCCGCGGGCTACGCATTGATCTGCCAGGCGCGAGCCGCCAGCGACCTCGTGATCGAGATCCGCGAAGTCCGCCACGTCACCGACGTCGAGATCCGCGAGCTGCCGGCACGCGTGGAGCGCATGGAGAGACTCGCTCCGGATGTCATGGGCCTCTGGCTGCGCCTGCCGGCCGTCGAACCCTTCGCCTGGCAGTCGGGACAATACGTGGACGTCATGCTGCCCGGCGAGCGGCGCCGGAGCTTTTCGCTGGCGAATCCGCCGCGCGAATCGGCCTTCCTCGAACTGCATGTCCGGCGTGCGCCGGGCGGCGCGTTCAGCGAACAGGTTTTCGGAAGCATGAAGGCCGGGTCGCTGTTGCGAATCGAGGGGCCGCTCGGCCAGTTCATCTACCGGCCGGGGGAGCGCCCGGCGCTGCTGATCGGCGGCGGCACCGGTTATGCGCCGCTCAAGGCCATGATCCGTGAAATGCTCGGGTCGGAATCGCGACGCGACCTGGTGCTCTTCTGGGGGGCGCGGACGGCCGTCGATCTCTACGACGACGCCTGGCTTCGCGGCCTGGCCGCGCGGCATGCCCGCTTCCATTACGTGCCGGTGCTGTCCGAACAGGCCGCCGGAGGGTCGAGCGAGTCCGGCCCGGTCCATGAAGCGGTGCTGAGGCGGATTCCGGGCCTCGCCGGCTTCGAAATCTATGCCGCGGGCCCGCCCGCGATGATCGACGCGGTTCGCACGTCGTTGCCGCGCCAGGGCGCCGATCCCGGGCGAATCTATTTCGATTCCTTCGACTACGCGCCGGACTGACCGGCTCGCCACCGGACCAGCGCGCCGACGAGTGCGATGTCTTCAGGCGAATCTGCAAGCACAAGAGGGGAACCGAGGCCGAGGCGAGCGGCGGCATCCGCAACGCGCTGCGAGCCCGTGAGGAGCGCCGTCGAGTCCATCAATTCCCGGCAGCGCAGCGTCACGATGCCGACGAGCGCCTCGAGCAGTTCGACGCTCGTGGCGGTATAGACTGAAATGCCGCCCTGGCGCCAGAGCTGCTCGATCTCCGCCTGCAACCCGGCCGCCGGGCGGGCGGGTTCACGCGTATAAACCTCGGCGTACTGCACCTGCGCGCCGCGCGCAGTCAGCACTCCCGCCAGGAGCTCGCGCCCGCCAGAGCCGCGCACGATCAGCACGCGCTGTCCGCTCATGTGTGCGAGCTGAGGCATCTCGAGCAGGGCCTCGCTGTCGGCCCCTTCGGAAGGCATCAGCGACACGCGATAGCCGGCCGCGTTGAGCGCCGCGGCCGTTGCCTGGCCGACCGCGGCGACGCGGACATCGCGACGCTGGCCGAGGAAATCGGCGCCGTAGCGCACGGCGTTTGCGCTCACGAATACGACGAGGTCGTAGCGATCGGCGGGACCCGCCGCGGCCCGCACGGCCGCGCGGTCCGGCCGGGGCTTGATCGCGAGCGCGGGATAGCGGACCGAGGCTCCGCCTTCGGATTCGATCAGCTGGCAGAGATGATGGGCCTGATGCTCGGGCCGGGTGACGAGCACCCCAATGCCCGTCAGCCGTTTCACAGCAGCCTCGCGGCGCCGGCCGCCAGCAGCCGCTCCGCGAGTTCGGCACCGAGGCGCGCCGGGTCCTGCGCCGGGCCGGACATCGCATCGGCCAGGATCGATCGCCCATCCGCGGAGCCGACGAGCCCGGCGAGCTGGA
This sequence comes from uncultured Gammaproteobacteria bacterium, assembly GCA_963738285.1. GTDB lineage: Bacteria > Pseudomonadota > Gammaproteobacteria > Steroidobacterales > Steroidobacteraceae > SCUD01. The sequence continues at coordinate 17,980 of CAVTVX010000005.1, read as the reverse complement.
GCCGCTCGCCCTCAATCGTCGCGTGTCCCGCGACGGGCGACTGGCAGCTTGCGCCGAGCCGCGCCGACAGGCCCCGCTCGGCGTCGAGTGCCGAGCGCGTCGGTCCGTGCTCCAGCAGGTGCGCCAGCTCCAGCAGGTCCCCACGTTCCGCCAGGCATTCGATGCCGATGATGCCCTGGCCGATCGCCGGCAGCATTTCACCGGGCGACAGGCGGGTTCGGATCCGCGAGCCGAGGCCGAGCCGTTCGAGCCCCGCCACGGCGAGCACCGTGGCGTCGCAATCGCCGGCGTCCAGCTTGCGCAGGCGCGTCTCGACATTGCCGCGCAGCACGACGACCTCGACGTCAGGCCGGCGATGACGAAGCTGGCACTGTCGCCGCAGGCTCGACGTGCCGACCCGCGCACCGCGCGGAAGCGCCTCGAGCGACGCGTGCCGCACGGAGACGAACGCATCGCGCGGGTCGGCGCGTTCGAGGGCCGCCGCGATCGTGAATCCGGGCGGGAGCGTGGCCGGCATGTCCTTCATCGAGTGCACGGCGATGTCGGCCAGTCCCTCGTGCAAGGCGTTTTCCAGCTCCTTGATGAAAAGCCCCTTGCCGCCGGCGGCAGCAAGGCTGCGTTCCTGGATGCGGTCCCCTTCGGTGACGATCGGCACCAGGCTGACGACCAGGCCCGGCTGCCGGGCGGCCAGGCGGGCGGCCACGTGCTGCGCCTGCCACAGCGCAAGCCGGCTTCTTCGCGTCGCGATGCGCAGGGGGCGGGACATCCGGCCATTTTGCCATGCAGGGTCAAAGGGCTAGGATTCGTTCCATGAACAGGCTTTTTGCGGCTTTTGCGGGTCTCCTGGGTGTATGCGGCACCGCCTTCGCCGACGACTCGGCGCGCGCTTCGCTCGGGGGCAATGAATTCATGGCCGGCGGCTACGTGGAGCTCGACGGAAGCGTGTCGAGGAACGCATTCGTGAGCGGCGGCGACGTCACCGTCAGCGGATACGTCGGCCGCAATCTCTTCGCCGCGGGCGGCGACTTGCGGGTGGAGGGCGAGGTCGAGGGAGACGCCCGGATGGCGGGCGGGACGCTGCGCGTCGCGCCCGAAGCCCGCATCGTCGGCAACGCGATGCTTGCCGGCGGCTCCATCGTCGTGGACGGTCCCGTCGGCGGGAACCTGCGTGCCTACGGCGATCGCATCGTCGTGGACGGTCCTGTGGGCGGTGATGTCGACCTGGCCGGCGACACGCTGAGGCTCGGGCCGGATGCCCGCATTGGCGGAAAGGTCACTTACCGCAGCCGCGACGACATCGTCATGGCTCCCGGCGCCCAGGTCGCGGGCGGGCTCAGGAAATCGACCGGCGACCGCGCCTGGCGCCGCGCCGCGAAGGGCGCGACGCTGGCCGGCGGCATCACGATATCGCTCGGCATGGTTATCCTCGGCGCCGTGCTCGTGCTCGGCATGACCCGGTTCAGCCGGGAAGCCGGCGCCTTGATCCGGCGCCAGCCCTGGCAGGCACTCGGTCTCGGCTGCGCCATGCTGGTCGGCGTGCCGATGGCGCTCGCCATCCTGGTCGTGACCATTGTCGGGATCCCGCTTGCCGTGCTGCTCGCTTTCACCTACGGCGCGCTCCTGCTGCTCGGCTACCTGACCGGCGCCATATTCCTGGGCGATCTCGCGCTCGAGCGGGTCGACGCCCGAAAGCTGGACTCGGTCTGGTGGCGCGCGCTGTTCATGCTGCTGGCGATCGTGGTGATCGCCCTCGTGCGCCGGGTGCCGGTGGCGGGTGGCCTCGCCTGGTGGCTGCTGTTCCTGGCCGGCGTCGGCGCCTTCACGCTGCGCGCCTGGCAGGGTTTCAGGGACGACCCTGCCGTCACCCGCTGAAAATCGTCCAGATCGCGGCGATGATCAGCAGCAGGAGGGCGCTGAGCGCGATGTCGCCGGTGCGCGCGGCGCGTGTCCGCGCCGCGTCCGCGGGGTTCGCCGGCTGCAGCGTCGCGATCGTGAGGTCACGGACTCGCTCCGGCGCCGGCGGGGCGCTGGCGAGGCTGACGGTGATCAGCGCGACGACGGAAATGGCGAACAGGAGCACCGCGAAGTGCAGGAAGTTGATCTGCGCATAGGCTGCCGCGGGCGCCCAGGCGATGGGCGCGTTCAGCTCGAGCAGCAGCCGGCCGAACCCCAGCACGAAGCCGAGCGCAAGTGCCGCGGCTGCGCCCTTGGCATTGGCGCGGGGCCATAACAGACCCACCAGGAACACGGCCGCGATCGGCGGCGAGATGTAGGCCTGCACGCTCTGCAGGTACGTGTAAAGCTGGCCTGAAATCAGCTTCATCAGCGGGATCCAGGCGAGCCCGAAACCCACCAGCACGATGGTCGCGACCTGGCCCGTGACGACGAGCTGGCGGCTGGTGGCCTGCGGCCGCCACCGCTTGTAGAGATCCATCGTCACGAGTGTCGCGCTCGAGTTGAAGACCGACGAGAGCGAGCTCATCAGGGCGGCGAGCAGGCCCGCGACCACGACGCCGCGCAGGCCGGCCGGCAGCAAGGCGGCCGCGAGCGCCGGCAGCGCCTGGTCGGGCCGATCGAGCTGCAGCTGCCCCGACTGGGCGAGCGCATAGGCAATCACGCCGGGTAGCACGAACACGAACAGCGGCAGTTGCTTGAGCAGGCCCGCGAAGATCGTGCCACGGCGCGCCTCGACCTGGTCACGCGCGGCCAGGACCCGCTGCACGATGAACTGGTCCGTGCACCAGTACCACACGCCGAGGATCGGCGCGCCGAACAGGATGCCCGTCCATGGAAAGTCGGGGTGGGAGGACGGCTGCCACAGGTCGAAGCGTTCCTTCCCGACGGCGGCTGTGAGCGCGTCCCAGCCCCCGATGGCGTCCAGCCCAAGCCAGGTCACGACGATCGCGCCGAGCAGGAGAACGAACATCTGCATCGCGTCCGTATAGAGCACCGCCTTCAGCCCGCCGAACAGCGTGTACACGCCGGTCGCGATCACGACGATCGTGGCGCCCGTCCAGAAGTTGATTCCCATCAGGGCCTCAAAAACGATTCCGCCGGCCGCGACCGTCACCGAGATCTTGGTCAGCACGTAACTGATGACGGACACGGTCGCGAGGTACATGCGCGGGCCGGACGAGTAACGCCGCTCCAGGAATTCCGGCATGGTGAAGACGCCGCTGCGCAGATAGAAGGGTACGAAGAACCAGCCCAGCAGCAGGAGCACCAGCCCGGCGATGATCTCGAACTGCGCGACCGCGACGCCGGAGGCGGCACCCGTGCCGGCGAGGCCCACGAGGTGTTCGGCGCCGATGTTCGAGGCGAAAAGGGACGCGCCGACGACGAACCAGCCGCAATTCCGGCCAGCCAGGAAGAATCCGTCGGCGCTCTCCCGGCTCCGGCTGGCGCGCGTCGCGACGATCGCCACGACGAAGACCAGCACGAAGTACAGGAACACGACAATCCAGTCCAGCGTCGTCATGGCGTCGCTCCTTCCGTTTCCCGGCCCGGGACGCGCTCGCGTGTTTCCGGGTACAGTGCCAACAGCCGCCTCAGGACCCCGTTGGTCCACCCGAACCCGTCCTGAAGCGGATACTCGCCGCCGCGCGCCGCGGCGTCGCCGCTGACGTCGTACTTCTCGACCAGCCGGCCGGTGGCCTCGAAATAGGCCAGGTTCTCCCGGATCCAGCGGTACGCGATCTTGCGCGCCAGCCGCCGGTGCCCGTAGCGATCGAGGCCCGCGATGGCGATCCACTGCAAGGGCGCCCAACCGTTGGGAGCGTCCCATTGCTGTCCCGTTTCGAGGGTGGTGGTCGCGAGGCCGTCCGGCGCCAGCAGGCGCCGCTCCACGACCGTTGCGACGTCGTGGGATTGCGATGCGGTCGCGAGCCCGGCGAACAGCGGATAGAGGGTCGCCGCCGTCAGCCGGCCCGTGCGGACCTTGTCCTTCCAGGCGTAATCCTCGAACACGCCCGAGCGCGCATTCCACAGGTAACGATGAATCGCGCGCCTGCGGGCCAGTGCCCGGTCCGTGAAACGGGAGGCTTCGGCCGGCTGAGCATTCACGCGGTAGGCGCGCGCAAGCGTCTCCTCGAGCGAGTAGAGCAGGCTGTTGAGATCGACCGGCAACAGCTCGACGGTGCGAATCGTGCCGAGCGTGCGGCCGTCAGCGAACCATCGCGAACTGAAGTCCCAGCCGCTCTCCGCGGCGGCGCGCAGGTTCCGGTAGACGTCCTCCGCGGGGCGGCCTGACGAACCCGCGGTTTGCACGTCCTCGCGCCAGGACTCCTCGCGCGGGGTCTCACGGTCATCCCAGTATCGGTTGAGCAGGGCGCCGTCAGGCAGGCGCACGACCCGGCGGTGGGCGCTGTCGCGCTCGAGCGACCCGGAGCCCTCCATCCAGAACTCGTATTCTCGGCGCAGCTGGGGCAGGAACTCGCCGTATGCCTTGCTGCCCTGGCGCGAGGCCAGGAGTTCCACCATGAGCGAGAAGAACGGGGGCTGCGAGCGGCTGAGGTAGTAGCTGCGATTGCCGTTCGGCACATGTCCGTAGCGGTCGATCAGGAACGCGAAATTCCGGACCATGTCCGTTGCGAGGTCCTGGCGCCCGCTCTCCATGAGTCCGAGCATCGTGAAGTATGAATCCCAGTAGTAGATCTCGCGAAAGCGCCCGCCGGGCACGACGTACCGATAGGGCAGGGGCAGCAGCGACGATCCCGGCACGGCCACGTCGGGCGCCCGTTCCAGGACCGGCCACAGCGCGTCGATGTGTGCCTCGATCGTCCGGCCGGGGGGTTCCCTGAATTCCCGGGCCGCCGACGGCGGCGGCGTGAAACGGGCGTCGACGAATGCGCGCAGGTCGAAACCCGGGTCGTCCTGCATCTTGCGGTATTCGTCCAGGATTTCCGCGGGCGGCTTGCGCGGAAGCGCATCGACGAACGTCTTGCCGTCGTCATACACGCGCTCGAGCTGAACGCGCTCGAACAGGCCCGGATAGAGCTCGGACGGCGTCCGCGGCGCATCGGCCGCCGCCGCGAGGGCCGGCAGCAGCGCGAGCAGCACGAGCCGGGCGAGCATGCCCGGATTATGCGTCAGTCGCCGGTCCTAGAAGTCATAGCCGACGCTGAACATGACCGAACGCCCGAAAATCGGCCGTCCATTCGGTGCCGCCGGGTTGCGCGGGTCGCCTTCCGTGATGCCGTCCGAGTCCGTGACGTTGTCGCCATGGAGCTGGAAGAACAGGCCGCCCTCCGTGTTGAGCATCACGCCGACGTCGATCTTCTCGAAGCTGTCCAGCTTGATCGAGTTGGCGTTGTCGCCAAAACGGTCGCCGACGAACGTGGCGCCGGCGTAGACCGTCGTCTGGAAATTGCCCGCGTCGAACGTGTACGAGGGCGAGATCCGGGCCTGGAACTCCGGCTGGCGCAGCACCTGGTTGCCGACGTCGCTCGCGGTCGTCGACTTGGTGATGTCGGTGTGCTGCCAGGTGCCGAGGAACGACACCACGAAAGCACCGAGGTTCACCGAGCCGTCCACTTCGAGACCGTAGGCTTCGGTCGTGAACGCCGTCGGCGGCAGCACGCCGCCAACCGTGGACGAGAATGAGTCGTTGGTGTTGTAGAAGGCGGTGCCGTAGGCCTTGAACGTCGGCGTCGAATACTTCACGCCCGCCTCGAGCTGTTCGACGTCGTTGACGCTGGTGTCGCCCCCGCGGATATCGTCGAAATGCGGGAACAGGAAGCCATCGGTGTAACGCGCGAACACGCCGAAATCGTCGGTGAAATCGTAATTGACCGCCGCCGTGTAGGAGGTCTCGTCGCCATTGATGTGATTCGTCTGGTCGGTCGTGCCGTCCGCGTATCCCGGGCCGGTATCGAGCACGTAGTCGATCGTCAGGTCCTCGCGGCGAACGCCGAGGTCCAGCCGGAACTGGTCGGTGATCTGCCAGGAATCCGCCAGGTAGAACGCCTCCGTGCTCGCATCGCCCGCGGACTGCAGGCCGAACATGAAACCGGCATTGCCTCCGGCTGCCGCCATGTCGGCCGGCGTGATCGCCGGGTCGAGCGGCTCGCCATGGGCGACGTTCTGGACCGGCAGCGGGTTGCCCAGGAGCCAGAAGTCGTCCGACGACCAGGACGCGTGGTAGTAGCCGAAGGTGACGTCGTGGCTCTCGGCGAACACCTTGTTGACGCTGATGTCGTTGATCAGCGACTCGAGGTCCTTCTGGACGACCCAGTGGCCGTAGGTCTGCACGTAGTCAGTCGGCGCAAGCGTCGCGCCTGACTCGGTCATGACCGGCCCGCCGATCACGCCGCTCAGGGCGGCGGCGGTCACCGCGCCGCCTGCCGGCACGAAGCCGTAGGTGTCGGCGTCCCCCTGCATGTACGTGAAATGGTCGCGAATCGTGAAGCCGCCGCCGAGATCGAACTCCGCGTTGCCGCCGGTCACCATGCCGTTCCAGCCGCGCCCGTTCGCGAAATCGAAAATCTCGGTATTGCCGGCCGCGTTGGTCTGAATCTCCCGGAATCTCGTGGCATTGCCGAGCTGTGCGAAGTCGCCGAGGTCGTTCCCGCTGTTGAGCGCCATCGGCAGGATCCACTGGCCGTGGTCATCGGTGATCCGGGCAAAGACGTCGATCTTGCCGGTATCGAAAACTTTCGTGAGGTTGGCCGTGAACTGGTGCCCTTCCTCCGCCGTGAATTGCGGGTCCCGGATGCCCTTGGATGACTGGATGTACCCGCCGATCATGTAATAGAGGCCGTCGGCAAGGGCGCCGCTCAGGCGCGCGTCGAGCCGCTGCAGGTCGTAGTCGGAAGTCGAGTACTTGATGCGCCCTTCGGTTTCGTCGCTCCCTTCGAGCAGGTTGAAGTTCACGGTGAGGCCCGGCTCGCCCTTGCCGAAAACGGCGTTCGGACCGCCGCGAAGACCTTCGACGGAGGCGACCGTCTCGTCGATGCGGAATATCGAGCTCTGCTCGAAGAACGACAGCATCTCGGTTCCGTAGAGCGGGGAGCCGTTGATGGCGAGCGTGACGAACGGCGCGTCGCCGCCGCCGGGCAGTCCGCGCACGTCGATGTTGGCGCCGGCAACGCCACCGGAACTTTCCACCCAGACACCCGGGATCGACTTGAAAAGGTCCGCGGTGCTTTGCGGGACGATCCGCTCGATGTCCTCGGACTGGATCGTCGTCACGGCAAAGCTCGCCTCCTGCCGTTCAGTGCCGGCACTGCCCGCCGTGCCGATCACGACGATCTCCTCCAGTTCGGTCCCTTCCGACGCGGCCTGCTGGGCCAGCGCGGACGCGGAAAGCAGCATCGAGGCACCGACTGCGCCCTGACCGGCGATTCTCAGAATGCGAGAGCAGTGCGCATATACGGGTCGCAGTTCCATAGGTCCCCCTTGTCTTGCTTGCCCGATGGACTCGTTTGGCGCCAAAAATACTTGACAGCGCTGTCTTCTGTAGCACCTGTGAATTTTCGTGTCAATGAAGCGACAGCGTCCGGATGTGTTCGTGCAGCGCAAAAACAGGCATTTACGCAGGCAATCACCCGGCCGGCCGCAAAGACCGGCGTAGGCCCGCTGTGCCGACAGCGCTATCATCCACGGGGGCGCGGCCTCAAACGCCGATGCCGGGGGATGAAATGCGCAAATCCGCACGCGGACGCAAGGTCCGCACGCCGATCATCGACGATGTCGCGGCGCGCGCGGGTGTCTCGATCAAGACCGTGTCGCGCGTCATCAACCGGGAAGCCAACGTGCGCGAGGAGACTTCGACTCGCGTGCACCGCGCAATACGCGAGCTGAACTACCGGCCGAATCCGGCAGCGCGCAATCTTGCGAGCCCGCGCGCCTACCTCGTGAATGTCCTCTACGACAATCCGAGCGACAACTACATGGTGAGCGTGCTGCACGGCGTGCTGGCCGCCTGCGAGGCGGCGCACTACGGCATGCTGCTGACGTCATTCGACACGGCGGGTCCTCGCCTGGTCGAGCAGGTCAGGACGCTGGTGGCGCAACATCGCGCGAGCGGGCTCGTCCTCACGCCCCCGATGTGCGACCACGCCGGGCTCATCGAGGCGCTCGACGAGGATGGAGTCGATTACGTCTGCATCGCGCCGAAGGAAGAGAGTCGCTCGATGCCGTTCGTCGCCATCGACGACCGTCGGGCCGGACACGACCTCACCGAGTACCTGCTGGGCCGCGGCCACCGGCGGATCGGCTTCATCAAGGCGCATCCGGCGCACGGCGCCGCGTCTCGCCGCCTGCTCGGCTTCCAGGATGCACACAAGGCGCACGGGATCGCGGTTGACCCGCGGCTGGTCGCGGGCGGGCTCTTTTCCTTCGAGTCCGGCGTCGAGAGCGGACGCAGGCTGCTGCACCTCAGGGAGCGGCCGACGGCAATATTCGCGAGCAACGATGACATGGCCGCGGGCGTCCTGCACGTCGCCCGCGAGATGGGCCTGCGGGTTCCGGAGGAGCTCTCGGTCGCGGGTTTCGATGACACGCCGATCGCGCGCTACGTCTACCCGGGCCTGACGACGATACGCCAGCCGATCCGCGCCATGGCGCAGGGCGCGGTCGAATGCCTGATTCACTCGATCCGCAAGCGATCGCGCCGGCATTCCGATGGGCTTGCGGAGCAGCGATTCGAATACGAGCTCGTCATCCGGAACTCGGTCGGCAGGCCGCCGGTTCCGGAAGCAACGTGATCGCGGCCAGGGCATCGGCCGCGGCGCTGGCGCTGTCCCTGTGCGCCATGGCCGCGTCGGCGGCGCCGCTTCGTTTCTCGATTCCCGAAGGGAACCTGGCCAACGAGTTTCTACGGGACGGGGCGGTGGCCGCCCACCTGGTCCTGCGGTCGGGCAGCGCGCCGCGGCTCGTCTTCGCCTTCCCGGCGGGCAACAGCGGGGCAGCCCTGTGGTTCGGGACCACGCGCGGTCCGGTCGCATGGGCGGGCCATCCTGAACTGCGTCCCGTGGAGAGCCGCCTGCCGGACGGCGGCGTCCTGCGCGGCGTGCAGGCGACAGTCACGGCCATGGGCGGGCCGGTCACGCTCAGGCAGTCCTTGCTGGGCAGCATCCGGGTCATCCGCGACTTCGAGCATTCGGGGGCCATTCCGCCGGGCATCGGCGCTGAGCCGGATGTGTCAGGCCGCACGCTGACCTGGCGCCGTCGCCGCCTCGACGGTGCGGCGGGCTATTCGCTCTCGATGGAGGTGCTCGCAGGACGGCTGTCCGGCGGCGGCGCAGCGCCTGTCGCGGTGGAGCCGGGCCACGATGGCCGTATCGAAATGCGGGTCACGGCGCTGACAGGCGACCCGCCATTGACGCCGCTCGCGGCCGACAGGCTGCTGAACGATGCGGCCGCCGACGACACGCGCCTTCGCCAGGTGCTCGCGTTCCTCAGCTACGAGGACAAGTTGCTGGCCGGCTCGTGGCGCTTCGACACCTATTTCGGCCGGGATACGCTGATGAGCGTGCGCTTGCTCTCTCCGGTGCTCCGGCCGGAAGTCTCCGAGGCCGCGCTGGAATCGGTCCTGTGGCGGCTGAGCCCCGACGGGGAAGTCGCCCACGAGGAGGACATCGGCGAGTACGCCGTGCTTCGCCGCAGGCAGGCAGGCCTTCCAGGCGGCGACGCCCCTCTTTTCGATTACCGCATGATCGATGACGACTTCCTCCTGTCCATCGTGACGGCGCACTACCTGCTGGATACGGGCCCGGGACGAGCGCGTGCGCGGGCATTCCTGGCGCGCGGCGGCATCGGCGGCGAATCGAATGGAGCCGTGCTTGCCCGCAATCTCCGGTTCGTCGTGAAGACCGCCGCGCCTTTCGCACGCGGGCCCGGGTGGCGGAACCTGGTTTCCCTCAAGCCCGGTACCCGGGCCGGCGACTGGCGCGACAGCGAAGAAGGCCTGGGCCATGGCCGATATCCGTATGACGTGAACGGTGTATTCGTGCCGGCCGCGCTCGGCGCCATTGACCGTCTGCTGGCCAGCGGTTTGCTCGATTCCCATGCGGATCCGGACGCTGCCGGCGAACTCGGCCAGGCCGCCGGAATGGCCGCGGTCTGGCGGCGCGAGGCACCCCGTCTATTCGACGTCGAATTGCAGGCCGCTACGGCCCGCGAAGCCGTCCGCGGCTATGCGGCCCGGAACGGCATCGATGCATCACCCGCGCTCAGCCGCATGGATGGCGAGGCGATCCGGTACCGCGGTGTCGCACTGGGCGGCGACGGCAAGCCGATCCCCGTGCTCAATTCGGACGAGGCGTTCGCGCTCCTGTTTCTTGATCTTTCACCGGCCGAGGCCGGCCGCATCGCCCGTACCTTGTCGCGGCCGTTCCCCGCCGGCCTGTTGACCGGAATTGGCCTGCTGGTTGCAAATCCCGCCTATGCACCGGCCGCGCTGCAGCCGGCATTCGGACGAGACCGCTACCACGGCACCGTGGTCTGGTCCTGGCAGCAGGCGCTGTATCGGGCCGGAATCGAGCGGCAGCTCGCGCGCGACGACCTGCCGGAGTCGATCCGCGATGAACTGCGCCAGTCGCTGGATTCACTCCGCAAGGCAATGGCAACGTCGAAATCGATGCGTGGGTCGGAGCTCTGGTCGTGGACGCAAGTCGACGGGGCCTATGCGGTGGTGCCGTTCGGCCAGGGCGAGGGACACGAGACGGAGTCCAACGCGGCGCAACTGTGGAGCACCGTGCACCTGGCGTGGCCCGTCAGCGGCGCAGCCGCCGGATCACCTCCGGCGCCAGCCGGCGGCTGACGGGCAGCGAACCCCCGCCGCGCAATCGGACGACGTGATGGCCTTCGCCGTCGCGCTCCAGGCCCTCGATGTGCGCGAGCGCGGCGAGGGAATTGCGGTGAATGCGGACGAAGCGGGCCGCAAACTCCTCTTCGAGCGCCTTCAGCGACTCCTCGATCAGCTCCTCTCCCGCATCGTGGCGCAGCGTCGTGTATTTCTGCTCCGCGATGAAACAGATGATTTTCTCGACCGGGATGAGCCTGAGCTCGTCGCGCGCGCGCACGGCAATCCGCGTGCGCGGTCCGCTCGTGCCCTCGGCGATTCGCGCGAGCTGAGCGCGCGTCGGGCGCCGGGCCCGGTCGAGCGCATCGCGCAGCTTGTCCGGGCGCACCGGCTTGAGCAGGTAACCGGCCGCCTGGGCATCGAAGGCGGCAAGCGCATGCTGTTCGAAGGCCGTCGTGAAGATCACGGCCGGCGGGTCCGGCATGCGCGCGAGGTGATGCGCCACTTCGAGGCCGTCCATGCCCGGCATGCGGATGTCGAGAAGGACCACCTCGGGGCGGAGCTTGCCGGCGAGCAGCAGGGCCTCCTCGCCGCTCGCGGCGACGCCCGCGAGTTCCACCTCCGGCAATTCCTCGACCAGGTGCGAAAGACGCTCGCGCGCGAGCGGCTCGTCGTCGACGACCAGTACGCGCAGGTTCATGCGGGCTTGGTGTCCCCGGGAAAGCGCAGCGTCACGACGAAGCGCTCCGGCGCCTCGAAAACCTCGACCTCCGCCTCGCCGTGGAACATGAGTTCGAGCCGCTGCCGCACGTTGTCGAGGCCGATCCGGTGGCCTGGCCGGCGGGCGACGACGCGGGGCGCCACGGGGTTGTCGATCGTCAAAACGGCGCGCGATCCCTCGCGGCGGCCGGCGACGCGAATCGTCCCGCCCTTGTCGAGCGGTTCGATGCCGTGATAGACGGCGTTTTCAAGGAGCGGCTGCAGGATCAGCGCGGGAACGGTGGCGTCCATCGGCAGGCCGTCCACCTGCCAATCGACCTGCAGCCGGTCGCCGAGCCGCAGTCGCTCGACGCGCTCATAGGCGCGCGCGATCTCGATTTCGTGCGCGAGCGGGATCTGTTCGCGATGTTCCCGCAGCGATGCCCTGAAGAGGTCGGACAGGTCCGCGATCGCCTGCTCGGCGGCCCGCGGGTCGGTGCGTGTGAGCGAGGCGATCGTGTTCATGCTGTTGAACAGGAAATGCGGGCGGATCCGCGCCTGCAGTGCACGGACCCGGCTCTGTGCCTCGGCCTCCACGTTGCTCTGCCACTGGTGCGCCACGTAGAAATAGCGCAGCGCCAGCCCGCCCGCAATCGCGCAGACCACGAGGTTGCGCAGGAGCATCTGCAGGTGGAGCGCGCCGGATGCTCCCGTGTCCAGGCCGAGGGCCCGGTTCGAGTAATCCATGAGCCACCAGGCGCCCTCGGTCACCAGTGCCGTGACCGCGAGTGCGAGTCCGAGCGCGACGGCCGAGCCCGCGAGGACGTCGAGCCTCGACAGCAGGCCGCGCGCCGTGCACCAGACAGCCGCGGTGCCAAGCGCCGCCCACAGCAGGAACAGGGATACCCGGGCGAGGTCGATCCAGAACGTCGCCGAGATTCCGTGCCGCGCAAGCGTAAACAGAATCGCGACGAGTGCCGCGATCAGGATCACGGCGAGCACGCTGCGCGGGCGGCAGAAGTCCGGCAGGTAGAATGGCGGACGCTCAGCCACCGGATGAGTCTGAAAAAAGCGAAGCCTTGAGTCGGAAGATCGTCGAGATATCCTCCTCGGCGTGCCCGGAAGCCATCAATCGCGCGTAATCCGCGAGCGTCTCCTCGACGACCGGCAAGACCGCGCCGTGGCGCGCGGCCATCTCGCGGCAGATCCGCAGGTCCTTGTCGTGCAGCCGCACGCGGAATCCCGCCGGGTACTCGCCACGCACCATGAATGGCGCGCGATGCACGAAATACCACGATGAGCCCGCACCCTTGCCGAGGATCTCGATCACGCGGTCGAGCGGCAGTCCCTCCGCCTGCGCAAAGGCCATCGCCTCGGCGGCGACCTGGATGGCACCCGCGCAGAGGATCTGGTTGGTCGCCTTGGTGGCCTGTCCGGCGCCGCTCGGTCCCATCCGCACGATGGTCCTGCCGAGCGCCTCGAGCATCGCGTGCGCGCGCTCGAACGCTTCCGGTTCTCCGCCGCACATGATGGCGAGCGTCGCGTTCCGGGCGCCTTCGACGCCGCCGCTCACCGGGCAGTCGAGGAAATCCGATCCGGCGCTCGCCAGGCGCCGGGCCGCCTCGCGCGCGGTATCGGCCGCAACGGTCGAGCAGTCGATGACGATCGAGCCATGCCGCAGGCTCGGCCGGAGGGCATCGATGACGGACAGAAGGTCGTCATCGGCCGAGACGCAGGTGACGGCGACCGGGCATGCCGCAGCGAGCTCAGCCGGGGAAACGAATGCGCGGCAGCCGGTTTCGGCGGCGAACGCCGCCGCTTTCGACGGCGTGCGGTTCCAGACGCCGGCGAGGAAACCGGCGCGATGCAGGCTGCGGGCCATGTGCTGGCCCATGGCTCCAAGACCGATGAATCCGGCTTTCATGGCGGGCTCCATTGTGCCCGCTCGGGCGGATCAGCCGCAGTAGTCGTCGACCGCCTGCTTCGCGCGGGCACGGGCCTCGGTCAGTTCCTTGTCCGTGAGGTACTCGCGCTTGCCGTCGGCCGTCTCGCGGAACAGTCGGCGTGAGTCGATGTAGCGCTGGTAACGGTCCTGCGCCTCCTTGCACTGTTCGACCTTGGCTTTCGCGGCGTCGGCTTCGGCGGCCGCCATGGCCTGCTGCGAAACCGGCGGTTCCGGCGTCCGCGGCGTGTCCGATTGCGCCGCCGGCGCGGTGTTGGCGTCGCTGCCTTCTTCCGTGTAATCGTCGCTGTCGGAGCCGTCGGTATCGACGAGACCGGCGTCCTGCTGGTAGACGCCGAGGATCTTGGCGTCGCCCTGGCGCGGAGGCAGGTCCGTGTAGTGCATCTGGCCCGAGCCATCCACCCACTTGTAGACGGTATCGGCCGCGGCGACCGCGCCGATGCCCGCCATGAGAAGCGCGATCACGACCCTTGGAATCCGCACCATAGTTCCACCCCCGGCTTCGCAGCACAGTGTGGCGTCCCGGCGCCTGAAAACCTTTGACGCCCGTCACACTGGGACCCGGCCCAGCCGGAGTGTATCCAAAACGGGGGTCAGTGGTTATAGGCGCGCTCGTCGTGCAGCGCGAGGTCCAGGCCCTCGATTTCCTGCTCCCGCGACACGCGGAGCCCGACCATGACGTCCAGGCCCTTCAGGATGGCGAAGCTGCCGATACCGCTCCAGGCAGCCGTGAAAAGCACGCCCTTGACCTGGATCCAGACCTGCATGCCGGTCGTTACGCCCTCCGGCAGTCCGGCGCCGCCGAGCGTGCCCGCCGTGACGCCGGTCAGCACCGCGCCGACGATGCCTCCGACCGCATGGACGCCGAACACATCGAGGGTGTCGTCATAGCCGAAGATCCGCTTGAGGCGCGTCGCGGCCAGGAAACAGGCCGCGCCTGCACAGCCGCCGATGAGGAGGGCACCCGCGGGTCCGGCGGTGCCGGAGGCGGGCGTGATCGCGACGAGTCCTGCAATTGCGCCGGTGGCGACACCGAGCGCGCTCGGCTTGCCGTGCGCGGCCCATTCGAAACTCATCCAGGCAAGCGCGGCAGCGGCGGTCGCCACTTGCGTGACCAGGATTGCCATGCCGGCCGTTCCGTCGGCGGCGAGCGCGCTGCCCGCATTGAAACCGAACCAGCCGACCCAGAGGAGCGCCGCGCCGACGAGCGCAAACGGCACGTTGTGCGGCGGAGTCGCGGCCTCAGGGAAGCCCTGCCGGCGGCCGATGACGAGAGCCGCGACGAGGCCTGCGACCCCGGCGTTGACGTGCACGACGGTACCGCCCGCGAAATCGAGCACGCCCCAGTCCCACAGCAGCGCGCCGGGACCGCTCCAGACCATGTGGGCGAGCGGCGCATAGATGAACGTGGACCAGAGGCCGACGAAGGCGATCAGCACGCCGAACTTCATGCGCTCTGCGAACGCGCCGACCGTCAGCGACGGCGTAATGATCGCAAAGGTCATCTGAAAGGTCGCAAACACGGATTCCGGGATGGTCCCGACCACGGATTTCGCGTTGATGCCCGCCATGAAAGCCTTGCCGAACCCGCCGACCAGGGTCCCGGGCGTGTCGAAGGCGAGGCTGTAACCGTAAAGGACCCACAGCAGCGAAACGAGGGCCGCGATCGCAAAGCATTGCATCAGCACGGACAGCGAGTTCTTCACGCGGACCATGCCGGAGTAGAGGAGGGCAAGTCCCGGCAGCGTCATCAGGAGGACGAGCGCCGTGGCCGTCATCACCCATGCGGTATCACCGCTGTCAGTCAATGGGCTTTCCCTGCATACGGACCACATAGCGCGCGGTCGAGCGCCGCCGGAACCGGCTACCTTGCCGCGAAGCAATGCAGAATCCGTGCCACCGGCGGGAAGATGCCAATCAATGGCTTACGATCCGGCGCAAGGGGCGCCCGGCCGCGGGCCGCACTCTGCGGGTGCGGTGCCGCCATCCGTGCGCTCGATTCCGGTGCGACGCTTGACGCGCGCGGCCCGCACCGGGATCCTCTCTGCAACCTGGAGCGCTGCCTTGGCATTCGACCCGAATTCCCTCGACGAGCTTGCGCGCAAACTGGCAGACGCCGTGCCGCCCGGCCTCGCCGCGCTCAAGGACGACCTCGAGCGGAATTTCAAGGCCGTGCTGCAAGCGGGGCTCACCCGGCTCGATCTCGTCACGCGCCAGGAATTCGACATCCAGGCAGCCGTCCTGCGACGAAGCCGCGAGCGCCTGGAGGCACTCGAGAAGCGCATCGCCACGCTCGAACAGGTCCCCAAGCCCTAATCAATGCGGGCTCCGGCCCGTGACGCTCGCTACCGTCCTGACCCGCGCCCAGTTCGGGCTCGACGCGCCGCTCGTGCGCGTCGAAGTCCATTGCGGCGCCGGTCTTCCGCAATTCTCGATCGTGGGCCTGGCCGAGACCGCCGTACGCGAGAGCCGCGAGCGGGTGCGCGCGGCACTCGCGCAGGGCGACTTCGAATTCCCGCCCGGACGGGTGACGGTCAACCTCGCGCCGGCCGACCTGCCCAAGCAGGGCGGACGATTTGACCTCGCCATCGCGCTGGGAATCCTCGCGGCGTCGGGCCAGGTGCCCGCCGAACGTCTCGACGGCATGGAGTTCTACGGGGAGCTTTCACTCTCGGGTGAACTGCGGCCCGTGCATGGCCTGCTGGCCGCAGCCGTGCACGCGGTGCGCGACGGTCGACTGCTCGTCGTGCCGGTCGCGAATGCCGAAGAAGGCCGGGTGGCGCACGGCGCCCGAGTCGCAGGCGCGCCCACTCTGCTTGCGGTGCGGCATGGCCTTTGCGGCGGCGCCGGACTCGAGTTTGCCGCCGGCGCCGCATTGCCGGCCGTCGGCATATCGGGCCCTGACCTCGCCGATGTGCGAGGCCAGGCCGCGGCCAAGCGTGCGCTCGAGATCGCCGCAGCTGGCGGGCACAGCCTGCTGCTGATCGGGCCGCCAGGAGCGGGCAAGAGCATGCTCGCGCGGCGGCTGCCGGGCCTGCTGCCGCCACTCGGCGATTCGGAGGCGCTCGAGTGCGCGATGCTGCATTCCCTCGCCCGCCCGCTGCCGCCGGTTTCCGAGTGGCGGCGGCGGCCATTTCGCGCGCCGCACCACGGCGCGTCCTCCGCCGCGGTCATCGGCGGCGGGGGCCGGCTGCGGCCCGGAGAAATCTCGCTCTCTCATCACGGCGTGCTGTTCCTGGACGAGCTGCCTGAATTTCACCGCGATGTGCTCGAGGCGCTGCGGGAGCCGCTGGAGACCGGCACCGTCAGCATCGCGCGTGCGCAGTGGCACGGCCAGTTTCCAGCCCGTTTCCAGCTGGTGGCCGCCATGAATCCCTGCCAGTGCGGCTACGCGGGCGACACGAACGGCCGCTGCCGCTGCACGGCGCCGACGGTGCGCCGCTACCTGTCGAGGATTTCGGGCCCCCTGCTGGATCGCATCGACCTGCACGTCGAGGTGCCACGCCTCGAGTACGGGGCGCTGGCGGCGCCGGTCACCCCCGCGGAATCGAGCGCGATCGTCGCGGAGCGCGTTCAGCTCGCCCGGCGGCGGCAGGATGCAAGGGGCGCGCTCAATGCGGCGCTTGACCTGGAAGCGCCTGGCGGCTGCTGCCGCCTTGGCCTGCGTGAACACGCATTGCTCGAGGCGGCGTCGCGCCGGCTCGGGCTTTCAGCACGCGCCTGCCACCGGATCCAGCGAGTCGCGCGCACGATTGCGGACCTCGCCGGTCTCGAGCGCATCGGGGTTGCGGAACTTTCCGAGGCGATCGGCTACCGGCGGCTCGACCGCGAGCGCGAATCCACGGCGTCCTAGCGGCCCTGGGACACCATGTATTCGACCGCGGCGCGCACGGCCTCGTCCGGCAGGTCGGTGCGGCCGCCCTTGGCCGGCATCACGCCTTTCGATCCCTGGAAACCGCCGAGGGCATGTTTCTCGAGCGTCGCCGTGCCCTGGGCGATGCGCGGTGCCCAGGCCGACTTGTCGCCGACCTTCGGTGCGCCGGCGAGGCCCGATCCGTGGCAGGCGACGCACGCGGATTCGAACACCGACTTGCCGTCGGTCGCCGCCGCGGCGCCTGTTGCCGTCGCGGGCACGGCAGCGACCGCAACTGCGGTCTTCGGGATCGCGAGCGTGGCGTTGTCTTCGCCGGCAACCGCCACCTGGCCGAATGGCTTGATGCGTTCCTGCGCAGAAGCCTGCATGAGCGGGTCATCCGTGTCCCGTGCGCCTTTCGGGCCGCTGTCCACGAGCCGCGAAATGCCGATCAGCACCAGCGCGATCGCGATGAGCACGCCGAGTACGGCGCTGAAAACATTCATGAAATGCCGGTCGGGCTTCGCCATGCGCGAATTATAGCGTCCGGGACTCCGGACCACTAAAATTGGCAGTGCAATACGCGCCCGTAGCTCAGCTGGATAGAGTGACGGTCTCCGAAGCCGTAGGTCGTGGGTTCGACTCCCGCCGGGCGCGCCAATTTTCTGTCGAGGGCCGGCCTGGACAATGAACAAGACGCGTCATGCGGCGTACGGGGACG
>CAVTVX010000004.1:0-111974 GCA_963738285.1 uncultured Gammaproteobacteria bacterium | reverse complement strand
CGTGAAGGACCTTCCGGGCGTCCGCTATCACACGATCCGCGGCACGCTCGATTGCGCCGGCGTCAGCGACCGCAAGCAGGGCCGCTCCAAGTACGGCGCCAAGCGGCCGAAGAAATGATGAGGGAGTAGGCAGAAATGTCCAGTCGTACATCCGCGCCACCGCATCGTGCTCCCGGACCCGAAGTTCGGAAGCGAGATGCTCGCCAAGTTCATGAACATGATCATGACCAGCGGCAAGAAGTCCGCCGCCGAGCACATCGTGTACGGCGCGATCGACCGCATCACCGAGAAAACGAACCGCCAGGGCGACGCCGCGCTCGAAGTGCTCTCGACCGCGCTCGAGAACGTGAAGCCGGCTGTCGAGGTGAAGTCCCGCCGTGTCGGCGGCGCGACCTACCAGGTGCCGGTGGAGGTCCGCCCGGCCCGCAGGCAGACGCTCGCGATGCGCTGGCTGATCGAGGCCGCGCGCGCGAGGAGTGAAAAGTCCATGGCGCACCGCCTCGCCCACGAGCTGATGGACGCGGCCGAGAACCGCGGCACGGCCGTGCGCAAGCGCGAGGACACGCACCGGATGGCGGAGGCCAACAAGGCCTTCGCGCATTATCGCTGGTAAAGAGAAGGCCATGCCCCGCACGACGCCCATCGAGCACTACCGGAACATCGGCATTTCCGCGCACATCGACGCCGGAAAGACGACGACGACCGAGCGGGTGCTGTTCTACACGGGCGTCTCGCACAAGATCGGCGAGGTCCACGACGGCGCGGCCGTCATGGACTACATGGAGCAGGAGCAGGAGCGCGGCATCACGATCACGGCCGCGGCGACGACCTGCTTCTGGAGGGGGATGGACAACCACTTCCCCGAGCACCGCATCAACATCATCGACACGCCGGGGCACGTCGACTTCACGATCGAGGTCGAGCGCAGCCTGCGCGTCCTCGATTCGGCGGTCGCCGTGTACTGCGCCGTGTCCGGGGTACAGCCCCAGTCCGAGACGGTCTGGCGGCAGATGAACAAGTACAGGGTTCCCCGGATCGCGTTCGTCAACAAGATGGACCGCGCCGGCGCCAACTTCCTGCGCTGCGTGGACCAGATCCGCACGCGCCTGAAGGGCAACCCGGTCGTGGTCCAGCTGCCGATCGGGGCGGAGGAGAATTTCGCTGGCGTCGTCGACCTGGTCCGGATGAAATCCATCTGGTGGGATGACGAGACCCAGGGCATGCGCTTCGAGTACCGGGAGATCCCGGAGGACATGAAGGCGCAATGCGACGAGCACCGCGTCAAGATGGTCGAGGCTGCCGCCGAGGGCAACGAGGAGCTGCTGCACAAGTACCTCGAGGGCCACGAACTCTCGGTGGAGGACGTCAAGAAGGGCCTGCGCGAACGCGCGATCAGGAACGAGATCTGCCTCGTCACCTGCGGCTCGGCGTTCAAGAACAAAGGCGTCCAGGCCGTGCTCGACGCGGTCATCGACTACATGCCCTCTCCGATCGAGGTGCCAGACGTCAGGGGCCAGACCGAGGAAGGCGAGGAAATCACCCGCGCCCCGTCCGACGACGCGCCGTTCTCCGCGCTCGCCTTCAAGATCCTGAACGATCCGTTTGTCGGCAATCTGACCTTCTTCCGCGTCTATTCGGGCACGCTGTCTTCGGGCGACCAGGTCTACGTGCCGAACCGCTCCCGCAAGGAGCGAATCGGACGCCTGTTGCAGATGCACGCCAGCGAACGCGCGGAAATCAAGGAAGTCCGGGCCGGCGACATCGCGGCGGCCGTGGGCCTCAAGGACGTGACGACGGGCGACACGCTTTCCGATCCGGACGACGTCGTCGTGCTCGAGAAGATGGAGTTTCCGGATCCCGTGATCTCGGTCGCGGTTGAGCCGAAGACCAAGGCCGACCAGGAGAAAATGGGCATCGCGCTGCAGCGCCTGGCGAAGGAGGATCCTTCGTTCCGCGTGTCGAGCGACGCCGAGTCCGGCCAGACCATCATCTCCGGCATGGGCGAGCTGCATCTCGAGATCATCGTCGATCGCATGAAGCGCGAGTTCAAGGTCGAAGCAAACGTCGGCAAGCCGCAGGTGGCCTACCGCGAGACCATCCGCAGGTCCGTCGAGCAGGAAGGCAGGTTCGTGCGCCAGTCGGGCGGCCGCGGCCAGTACGGCCACGTCTGGATCCGCCTCGAACCGCTCGAGGAAGGCAAGGGCTACGAGTTCGTCAACGAGATCGTGGGCGGCGCTATTCCGCGCGAGTATATCCCGGCCGTGGACAAGGGAATCAAGGAAGCGTTGGGCAACGGCGTGATCGCCGGCTTCCCGATCGTCGATGTGAAGGTCGCGCTGACCGACGGCTCCTATCACGACGTCGACTCGAGCGAGATGGCATTCAAGATTGCGGGCTCGATGGCGTTCAAGGAGGGCTTCGCGAAGGCGAAGCCCGTGCTGCTCGAGCCGATCATGAATGTCGAGGTCGTGACGCCCGAGGAATACTCGGGCGACGTGATCGGGGACCTGAACCGCCGCCGTGGCCAGATCACCGGGATGGATGAGTCGCCGTCCGGCAAGGTCGTGACTGCGGACGTCCCGCTCGCGGAGATGTTCGGCTATGCGACGACCGTGCGCTCGATGAGCCAGGGCCGCGCGACATTCACGATGGAATTCAAGAAGTACGTCGAGGTGCCGAACAACGTCGCCGAGACCGTCCTGAAGAAAGCCTCCTGAGGGAAAGACGATGGGCAAGGAAAAATTCGTACGAACGAAGCCTCATGTGAACGTGGGGACGATTGGGCACGTGGACCATGGGAAGACGACGCTGACGGCGGCGTTGACCAAGGTGATGGCGGAGGCGAACGGGGGCGAGTTCACGGCCTACGACCAGATTGACAAGGCGCCGGAGGAGAAGGCGCGCGGGATCACGATTGCGACGGCGCACGTGGAGTACCAGTCGCCGGCGCGGCATTACGCGCACGTGGACTGTCCGGGGCATGCGGACTACGTGAAGAACATGATCACGGGTGCGGCGCAGATGGACGGGGCGATCCTGGTGGTGTCGGCGGCGGACGGGCCGATGCCGCAGACGCGCGAGCACATCCTGCTGGCGCGGCAGGTGGGGGTGCCGTACATCGTGGTGTATCTGAACAAGTGCGACATGGTGGACGACGCCGAGCTGATCGAGCTGGTGGAGATGGAGGTGCGCGAGCTGTTGTCGAAGTACCAGTTCCCGGGCGATGACACGCCGATCGTGCGGGGCTCGGCGCTGAAGGCGCTGGAGGGCGCGGCGGGCGAGCTGGGCGCGGATTCGATCGTGAAGCTGGTCTCCGAGATGGACCGTTACATCCCGACTCCGGCGCGGGTGATCGACAAGCCGTTCCTGATGCCGATCGAGGACGTGTTCTCGATTTCGGGGCGCGGCACGGTGGTGACCGGTCGCATCGAGCGCGGGATCGTGAAGGTCAACGACGAGATCGAGATTGTCGGCCTCAGGCCGACCACCAAGACCACCTGCACCGGGGTGGAGATGTTCAGGAAGCTGCTGGACGAGGGCCAGGCGGGGGACAACGTGGGGGTGCTGCTGCGCGGCACCAAGCGTGAGGAAGTGGAGCGCGGGCAGGTGCTGGCGAAGCCGGGCTCGATCAACCCGCACACCAACTTCGAGTGCGAGGTGTACGTGCTGACCAAGGAGGAGGGCGGCCGCCATACCCCGTTCTTCAAGGGTTACCGGCCGCAGTTCTACTTCCGCACCACCGACGTGACCGGGACCATCGAGCTGCCGGCGGGGGTGGAGATGGTGATGCCGGGGGACAACATCAAGATGGTGGTGGAGCTGATTGCGCCGATCGCGATGGAGGAGGGCCTGCGGTTCGCGATCCGCGAGGGCGGCCGCACCGTCGGCGCCGGCGTCGTCTCCAAGGTGTTGAAATAAGGAACGACGATGGCCACGAGTCAGAACATCCGCATCCGCCTGAAGGCCTTCGATCACAAGCTGATCGACACCTCGGCACGGGAGATCGTCGAGACGGCGCGCCGCACGGGCGCGACCGTGCGCGGTCCCGTACCCCTGCCGACGAAGATCGAGCGCTTCACCGTGCTGGTTTCGCCGCACGCCGACAAGGACGCGCGCGACCAGTACGAGATCCGCACGCACAAGCGGCTCATGGACATCCTCAACCCGACCGACAAGACGGTCGATGCCCTGATGCGGCTCGAGCTGCCGGCGGGCGTGGACGTGCAGATCAAGTTGAACTGACTCCGCACGCCGCTATACTGGGCGGCTTTTTGCGGGCGCCGCCAAAGGGGACGGTCCTCTTTGGCGGCACGGCGACCAAGCGGAAATGACGCGGGGTCAAAGGGGACCGGCCCCTTTGGCAGTTTGGACAGCATCGGCCAATTGCAGCCGGTGCGGTGAAAAAAGGATATAAATCATGACCATAGGTCTGGTCGGCCGCAAGGCCGGCATGACTCGGGTTTTCACCGATGCAGGCGATTCCCTGCCGGTGACGGTCATCGAGGCCCTGCCGAATCGCATCGTGCAGGTGAAGGACTCGAAGGCCGACGGCTATCGCGCCATCCAGGTCACATTCGGCACCCGACGCGCTTCCCGGCTGACCAAGCCGGTGGCCGCGCATTACGCCAAGCCGGGCGTGTTGCCTGGCGAAAAGCTCGTCGAGTTCCGGCTTGCCGAGGGCGAGGGTTCGGACCTCAAGACGGGCGCCGAACTGAAGGTCGACCTGTTCAAGGAAGGTCAGATCGTCGACATCGCCGGGGCCACCATCGGCAAGGGCTACGCGGGCGTCATGAAGCGGCACGGCTTTGCCGGCGGCTATGCAAGTCACGGCGCCTCGGTCGTGCACCGCTCACCGGGCTCGATCGGCCAGCGCCAGACACCGGGACGCGTGTTCCCGGGCAAACGCATGGCGGGCCGCATGGGCGGCGTGAACCGTACTGTCGAAAACCTCAAGGTCGTCCAGGTGGACCTCGAGCGCAACCTGCTGCTGGTCAGCGGCTCCGTCCCGGGTGCCCCGGGCGGACGTGTCGTCGTCCGCCCGTCGGTGAAGGCGGCGGCCCGCGGCAGGCGCAGGACCGTCGGCCCGGCGAAGAAGTGACCGGGGGACACTGGCCATGAAGTTGAAGCTGCTGAATGGCGGGGCCAAGGGCTCCGAAATCGAACTCTCCGACGCGACATTCGGCCGTGAGTTCAACGAGCCGCTGGTGCACCAGGTGCTGACGGCTTATGCGGCCGCGGGCCGCGCGGGCACCAAGGCGCAGCTGACCAAGTCGGAGGTCCGCGGCGGCGGCAAGAAGCCCTGGCGCCAGAAGGGCACGGGTCAGGCGCGCGCGGGCTCGATCCGGAGCCCGATCTGGGTCGGCGGCGGCCGCGCCTTCGCGGCGAAGCCGCGAAGCTTCGCCCAGAAGGTCAACCGGAAGATGTATCGCGGAGCGATCCGCTCGATGCTGTCCGAGCTTGCGCGCACGGACCGCCTGGTCGTGACCGGCGCGCTCGAGCTCGAAGCGCCAAAGACGAAGATGCTGGTCGGCAAGCTCGCCGAGCTCGGGCTCGAGCACGTCCTGATACTGATCGAGGCCTACGACGAGAAGCTGCATCTCGCGTCGCGCAACCTGGTCGGTGTCGACGTCCGCACCGTCGCAAACCTCGACCCGCTTTCGCTCGCGCGCTACCCGAAAGTGCTCGCAACCGTCGGGGCGCTCCGGATGCTCGAGGAGAAGCTCGCATGAGAATGCCGTCGAAGGACTGGCTCGCGGGCGTCGTGATCGCACCCCACGTGTCGGAAAAGAGCGCGCGCGTCGCGACCGAGGGCAACCAGTACGTATTCCGCGTACGCAAGGACGCCACCAAGCCCGAGATCCGCGCCGCCGTCGAGTTCCTCTTCGAGGTGAAGGTGGACAAGGTGCGCGTCGTGAACCAGGCCGGCAAGGCGAAGCGCTTCGGGCGCTCGCTCGGCCGCCGGCAGGACTGGAAGAAGGCCTACGTGCGCCTCGAAGAGGGCCAGACAATCGAGCTGGGTGGCAGCGACCGTGCGTGAAGCACGCCTGCATGACGGGATGGCAACATGGCACTGAAGAAACTCAAGCCGACATCGCCGGGCACGCGCTTTCAGCTGCGTCCGGACCGATCACACCTGCATCGCGGCGGCCCGGTGCGCACGCTCGTTGCCGGCCACAAGTCGACCGGCGGGCGCAACAACGTCGGCCGGCTGACGACCCGCCACAAGGGGGCGGGCCACAAGCACAACTACCGCATGATCGACTTCCGTCGCGACAAGGACGGCGTCGTCGCGAAAGTCGAGCGGCTCGAGTACGACCCGAACCGCTCCGCGTACATTGCGCTGCTGCTCTACAAGGACGGCGAACGCCGTTACATCCTGGCGCCGAAGGGCGTGGCCGCCGGCGACGAGCTGCAATCGGGCGCCGATTCGCCGATCAGGTCCGGCAACTCGATGCAGCTTCGCCACATCCCCGTCGGCTCGATCGTGCACAACATCGAGCTGAAGCCCGGCAAGGGCGGCCAGCTCGCGCGTGCGGCCGGCAGTTCTGCGTCATACTCGGGCCGCGAGGCGGGCAACGCGATTCTGCGGCTCAAGTCCGGAGAGACCCGCAAGGTCAGCGTCGACTGCCGCGCGACCATCGGCGAGATCGGAAATGACGAGCACAACCTGCGCAGCTACGGCAAGGCCGGGGCCAAGCGCTGGCGCGGCATCCGTCCGACCGTGCGCGGCGTCGTGATGAATCCCGTCGACCACCCGCACGGCGGGGGCGAGGGCCGGTCCGGCCAGGGCAACCCGCACCCGGTGTCGCCCTGGGGTTGGCACACCAAAGGCAAGAAGACGCGCAAGAACAAGCGCACCGACGCGTTCATCGTGCGGCGGCGGAAGTAAGGAGCGAGAGGGATGTCACGTTCGCTGAAGAAGGGGCCGTTCGTCGACCTGCACCTCGCAAAGAAGGTGCAGGCCGCCCGCGACAAGAACGATCGCCGCCCGATCAAGACCTGGTCGAGGCGCTCGATGATTCTGCCCGACATGGTGGGACTCACGATCGCCGTTCACAACGGCCGGCAGCACGTGCCGGTGCTGGTCACCGAGAACATGGTCGGCCACAAGCTCGGCGAGTTCGCGCCGACGCGGATTTTCAGGAGCCACTCCTCGGCCAAGAAGGTCGAGGCGGCGGCGGAGTAAGGCGATGCAGGTATCAGCCACATTGCGCCACGCGCGCATCTCGCCGCAGAAATGCCGCCTCGTCGCGGACCTGGTGCGCGGTCAGCCCGTGGGCAATGCGCTCGCGGTGCTCGCATACACGCCCAGGAAAGGCGCGAAGATCGTGCGCAAGGTGCTCGAGTCCGCGATCGCGAATGCGGAGCACAACCTCGAGGCGGATATCGACGAGCTCCGGGTGGCGCGCATCGAGGTCGACGCGGCGCCCGTGGCGAAGCGCTTCCACGCGCGCGCCAAGGGTCGTGGCAACCGCATCGTCAAGCGGCTGAGTCACATCAGGATCATCGTCGCCGACCGGTCACGGTAAGAGGGGAGCGGAGCGCCACATGGGTCAGAAAGTCAATCCGATCGGCATACGTCTAGGCATCACGCGCGACTGGACGTCGCGCTGGTACGCCGACACAAAGGGATTCCCGGCGTTCGTCCTGTCCGACTGGCGGGTGCGAGAGTTCCTGCGCGCGAAACTGAGCGACGCGTCGGTGAGCAAAATCCACATCGAGCGCGCCGCGCGCAAGGCCAACATCACGATCCACACCGCGCGTCCTGGCGTCGTGATCGGCCGCAAGGGCGAGGACATCGAAAAGCTCCGCGTCGAGGTCGCGAAGCTCATGAAGATGGCGGTCGGCGACGTGCGCCTGAACATCGCCGAGATCCGCAAGCCCGAGCTGGACGCGACCCTTGTCGCCGAGAGCATCGCTCAGCAGATCGAGAAGCGCGTGATGTTCCGCCGCGCGATGAAGCGCGCGGTCACCAACACGATGAGAAGCGGGGCACTGGGCGTGAAGGTGCGCATCGCGGGCCGCCTGAACGGGGCCGAGATCTCGCGCTCGGAATGGACCCGCGAGGGCCGGATTCCGCTCCACACGTTCCGCGCCGACATCGATTACGGCACGGCCGAGGCGCGCACGACCTACGGCGTGATCGGCGTGAAGGTCTGGGTGTTCAAGGGCGAGGTATTCGACCGCGAAGAGCAGGAGGCAGAGGCCCTGGAGGCCGAGGCCGCGAAGGAAGGCGAGAAGGCCGCAGAGCCGGCGGCCGCGGCGACGCCCGAGCCCGTGGCGGGCGGAAGTTGAGGACTTGAAGCCATGATGCAGCCAAAGCGGACCAAGTTCCGCAAGCAGTTCAAGGGCAACCTGAAGGGCAGCTCGCACCGGGGCAGTTCGGTGGCGTTCGGCGACTTCGCGCTGAAGGCCACCGACCGCTCGCGCATGACCGCGCGCGAAATCGAGGCGGCGCGCCGCGCGATGACGCGCTACGTGAAGCGCGGCGGCCAGATCTG
Organism: uncultured Gammaproteobacteria bacterium; assembly: GCA_963738285.1. Lineage (GTDB taxonomy): Bacteria > Pseudomonadota > Gammaproteobacteria > Steroidobacterales > Steroidobacteraceae > SCUD01. The sequence goes on along the minus strand of CAVTVX010000004.1, from coordinate 103,473 downwards.
GATCCGCGTATTCCCGGATGTGCCGATCACCCAGAAGCCGCTCGAGGTCCGCATGGGCAGCGGCAAGGGCAATGTCGAGTACTGGGTCGCCAAGGTGACGCCCGGCAAGGTGCTGTTCGAGATCGAGGGCGTGCCCGAGGCGACCGCGCGCGAGGCATTCAAGCTGGCCGCCGCCAAGCTGTCGGTCGCGACTGCATTCGTCAAGCGGCAGGTGCGCTGATGGCCATCAAGGAATATCGGAAGAAGAGCGTGCCTGAGCTGCGCGCCGAGCTCGCGGAGCTGCGCCGCGAGCAGTTCAAGCTGCGCATGGCGGCGGCCTCGGGCCAGCCGGCACGGCCGGACCAGCACGGCAAGGTCCGCAGGAACATCGCGCGGGTCAAGACCGTGCTGAACGAGACTCGGAGCGCGAAATGAGCGAATCGGCGAAGACGCTGACCGGCACGGTCGTCAGCGACAAGATGGACAAGACGATCTCCGTCGCGGTCGAGAGGCTGATCAAGCACCCGACTTACGGCAAGTACGTGCGCCGCACGACGCGCCTGCTCGCCCACGACGCGAAGAACGAGTGCCGCAAGGGCGACATGGTCGCCATCGCGGAATGCCGGCCGCTGTCGCGGCGCAAGGCGTGGACCCTGGTGCGCGTGATCGAGCGCGCGCCGGCGGAATAAGAGCGGGAGGGGCGAGACCATGATCCAGCTCAGGACGCGGTTGCAGGCGGCGGACAATTCCGGCGCCCGTGAGCTGATGTGCATCAAGGTCATGGGCGGCACGCGCCGCCGCTACGCCGGCGTCGGCGACGTGATCAAGGTCAGCGTCAAGGACGCGATTCCGCGCGGCAAGGTCAAGAAGGGCGAGGTCTACGACGCGGTCGTCGTCCGCACGAAAAGCGGCGTGCGCCGCAACGACGGATCGCTGATCCGCTTCGACGGCAACGCGGCCGTGCTGCTGACGAACAAGCTGGAGCCGATCGGGACCCGCATCTTCGGGCCCGTGACGAGGGAGCTGCGCAGCGTGGCGTTCATGAAGATCATTTCGCTCGCGCCGGAGGTCCTGTGAGGAAGATCCGCAAGGGCGACACCGTCGTCGTGACGGCTGGCCGCGACAAGGGCAGGACGGGCGCCGTGGTCGCCGTGCAGGCGGACGGGCGCGTGCTCGTCGAGAACGTCAACGTGATCAAGAAGCACCAGCGCCCCAACCCGGCGCGCGGCGTGCAGAGCGGCATCGTGCAGAAAGAGGCGCCGCTTGCCGCGTCGAATGTCGCGCTGCTGAACCCCGGCACGAAGAAAGCCGGCCGCGTCGGCATCCGCACCCTAAAGGACGGCAGAAAGGTGCGCTACTTCAAGTCGAACGGCGAGCTGGTGGACGCATAAGTGGAGAACCCGGAGATGGCCGAATCAGCCAGGCTGCAGAAGCACTACCGCGAGGTCGTGAGGCCGAGGCTCCGTGCGGAGCTCGGGCTCGCCACCGACATGCAGGTGCCCCGCATCACCAAGATCACGGTCAACATGGGCGTCGGCGAGGCCGTGGCAGACAAGAAGGTCATGGACGCCGCGACCGGCGACCTTGCGAGGATCACCGGACAGAAGCCCGCGGTTCGCAAGTCCAAGAAATCGGTCGCATCGTTCAAGATCCGCGAGGGGCTCGCGGTCGGCTGCATGGTGACGCTGCGCGGCGCCCGCATGTACGAGTTCCTCGACCGCCTGATCAGCGTCGCGATTCCACGAATCCGTGACTTCCGCGGCGTCAACCCGCGTTCGTTCGACGGCCAGGGCAATTACAGCTTCGGGGTGAAGGAACAGATCATTTTCCCCGAGATCGCCTACGACCAGATCGACCAGGTCCGCGGCATGGACATCACGATCACGACCTCGGCGGGCGACGACAGGAAAGGCCGCGCACTGCTCGAGGCGTTCAATTTTCCGTTCAGGAAGTAACCGATGGCGAAGACCAGCATGATCGAGCGCGAGAAGCGCCGCGCGAAGACGGTGAAGAAGTACGCCGCCAGGCGCGCGCGCATCAAGGAACAGATCCGCGATCCGAAGGCGTCGCAGGAGGATCGCATGGCGGCGGTCGAGGCGCTGCAGAAGCTGCCGCGCGACTCGAGCCCGAGCCGCGCACACAGCCGCTGCGCCATCACCGGGCGCACGCGCGGCAACTACAGCAAGTTCGGGCTCGGGCGCGTGAAGCTGCGCGAGGCGACGATGCGCGGCGACGTGCCGGGGCTGCGCAAGGCGAGCTGGTGAGGAGCCGAACATGAGCATGTCCGACCCGATCGCAGACCTCCTGACGCGCATCCGCAACGGCCAGGGCGCCGGCAAGCCGGAGGTTTCGGTGCAGTCGTCGCGCGTCAAGGAAGCGATCGTCCGCGTCCTGAAGGACGAGGGCTATGTCGCCGACTTCGTCGTCAGCAGGGACGGCGGGCGCTCCAGGCTCGTCGTCGCGCTGAAGTACCACGCCGGCAAACCCGTCATCGAGCGGCTCGAGCGCGTGTCGCGGCCGGGCCTGCGGACCTACCGGGCCAAGGACGAACTACCGAAGGTCCTTGGCGGCCTCGGCGTCGCGATCGTTTCGACGCCGAAGGGCGTCATGACCGATCGCGACGCGCGCCGCGCCGGGCAGGGCGGCGAAGTGCTCTGTTACGTGGCCTGAGGAAGAGGGATCATGTCCAGAATCGCCAAGATGCCGGTCAATCTGCCCAAGGGTGTCAGTGCGACAGTGGCCGCCGACGCGGTGACCGTGAAGGGCGCCAAGGGCGCGCTGACCCTGAAGCTCGGCGAGGGCGTCACGGTGGCTCAGCAGGGCGAGGCGCTGCTGGTCGCCGTGGCCGAGGGCAAGAGCACGAACCAGCGGGTCGCGGCGGCGGGTGCGACGCGCGCCAACCTCGCGAACATGGTCGCGGGAGTCACCCGGGGATTCGAGCGCAAGCTCGAGCTCGTGGGTGTCGGTTACCGCGCCGCGGTCCAGGGCAAGAGCCTCAACCTTACGCTCGGCTTTTCGCATCCGGTCAGCTTCCCGGTGCCCGAGGGCATTTCGATCGAGACGCCCTCGCAGACCGAGATCGTCGTGAAGGGCGCGGACCTGCAGAGGGTGGGCCAGGTGGCGGCGGAGATCCGCCGATACCGTCCGCCTGAGCCCTACAAGGGCAAGGGTGTGCGCTATACCGGAGAGCGGATCGTCATGAAGGAAGGCAAGAAGAAGTAAGGCCATGAAACTCACGAAAAAGGACCGGCGCCTGCGGCGCGCGACCCGCGCCCGCGCCAAGATCCGCGAGACGGGCACGGCGCGCCTGACGGTGCATCGCACCCCGCGGCACATCTACGCCCAGATCACGACGCCGGACGGTGCCAAGGTGATCGCGGCCGCATCGACCGTCCAGGAGGCGGTCGCGAAGGAGCTGAGAGGCACCGGCAATGCGACGGCCGCGAAAGCGGTCGGCCGCGCGATCGCCGAGCGGGCGAAGGCGGCCGGCGTCGAGTCCGTGGCGTTCGACCGGTCTGGGTTCCGTTTTCACGGGCGCGTCAAGGCGCTCGCCGAGGCCGCGCGCGAAGCCGGCCTCAAATTCTGAAGTCCCGGGGGACAGGCGATGGCACGAGTTGAACGAACACAGTCCGGCGACGATCTGATCGAGAAGCTGGTCGCGGTCAACCGCACGGCGAAGGTCGTCAAGGGCGGGCGCCAGTTCGGCTTCACCGCGCTGACGGTGGTCGGCGACGGCGCCGGGCGAGTCGGCTTCGGCTACGGCAAGGCGCGCGAGGTGCCGGTCGCGATCTCGAAGGCGATGCAGCAGGCGCGCAAGAACATGACCAACGTGCCGATCACGCACGCGACTCTGCACTACGCGATCCAGGGGCGGCACGGCACGACCCGGGTCTACATGCAGCCGGCCTCGGACGGCACCGGCGTGATCGCGGGCGGCGGCATGCGCGCGGTGTTCGAGTGCGCCGGGATCCGCAACGTGCTCGCAAAGAGCTATGGTTCGCGCAACCCGATCAACGTCGTGCGCGCGACCTTCAATGCCTTCGAGCGAATGGTTTCGCCGGATCGCATCGCGGCGAAGCGCGGCAAGACACTGGAAGAGATCACGGGCTGATGGCGATGAGCAAGAGCAAGGTCAAGATCACGCTGAATCGCAGCGTGCATGGACAGCTGCGGAGCATCCGGTGCTCGGTCTACGGGCTGGGCCTGCGGCGCATCCGGGACTCCCGGGTCCTGGACGACACGCGCGAGGTGCGCGGCATGATCAATGCCGCCCGCCACCTGCTCGCCGTCGAGAAGGCCTGAGTGCCAAGGAGCGACGACATGCGACTGAACACGATGAAGCCGGCGGCAGGCAGCAAGCGCAAGCGGCTGCGGGTCGGGCGCGGCGCTTCGGCCGGCCAGGGCAAGACCTGCGGCAAGGGCGGCAAGGGCCAGAAGGCTCGCAAGGGCGGCTACCACAAGGTCGGCTTCGAGGGCGGCCAGGTGCCGCTGCAGCGCCGGCTTCCGAAAGTCGGATTCCGCTCGGCCATCCGCAGGACCCGCGCCGAAGTGACGCTGACCGATCTCGGCAAGGTCAAGGCGGAACTCGTCGACCTGGCGGCGCTGCTCGAGGCAAGCGTGGTGCCCGCGCGGACCGAGCGCGCCAAGGTGATCCTGTCGGGAGAAATCAAGCGCAAGGTGACGCTGCAGGGCCCGGCCGTCGTCGCGTCGAAGGGCGCGCGTGCGGCTATCGAAAAGGCCGGCGGCAAAGTCGAAGAGGGCAAGGCGGCCTGAGGGCCGCCCGCGAACCATGGCGACCACGGCAGGCAGCGCGGCGCTCGCACTCGGTGAAGTCACGCGCTACACCGAGATGCGGCATCGCCTGCTGTTCCTGCTGGGCGCGCTCGTGGTGTACCGCATCGGCACCTTCGTGCCGGTGCCGGGCATCGACCCGGCCGCGCTCGCCCGCCTGTTCGACAGCCAGGAAGGCACGATCCTCGGCCTCTTCAACATGTTCTCGGGCGGCGCCCTTCGGCGACTCTCGATTTTCGCGATGGGCGTCATGCCCTACATCTCCGCGTCCATCATCCTGCAGATGATGGCGGTGGTCGTGCCCTCGATGGCGGCGATCAAGAAAGAGGGCGAGTCGGGCCGCCGCAAGATCACGCAATGGACCCGCTATTTCGCCGTCGTGCTCGCGGCCTTCCAGGGTTTTGCCGCGGCGGTCGCGTTCCAGAACCAGGGCGTCGTCATCCATCCGGGCACGTTCTCATTCCTGCTGCCGGCGGTGCTGACGTTGACGACCGGCACGATGTTCCTGATGTGGCTCGGGGAGCAGATCACGGAGCGCGGCATTGGCAACGGCATCTCGATGATCATCCTGTCGGGCATCATCTCGGGCCTGCCTGCCGCGCTTGGCGGGACGCTCGAGCAGGTGCGCTCAGGCGAGATGAATCCCGCATTTGCGATCATCCTGCTGCTCCTGATCGGTGCGGTCACGGCCTTCTGCGTCTTCGTCGAGAGCGGCCAGCGCCGAATCCCGGTCAACTATGCCAAGCGGCAGGTCGGGCGGCGCATGTACGCGGGCCAGACCAGCCACCTGCCGTTCAAGCTCAACATGTCGGGCGTCATTCCGCCGATCTTCGCCTCGTCGCTGCTGCTCTTCCCTGCGACGCTCGCCAGCTTTTTCGGCGCGGGCCAGACCGGTACCTGGCTGCAGACGGTCGCCGCGGCGCTGGGCTGGGGACAGCCGCTGCACCTGCTCATCTACGGCGGCCTCATCGTCTTCTTCTGCTTCTTCTACACCGCGCTCGTGTTCAACTCGCGCGAAACGGCCGAGAACCTGAAGAAGGGCGGGGCCTTCATACCGGGCATCCGTCCGGGCCAGCAGACCGGCGAGTACATCGACAAGGTGCTGACGAGGCTGACGGTCTGGGGCGCGATGTATGTGACCGTCGTCTGCCTGCTGCCCGAGATCCTGATGTCCTACGGTCGCGTGCCGTTCTATTTCGGCGGCACGTCGCTGCTCATCATGGTGGTGGTGGTGATGGACTTCGTCGCCCAGCTGCATGCGCACATGATGTCGCACCAGTACGAGGGGCTCATGAAGAAGGCGAACCTGCGCGGCTACGGCCGCAGCGGCGCGCCGCGCTGAGGAGGTCGCGAAATGAAGGTTCGTCCGTCAGTCAGGAAAATCTGCAAGAACTGCAAGATCGTGCGTCGCAAGGGCGTCGTGCGGGTCATCTGCTCGTCCGACGCCCGCCACAAGCAGCGTCAGGGCTGAGCGCAGGGACCCGGCAATGTTGAGAAAAGCGCGTTTTTCACTTAAACTTCCCGGTTCTCCGCGGGTCGAGGTCAGTTAGCCATGGCGCGTATCGCCGGCATCAACATTCCGGTCAACAAGCACGTCTGGGTGGGGCTCACCCACGTCTACGGCATCGGGCGCTCGCGGGCGCTCGCCGTGTGCAAGGCAGCCAATGTCGACCCGTCGACGCGGGTGCGCGACCTGACGGAGCCGGAGGTCAATGCGCTGCGCTCGCAGGTTTCGCGCTTCATGGTCGAGGGCGACCTGCGGCGCGAGAACGCGATGAGCCTGAAGCGGCTCATGGACCTCGGCTGCTATCGCGGCATCCGCCATCGCAAGGGCCTGCCGGCCAGGGGCCAGCGGACGCGCACCAACGCGCGCACGCGCAAGGGCCCGCGCCGCGCGGCGATCAAGACAAACGTCCAACCGGGCAAGGTCTGACGATGGCTGAGCAGAAGACCGAGCCGAAAGCCGACGCCAGGCCGGAGACGAAGACCGACGCGAAGGGTGCCGACAAGGCCGCAGCGCCGGCCGCCAAGGCGCGCAAGAAGGCCAAGCGCCAGGTGTCGGATGGCGTTGCGCACATCCACGCGTCGTTCAACAACACGATCGTCACGATCACGGACCGCCAGGGCAACACACTTGCCTGGGCGACGTCGGGCGGCTCGGGCTTCCGCGGTTCCCGCAAGAGCACGCCATTCGCGGCGCAGGTCGCGGCCGAAAAGGCCGGCGTCGTGGCGCAGGAGCACGGCCTGCGCACCGTCGAGGTCCGCGTGCGCGGGCCGGGCCCGGGACGCGAGTCCGCGGTCCGCGCGCTGAACGCCTGCGGGCTCAAGGTCACGAGCATTGCCGACGTGACGCCGATTCCGCACAACGGTTGCCGCCCGCCCAAGAAGCGGCGCGTCTGAGGTCGCAAGGACAATGGCCAGATACCTGGGTCCCAAGTGCAAGCTCTCGCGCCGCGAGGGTACGGATCTGTTCCTCAAGAGCGGCATCAAGTCGCTCGAGAGCAAGTGCAAACTCGAAGTGCCGCCGGGCGGCATCAAGGGCGACCGCCGCACGCGCCTGTCGGGCTACGGCGTCCAGTTGCGCGAGAAGCAGAAGCTGCGCCGCATGTACGGCGTGCTCGAGCGGCAGTTCCGCAACTATTACACCAAGGCCGCGGGCCGCACGGGCTCGACCGGCGAAAACCTGCTGCGTTTCCTCGAGGCGCGGCTTGACAACGTCGTCTACCGCATGGGCTTCGCCGCGACCCGGGCCGAGGCGCGCCAGCTCGTCTCGCACAAGGCGATCGAGGTCAACGGCGACGCGGTCAACGTGCCCTCGTACCAGTGCGCGGCGGGCGACGTGATCGCGGTGCGAGAAAAGGCCAAGAGCCAGGCCCGCATCGCGGCCGCGCTCGCGATCGCGACCCAGGTCGGCTGGCCCGACTGGGTGGAAGTTGACGACAAGAAATTCAGCGGCACGCTCAAGGCGTTGCCCGACCGCGACCAGATTCTCCCGGACATCAACGAGAACCTGGTCGTCGAGCTCTATTCAAAGTAAGGGTGACGGCAATGCAAGGTACCGCCACGGAATTCCTCAAGCCCCGGTCTGTCAAGGTCACCGAGACGGCCGCGCGACAGGCGCGCATCGTGATTGAGCCGTTCGAGCGGGGCTTTGGTCACACGCTGGGCAACGCGCTGCGTCGCGTGCTGCTGTCGTCGATGCCCGGCTGCGCCGTGACCGAGGTCGAGATCGACGGCGTGCTTCACGAGTACACCAGCATCGAGGGCGTCCAGGAGGACGTCGTCGACATCCTGCTGAACCTGAAGTCAGTCGCGATCGAGATGCATGCGCGCGACTCCGTCGAGCTCAGGCTCACCAAGAAAGGCCCGGGCCCGGTCACCGCGGGCGACATCCAGATCGACCACGACGTCGTGGTCGTGAATCCCGAACTCGTGATCGCGAACCTCAACAAGGCCGTCGAGCTTTCGATGACGCTCAAGATCGAGCGCGGTCGCGGCTATCGGCCCGCCGTCCAGCGCCTGGAGTTCGAGGAGCAGAGCCGTCCGATCGGCCGGCTGCAGCTGGACGCCTCATTCTCGCCAGTACGCCGCGTGACCTACGGCATCGAGTCGGCGCGCGTCGAGCAGCGCACCGACCTCGACAAGCTGATCATCGACATCGAGACCAATGGCACGATCAACCCGGACGAGGCGATCCGCCGCGCCGGCGGAATCCTGAAGGAACAGCTGACCGTGTTCGTCGACCTCGAGGGACAGGGCGAGTCGCCCTCGCGCGAGGCGGGCCCGCTGCCGGACCCGATCCTGCTGCGCCCCGTGGACGAGCTCGAGCTCACCGTCCGCAGCGCGAACTGCCTCAAGGCGGAGAACATCCATTACATCGGCGACCTGGTGCAGCGCACCGAGGTCGAGCTGCTGCGCACGCCGAATCTCGGCAAGAAATCGCTGACGGAAATCAAGGAAGTCCTCGAGAGCCACGGGCTGACGCTCGGAATGCGCATCGATGGCTGGCCGCCGGCGTCGCTCCGCCGCGAAGACGAGCTGCGCACGGCCTGAGCGTGCCAACGGGATAGGATCAGATGCGACATCAACTGTCGGGACGGCAACTCTCGCGCAACAGCGCGCACCGCAGGGCGCTCATGCGCAACATGTGCGCCGCCCTGATCCGCGCGGAGGCGATACGCACCACGCTGCCGAAAGCCAAGGAATTGCGCCGGGTCGTCGAGCCGCTGATCACGCTCGGCAAGAACGACTCGCTGCCGGGGCGCCGCAGGGCCTGGATCACGCTGCGCGACGATACGCTCGTGGTGAAGCTGTTCGAGGACATCGGGCCGCGATTCAGGACCCGGGCCGGCGGCTACACGCGGATCCTCAAGATGGGTCCGCGCCCGGGTGACGCGGCGCCGATGGCGCTGATGCAGCTGGTCGAGGCCGATGCGGCATCTGCTGCCCCGTCGCCTGAAGACAGGCCGGCGAAGAAAAAGGCCGCGCCGAAGAAAGGCAAGGCGCCGGCCAGGAAGGCGGCGGCAAAGGCCGGCGGCAAAGCCGAGGCCAGGCCGAAAAAGCGGAAAAAGGCCGCGGCCTGAGGATTTCCAAACTGCGGGTGGCCACGGCCACCCCCGGTCGCCATGGAGAAGCCGGGGACATCCCCGGCTTTTTTTTGCTCTAATCCCTGTTGACAACGGTCACATCTGACCAAAGGGGCGCGTCCGCTCCAGTGCGGGAGGAAAACATGAGCCTGATTTCGGAATTCAAAGAGTTCGCGATGAAGGGCAACGTCGTCGACATGGCGGTCGGCATCGTGATCGGCGCGGCATTCGGCAAGATTGTGTCGGCGTTCGTCGATGCGATCGTCATGCCCGCCCTCGGCTGGGTCGTCGGTGGCGCGGATTTCTCCAGCCTCGCGGTCACCCTGGGCACGAGTGCGGCAACCGGAGAGCCCGTCAACATCGGCTATGGCAAGTTCATCCAGTCCCTGGTCGATTTCCTGATCATAGCGGGCGCGATCTTCGTGGCGCTCAAGGCGATCAACCGGCTCAAGAAGCCGGCGCCGGCCGCGGCGGCGCCGCCTCCGCCGCGTGAGGAAGTGCTGCTGACCGAGATCCGCGACATTCTTCGTCAGCGCTGACCCGGCATTCAGGCCGCCGCCGAGAAAGCCTCGCGCGTCAGGTTGCGCGGCGCGCCGGCCCGCGCGATCACGTTGTCCTCGACCCGGATGCCGCCCCAGGGCCGAAGCGCCTCGACCTGCTTCCACTGAATCGCGCGCCCGCGCCCGTCGGCGCGCGCCGCCTCGAGCAGCGAATCGATGAAGTAGATGCCCGGCTCGATCGTCACCACGAAACCGGCCTCGAGTTCGCGCGTCAGCCGGAGGAAGGGATGGCCCTCCGGCTTCTCCCGTGTTGCGCCATCCGGGCCCGCCGCAAGACCTGCGGCATCGTGCACCATGAGGCCGAGCAGGTGGCCGATGCCGTGCGGAAAGAAGACTGACGTGAGCTTCGACTCGACTGCCGCTTCCGGCGATCCCGAGACGATGCCGTGGGCGACGAGGATGCCCGCGATCGATCGATGCGCCTCGAGGTGGATGTCGCGGTAGTCGACGCCGGGCCGGACGCGATCGGCCAGCTTCTGCTGGCTCGAATCGACCGACCGGATCAGGTCCAGGAACTCGCCTGATGCGGCGGCGTAAGTCCGCGTGATGTCGCAGGCGTAGCCGGCGAACTGGGTGCCGGCGTCGATCAGAAACGACCTCACGTCCGCCGGGCGCGCACGGTCGAGCAGCTGGTAGTGCAGGACGGCCGCATGCCGGTCGAACGCGATGATGTTGTTGTACGGCAGCTCCTCTTCGCGCGCACCGGCGGCGCGGCAATAGGCGAGGTGGATTTCGTACTCCGAAGCGCCACCGCGGAATGCCCGTTCAGCGGCCCGGTGGGCGCGCGCGCCGGCGACCGTCGCCTCGCTCATGCACTCGATCTCATAGGGCGTCTTGACCGCACGGGCATAATCCAGGGGGCCGGTGACGGCCGGCGGGTCATGATCGCCCAGTCCCTCGGTCGCGGGCCCGGGCTCGGCCAGCAGGGCCCAGCGGCCCTTGCCGCCGATTTCGCGTCGCAGTTTCACGGGCTCGCGGACAATGGTCAGGTCGAAATGATCCACCCAATAGCCCTGCGGCGAGGCCGGCGGGAGGTACCAGTAGTCGTCCGGCTGGTGGAAAAAGAGCTTCGGACGGAGGCCCGGGCGGTAGACGACGAAACAGTCCGGGCTGGCATCAGGCAGCCATGCCCGGTAGCGCGGATTAGGCTTGAAGGGGTAGCTGCTGTCGTCCAGGTAGAGCGTCCGCAGACTTCCGGAGGCGATGATCAATCCGTCGTAACCGCCCGCAATCAAAGCTCGATCGGCCCTCGCCATGACCTCCCGCAAGTGCTCGCCGTACTGCTCGCCGAGTGTCTTTTTAGTCATCGCCGCTCCTGCCGAAACGTGTGCCAGAGCGTAACCGGCCGCCAAGGTTGTCGCAAAATTGCGACCTTTGCTAACCCTCGTAATACCGGTAAAATCTGCGGACGCGACGAGGCAGCAAACTCAAGAATCGGGCTGTTTTGGCCGCGGAGTGCACTACTTTTTCTCACTGACGTACTGGGGTAACTGACGATGAATGCAAAGATCTGGGGCGCCATTGCGGTTGCCCTCGTGTTGGGCGCCTGCGGCGCCAAGAAGGAAGAGGCTGCCGATGCCGCTGCGGATGCTGCCAATGCGGCCTCCGATGCGGCGAACACGGCTGTCGACGCGACGAGCGACGCCGCCACGGCGGCCACAGACGCGGCTGGCGACGCCGCTGCTGCGGCGGGCGATGCCGCTGCTGCGGCGGGCGATGCCGCTTCCGACGCTGCGAATGCAGCCGCCGACGCTGCCACGGAACCGACTCCTCCGTCGCAGTAAGCGATTGCTGTGTGGCCTGAACGGCCGGGCGGATGGCGCGGAGAACCCGCGGCTTCCCCCCGGCCGTTACCTTTCCGGGACCCTGAATGCCGATCACCATTCGTGAAGCGCGCACCTCGCAGGCAGACCGCGACTGGATCGAAGACACGTACGGGGAATACCTGGCCGACTTGACCGCCGACACGACAGGTGTCTTCCCGTCGCTCACCGTCACGGGACAGAGCGTTTCCGAAATCATCCAGGGCTGGTTCCATGACGATCGCTGCACGGCCTTCATGGTGCTGCGCGAGCGGGAGCCCGTGGGATTCGCGGTGGTTCAGCGCAGCCTTGCCGGCAGCGAGGACCCGAAGCGGCAATACCGCCTGAGCGAGTTCTTCATCCGCAAGCCTTTCCGGAGCAAGGGCGTCGGCCGCGGCGCGGCCATGCTGCTGTTCGCTCGCTTTGCAGGCGAATGGACGATCCCCGAGCAGTCGCGAAATCCCGGCGCGATCCGGTTCTGGCGCCGCGTCGTCTCCGAATTCACGGACGGCAAGTTCCGCGAGAAGCGGGGCCAGGGCGAGATCGCCCACCAGTTCACGAGCGCGGGGCCGGCGCACGCGGCGGGACGCTGATTCCCTGAATCGGGATCAGTCCGCCGCCGCGGATTCCTTCGCGCACTGCGAAGGCCCGCGCGCCATGAACGTTCCGGCCTTCATGACCTGATCAACGGGCAGCTTGCCGCGCAACTGTGCAGCCGCCGCATCGTCTCCCTCGAGCGATGCGACGAGCAGTGCGAACCCGTCGGGTGTCAGTTCTCCCCGGGCCTTCCTGGCCGAGCACTCGCAGACCGGCAGCGCAAGATTGCTGCTCGTGGTGCAGGCCTTGACGAAGTCCTCCTCGGTTCTCTCCGACGCGGCTGCAGGCATGCAGAAACCCGCGAGCGTCGTTGCGAATAGCGCCGCGGCGGGTATTGATCCGGTCATGTCGCCCTCCTGGTCGTAACAAGAGCGGGTCGGGACAAGTCAGGGTTTCCGCACGGAGACCTTCACTGTCCGCGGTCCCGCGACCTCGAACAGCAGCTCAAGGTCGAACGACTGCCCTTCGACCAGCGGCTGCTTGAGCCCCGTGAGCATCACGTGCATGCCGTTTGGAGCGAACTCGAGCGTCTGGCCGGCATCCACGTGCAGGGTCGAGATCTCGCGCATGCGAGCGATGCCGTCCCGGATCTCCGTGCGATGAACCTGGACCCCGGAAGCCACCGGCGTCGACAGCTTGAGCAAGCGGTCGGACTTGCCGGTGTCGTTCCTGAGCGTGAAATAAACCACGCCCACGGTCACGCCGGGTGGCGTCGTGCGCGACCACGCGTCCTCGACGGTGAGCTCGCCGGCCGTGGCGGGCAGGGCGGCGAGCATGAAAACGACAAACCAGGCAAGGAACGACGGTCGATTCATGCGGCTTTCTTCCCGCGCGCCAGCACGCGCTTCAGGTAATGGCCGGTATAAGAGTCCGCGGCCCGCGCGAGCTGCTCCGGCGTGCCCTCGGCGACGAGCCTGCCGCCGCCGTCTCCGCCCTCCGGCCCGAGGTCGATGACCCAGTCAGCGGTCTTGATCACGTCGAGATTGTGCTCGATGACGATCACGGTGTTGCCCTCGTCGCGCAGGCGATGCAGGACCGCAAGCAGGTGCTTCACGTCCTCGAAATGCAGGCCGGTAGTCGGCTCGTCCAGCATATAGAGCGTTCGGCCGGTCGCCCGCTTGGAAAGTTCCTTCGCAAGCTTGACGCGCTGGGCCTCACCCCCCGAGAGCGTGGTCGCATTCTGCCCGAGCTTGACGTACGCGAGGCCGACGTCGAGCAGGGTCTGGAGTTTCGTCGCGATGGCCGGCACGGCTGCGAAGAACACGGCCGCGTCCTCGACCGTCATGTCGAGCACTTCGTGGATGTTCTTGCCCTTGTAGTGCACGTCGAGCGTCTCGCGGTTGTAACGCCGGCCTTTGCAGACGTCGCAGGCGACGTAGACGTCAGGCAGGAAGTGCATCTCGACCTTGATGACGCCGTCGCCCTCGCAGGCCGCGCAGCGCCCGCCCTTGACGTTGAAGCTGAAACGCCCCGGCTGGTAGCCGCGCGAGCGCGCCTCGGCCGTGCCGGCGAACAGTTCGCGGATGGGCGTGAACAGGCCCGTGTAGGTCGCAGGATTCGAGCGCGGCGTGCGGCCGATCGGGCTCTGGTCGATGTCGATCACCCGGTCGATGGCGCCGAGACCCTCGACGCCCGCGCACGCGGCCGGCTGCTCCGCGACGAGATCCAGCGAGCGCGCAACGACGCGATAGAGCGTGTCGTTGACGAGGGTCGACTTGCCTGAGCCGGAGACGCCTGTCACGCAGGTCAGCAGGCCGACGGGAAACGAAACATCGATATGCTTCAGGTTGTTGCCGCTGGCGCCGCGCAGCGTCAGCTGCTGTTTCGGTTCGTTCCGCCGGCGCTTGTCGGGAATCTCGATGCGCTTGCGCCCCGACAGGTACTGGCCCGTCAGGGATGCCGGGCTCGCCTCGATCTGCGCCGGCGTGCCCTGCGCGACGATGCGCCCTCCGTGGATGCCCGCGCCCGGGCCGAGATCCAGCACGTGGTCCGCCTGGCGGATCGCATCCTCGTCGTGCTCGACCACGATCACCGTATTGCCGAGGTCGCGCAGACGATGCAGCGTGTCGAGCAGGCGCTGGTTGTCGCGCTGGTGCAGGCCGATCGAGGGCTCGTCGAGGATGTACATGACGCCGACCAGCCCGGAGCCGATCTGGCTCGCGAGGCGGATGCGCTGGGCCTCGCCGCCGGAGAGCGTCTCGGCGCTGCGGTCAAGCGTCAGGTAGTCGAGGCCGACGTCGACGAGAAAGCCGAGGCGATCGGCGATCTCCTTGACGATCTTGGCAGCGATCTTCTGGCGCCAGCCCTCGAGCTTCATTGCGTCGAAGAATTCGAGCGCACGACGGACGGGCAGGGCGCTGATCGAGGGAAGCGACGCGCCGCCGACGTACACGAAGCGCGCCGCCCGGGTGAGCCGTGCGCCGTCGCATTCCGGGCAGCGGCGCGTGCCGAGGTAGCGCGCGAGCTCCTCGCGCACCGCGAGCGACTCGGTTTCGTGGTAGCGCCGCTCGAGGTTCGGCAGAATGCCTTCGAACTTGTGCTTGCGCCGGACCGTGCGACCGCGCGAATCGAAATAGCGGAACTCGATTTCCGCGCCGCCGCTGCCCTGCATCAGGGCCTCACGGGCTTTCGGGGGCAGGTCGGCATAGGGCGCCTCGGGATCGAAACGGTAGTGATCCGCGAGCGCCTGGATCATCTGGTAGTAGTACGCGTTCCGCCGGTCCCAGCCGCGAACTGCGCCGTTTGCGAGCGAGAGCTGCGCATCGGTGACGACGCGCTCCGGGTCGAAGAACTGCTTGACGCCGAGGCCGTCGCAGCCCGGGCAGGCGCCAAACGGGTTGTTGAACGAAAACAGCCGGGGCTCGAGTTCCGGCACGGAATAGCCGCAGATCCGGCAGGCGAACTTGTCCGAGAAGACGAGTTCCTCGCGTTTTGGCTCGTCCAGGAACGCAACGCGCGCCGAGCCCTCTCCGAGCCGCAGCGCCGTCTCGAAGGATTCCGCGAGCCGCTGCTCGAGGTCGGGGCGGACCTTGAAGCGGTCGACGACGACGTCGATCGAGTGCTTCTTCCTCGGGTCGAGTTTTGGCACGGCGTCGAGCTCGACGTACCTGGCATCCACCCGCGCGCGGACGAAGCCCTTGCCGCGCAGCTCTTCGATGACCTGCAGGTGCTCGCCCTTGCGCCCGGAAATGACCGGCGCCAGCAATGCCAGGGCCGTGCTCTCAGGCAGTGCCAGCACCAGATCCACCATCTGGCTCACCGTCTGCGCAGTCAGGTCGAATTCGTGGTCGGGGCAGCGGGGGATGCCGGCGCGGGCGTACAGCAGGCGCATGTAGTCGTAGATCTCGGTCACCGTGCCGACGGTCGAGCGCGGGTTGTGCGAGGTCGACTTCTGCTCGATCGAAATCGCCGGAGAAAGGCCCTCGATCGTGTCGACGTCCGGCTTCTCCATCATCGAGAGGAATTGCCGCGCGTAGGCCGACAGTGATTCAACGTATCGGCGCTGGCCCTCGGCATAGATGGTGTCGAAGGCGAGCGAAGACTTCCCCGAACCGGACAGTCCGGTGAAAACGATCAGGCGGTCACGCGGGAGCTCCAGGTCGAGGCCCTGGAGGTTGTGCGTGCGTGCGCCGCGGATGTGAATGGTCTGACTCATCGGGGCAGCCTGATAGAATAGCCCGCCCATTCCGGGCACGGCAAAGGGAATTCCAGTGGCCCAGCCATCCGGTGCGGCACTCCAGCCCGCCGAGCGCCGCGTCGTCGCCGCGCTCGCCGCGATCTATGCCGTGCGGCTGCTGGGACTGTTCCTGCTGCTGCCCGTGCTCGCGCTTTACGCGGGCGGGCTTCCCGGGGCAACGCCGCTGTTCGCGGGCCTCGCGGTCGGCGCCTATGGACTGACGCAGGCCCTGATGCAGATTCCCTTCGGTGTATGGTCCGATCGGGTCGGGCGCAAGCCGCTGATTGTCGTCGGACTTGTCCTGCATGTCGCCGGTTCCGTGCTCGGCGCGATGGCGGGCAGCGCGGCATCGCTCGTCGCCGCGCGCGTCGTCCAGGGGCTCGGCGCGGTCTCGGGTCCGGTCACCGCCTTTCTCGCCGATCTCACCCGGCCCGAGTCGCGCACGCGCGCCATGTTTGCGGTCGGCATGAGCATCGGCGTGTCATTCGTGATCTCGCTCATTGCTGGACCGCTGCTGGCCGCGGCGATCGGCGTGTCGGGCGTGTTTCTGCTGATCGGTGGCCTCGGGATCGCGGCCCTCGGACTGGTGCTCTTCGTCCTGCCGGCCGAAGCGCCGGCCCCCGAACGCGTGGCGTTGCGCCGCGACTGGCGGGAAGTCTTGACGCGAACGCTCGCGCCGCACTACGCCGGCATCTTCATGCTGCACCTGACGCTGACCGCGACTTTCATCGCGGTGCCTCATGTATTGCGCGACCTCCACGGCATCGAGGCGTCGCGTCATTGGCTCGTCTATCTCGGCGTGTTTGTCGCGTCCATCGCGCTGACCATGCCGCTCGTCGTGTGGTCGGAGCGCAACGGGCGGCCGGGCCGCGCCGTCCTTGCGGGTGGGGCAGGGCTCGCACTGGCCCTCTCCGCGCTCGTCTGGGCAAAGGCGAACCTCGCCCTCCTGATGGTCGCGCTGGTGCTTTATTTTGGCGCCTTCAATTTCCTCGAGGCCCGGCTCCCGGCGGCCCTGACAGAAGCCGCGGGCGAGCAATCCCGCGGCGCGGCGCTCGGCGTTTTCGCCACCTGTCAATTCGCGGGCGCGTTCGCGGGCGGCCTGCTGGGCGGCGGCCTGCTCGGAAGTCCCTGGCAACTCACGGGAATCTTCGCCTGCTCGGCAATCGTGGTCCTGGCGTGGCTGCCATGGTCGCCATCGATAGAAATGCGTCGATCTGGTCCGAATGTCAGTGCCCGTGTCGATGCCGGACGACTACAATGAGCCACTCGGGACAAACGGGGAACAGCCATGGCACGCGGAGTCAATAAAGTCATCCTGATCGGGCACCTGGGGCAGGATCCGCAGTCCCGGGCAATGCCTTCCGGCAAGGCCGTGGTCAACCTGCGGCTCGCGACTTCGGACCAGTGGCGCGACAAGCAGACAGGCGAAAACAAGGAAGCGACGGAGTGGCACAACGTCGTCATGTTCGACCGCCTCGCCGAGATCGCGGCCGAGTACCTGCGCAAGGGCTCGCACATCTTTGTCGAGGGCCGCATCCGCACGCGCAAGTGGCAGGATCGCGAGGGCCAGGACCGTTACACGACCGAGATCGTGGCGAACGAGATGCAGATGCTCGGCGGCCGCGGCTCGCAGGATCGCGGTGCGGGTGCCGCACCGGAACGCACTCGCGAGCGCGGCGAGGAACCGGCGCCCCGCGCCGAGCCCGCCGGAGTCGCCGAGTCCTTCGACGACGACATACCATTCTGACGCCACCGGGGACCGCCCCCTCGTGACGTGGGCACCACGTCACGTTTTCCCGCCGCCTCCCCTGCTTTATGTGATGTGGTAGGCGTCCGGCCCGGCCACATTAAGTCACCATCGTGCCGATTTTTCGGGCTTCCCGCGAAGCCGTCCCGGGGACCCGAGAAAGGGAGAACGGCTAGATGGAGCTGGACCGCAACCAGCCGTCCGATCGTGGCCTGCGCGAGGCCCTGGCGCCGTGGTTCGACCATGCGGCGGCCTGGCTCGTGCTGCTTGCCATTGGCGCCGCCGTTTTGGCAGCGATCGCAGGCTTGTCGATTGACGCACGCCGCGCCCGGGACGCGGTCTCCGTGGCCGGCATCGTCGCGACGCTGGCCGCGATTTCGGTCGCCTGGCGCACGGCGGGCCTGCACGAACTCACCCGCGGGCGGCGTCATGCCTGGCGCTGGCTCGCGTTTGCGCTCGCCGCGAACCTCGTGGCGGCCCTCTTCGTGCCCCTGATGCGCCCGGCGCAATTTCCCGTTGCCCAGGCGGTATCCGGCCTGCTGCAATTCGCCTTCTTTCCCTGCGTGGCCATGGCGGCGACGGGGCTCCTGCTGTCGACGCGCGGCAAGGCCTTTGGTCCGCAATTCTGGCTCGAGGCGACGCTGGTCGCGCTCTGCGTCGGCACCGTTCTCTGGCTCGCGATGCCGCACGACCTTGCTGCGGACGCGCTGCCTGTGCGCGGTTCCTGGACGGTGGGCCTCGATGCGGTCATCGGCGTGCTCGCCGCAATCCTGCTGCTGCGGCGGGCGGACTGGCGCGGCTGGCCGGGCCTCGCCACCTTTGCGCTCGCGCTTGTCGCCCTGCTGGGGTCGCGCCTGCTCGAGGCGCATGCCGCGGCCGAAGGTTCGGTTAGCCTGATTGCGGCACCGCTGCGCATTGCGGCAGTGGCTGCTTTCGCGGTCGCAGCGCAATTCGACTACCTGCGGGCGGAGCGGCGCGCGCCGCCCATGGATGCCGCCGAGCGCGGTTCGCCGTTCGCCCCGCTCATGCCCTACGCCGCGCTGATGCTTGCCGGCTGGGCGCTTCTCGTCATGCAGGAAGGGAGTTTCGGAGAACCCGCCGGCCTCATCGCCTGGGTCGTCTGCATCGCTGCCGGGCTCCTGTTCGCACGCCAGGCCATCGCGACGGCGCTCACCGTTGCGGTCCAGACCGGCCTCGCGACGCGTTCGGCGGAGGCCCGTTTCAATGCGCTCATCCGCAACACGGCCGATGTGATCGCGATCGTCGCGGAAGACGGCACGATCGGCTACGTGACGCCGACGGCCGAACGCATTTTCGGGTTCGCAGCCAATGACCTGATCGGCCAGCACCTCGACGAGCTCGTCGCATTCGACGACCGCGCACGGCTCCGGGAATTCCTGGCCCGGGACCTCGCGCGGGATGGCGCCTCCTCGACCGTCGAGGCCCGCGTGCCGCGAGGCGACGAACGTCATCGGATCGTAGAGATCCACGGCACGAACATGGATTTCGAGCCCGCGATCGGCGGCCGCTTGCTGAACCTGCGCGACATGACCGATCGCAAGGGCATGGAAGAGCAGCTGAAGCGCATGGCGCTGCACGACCCGCTGACGCTGCTCGCAAACCGCTCGTTGTTCCGCGATCGCGTCGAGCACGCGGTGGCGGTCAGCAAGCGCAATGGTCGCGGGGTCGCGGTCATGTTCGTCGATCTCGACAACTTCAAGCGTGTCAATGACTCGCAGGGCCACGCGATCGGCGACCGCGTGCTGCACAGGAGCGCCCAGCGCCTCGTCAAGGCGACGCGCAACGGCGACACCGTCGCGCGACTCGGCGGCGACGAGTTCGCCGTGCTGCTCGAAAACCTGACCGAAAAGGAGCAGGTCATCGAAATCGCCGCGCGGGTCGTCGAGTCGCTTCAGGAGTCGCTTGACCTGCCCGGCGAGGACATGCGCGTCACCGCGAGCGTGGGCGTCGCGTTCTCGACGGCCGACGATGGCGTCGAGGAACTGATGCGGAACGCAGACGTCGCGATGTATGCGGCGAAATCCGCGGGCAAGGGCCGCCACATGGTCTATGAGCCGGCCATGCACCGGGCCGCGAGCAAGCGCCAGGAAATGGAGGCGGAGATCGACACGGCGCTTGCGGAGAGCCAGTTCCTGCTGCACTACCAGCCGATCGTCGAGCTGCACTCGGGTTACCTGCTGGGCGTCGAGGCGCTGGTGCGCTGGCGCCATCCGAAACGCGGCGTGATTGCGCCGGCGGAGTTCATTCCAGTCTCCGAGGAGACCGGGCAGATCGTCACGCTCGGCCGCTGGATCCTCGCCCAGGCCTGCCGTGAGGTGAGGGTCTGGCAGGCGCGGCTGCCCGAGGGCCGCGAGGTCCGCGTCGGCGTCAACGTCTCCGCGGTCCAGCTCGCAAAATCCGATATCTGCGCCGACGTGAAGAAGGCGCTGGACCTCTCGGAAATCGACCCGGGCTGCCTCGTGATCGAGTTGACCGAGAGCGTGCTGATGCAGAACAGCGAGGACATGCTCGCAAAGCTCACGCAGCTCAAGACGCTTGGCGTGCGCATCGCGATCGACGATTTCGGCACCGGCTACTCGTCGCTTTCCTACCTTCACCGCTTTCCGATCGACATCGTGAAGATCGACCGCTCGTTCGTGGAGCGGCTCGGCGGTCTCGACGGCGGCGAGGATTTCACGCGCGCGATCATCACGCTCGGCCGCACGCTGGATCTCGAGGTCGTAGCGGAAGGGATCGAACTCGAGCACCAGCAGCGCGGACTGATCGAGCTCGGCTGCGTGGCCGGGCAGGGCTACTACTATTCGCGGCCGGCGCTGCTGCACGAGCTCGAGTACTCGGTGCACATGGCGCGCAGGCGCACCATGGCGGACACCTTGCCGCAGGGTGCGCGCATCACGGCCACCGGCCGCTTCGTGCTGGGCGACCTGAAGCCTGCCGACTTCATCGCGACCGGTACTTTTGGCCGCGAAATCACGCGAAAAAAATGATGAAAACCAGATAGTTGCGTGAGAAACCGGGCGCCCGCGGGCGGGCCGCGGCGCTTCATCGAAACCGCCAAAACCGGTACCCTAGGCGCCCTTTTGCGTATTGGAGCGCCCACCCGACACATGAGCGGCCGGCTCTACATTTCCACTTTCGGCTGCCAGATGAACGAATACGACTCGGCGCGGATGGCGGACGTGCTCCGTGAATCCGACGGCTTCGAGCTCACGGCTGAACCGGACCAGGCCGACGTCGTGCTGCTCAACACCTGCTCGGTGCGCGAAAAGGCACAGGAAAAGGTCTTCTCCCACCTCGGCCAGTGGCGGCTCCTGAAGCGCCGGCGGCCGGAGCTCGTCATCGGCGTCGGCGGCTGCGTTGCCAGCCAGGAAGGCGAAGGCATCCTCGAGCGTGCGCCCTTCGTCGACCTCGTGTTCGGGCCCCAGACCATTCACCGGCTTCCGGCGATGATCGCGGAACTCCGTGCGACGCGCGCGCCGCAGGTGGACGTCTCCTTCCCCGAGATCGAGAAGTTCGATCGGCTGCCGGAACCCCGGGCCGCCGGCGCGAACGCCTTCGTTTCGATCATGGAGGGCTGCAGCCGGTATTGCAGCTTCTGCGTCGTGCCCTACACGCGCGGCGAGGAGATGAGCCGTCCGTTTACGCAGGTAATGGCCGAGGTCGGCTCGCTGGCGGAGCAGGGCGTCCGCGAGATCACGCTGCTCGGTCAGAACGTCAATGCCTACCGCGGCCCCGAGGAAGACGGAACGCTCGTGGACCTCGCGACGCTCATCCGCTGCGTCGCGCGCCTCGACAGTATTGAGCGCATCCGGTTCACGACCTCGCATCCGCTCGAATTCACGCAGGCACTGGTCGAGGCTTACGCCGACGTGCCGAAGCTCGCGAATTACCTGCACCTTCCCGTCCAGAGCGGCTCTGACCGCATTCTCGCTCTCATGAAGCGCGGATACACGCGGCTCGAGTACCGGCAGAAGATCCGGCGGATGCGCGCGGCACGCCCGGACATCAGCCTGTCGTCGGACTTCATCGTGGGCTTTCCGGGCGAGACCGATTCTGATTTCCAGCAGACGCTGGAACTGATTGCAGACGTCGGCTTCGACCAGTCGTTCAGCTTTATCTACAGCAGGCGGCCCGGCACGCCCGCGGCTTCCCTGCCTGACGAGGTACCGCACGAGATCAAGCAGCGGCGGCTCGAGATCCTCCAGTCCCTGGTCGACGGCCAGGCCCGCCGGATCAGCGAAGGCATGGTCGGCAGCCTGCAGCGGGTGCTGGTCGAGCGGCCCTCCCGGCGCGATCCGCGCCAGCTCGCGGGACGCACGGAAAACATGCGCTGGGTGAATTTCGACGGGCCGCCATCGCTCGTCAACCGCTTCGCGCAAGTGAGCATTACCGAGGCGATGCCGAACTCCCTGCGTGGCCGGCTGGTCGCTTGAACGCGGCACCCGAATCCAGCGTCGATTTCGGCGCGGAGGACAATGCGCGGCTCGCCGCGGTCTGCGGGCCGCTCGACGAGAACCTGCATCAGGTCGAGAACCGGCTCGGCGTGGAAATTCGCCGACGCTCGGGCCGCTTTTCGCTCCGCGGCGCGAATGCCGCTGCGGCAGCGGCCGTGCTGCGCGTCCTGTACGAGCGGGCCGGCAAAAAACCCGTCACGCCCGAGGACGTGCACCTCGCGATCCATGAGAGCGGCATGGGCGCGCGTCCGGCGGACGACGAGCATGCGGTCGAGACGCTTCGTGGCCTGGTCCGCGGTCGTGGCGCCAACCAGCAGCATTACCTGCTTTCCATCCGTTCCCACGACCTGACCTTCGGGATCGGACCGGCAGGCACCGGCAAGACCTACCTCGCGGTCGCCTGCGCGGTCGAGGCCATGCAGCGGGAGAGCGTGCGTCGCCTGGTGCTGGTGCGTCCCGCAGTCGAGGCGGGGGAACGGCTCGGGTTCCTGCCGGGCGACCTCACGCAGAAGGTCGATCCCTATCTTCGGCCAATGTATGACGCCCTGTACGAGATGATCGGATTCGATCGCGTCGCCCGGCTGATCGAACGCAACGTGATCGAGGTGGCGCCGCTCGCTTTCATGCGCGGGCGAACGCTGAACGAGGCCTTCATCATCCTCGACGAAGCACAGAACACGACCGTCGAGCAGATCAAGATGTTCCTGACGCGCATCGGCTTCGGTTCGCGCGCGGTCGTGACCGGCGACATCACCCAGACCGATCTGCCTGCGCACCGGCAGTCGGGCCTGCGGCGTGCGCTCGAGGTGCTGGATGGCGTCAAGGGCATCGCCGTGACGCGTTTCACGGCGCGGGACGTGGTCCGCCATCCGCTCGTCCAGCGGATCGTGGAGGCCTACGAGCGCGAATCGGGCAATGACGAAGGCAAGGGTCCGTGATGCTCGAAGTCGTGCTGCGTTACCGTACGCGCCGGCCCTGGGCGCCCGGACCGTCCTCATTGCGCCGCTGGGCGCGGCTGGCTGCGGGCAACCGCGGGGGCGAGCTCGGCATCCGCGTGGTCGGCAGTCGCGAGAGCCGGGCGCTGAACGAACGCTGGCGCGGCCGGGGAAAGCCGACCAACGTGCTTTCTTTCCCTGCGTCCCCGGCGCTCGCTGGCTCGCAGCTCGGCGACCTCGTCGTCTGCGCCCCGGTCGTCGCGCGCGAGGCGCGGGAGCAGGGCAAGCCGCTGTCCGCGCACTGGGCGCACATGATCGTCCACGGCACGCTGCACCTCATCGGCTTCGACCATGAACGCGCGTTGGACGCGAGGCGCATGGAGAGCCGGGAACGCGCATTGCTCGCGCGCCTGGGCGTTGCGGACCCGTACGGAGACTGAGCCGATGGCGAAACGCAGAAGGGGGAGCTGGCTGCGGCGGCTGACGCAGGAGGGACCGCGCGACCGGGCGGAGCTTGTCGATGCGCTGCGCGCGGCAGCTCGCGCCGGCATCATCGACGCCGACGCGTTAGCGATGAGCCAGGGCGTGCTGCGGGTCGCGGACCTGCACGTGCGCGACATCATGGTGCCGCGTTCCCAGATGGTGGTGCTGGAGCGCGACTCCGGTCCCGGACGGTTGCTCCCGGCGGTGATCGAGTCCGGACACTCCCGGTTCCCCGTCATTGGCGATGACCGCGACCAGATCGTCGGCATCCTGCTCGCCAAGGACCTGCTGCGCCACTTCGCCGAAGGCGCGAAAGATGACTGGGACATCCGCGACGTGCTGCGCTCCGCGTCGTTCGTGCCGGAGAGCAAGCGCCTGAACGTGCTGCTCAAGGAATTCCGCGTCAGCCGCAACCACATGGCGATCGTGGTCGACGAATACGGCGGCGTATCGGGACTCGTCACGATCGAGGACGTGATCGAGGAGATCGTCGGCGAGATTGCCGACGAGTACGACACGGACGAGGACCAGACGATCCGCCGCGAGGGTGATCGGCAGTTCACGGTGCAGGCGCTCACCCGCGTGCAGGAATTCAACGAGCACTTCGCGACCCGCTTCAGCGATGAGGAGTACGACACGATCGGTGGCCTCGTCATGCACCAGTTCGGCAGGCTGCCGCGGCGCGGGGAGTCGGTGACCATGGACGGGCTGGAGTTCAAGGTGCTGCGCGCCGACCGGCGTCGCATCGACCAGCTGCGCGTGACGACGCCGGCGCCCGTGCCGCTGCGGCCCGGCGAAGCGCGCGGGGGCTGAGTGGCGCCCCCCGGTGTACCGGTCTCGAGACTTTTGCGTTTCCGCGAATTGATCTCCGCAATCGCGGGTGCGGCCACCTGCTTCGCTTTCGCGCCTTACGACATCCACGTCCTCGCCTGGCTCGGCCCGGCGGTCCTGTTCCTGCTCTGGGAATATTCGGCGCCGCGCGATGCGGCGCGCGCCGGTTTCTGGTTCGGCGCCGCCCTCTTTGGCACGGGTACCTGGTGGATCTACACGGCCATCCACGATTTTGGCCAGGCGCCGGCCTGGCTCGCGATCTTCCTGCTCGCCGCGCTGCTCGCAATCAAGGGCGCCTACTACTCGCTCACGGGTTACATCCTGGTGCGCCTCGCGCCCGACCCGTCGCCCGCTCGCTCGCTGCTCCTGATACCGGCAGGCTGGACGCTGATGGAATGGCTGCGAGGCTGGCTGTTCACGGGCTTCCCCTGGCTCCAGCTCGGTTACTCGCAGAGCGACTGGCCTCTGGCGGCACTGGCGACGATCGGCGGGATTCACCTGGTCACCTTCGCGACGGCGGTGACGGCGGGCGCGGTCATCGTGCTGTCCCACCGGCGCGGCCGCGGCCGGCTCGCCGCGGTCGCGCTCGTTGCCGTTCTCTGGTCGGGCGGATACCTGCTCACCGGACATGAATGGACGAAGCCCTCGGGCGGGCCGATCCGCATCGCCCTTCTCCAGGGCGCGATCCCGCAGGACGAGAAGTGGCTCGCCGAAAACCGGGCAGCGACGCTCGACAAGTACCGCGCGCTCAACCGCGAGGCACTCGGGGCGCGCATTATTGTCTGGCCGGAATCGGCGATCCCGGTGCTGGCCCACGAAGCGAAAGTCTACCTCGCTGCCATCCGGCGCGAATCGGAAGCGCGCGGATCGGACGTCATGATCGGGCTGCTGCGTTTCGATCTCGAGACCGGGGAAATCCGCAACGGCCTGTACTCGATGAGCGCCGCCGGCGACGGCTGGTACTTCAAGCGCCGGCTCGTGCCTTTCGGGGAGTTCTTTCCCGTGCCCGAATCCGTGCGCAAGTGGATGCGGCTGCACAGCCTGCCGTACTACGACATGACGCCCGGAGAGGCGTACCAGCCGCCCCTGGAAGCGGGCGGCGAACGGCTGGCGGCGACGATCTGCTACGAGGACGCCTACGGGTCCGACGAGCTTGCGGTGCTGCCGAGCTCGACCCTGCTGGTCAATGTCACGAATAACGCCTGGTTCGGCGATTCCTCCGCGCCCCACCAGCAGTTGCAGATGGCGCGCTTCCGCGCGCTCGAGGCCGGCCGCTGGCTCATGCGCGCGACCAGCAATGGCGTCACCGCCGTGATCGGTCCCGACGGCGCCGTCACCGCCCGCATTCCGCAGTTCCAGCCCGGCATCCTCAAGTCCACGGTCCAGCCCCGCACCGGCCTCACGCCCTACGCCCGCACCGGCAACTGGCCGATCCTCTCGCTCGACTTCCTGCTGCTGCTTGCTTTCGGCATCGTTCGCTTGCGCGCGGGAACGAACGCCTGAGGCCGGGAGTCAGGAGGGTATTCTCAGGATCGCCGTGAATCCGTCCATGGATGGCTTCGGGCGCGCCATCCCTGGACGCGATTCACGCATCCTGAGAATACCCTCCTGACTCCCCGCCTCAGGTATCCTTTCCTGTTCAATGAAAGACCGCTACGAACCGCAGGAAATCGAGCCCGCCGTCCAGCGCGAATGGGAGGCGGCCGGCACGTTCGCGGCACGTGAAGACGTCTCGCGGCCGAAGTACTACTGCCTGAGCATGTTTCCCTACCCGAGCGGCCGGCTCCATATGGGTCACGTGCGCAACTACACGATCGGCGACGTGCTCGCGCGCTACATGCGCATGCAGGGGTACAACGTGCTCCAGCCGATGGGATGGGATGCCTTCGGCCTGCCGGCCGAGAACGCAGCGATCGAGAACGCCGTGCCGCCCGCCAAGTGGACCCGCGACAACATCAAGCACATGAAGGGCCAGCTGAAGTCGCTCGGTTTCGGCATTGACTGGTCGCGTGAGCTTGCAACCTGCGACGTGGACTACTACCGGTGGAACCAGTGGCTGTTCCTGCGCATGCTCGAGCGCGGCATCGCGTACAAGACGACCGGCAGCGTCAACTGGGACCCGGTCGACCAGACCGTGCTCGCGAACGAACAGGTGATCGACGGGCGCGGGTGGCGCACCGGTGCGCCCGTCGAGAAACGCGAGATACCGATGTATTACCTCGGCATCACGCGGTACGCCGAGGAACTGCTTGCGGCGCTCGACCGGCTGCACGAATGGCCGGACCGTGTGCGCACGATGCAGGCGAACTGGATCGGCCGCAGCGAGGGCGTGAACCTTTCGTTTCCGTACGACATCGGCGGACAACGTGGCGAACTGAAGGTCTTCACGACCCGCGCCGACACCATCATGGGCGTCAGCTTCATCGCGGTGGCCGCCGAGCATCCGCTCGCGGAGCTCGCGGCAGGGAGCAACGCGGCCGTACGCGACTTCGTCGCCGAATGCCGCCGCGGCAGCATCATGGAAGCCGACCTCGCCACGATGGAGAAAAAGGGTATCGCGACCGGGTTTACCGTGCGTCACCCGCTGACCGGCGCGCAGATCCCGGTCTGGATCGGCAATTACGTGCTGATTGCCTACGGCGAAGGCGCGGTGATGGGCGTGCCGGGCCACGACGAGCGCGATTTCGCCTTTGCGAAAAAGTACGGCCTGCCGATCCTTCCGGTGATCGACGTCGAGGGCAGGCCGTATTCCGCCGGGGCCTGGGAATCCTGGTACGCGGAACATGGCCGCTGCGTGCGCTCCGGCCCCTACGACGGGCTCGATTACTCGGCGGCGACCGACGCCATTGCGAAGGATCTCGAGGCGAAGGGCTTCGGGCAAAAGCAGGTGGTCTGGCGATTGCGCGACTGGGGTATTTCGCGCCAGCGCTACTGGGGCTGCCCGATCCCGATCGTCCATTGCCCCGCCTGCGGCGACGTGCCGGTGCCGGACGACCAGCTGCCGGTGCGGCTGCCCGAGGACCTCGTGCCCGACGGCAGCGGCAATCCGCTCGCCAAATCGAGGGCCTTCCTGGATTGCCGCTGCCCGCGATGCGGTGCGCCCGCCAGGCGCGAGACGGACACGATGGACACGTTCGTGGACTCCTCCTGGTATTTCTTCCGCTACGCCTCGGCCCACAATGACGGTGCGATGATCGACTCGCGCGCCGACTACTGGATGCCGGTGGACCAGTACGTCGGCGGAATCGAGCACGCGATCCTGCACCTGCTCTATTCACGCTTCTGGACGCGGGTCATGCGCGACTGCGGTTTGACGGACCTCGACGAACCATTCCAGCGCCTGCTGACGCAGGGCATGGTGCTGAACGAGATCTGGTACCGGAAGCCGGCGTCGGGGCGCATCGTGTACCACAACCCTGCCGATGTCGCGGCCCAAGGCGAAGGCGACGCACGCCGCGGCGTGCTGAAGTCCGATGGCCGGCCGGTGGAGTACGGCGGCATCGGCACGATGTCGAAGTCGCGGCGCAATGGCGTGGATCCGCAAATGCTGGTGGATCGCTATGGTGCGGACACGGCGCGCCTGTTCGCGATGTCGAACGTTCCGCCCGAGCACACCTTTGAGTGGTCGGACGAAGGAGTGGAAGGAGCATTCCGTTTCCTCAAGCGGCTGTGGAAGGTCGTGCATGCCCACGTCGACGCCGGCGCGGCCGGCAAGCCGGACGCGGCCGCTCTCGACGCGCCACAGCGCGAGCTGCGCCGGCAGGTCCACAACACCCTGGCCAAGGTGGGCGATGACATCGGCCGGCGCCGCACTTTCAACACCGCGATAGCCGCGGTCATGGAACTGTTGAATTCGCTGGCGCGCTTCGCGGACCGCAGGCCGGAGGGTCGTGCCGTCATGCAGGAGGCGCTCGACCTCGTCGTGCTGATGCTGTCGCCGATCGTCCCTCACGCCGCGCAGGCAATGTGGCGTGCGCTTGGCCACGCGAACCTCGTCGTGGACGAACGCTGGCCGGGGGTGGACCCGTCGGCTCTCGTGCAGGAGACGATCGAGCTCGTGGTGCAGGTCAACGGCAGGCTTCGCGGGCGCGTGCCCGTGCCCGCGGGTGCCGACGAGGCGGTCGCGCGCGAGGCCGCGCTTGCGGACCCGGCCGTCGCCAGGTTCGTGGCGGGGCAGCCGGTGCGCAAGTTCATCTACGTGCCGGGCAAGCTCGTGAACGTGGTAGTTTGATGCGGCGGTACGCGCTCGTCCTTTTCGCGCTTTCGCTGGCCGCCGGCTGCGGCTTCCACCTGCGCGGCCAGGAGCCGCTCCCGGGCGTGATGGCGACGCCCTACATCGATGCGCCGGACCGGTATACGGCACTCTATGCCGCGCTCGACCAGCGCCTGCGCGCGGCAGGCGCGATGCCGGCCGCGAACGCCGCCGCCGCGAGCGCGGTGATTCACCTGCGTCTCGACGACACCGGCCGCGAGCTCCTGTCGGTGACGGCGGACAACAAGCCGGGCGAGTACGAGGTCTATTACGCGGCGGAATTTTCCGTGACGAGTGGGGCGTCCGAGCTCCTCGCTCGCCAGCAAGTGAAGCTCACCCGGGAATACGGCTACGACGAGTCGGCCGTGCTCGCCAAGGAACACGAGGAGGACTCGCTGCGCCTCGCGCTCGCCGACGAGATTGCGGACCTGATCCTGCGGCGCCTGGCAGCCCTGTGAACCAGTCGGTCTTCGACGTGTTCAAGGTCGGTATCGGGCCGTCGTCGTCCCATACGATGGGACCGATGCTGGCCGCGCGGCTCTTTGCGCTCGATCTCGAGGCCCGCGGGCTGCTCGCTTCGACCGCGGAAGTCTACGTCCAGCTCTACGGTTCGCTGGCGCTGACGGGACTCGGCCATTGCACCGATCGCGCCGTCCTGCTCGGCCTCGAGGGCCATGATCCGTCCGAATTCGACCCGGCCGTCATGGAGCCGACACTCGCTCGCATCCGGGGCAGCGGGAGGCTGCGATTGCTCGGCCGCCAAGAAATCGGCTTCGACGAGCCGATGAACCTACTGTTCCATCGCGACCAGATGCTGCCCGGCCACTCGAACGGCATGCGATTCACCGCGCGCGATGCGCAAGGCGCAACGCTTCTGGCCGAAGAAATGTATTCGATCGGCGGCGGCGCCGTGCAATGCGCGGATACGGGCGAGGCCGGCGCCGTCGCGGAGCCCGTGCGGGTTCCGATGCCGTTCGGCAGCGGCGAGGAATTGCTCGTCCAGGCCGCGCGAGCGGGACTCACGGTCTCCGGGCTGATGCGCGTGAATGAGCAGGCGCTTCGCCCCGCGGACGAAGTGGACGCGCGGCTCGACCGCATCTGGGCCGTCATGCAGGCCTGTGTCGAGCGCGGCTTTGCGGCTGACGGCGTCCTGCCGGGCGTCCTGAAACTGCGGCGCCGCGCGCCGCAGATGAGGCTTGCGCTCGAGTCGGATGCCGACCGGGTGGATGCCATGGAATGGGTCAATGCCTGGGCGCTCGCCGTTAACGAAGAGAATGCCGCCGGCGGGCAGGTCGTCACGGCTCCGACGAACGGCGCTGCCGGCATTGTGCCTGCGGTCATGCACTACTACGCGCGGCTCTGTCCGGGAAGCGACACCGACGGCATACGTCGCTTCCTGCTCGCGGCCGGTGCAATCGGCCTGTTGTACAAGCGCAATGCATCCATCTCGGGCGCGGAAATGGGCTGTCAGGGCGAGGTGGGCGTCGCCTGCTCCATGGCGGCCGCGGGACTCGTCGCCGCGCTCGGCGGCAGCAATGCCCAGGTCGAGAATGCCGCCGAAATCGGCATGGAACACAATCTCGGTCTCACCTGCGACCCGATCGCCGGCCTGGTGCAGATCCCCTGCATCGAGCGCAACGCCATGGGCGCCGTCAAGGCGATCAATGCGGCGCGGCTCGCGCTGCGCGGCGACGGCACCCACAAGGTTTCGCTCGACCAGGTGATCGCAACCATGCGCCAGACCGGCCACGACATGTCGGCGATCTACAAGGAAACGTCGCAGGGAGGCCTTGCCGTCAACGTGCCGGAATGCTGAGTTACTGAAGGGGACGCACCCCTTCATATTCGCGGAAGGGACGCACCCATTGCGAATATGAAGGGGTGCGTCCCCTTCAGCGATCGGCGAAGCGGTCGGTGGCGCGCACGAGCTCGTCGGTCATGCCGGGCTCGAAAGCCGAATGCCCCGCGTCGCCGACGATGCGCAGCTCCGCCTCGGGCCAGGCGCGGTGGAGGTCCCAGGCCGTCACCATCGGGCAGACGACGTCGTGTCGTCCCTGCACGATGACTGCAGGAATGTGGCGGATGCGGCCGATGCCGTCGAGCAGCTGACTTTCCTTGGGCATGAACCCGCCATTCACGAAGTAATGGCACTCGATGCGCGCGATCGCGAGCGCGAACTCGTCCTCGCCCCATTGGCGGACGCTCTCCTCGTCGGTAAGGAGGAAGCTCGTCGAGCCCTCCCACACGGCCCAGGCCTGCGCGGCTGCCTGTGCCGCCGTGCGGTCGTCGCCGGTGAGGCGCCGGTGGAAAGCCCGCATCAGGTCGCCGCGCTCTGCAGGCGGGATCGGCGCGACGTATTCTTCCCAGCGGTCGGGATACAGGAAGGAGGCGCCTTCCTGGTAGAACCAGTTGAGCTCCTTCTTCCGCAACAGAAAAATGCCGCGAAGCACGAGTTCGCTCACGCGCCCGGGGTGAGTCTCGGCGTAGGCAAGCGCGAGCGTTGAGCCCCAGGAGCCCCCGAACAACTGCCAGCGCTCGACGCCGAAATGCTCGCGAAGCCGTTCGATGTCGGCGACGAGGTCCCAGGTCGTATTGTGCTCGAGGCTGGCGTGGGGGCGGCTCCTGCCGCAACCGCGCTGGTCGAACAGAAAGATGCGGTAGCGTGCGGGATCGAAAAAGCGCCGCGCCCTTGCGTCGCAGCCCGCGCCGGGGCCACCGTGCAGGAAAACCACGGGCTTGCCCTTCGGATTGCCGCATTCTTCCCAATAGATCTCGTGCCCGTGATCCACGGCCAGGCGCCCATGGCGGCTCGGTTCGATCGGCGGATAGAAGCCGCGGCGCGGGGGGGCCGGTTCGCTCATGCGGCGCGATTCAGAACCGAACCAGGATGCCGGCGAGCGCCTCGGCCTGGAATATCGTCGAGCCGCTCGCGACGATGCGGCAGACGCCGGCGCCATTGTCCGACTTGCAGAAAAAGGCGCTGCTCGTATCGACGGCCGTCACGTAACCGCGCGCCTCGAGCCGTATCGCCGCATTGCGCGCCAGCGGCAGCTCGAGCCCGAAAGCCGCCGAGCCGGAGAAATGCGTGCGGTCTTCCGCGCCGGGCGCGGAGGAGGAGAAACGCGTGGCGCCGAGGCCCGCGGCGAAATACGGTTGCGCGTGTTCCCAGCCGCCGAAAGGCAGGGTGCCGCCGATGTGCAGGTATTCGACGTCGACGCCGTGCCTCTCGACCCCGTCGTTCACCTCGGATGACTGGTGCGAGTACCAGAGCTGGTAATAGCGGTCGTCGCCGCGCGCGTATCGAAGCTCCAGCGAGACGGCGAAACTCCCGCCGTCGTCGAGGTCGCGATGCGCGCCCGTTTCCTGGTCCTCGAGGCTGCCGCCCATCCGGTAACCGCCGTGCAGTCCCACCTGGAAGAGCGGCAATTCGTCCGCCCGGGCGGCTGGCGCGGCGGCGAGCAGGGCGATCGCGATGAAGGTCAGCCGGTTCAAGCGTTGCCGACTATCGCATACGGTCCTGTTTCCCGCCATTGTGAACGCGAATCATTCGCACTACGATCGACTGGCTTTGCGCGTAAAAATTCGACTTGCAGCCCTTTGGCTGGCGGGCTTCACGGTGGTCGCCGCCGCCGGCGGCGACGCGCCCACGGCCGCGGTCGAGAACCCACCGCCCACACCCGGCCTGTCGCCGGTGGCGGCGCTGGGAGAGCAGCTCTTCCGGGACGGATCGTTGTCAGTCTCGGGCCGGCTCGCCTGCCAGACCTGTCACCGGCCGGAATTCGCACATGCCGCGCCGCCGGGCGATCTCGTGTCGAATGGCGGGCCCCGCATGGATGTCCCAGGCGTTCGCAATGCGCCGACCATCCGGTACGCGAGCTTCACGCCGCCCTTCGGCTACGACGACGAGGGCGCCGCGTCCGGCGGGCTGTTCCGCGACGGCCGCGCGGAATCGCTCGTCGAGCAGGCGAAGCAGCCGTTCCTCGACGCACGGGAGATGGCCAATGCGACACCCGCCGCCGTGGTCGAGCGGTTGAGGCGATCGCCGAACGCCGCCGGCTTTCGCGCCGTGTTCGGGCCGGCCGCACTCGACGATCCTGCCGGGGCCTTCTCGCGGCTGGCGGCGGCGATCGCGCAGTACGAGGTGGAAAACCCGGACTTTCACCGGTTCGACAGCAAGTACGACGCCTACCTGGCGGGCAAGGCGACGTTGACCGCGCAGGAAGAGCGCGGCCTCGCGCTTTTCGAGAATCCGGAAAAAGGCAACTGCGCCGCCTGCCACCCGAGCCGGCGTGGCGAGGATGGCTCGCCGCCGCTGTTCACCGACTTCACCTACGATAATGTCGGCGTGCCACGCAACGCACTCATACCCGCAAACGCGGATCCGGCGTACTTCGACCTCGGGCTCTGTGGACCGGAGCGCAAGGACCTGGCCGCGCGTCCGGAATTCTGCGGCGCATTCAAGGTTCCGACGCTGCGCAACGTCGCCCGTACGGCGCCGTACTTCCACAATGGCGCTTTCACGGACCTGCGAGACGTCGTCGACTTCTACGTGCGACGCGACACGGATCCCGCCGAGTGGTATCCGGTCACGGCCGGCGGACTGCGCAAGTTCGACGACCTGCCGGCCGGATTCCAGGGGTCGGTGAACACGTCGGAAGTACCCTACGACCGCAAGCCGGGCGGCGTGCCCGCGTTTTCGCCGGCCGAGATCGACGACGTGGTCGCGTTCCTGAAGACACTTGACGACGGCTACAATTGATCGGCCATGCGCATCAGGACCGATCAACTCGCGGGAACGCTGGAAAAGGGCCTTGCGCCCGTCTGGCTGATCGCCGGTGACGAGGTGCTGCTGACCGGCGAGGCGGCCGACGCCGTGCGCGCCCGCGCGCGGGCCGAAGGATTCACCGGGCGTGACCTCTTCCTGACCGAGCGCAATTTCGACTGGTCCGAGCTTCGCAATGCGAGCCGGACGCTCTCGCTGTTCGCGGAGCGGCGCATCCTGGAGATTCGCATGCCTACGTCTCGGCCGGGCAAGGAGGGCGGCGCGGCACTCGCAGCGCTCGCCGTCGATCCGGGACCGGACAACCTCGTGCTCGTCATCACCTCCCGACCGGAAAAGGAAACCTGGTCCAGTGCGTGGTTCAAGGCCATCGAGAAGCACGGCGTATTCGTCCAGGTCTGGCCGGTCGAGATCGGGCGCCTGCCGCAGTGGATCAGTCAGCGTGCCGCACGGCTTGGCCTCGAGTTCGAACGCGGTGCGGCTGAGCTCCTTGCTGAGCGCGTCGAGGGCAACCTGCTCGCGGCCCAGCAGGAGCTCGACAAGCTCGCGCTGCTCCATGCGGGAGGCAGGGTCTCGATCGAGGGCGTGCAGGCCGCGGTCGCAAACAGCGCGCGATACGACGTGTATCAGCTCGGCGAGGCGGCGCTCGAAGGCGATGCGCCGCGCGCGCTCAGGATTCTCCGGGGCCTGCGTTCTGAGGGCGCGGAGCCGCCGCTCGTACTGTGGGCGATCTGCCGGGAACTGCGCGCGCTCGCGAGCATGCGCGGTGGCATGTGGAAGAAGAGTTACGGCGTCATGGCCGAGCGCCACGAGGAACGGGTGCGGCGCGCCGTCCGGCGCACCGCCGGCCAGCCGATCGAGCCCTGGTTCGAGGCTGCGGCTGACGTCGACCGTCAGGTCAAGGGCCGGATGTGCGGCGAGCCCTGGACATCGCTCACCGGGCTCGTCGCCTCGATTGCCGGCGGCGTCCAGACGGCCGCCTGCGGCCGCCCCTGACGGGCCACACTCATACATGCGCCCGATCGGCGTGTTCGGCGGGATATTCGACCCGATTCACTATGGGCACCTGCGCACGGCCCACGAGCTGTACGAACTGCTGGCACTCGAGGCCGTCGCCTTCCTGCCGGCGGGCGATCCGCCGCACCGGGCGGCGCCGCTCGCGGATGCCGGAACCCGGCTTGCCATGGTGCGGGCGGCAGTCGGGGAGGATCCGCGCTTTCTGGTCGACGACCGCGAAATCAGGCGCGCCGGACCCTCCTATACGATCCTGACGCTGGAGGAGCTGCGTGCGGAGCGAGGTGCGCAGCCCATCGTGATGATCATGGGCATGGATGCATACGCGGGCATCGATCGTTGGCACCGCGCCGGCGACATCGTTTCCTTCGCTCACATCGTAATCGCCCGGCGGCCGCGGTCGCCTGCGCCACGGGACGGGTTTGCGGCGGAACTCCTGAGGGACCGGCGCTGCGCGGATCCCGCGGGCCTGTCGGCGAAACCGGCAGGCCTCGTGTACGTCAGCGAGGGCACGCAGCTCGACCTCTCCTCGAGCGCCGTACGCGCGGTCGTCGCCGCGGGCCGCGATCCACGCTACTTGATGCCCGACGCGTCGCGTAGGATCATCCTCGCCAAGGGCAGCTACGCCCGGCCAGGTGAAACGAAGGAATGATCGCCACGAGATCGAGGAGAAAACGCACAACCCCCGCTTCCAAGAAGACCAGGACCGGACCTGGCACGCTGACCCGGATCGCAGTTGCCGCCCTCGCAGACATGAAAGCCGTCAACGTCAAGGTACTGGACGTGCGCAAGCTCACGGACGTCACGGACACGATGATCGTCGCGACGGGCAATTCCGACCGGCACGTCAAGTCGATCGCAGAGCGCCTGATCGAGCGTTGCCGCGAAGCGGGGCATCGTGCCTACGGCGTGGAGGGCAAGCAGGAGGGCGAATGGGTGCTGGTCGACCTTCAGGACCTGATCGTGCACGTCATGCTGCCGCGCATCCGCGAGTTCTACGGGCTTGAAAAGCTCTGGGATCTGCGCCCGGCGCAGCGGGCGCCGAGCGTGGCCTGATCAGAGGCCGCATGCGCATCCGGCTGATTGCGGCCGGCACCCGCCTGCCAGAATGGATCGCCGAAGGTGTCACCGAATACGGCCGGCGCTTCGGCCGCGGGCTCAAGTTCGAACTGATCGAAGTGCCATTGGCCCGCGAGGCCGAGCGCATGCGCGCTGCAATCGGCAATAACGACTACGTGGTCGCGCTCGAAGTCGCCGGACGTTCGATGTCGACGGCCCAGGTCGCCGCGTGGCTCAAGGCGCGCATGGCCGCCGGCCGCGACCTCGCGTTGCTCGTCGGCGGGCCGCAAGGCCTGGATGCGGCATTGTCGGCGAAAGCCGATTTCCGCTGGTCGCTTTCACCGTTG
This sequence comes from uncultured Gammaproteobacteria bacterium, assembly GCA_963738285.1. Lineage (GTDB taxonomy): Bacteria > Pseudomonadota > Gammaproteobacteria > Steroidobacterales > Steroidobacteraceae > SCUD01. The sequence goes on along the minus strand of CAVTVX010000004.1, from coordinate 67,559 downwards.
ACCTGGCCGCACGGCCTCGTTCGGGTCATGGTCGCCGAGCAGCTGTATCGCGCCCACAGCCTGCTCCAGGGCCACCCGTACCACCGAGCCTGAGGGAGTGGCTTGGGCTATCCTCGCGGCTCCATGGGTTACGACTCGATTGTCCTCGCTTCGGCATCGAAGCGCCGCAGCCTGCTGCTGGCCCAGATCGGCGTTCGGCACCGCGCGGTGGCCGCCGACATCGATGAGACACCGCAATCCGGCGAGTCGCCCTGCGCCTATGTCGAACGGCTGGCCGAGGCCAAGGCGCGTGCCGTAGCCCGGTCGTTCACAGGCTGCCCGCAAGGCCCCGTGCTGGCGGCGGACACGACGGTCGTGCTCGACCAAAGGATATTCGGCAAACCCGTCGACGAGGCGGCGTGCGTCGAGATGCTCGGCTCGCTCTCGGCCAGGACCCATCAGGTGCTGACAGCCATCGCGCTCTGGCACGATGGCCGCCTCAGCGTCGCATCCTCCACGAGCCGCGTCACGTTCCGGGCCATCGACGCGGAGGAATGCCGCCGCTACTGGGCGAGCGGCGAGCCGGCGGGCAAGGCGGGGGCCTATGCCATCCAGGGTCTTGGCGCGGTCTTCGTCGCGCGGCTCACCGGCAGCTTTTCCGGCGTGATGGGCCTGCCTCTGTTCGAAACCGCCGCGCTTCTCGATGCTGCGGGCGTGCGCCGCTGGCAATCCGCGTGATCCGCAGGAACGCGGTCTTGGCCGCCCTTGTCCAAGCCTGGGTCAGTATCGCCGGCGATTTCCCATGAATGCCTGGGCCCTCTGGATGCAGCGATTGTGGCGCTGGGTGGCTGCGCTCATCGGCGCCGGCGCGCTGCTGCTTGCACTCGGGATCGGCGCCTTCCGCCTCGCCATCGACCTGCTGCCAGGCTACCAGCAACGCGTGGTCGAACGAGTGCACGAGGCGACCGGGCTCACGCTCCAGTTCGATTCGGTGTATGCGCGGATCGGGCGCTACGGTCCCGAGGTCGTGTTCCGCGGTGCGCGCGTGTTGCCGGAATCGGGAGACGACCCGCTGGTCACGGCGGAAGCCGGCCGCGTGAGCCTGTCGATCCCGCGTTCGATCTGGTACCGCCGCCTCGAGGTCGGGCGTGTCGCCTTCGTCCGCCCCCGGCTCAATTTCGTGATTACGGCCGATGCACACATCCAGCTGGTCGGCCAGTCCGTGCTTCAACGTCCCGATGCGATGCATGCGCCGATGACGCTCGAGCGCCTGCCACGCGGCCATTTCGCCGTCACGGACGCCATCCTGGAGGTTCTCGACCTGCGGGCGAAGCAGGGACGATTCCAGCTGACCGGTGCCGACGTGGACATCGTGCGTGAGGGCGACGACATCACGCTCACCGGCCGTGTCGAATTGCCGGAGCATCTCGGTTCATTCATCGACGCGCAGGCCGAAGCGAGCGGCGACCTGGCCGATACCTCCCGCGTCGCCTGGCATGCGCGCGTGGAAGCGCGTGACCTCGATCTCGGGCAATGGGCCGCGACGCTGCCGGACAGTTTCCGTGTTCCCGCGGCCGGCCACGGCTCGATCATCGTCTCTGCGCGTGGAACCGGGCGCGAGGTCACCAGCCTGCGCCTGCAGCCCTCGCTCGAGGGCCTGCAATTCGCGGGATCAGCCGAGGAGTTCACACGCGTGGCCGGAGACATCCGTGTCCAGCGCGACGCGACGACCGTGTCGCTCGAGGCCTCCGGGCTCGAACTGTCGCGCCCCGGCGCGCCCTGGCAACCGACCCGCCTCGAGGCGCGCGTCACGCGCAGGGATGGGCGCATCTCGGCGGCCGCCGCGCGCTCGGACTACCTGCGGATCGAGAATGTTGCGGCGCTCGCGACCCTGCTGCCGCCGGGTACGCTGCGTGAGCGGGTCGAGGCCATCGCGCCGCGCGGCGAGCTTTACGGTGTCGACGTCGCGATTGCCGACGTCGGCGGAGAGCGGCTGCCGGACATCACGGGCCGATTGAGATTCTCGGACGTCGGCTTCAGCCCATTCGGCAAGGCGGCCGGAATCACCGGTTTCGACGGCTCGATCGAAGGCCGCGGCGCGGGCGGCATCGTCAACCTCGCCACGCGCGATGCAACGCTCGACTGGCCGCAACAATGGCGCGCCCCGGCCGGCATCCTGCGCGGCGATGGCCGCGTGGGATGGCAGCGCTTCAGCGACGGCGTCCGGATCTGGCTCGACGACGCGTTCGTGGACACCGGGCACGGCATCGCGCGCGGCAAGGCTCGGCTCCTGCTGCGTCCCGGCGAGTTGCCGCTGGTGGACGTGAGCGCGACTGCCGCTGAATTCGACGTGACCCAGCTCTGGCGCTACCTGCAGACGGGCCGCCTGCAGCCAAAAACGATCCGGTGGCTGGATGCCGCCTTCCGCGCGGGCCGGGTCACGCGGGCCGACGTCACCGTCACCGGTCCGACGCTCGGGTTCCCGTATCGCGAGGGGCAGGGCGAGTTTCACGCGAGCGGCCATGTGACGGGCCTCAACCTCTTCTACGCCCCGGGTTGGCCGGAGCTTCGCGGAGTCGAGGCCGATTTCGGTTTCGACGGACCCGCCCTGCACGCCCTGGCAAGCCGAGGCAGCCTGGGCGGCATCGCGTTTACAGCCGGCGAGATCAACAGCGGCGACCTGCGCGATGCGATCTTCGCCGTGCGCGGTACGACGCGCACGGACGCAGGCCGCGCCATCCGCGTGTTGCAGGGCACGCCGCTTGCACCTTCGTTCGGCGCGGTGTTCGCCGACCTCACGGGCTCGGGTCCGGTCGCGGCCGAACTCGCCATGGTCCTGCCCGTCAAGGATCTCGACCGGCGGGTCGTCACGGTGATGGCGAACCTTAAAGGCGTCTCGCTGCGCGGCCGGCAGCAACCGGTCGCGGCGACCGACGTCGTGGGCGATCTGTGGGTGCGCAACCGCGAGATCGAGGCACCCGCACTTGCGGGCCGCGCGCTGGGTGGCCATTGGGAGGCGTCGATCGCGACGACGACGCTCGCTGACGGCAACCTGCGAACGCGGATTGACGCGCGGGGGAGCGTTCAGGGGACGGCCCTGCAGCCGGTTGCGCACATGCCGGTCAACGCGGGCCTCACCGGCAGCACGGAGTGGAGTGGCTCGATTGACGTGGAGCGCAATATCGACCCTTCAAGGCCGGCCCGCGGCACGGTCCGCGTGACGAGCGACCTGCGCGGCCTGGCCTCGACGCTGCCCGACCCGTTCGGCAAGAACGCGGAAATGGCGCGGCCTCTCACGCTCGCCCTGAGCTTCGACGGCGCAGGCGGCCCGCGCATCGAGGGCGCGCTCGGCCGCAATGTCCATGCCCTGATTCAGTGGCGAAGCAATCCGGACGACGCACCCGTCGAGCGCGGTGTCGTCGTGTTCGGCGGCGCGGTTCCGGACGCCTTGCCGCCGTCTGCCGGCCTTTGGCTCAAAGGCAGCGTCGAGTCCGCGAGCCTGACGAAGCTGCTCGACCTGAAATGGGACGGTCCGCACGGCCGGCCGGTCCAGGAATGGCTGGGCGGCGCCGACCTGTCAATCGGCCGCTTGGAAGCTGTCGGCTACCTGTTCGAGAACGTGAGCGGCCGACTGCGGCCTGGCCAGCGCGCCTGGGACGTTTCGGCAGCCGGCGGCACACTGGCCGGCCGTCTCACTGTGCCCTTTACGTTCCCCGGGGAGGTCCCGATGATACTGGACCTCGACCGGCTACATTTCGGCGAGCGCGCGCCGGGCCTCGGCGAGCGCCCGGATCCCGATCCCCGCGATCTTCCGGCCATCCACGCGAACCTGCGCGACTTCGTGTTTGACAAGCGGCGTTTCGGACACGTCGAGGCGGAGGTAACCCGTGGAACGGAGGGCCTGACGCTCAACCGGTTCACGATGAAGGATCCCGCATTCACCGCAGAAGGCCGCGGCAGCTGGCTCATGCACGACCAGGGCGCGGAATGCCGCCTGGAGTTTGATGTCGAGACAGGCGACGTCAAGGCGTTCATGGACGCGATGCAGCTGGGCGCACAGATCGAGGGCAAGGAGGGGCACGTATCCGCCAGCGTGAGCTGGCCCGGTCCGCCCGAGGTGAGTGCCCTCGAGCGGCTCTCGGGCCAGCTCGAGATCTCGGCCAAGAATGGCAATCTGACGGCCGTGGAGCCGGGTGCCGGGCGGGTTTTCGGCCTGATGAGCCTGTCGCACCTGCCCCGCCGGCTCGCCCTCGACTTCGGCGACCTGACCGGCGAGGGCCTGTCGTTCGATACACTGCACGGGAGTTTCCGTCTGACGGACGGCGATGCTTACACTGACAACCTGACATTGCGAGGCTCCGCGGCCGAAATCGGAATCGCGGGCCATACCAGCCTGCGCGATCGGACCTATGACCAGACCGCGGTCGTGACCGGCCAGCTCGGCGCCTCGCTGGGCGTCGCGGGGGCGCTCGCCGGCGGACCGGTGGTCGGCGCCGCCCTGCTGCTTTTCTCGCAGGTATTCAAGGAACCGCTGCAGGGCGTGACGCGGGGCTACTATCGCATCACCGGCAGCTGGGATGATCCGCAGATACGGCGCATAGAGGCCCGGGAGTTGAAGGACGACCGCCAGGCGTCTCAGGGGCCGCCATGAACCCACCGATCGTCGCAGCCATCCAGATGAATTCGCTCGCGGACGTGGAGCGAAACCTTGCGACCGCGAGGCGGCTGCTCGCGATCGCGCGCGAGCGCGGCGCCTGTCTCGCCGTGCTGCCGGAAAATTTCTCTTTCATGGGCCGCAACGAGGCGGAGCGCGCCCAGCATGTGGAGCGGGACGGGGACGGACCGGTGCAGCAGGCCATGGCCGCCATGGCGCGCGAACTCGGGCTGTGGATCATCGCCGGTACCCAGCCGATCGCGGTCACGGGCGATCCGCGGCCGGCGAACGCCTGCATGGTTTACGATGAGGCCGGCAGGCGCGCCGCGCGCTACGACAAGATTCACCTGTTTGACGTGGATCTGCCGGGCGGCCGCGAAGGATATCGCGAGTCGGCCAACGCCGTGCCGGGCGCGAGACCGGTGCTGGTCGACACGCCCGCGGGTCGCCTCGGCCTGACCGTATGTTACGATTTGCGCTTCCCTGAGCTGTTCCGCCAACTCGTATCGGAGGGAGCCGAGATCTTCACCGTGCCATCCGCATTCACGGGACCGACCGGGCGCGCGCACTGGGAAATACTGCTCCGGGCGCGCGCCATCGAGAACCTCTGCTTCGTGATCGCGGCCGCGCAGAGCGGTGTCCACGACAGCAATCGAGAGACGTACGGCGACAGCCTCATCGCGGACCCCTGGGGACGCGTGTTGGCGCGTGAACCTCGCGGCAGCGGCGCCGTGGTCGCGGCCCTCGACCTGGACGGGCAGAAAGCGACTCGTGCGAGTTTTCCGGCCCTGAAACACCGGGTGCTCGCATGACCGACGCGCTGCAATGCGCCCGCGAACGGATCCTCGCCCCGTCGGGGCTCGACGACCGCCGGCTCGAGCAGGCGCTGGTCTCGCTGCTCGGCGCAAGCGTCGATGCCGGCGATCTCTATTTCCAGCTCGCTCGCGAGGAGCACTGGGCGCTCGAGGACGGCATCGTCAAGGAGGGCAGCCACGGCATCGAGCAGGGCGTCGGCGTCCGCGCCATGGCGGGCGAGCGCACGGGATTCGCCTACTCCGACGAAGTGGTGCCCGCGGCGCTGCTCGAAGCCGCCCGCGCCGCACGCGCAATTGCCCGCGAGGGTGGCAGGGGCCAGATCCAGGCCTGGCGCGCGACGGCCGCGCATCGCCTCTATCCCACGGACGACCCGATCGCAACGCTTGCAGACGTCGACAAGGTCGCGCTCCTGCAGGAGCTCGACCGCCGCGCCCGTTCGCTCGATCCCCGCGTCAGGCAGGTCGTGGCGACCCTCGCCGCCGTGCACGAAATCATCCTCGTCGCCGCGAGCGATGGCACGCTCGCCGCCGACGTGCGTCCGCTCGTGCGCATGAACGTCTCGGTGATCGTCGAACAGAACGGGCGCCGGGAGCAGGGCTATGCCGGCACGGGCGGCCGTTATTCGCTCGAGGAATTCATCGCTGGCGAGAAGCCGCTGCGCCTCGCGCGCGAGGCCGTCCGGCAGGCGACGGTCAACCTCGATTCCGTGCCTGCGCCGGCGGGCCCGATGACGGTCGTGCTGGCGCCCGGCTGGCCCGGCGTGCTGCTGCACGAGGCCGTAGGCCACGGACTCGAAGGCGACTTCAACCGGCGCGGAACTTCGGCTTTCACCGGCCGAATCGGGGAACGGGTCGCCTCCACGCTCTGCACGGTCGTCGACGACGGTACGCTTCCCGGACGGCGCGGCTCGCTGAACATCGACGACGAAGGTACGCCGACGTCCTGCACGACGCTTATCGAGAATGGCGTGCTGAAGGGATACCTCCAGGACAAATTGAACGCACGCCTCATGGGCGCCAAGCCGACCGGCAATGGTCGGCGCGAATCCTTCGCGCACACGACGATGCCGCGCATGACGAACACTTACATGCTGCCGGGGCCGCACGATCCGGAGGAGATCATCCGTTCGGTCAAGCGCGGCCTCTATGCCGTGAATTTCGGCGGCGGCCAGGTGGACATCACGTCCGGAAAATTCGTGTTCTCGGCGAGCGAGGCTTACCTGATCGAGGACGGCAGGGTCACTGCCCCGGTCAGGGGCGCCACGCTCGTCGGAAACGGGCCCGACGTGCTGACCCGCGTCAGCATGGTCGGGAATGATCTCATGCTGGACGATGGCATCGGCAGCTGCGGAAAGGACGGCCAGACGGTGCCCGTCGGCGTCGGCCAGCCGACGCTGCGTGTCGATTCGCTGACGGTCGGCGGCACCGGCTGAGTCATCACCCCATGCGCGTCGCCCGCCCGCTGTACGAGTCGCTGCCCTATGTGTACATCGCGATCGGCGCCGCCGCCCTTGGCGGATCTTTCGCCTGGCGGGTGGCCGACTGGTCGGGAATCATGGCGGCGTTCGGGCTGGCCGCGGTCATCGGCGGGCTCGTTCTCGTGTTCCGGCGCCGTGATTACCGGATACAGCGACGCCACTACGGCACGGACTTCGACGAGGAGAACTAGGGAAGCCCTGCGCCGGCAGCCCGCGGCAGCCGGCTCAGGCCGTGCCGACTGCCGGCTCCGCGTCGTCTTCCCCGTCCGGGTCGGCAGCCGATTCGTCCACGGCCGGGCGATCCCCGGTCTGATCCTGGGCCGGCGACCGTCCGCGAGCGGTTCGCTCGTCCAGATACATGATTTCGTGCTTGCCGAGCACGACGACGTCGCCGTCGTTCAGGTGGTGTCGGCGGATGCGCTTCGATTTCACGTAGACGCCGTTGGTGCTGTTGAGGTCCTCGAGCACGCTGCCGTCGGCCGTCGTCGTGATCTGGCAGTGATGGCGGCTGATGTACTTGCTCTCGATCTGCACGTCGTTGTCGATCGTACGGCCGATGATGATTCGTCCGATCCTGAGCGGCCGCTCCTCGACGTGCTCGCCGCCGTGCGCCACGACGACGCGCGCCAGCACCTCGTCGCTTGAAGGCGGCCTCGGCGCCGATGCGGTGTCAGTCACTCCGGCGCGCATGCGATTGGTGCGCGCCGCGAACTCGACCCACTGGAGCTCGTCGATCGCCGCTTTCAGCTCCTGCAGGCCGACACTCGGCCGCTCGGACGAGTAAGCGATCATCAATGCGGTGTCGCAGAGGGTATTGACCAGGCGGGGTACGCCGCCCGTATACCGATAAATGACGGGCAGCGTCTCCGGCGCGAAGAACGGTCGTCCATGCGCGCCGGCGACTTCGAGCCGATGGAGGATGTAGGCCTGCGTTTCCTCGGGGGTGAGGGCCGTCAGGTGGAAACGCAGCCGGATGCGCTGCACGAGCTGGACCAGTTCGGGCGAGTCGAGCTTCTCGTTGAGTTCGGGCTGTCCCGCAAGGATGATGCGCAGCACCTTTTCCTTCGTCGTTTCGACGCCGGACAGCAGGCGGATTTCCTCGAGCACGCGGTTCGAGAGGTTCTGCGCCTCGTCCACGATCAGCATGACCTTGCGCCCGGCGGCGTATTGCTCGACCAGAAACTGATTCAGCGTGGCGATCAGCTCGGCCTTGCGCATCTTGAAAGGCGAGAATCCGAATTGGACCAGCACGGCCTGGAGGAACTCGATCGGTGAGACCTGGGTCTGGGCGACCTGCGCGACGACCACGTCCTTCTCGAGCTCGCGCAGGAATGTCTCGAGCAGTGTGGTCTTTCCGGAACCGATCTCGCCCGTGATGACCACGAAGCCGTCCGTGAACCAGATCGTGGATTCCATGTACGCCTTGGCGCGGGCATGGTGCTTCGACAGGTACAGGAATGCCGGGTCCGGGCTCAGCCGGAATGGCAGTTCGGTCAGCCTGAAGTGTTCCAGGTACATGCAGTGCGACAGGCTAGCACATGCGCAAGTGCCGGTTCCTGCTAGGGATTCAACCGGCGTCGCAACTGCCGTGCAACCCGGTCGCGTTCCGTGCGACTGCCTGTGACGAAGGTCACATGACCGAGTTTACGACCCGGTCGCGGCGCCTTGCCGTAGTCGTGCCAGTGCAGACCGGGCAGGCGCAGGTAGTCACTGGCCCGCGGATGCCGGCCGATCACGTTCACCATCGCCGCGTGCCCGCGCGCACGCACGCTGCCGAGTGGCAGCCCCGCGGTTGCCCGAATGTGATTCTCGAACTGGCTGGTTTCCGCACCCTCGATCGTCCAGTGACCCGAGTTGTGCACGCGCGGCGCCATCTCGTTCGCGACCAGGCGCCCGCGCACGACGAAGTACTCGACCGCGAGCACGCCGACGTAACCGAGGGCACGCAGCAGCCGGCGGTGATTGCGCTCGGCGATGCTCTGCAGGCGCGAATCCGCGTAGGGCGCCCGGGTGACTGACAGGATGCCGCGCTCGTGCTGGTTTTCCGCAAGCGGATAGCAGCGCATCTCGCCGTCCCGGCCCCGCACGGCGACCAGGGAGACTTCGCGCGAGAAATGGATGAAACGCTCGTAGATGAGCGGATGGCCGCGCAGCAGCCCGAAAGCCTCGGCGGCGTCGCGGGCACGGCGCACCGGCGCCTGCCCCTTGCCGTCATAGCCGAGTCGCCGCGTTTTCAGGATGCCGGGCGTGCCGAGCGCCGCGATCGCGCGAACGAGGTCCGCCTCGGAATCGACCGGAGCGTATGGCGCGACCGGCACGCCGAGGCGCTGGAACAGCTGCTTCTCGAAGAGGCGATCCTGCGCAATCTCGAGGGCGCGCGGCGGCGGCCACACCGGGCAGATCCTTGCGATCGCGCGCGCCGATGCGACGGGCACGTTTTCCCAGTCGAAGGTGACGACGTCGACGCCGCGCGCAAAGCGGGCCAGCCTGCGCCGGTCGTCGAATTCGCCCGTGGCGATGTCCGCGACCGCTGCGCCGGGGACGTCGACGCTCCGGTCGTACATCGCGAATTCGAAGCCGAGCGGAATGCCGGACAGGGCCATCATCCGGCCGAGCTGGCCGGCGCCGATGATGCCGATGCGCATGTGATGACTCAGCCGGCGGCTGGGTCCGGCCTCGCGAGGACCTCCGCAGTCTGGCGCTCGCGGAAAGCGGCGAGCGCATCCTTGAGCGGCGGATGGCGCCCCGCGAGGATCGCGGTCGCGAGCAGCGCGCCATTGCGCGCACCCGGCTCGCCGATCGCGACCGTTGCCACGGGCACGCCCGCCGGCATCTGCGCGATCGACAGCAGAGAGTCGAGGCCATTCAGCGCCTTGGACTGGATCGGCACCCCGATGACCGGCAGCAGCGTCTTCGAGGCCGTCATGCCGGGCAGGTGCGCGGCGCCGCCGGCGCCGGCGATCAGCACCTCGAGGCCCCGTGAAGCGGCGGAACCCGCGTACTCGAAAAGTAGGTCCGGTGTGCGATGTGCGGAAATGATGCGACTCTCGAATGGCACGGAGAGCGCGGTCAGGACTTCGGCCGCATGGCGCATCGTCTCCCAGTCCGAAGACGAACCCATGATGATTCCGACCAGCGGTCTCATCTTGGCAGTCTAGCACGAGGACCCGCCATGCCCCGCCTAACCGGTTGTTCAGGAAGGGACTTTTGAAATCGGGTCGCGGAAAGAAACAACCCCTGCGCCGACAGGGAGTGGTGCGACGCAGGGGGGATGCCCGAAGATCAGGGGATGCTTGATACGCTGGGCAACGAAGAAAGAGTAACGCGGCTCGATTTTCGGACAAGCCCGGCGCCGTCTCCGGACAGCGACAGGGTCCTACACCGGCGCAGCCGGGTCAGCCATCGGCCGCAAGCGTGTCCCGCACCCACCGGAAGAGTTCACGGCTCGCGCCCGTATTCCTGGCCTTGCGCTGCTCCGCCATCGCCGCGCTGACGAGGCGCGCGAGCTGTACGCGGTCCACGGCCGGAAACTGTGCCTCGAACGCCTCGGCTGCCGCGCGGCCGCCGTCGACCAACCGGTCGCGCCAGCGTTCCGCACGGCGAAAGCGCGCCGCCTGCTGGCGCACGAGATCGGCCTGCGCATCGAGCGCGGCCCGGACCGGTTCAAGATCGATGCCACGCATCAGCTTGGCGACGAACTGCCGCTGCCGGATAAGCGCCGCGCGGCTCGTGATGCGCCGCGCAAGCGCGATTGCATCCCGGACCTTTTCCGGCAGGGCAATGCCGTCGACGAGGTCCGCCGGAGCGTCGAACAGACGGTCGGCCAGGTCCTGCACGGCCTGGGCCTGTCGCTTCAGTTCGGTCTTGGTCGGCGGCGGGATGCCGCCGGGCAGCTCGCGTCGGCGCATGCGTAAATCCCGGAATTCCTCGATGCTAGCATGCTCGTCATTGCCGACAGCTCGGGCGCCGGTACAATTCATCGGATTCATGGCCGCCGCCGCACAACCCGACCAGAAGGCGCTCGAGGACGTCGTCGAGCAGGCGATCGCGCGCGCTCGGGCGAGCGGAGCCACGGCGGCCGAGGCCGGCGTCGGCGTTTCGACCGGTCTCTCGGTAACGGTCCGGCTCGGCGAGGTCGAAACCCTGGAATACCAGCGGGACCGCAGTCTCGGCGTGACCGTGTACGCGGGGCAGCGCAAGGGCTCTGCGAGTACCGCGAATCTCTCTCCGGCCGCGGTCGAGGAGACGATCGCGAAGGCGCTTTCAATCGCCAGCTTCACGACGGACGACGAATACGCGGGCCTGCCTGACGCCAAGCTGATGGCGGACCACGTCCCGGATCTCGATCTCAGCCACCCGTGGGAACTCGAAGCGCCGGAGGCGATCGAGCTCGCGCGGCGTTGCGAGGCGGCTGGACTCGCATTCGATGCGCGCATCCGCAATTCGGAAGGCGCCTCGATTTCGACCCACCGCAAGCTTCGCGTGTTCGGAAACAGCCACGGTTTTGTGGGCGGGTATCCGTCGACCGCGCACAGCGTGAGCTGCGTCGTGGTGGGGCGGAATGGCGGGGACATGCAGCGCGATTACTGGTATACGGCCGCGCGCGACTGGCAGGCGCTCGAGGACGTCGAGGCCGTCGGCCGCAGGGCGGCCGAAAAGGCGGTGCAGCGTCTTGGCGCCGGCAAGCTGTCGACACGCAAGTCTCCCGTCCTGTTTGCCCCTGAACTGGCGCGCGGCCTGATTGCGCATTTTGTCGGCGCGATCGGCGGTGCCGCGCAGTACCGCCGCAGCAGCTTCCTGCTCGACGCGCGGGGCCAGCAGGTTTTTCCGGAGGCCATCTCGCTGTTCGAACGACCGCACTTGCGAGGCGCGTTGGGTTCGGCGCCGTTCGACGGCGAGGGCGTCGCGACCCGCGACCGCGAGCTGGTCATCGACGGCATGCTGGATGGCTACCTGCTCGACGCCTACTCGGCCCGCAAGCTGGGCCTCGTCACTACCGGCAACGCCGGCGGCGTGCATAACCTCGTCGTCCACGGGCACATGCTCGACCCGAAGTCGCTGCTCAGGAAGCTCGGCACGGGACTGCTCGTGACCGAGATGATGGGCCAGGGCGTCAACCCGGTAACGGGCGACTACTCGCGCGGCGCCTCCGGGTTCTGGGTCGAGAACGGCGAGGCCACGCACCCGGTCCACGAAATCACGGTGGCCGGCAACCTGCGCGACATGTTCCGCGGCATCGTGGCCCAGGGTGACGACGTGGACCGGCGTGGTGCGATCCACTCCGGATCGCTCCTGATCGACGAGATGACGATCGCGGGCGACTAAGTCGGCGGCCGGGACGCGAGTTCCCGGAGCGTGAGGTCCCCGATTCTTTCCCGGACCGCCGACTCGACGGAATTTGCGATCTCGTCGGCGGCGGGCTCCGTGCGCGCCCGCCACAGGAGCCAGGTCGCGTATTCGCGCTCGTCGCGGACCGCGTTCAGGACGTCGCAAAGCGCGATGCTCTCGAGGTCGCGCGCGGGGAGCAGTTCTTCATCCTCGCTGAGCGTCACCAGGCCGGCGCGCTCCAGCGGGCCGATGACGCTTCCGAGCGCGGAACCCGGAATTTCCAGGTCTTCGGACAGCTCGCGCTGCTTCCAGGGGGGCTCGCCGGCGACGAATTTCCGCGCAATCAGCAGCATCACGGTGAAGGCGAGGCGCTCACGGAGCGCGCTGGTGAGCTGCAGCGGCGCCTGTCCCACTCGCAGGTAACGCTGGTTCTGCACGTAGAAAGAAAGCTGCGCCCCGATCAGCAGGATGAGCCAGCTCAGGTAGATCCAGACCAGCGCCGCGAGAAAGATCGCAAAACCCGCATAAATTGCGACCATGCGGGTCGAGGCGGTGACAATCTGGGCAAAGACCGCGCCGCTCCCGGCCCACAGCAGGCCCGCCGTCACGCCGCCCGCGAGCGCCGCCCGCAGGCGCACTCGCGTATTCGGGATGAAGGCATACAGGAACGTGAAGATGCCGGAGACGAACAGGAACGGACCGGCGAGGCCGAGGCCGCGCACGATGGCGCCGAACGGTTCGTGCCTCGCAAGCCATTCCAACGAGGCATGGCTCGCGACGGCGCTGAACAGGCTGAACACGATGACGAGGAACACCGGGCCGATGACCATCAGGCTCAGGTATTCGCTGACCCGGCGCATGATGGAGCGCGGGCGTTCGACGTGCCAGGCAAAATTGAAGGCTTCCTCGAGTTTCTGGATCGTGTCGACGACCATGTAGAGCAGGAAACCCAGGCCGACCGAGCCCAGCACGCCGCCGCGCATGTTGTCGACGAAGGTCATGAACTGGGTGGTCAGTTCGCCGGCACGCTCGCCGATCGGCCGCAGGAATTCGTAGAGCAGCGGCTCGAGGTCGCGGTGCACGCCGAGACCTTTCAGCACGGCGAAGGCGAAGGCGACGAGCGGGACGAGCGACAGCAGCGTCGTGTAGACGAGGCCCATGGCCCTCAGGTTCAGCTCGCCGGCCAGCAGGTCGCGGATCAGGGCGTAGGGGTAGCGCAGCAGGTCGAGGAGCCAGTTCGCCGGCTTGACCGGCAGGTCGTGGCGGTCGAACAGCAGGCGCTCGAGGCGCCGACGCAGTTCCACGTGCAGGGCCATCGCGGCAGCGTGGCACAGGGTCCGGGTAGCCGCAAACGGCCGTGGACGGCAGCTGCTAGAGTGGATCGATGCCCGGCGGCTACCCGGAACGCATCGTCTGCCTCACGGAGGAGACGACCGAAACGCTGTACCTGCTCGGGGAGGACCGGCGCATCGTCGGCATCTCCGGCTTCACCGTGCGCCCGCCTCGGGCTCGCCGCGAAAAGCCGCGCGTGTCCGCCTTCACGACCGCGAAGATCGATCGCATTCGCGCGCTCGGGCCCGACCTCGTGCTCGGCTTCTCGGACCTGCAGGCGGACATTGCCGCGGAGCTCGCGCGTACCGGAATCGAAGTTCACCTGTTCAATCACCGCAGCGTCGCGGAGATCCTGCGGATGATCCGGATGCTGGGCGGGATGGTCGGCTGCGAGGCGAAGGCGGTCGCGCTGGCCGACCAGCTGGCGATCCGCGTGGAGGCGGTTCGCGTGGCCGCGGGGCGTCTGCCGCGCCGGCCGCGTGTCTATTTCGAGGAATGGGACGAACCGCTGATCGCGGGCATCCGATGGGTCGGCGAAGTGATCGAGATCGCGGGTGGGGACAACTGCTTTGCCGGGCTCGCGGCGATGCCGCTTGGACGTGACCGCATCATTGCGGACCCCGCGGACGTGGTGCACAGGGCGCCCGACATCATCTTCGGTTCCTGGTGCGGCAAGAAATTCCGTCCCGATCGCGTGGCATCGCGTCCGGGCTGGGGCGCGATACCGGCCGTGCGCGACGGCGAGCTGCACGAGGTCAAGTCCGCCATCATCCTGCAGCCCGGGCCGGCAGCCCTGACTGACGGCCTCGACGAGATCCACGCACACATCGTGCGTTGGGCCAACCGCCCCCGCTAAAGGGGTGCGCCCCCCTCAGGTTTCTGGAGGGTCAGGCGGCGTTCGGCCTCGAGATATTTCTCGACCGTGCCGGCGATGACCGCGGGCGGCAGCCGCGGGCCGGGCGGTCGCTTGTCCCAGTCGAGGGACTCGAGATAGTCGCGCACGTATTGCTTGTCGAAGGAGGGCGGGCTCGCTCCTTCCCGGTAGGTGTCGGCCGGCCAGAAGCGCGAGGAGTCCGGCGTCAGCGCCTCATCCATCAGGATCACCTGGTCTTCCGCGTCGAGCCCGAACTCGAATTTCGTGTCTGCAATGATGATGCCGCGCCCGAAAGCGTAGTCGACGGCAAAGGCGTAGAGCTCGAGCGCAAGCCCGCGGACGCGGGCGGCGATCGCAGGTCCGATCGTCTTCTCGACTTCCGCGAACGTCACGTTTTCATCGTGTCGGCCCGCGGCCGCCTTGGTTGCCGGAGTGAATACCGGGACCGGGAGCCGCGAGGCGAGTGTCAGACCGGGTGGCAGGGCGATACCGCAGACTCTGCCGGTCGCCTGATAGTCCTTCCAGCCGGAGCCGATCAGGTATCCGCGAACGACGGCTTCCACGGGCAACGGCCTGAGACGCCGGACCACGACCGCGCGACCCTCGAGCGGCGCGCGCTCGCCGGAATCCGTGACGTGGCGCGAGACGGGCTCGCCGGTCAGGTGATTGGCGACGATGTGGCGCGTGCGGGCGAACCAGAAATTCGAGATCGCGGTGAGCACCCGGCCCTTGCCGGGAATCGGGTCGGGCAGCACGACGTCGAACGCCGAGAGGCGATCGCTCGCGACGATCAGCAGCCGATCATCGCCGATCGCATAGTTGTCGCGCACCTTGCCGCGATGGACGAGCGGAAGGGAACGGAGATTCGATTCATAGAGTGCGTCGGAATTCATGCGGTGCGCGCACTTGCTAACATGGCGCGCGCGGGGCGGTCAAGGAACGCACGATGAACTGGACCGGCAAGCTGGTCGGCGCGCTGCTGGGCTTCGTCCTGACGAGGCGCCCGATGGGCGTGCTGCTGGGCCTGATCGTCGGTCACCTCTACGACCAATACGTCGCGAGCCGCCGGGCGGGCCCGCGCGTCGATCCCGCGACCGTTCGGGCGACTTTTTTCCGCGCTGCGTTCAGCATCATGGGACATGTCGCGAAGTCCGACGGGCGCGTTTCCGAGCAGGACATCGCGGCGGCGCGGCGGATTTTCCGGCAGTTCAACCTGGGCGAAGCCGACACGCGCGCCGCCATGGAATACTACACTCGCGGCAAACAGCCGGATTTCGATCCCGAGGCCATGCTTTCCGAACTCGCCGCCGCCTGCCGCGGCCGCGAGGCCGTGCTGCGGATGTTCCTCGAGATCCAGATGCGCGCGGCGCTCCTCGGCGATGGCCTGGCGGGCGCAACCCGCGACACGCTCCTGCGTGTCGCATCGACCCTCGGCATCGGCGCGCTCGAATTCGCGCATCTCGAGACGCTGCTGCGACTGCAGGCCCATGCCGGCGCCTTCGGAGCGGCTGGCGCCGCCAGGCCCGGCGCGGCACCGGGCGGTCGGTCCGCGCTCGACGACGCCTACGAGGTCCTCGGCGTCCCGGCGACAGCGGGCGATGCCGAGGTCAAGCGCGCCTACCGCAAGCTCATGAGCGAAAATCATCCGGACAAGCTGGTCGCGCGGGGCCTGCCGGAATCGATGCTCGACGTGGCCAAACAGCGGACGCAGGCAATCCAGGCGGCCTGGGAACGCGTCCGCGAGGCGCGCGGCTTGCGCTAGAGTAGGCGCATGCTGGCACCGGTCATCGCGCCGTCGATCCTGTCCGCGGACTTCGCGCGCCTTGGTGCCGAAGTCGAGGCGGTGCTCGCGGCCGGCGCGGACTGGATTCACTTCGACGTGATGGACAATCACTATGTCCCGAACCTGACTTTCGGTCCGCTGGTCTGCAAGGCCCTGCGCAAGCATGGCATCAAGGCCCCGATCGACGTGCACCTGATGGTTGAGCCGGTCGATCGGCTGGTGCCCGAATTCGCCGAGGCGGGGGCATCCTGGATCAGCTTCCACCCGGAGGCGAGCCGCCATGTCGACCGCACGATCCAGCTGATCCGCAATTCCGGCTGCCGTCCGGGCATCGTGTTGAATCCGGCGTCACCCCTGTCCTGGCTCGACCACACGCTCGCGTCGGTCGATCTCGTGCTCCTCATGTCGGTGAACCCCGGATTCGGGGGTCAGCGGTTCATCGAGCCCGTTCTCGGAAAACTGAAGGAGGCGCGCCGGCGCATCGATGCGCTCGGACGCGAGGTTCGGCTCGAAATCGACGGTGGCGTCAGTCGGGACAATATCGGGGCGATCGCCCGCGGCGGCGCGGATACCTTCGTCGCGGGCAGCGCGATCTTCGGAACGAAGGATTACGCGACGACGATCCGCGCGATGCGCGCGGCGATCGTTGAATGAAGGGGACAATGAAGGGGACGCACCCCTTCGGCGAACTGCGGTGTCGTAAATAGGCGCTACGTGTCGCCGAAGGGGTGCGTCCCCTTCATTGTCCCCTTCATTCTATTTCGCCGCCGCGACCGCCGCCTTGGCAAACTCGGGGGCCGCGCGAGCCTTTACCTTGGGACGCGCGCCGAAAACCACGATCGTCTTCCCGCGCGCCGTCAGCAGGCCCTGCTCCTCGAGCACCTTGAGCACGCGGCCGGCCATTTCGCGCGAGCAGCCGACGAGCCGCGACAGCTCCTGCCTGCTCACCTTGATCTGCATGCCCTGCGGGTGCGTCATCGCATCCGGTTCGCCGCAGAGATCCATGATCGCGTGCGCGATTCGGCCTGTGACATCGACGAAGGCGAGATCGCCAAGCTTGCGGTTCGTGCGATCGAGACGGGTCGCGAGCTGGGTCGCGAGCTCGAATACGAGTCCCGGGCTTTCCGAGGCGACCTGGCGAAAGCGGGGATAAGTCATCTCGGCGAGCTCGCACTGGGAGCGCGTCCTGACCCAGGCGCTGCGCTGCTGACTGTCCGAGAACAGGCCCATCTCGCCGAAGAACTGGCCCTTGTTCAGATAGGCGAGGACCATCTCGTTGCCGTCTTCGTCTTCGATCATCACCTCAACCGAGCCGCGAATGATGTAGTAAAGGACATCCGGCAGGTCGCCGGCATGGATCAGCGCCGTTTTCGACGGCACCGTGCGAACCCGGCAATAGCTGAGGAAACGATTGATCGCCGGGATGTCGGTCAGTTGCTTGACGGCTTCTTCCATTGGGCTCCCCTGGGGTGATCGCCACGCGGCAGGGCGGCCGTGGCATTCCCGCCCGTCGTTGTATTACAGCCCCGCGCGCATCGCAAGACATAATGGGACATCGGTCAGATCCAGTAGGCCGTGCCGGTCATGACCCGGGCCGCCAGGCGCATGAGTCGCGGCACCGGATCCGGGAGCGCCGCGCCGCCCGCCGCGAAGGCCGCGCGGCCGTGTTCGATCTCGTCGGCCTGCATCTGTTCGAGGATGGCGCGGCTGCGCACATCATCCAGGGGCAGCCGTTCGAGGTGATCGGCAAGATGGCCCTCGACCTGTCGCTCGGTTTCCGCCATGAAACCCAGGCTGGCGCGGTCCCCGAAAAGCCCGGCCGCTGCCCCGATGGCGACGGATCCCGCGTACCAGAGTGGATTCAGCAGCGAAGGCCGCGAGCCGAGCTCGTCGAGCCGGTCCCGGCACCAGGCCAGGTGATCGCCTTCTTCAGTCGCCGCCTGGCGAAGCGTTTGGCGCGTGGCCGGCGAGCGAGCCGTGAGAGCCTGTCCCTGATAGAGGCCCTGGGCGGCGATTTCCCCGGCGTGATTGACCCGCATCAGGCCGGCGGCATGGCGGTGGCGACTGGCATCGATGGGTGCCGGTTCGGGGTCTCCGGGGGTTGCCCGACTGCTCGCGGGCCTCGCAAAGCTCCCGCGCAGGCCGCTATCCGCCAGCTCCAGCAGGCGATCAAGGAAGGATAGGACGCGCGGGTCCATGGAACCCACATTATATAGCGATCCCAGGTGGCGCTTCCTTTGGCGCGACAAGGACTTGCGTGTACGGTACCGTGGCTTTGCAAGCCCCCGCCTTCTGTGTAAACTTGCCGCCCTTTCACGCACTCGACCCTTTTCAGGGGCCCAAGATGAAGACGGCTTTTGCGACGCCAGAGCGTGTCCGGCGCGACTGGTACCTGGTAGACGCGACCGGCAGGACCCTTGGCCGGCTTGCGACCCAGATTGCCATGCGGCTGCGCGGCAAGCATAAGCCGGAGTTCACGCCGCACGTGGATTGCGGTGACCACATCATCGTCATCCATGCGGAAAAGGTTGCGGTGACCGGCAACAAGATCCGCGACAAGGTCTACCAGCAGCACACGGGCTACCTGGGCAACCTGAAGACGGTGGCGCTCGGGAAACTCCTCCAGGAGCACCCCGAACGCGCGATTGAGTATGCGGTCAAGGGCATGTTGCCGAAGACGATCCTGGGCCGCCAGATGTACCGGAAACTTCACGTGTTTGCGGGCGGTGCGCATCCGCATGCCGCGCAGCAGCCGAAACGACTCGAGATTTGAGGACCCCCCATGGCGACCAGCGCAAACATCGCGACCGGCCGGCGCAAGTCGTCTTCGGCACGGGTCTTCCTGAAGCCGGGAAAGGGCACGATCACCGTCAACGGCCGTCCGCTGGACGAGTTTTTTGGCCGCAAGACGGGCGTCATGATCGTCCGTCAGCCGCTTGAGCTGGTGCAGATGACCGGCCGGCTCGACATCAACGTGCTGGTCGAGGGTGGCGGCATCACCGGCCAGGCCGGCGCCATCCGTCACGGCATTACGCGCGCGCTGATCGACTACGATTCGCAACTGCGCAAGCCGCTGCGGGCCGCCGGCTTCGTGACCCGTGATGCGCGCGAGGTCGAACGCAAGAAGGTGGGCCGGCGCAAGGCACGCCGCGGGACGCAGTTCAGCAAGCGCTGACACGCTTCCTGGGGACGAACCGCATGTGGGGGATCGTCTAGCGGTAGGACTGCGGACTCTGACTCCGCCAACCTAGGTTCGAATCCTAGTCCCCCAGCCAAACAAGCCAGAGAGCCGGCCCTGAGCCGGCTCTTTTGACTTACGGCGGGCGCCGTCCGACGACGCCGAAATGGTGAGGCGGCAGCGCGACCCGCGGAATCCGGATCTCGCATCCTGCTCGCCCGATCCAGGCCTGGCACTGCTCCGGCCGCGGACGAATGCTGAGTTCGGGGCCGCGGGGCGTCCCGGCGTCGTGCACCCAGTGAATGACGGCCAGCACGCCGCGCGGCTTGAGGATACGAGTCGCCTCTCTCAGCATCGGCATCGGGTCCCGCGCGTGCAGCACGTTGAAGAGCATGGCGTAGCCGACGGAAGCGTCCGGCAATCCCGTGCCCTCCGCATCGAAATCGCGCTGCATGACCCGGACATTTGCGAGGCCGAGCGACGCTGCGCGCGCGGCCGTGGCGGCGACCATCCCGGCATCGAGATCGATGGCGTGGACGACCCCCGTTGTCCGGCTGGCCGCCGCGACGGTGAACGTGCCGTAGCCGCAGCCGAAATCCACGACGTCGGCGCGGTCATCGAATGCCAGCTGGCCGAGAATCGTCCCGGGATCGAAAAATCCGTCCCAGGTCGCAGCCTCCGGCATGCCGCTGTCGCGCACCTTCATGGGCATGCCGGGAACGGATCAGCGCCGAAGCGCGCGCACTCCGCCATCGCCTGCGACCAGCAGCACGTCCGCCCCCCGCCTGGCGAACAATCCGACCTCGACCACCCCGACGATCAGCCCGATCCGCGTCTCGAGCGCCGCCGGGTCGGTGATCTCCAGGTTGTGCACGTCGAGGATCACGTTGCCATTATCTGTCGTGAATCCCTGGCGCATCACCGGCTTGCCGCCGAGCCCCGCGAGTTTCCGCGCGACCAGCGAGCGTGCCATCGGGATGACTTCCACGGGAAGCGGAAAGCGCCCGAGCACATCGACGAGCTTTGAATCATCCACGATGCAGACGAAGCGGCGGCTGGCCGCGGCCACGATCTTTTCCCGGGTCAGGGCGCCCCCGCCCCCCTTGATCAGCGCGAGGTGGCGGGTCGCCTCGTCGGCCCCGTCCACGTATAGCGAAAGATCGCCCGTGTCATTGAGCGAGAGCACCTCGATGCCGGCTTGCTTGAGCAGGCGCGTGCTCGCCTCGGACGAGGAAACGGCGCCCGCCACGCGGTTGCGGCGGTCATTCAGTGCCGCAATGAAATAATTGACGGTGGAACCCGTGCCGACGCCCACCGTCATCCCGTCCTCGACAAAGTCGAGCGCGGCGAGTGCGGCGGCTTTCTTCTTCGAATCGGCGTCCATGTGCGGGCTCCGGAAAAAACTGTGCCCGCTTTCGCGGGCACAGTCTCATCACTTGGTGAACCGGCGGTTGGTCGTCTTTCGATCAGCCAACCACCGATCCATCAGGCAAAGGGCTTACTTTTTCTTCGAAGCCTTTTTCTTTGCCTTCTTCTTGGTCGCCATGTTGGATCTCCATGTCGGGTTAATCCGAGGTCGGAGTATATACATGGTTGACGGGATTGCAAGCAAGGGGTATGCACATCACGCGTCGCATCGAGTCCGCGATCACTCCGCAGTGACGATCACATCACCTTTTCACGCGCGAGTCGGTGAATGAATTTCCATTGCTCCGCCGTGACGGGCATCACCGAGAGCCGATTGCCTCGACGCAGCACGATCAGGTTGCGCAGCGGGCCCTCGGTGTGCTCGCGCAGCGCCTCGAGCGTCACGGGACGCGCGAACTTTCTGAGCAACCGGACTTCGACCTGGTACCAGCGGGGCTTGGAGCGATCGCTGCCGGCGTCGTAGTGACGGTGGCCGCGGTCGAAAGCGGTGGGGTCGGGATGGCCCGCGCGGACGACCTCCATCGTCCCGTAGATCCCGGGCGTTTCGCAGCTCGAATGGTGAAAGAATGCCCGGTCGCCGACGGTGAAATCATCGCGCAGCATGTTCCGTGCCTGGTAGTTGCGCACGCCGTCCCAGCCCGCCGTCCGGTCCGGTGAACGGGCGAGGTCATCGATGCCGAACGTGCCGGGCTCCGATTTCATGAGCCAGTAGCTCATCTGCCGGATCCACGCAGCAGAGCCGGGGCATGCGCAGACGCGGCAGCCGGGCGATCGGCAGCCGGCACAGCGCGGCGCGCCCTGCGCAGGCGCCGCCCGCGCGCGGGCCGCCCTTCAACCATGGCGGGAATCGAGAGGCGCCACCCGCCTGTGCCGTTTTGGACCGCTGCTCTCGAACCGGAGCAACAAGTGGAGCAGGCCGTGGCACTTAAGGCTTTCCGCAACGAGGCGGACTTGCACAATACTGCCGCTGAGCCAGGCTCCTGGGTTTTTCACATTAGGGTCGAGAGGTACCCAGGTCCGCATCGAGCACCGCAGGCGGCGCCAAACCATCGGCGTCCGCGCATCCGGCGCGAGCCGCCATCGTTCATATCCCGAGGGACTGGCTGCGCGTCAGCGCGGATTCCACGCGCTCGCGCATTGCCTTGATCCGCGAGGCAATGTCGGTCTCGACACCCTCGTCGTGGCCGCGTGTCTGCAGCAGTTCATTGACGATGTTGAGGGCCGCCATCACCGCGATGCGGTCGAGCCCGACCACCTTGCCGCTGTCGCGGATTTCGCGCATCTTCCGGTTCAGGTATGCGGCCGAGTCGAGCAGCGCCGGGCGTTCCTCGGCAGGGCAGGTGACGTGGTACTCCTTCTCCAGGATCCGCACGCTGACCCGGCTCTGGTCGCCGCTCATGCGCCGCTCTCCATGGCCTTCAGTCGGCCGATCATTGCCTCGACCCGCGCCCGAACCTGCTCGTTCTTCTGCATCAACGTCGACCTTTCGGCGGAGAGCGTGTCCTGCCGCTGGCGCAATGCGCGGTTCTCTTCCTTCAGCTGCGCGACGACGCCGACCAGTTCGTCGAGGCGTCGTTCGAGCCGCTTGAACTCGCGCTCGAGGCCGGGCTTGCTGGACTCATCCATGGCGCCACTATGCTGCCACGGCCTGCCGATTACTGCTACCGTTCGGGGGCATGACCCACGCGGACCTGGATGCCGCCCTCAAGAGCATGAACGTGACGGTCGACACGGCCGAGGCCCATGGCTGGCTGTGCGGGGCCTTGTGCGTGCGCAAGGGATACGGCGCGAAGGAATGGCTGGGGGATCTGGCCGCCGAAGCGGATGGCGCGGCGGGGCCGATGCCGGATGTATTGCTTGGCGAGCTGCCCGCCCGGACAATCGAGGCCCTCCATTCGGCGGAATTCGAGTTCATGCCGCTGCTTCCGGCCGAGAACACACCCCTTCGCGATCGTGTAGCGGCGCTGGCGGCCTGGTGCGGCGGGTTCCTTTACGGCATCGGCAGTGGATCGCCGGTCCGGGACATCGCAGGCGCGGGCGAAGTCGGCGAATTCCTGCGCGACCTGGCGGACATTGCGCGCGCGGAGCTCGAGCCGGGCCGCGACGCCGATGCCGGCGAGGGCGACTTCATGGAACTGTTCGAGTTCGTGCGTGCAGGCGCCCAGCTCGCCTTCGACGAGCTGGAGGGAGCGAGAGCCCATGCGGCGGGATGAGTTCGCCAAGCGCCGGCGCCAGCTCATGCGGCTGATGGGCAAGGATGCCATCGCGATCCTCCCCACCGCTCCGGTGCGCATCCGCAACAATGACGTCGAGTACAATTACCGGCCCGACAGCGATTTCTACTACCTGACTTCGCTGGCGGAACCGGACGCCGTTGCGGTCCTGTTGCCGGGACGGCCGCAGGGCGAGTACGTGCTGTTCGTGCGCGATCGCGACCCGGCCCGCGAGGCCTGGGACGGCGCGCGCGCGGGTCCCGACGGCGCGGTCCGGGACTACGGTGCCGACGATGCTTTCCCGTTCAGCGACATCGACGAGATCCTGCCGGGCCTGCTCGAGCGGTGTTCCCGTGTCTTCTACACCATGGGCGCGCACCCGGAGTTCGACAAGCGCGTGATCGGCTGGGTCAACCGCCTGCGGTCGCAGGGCAAGCAGGGCATGCGCACGCCGCACGAATTTGTCGCACTCGACCATCCTCTGCACGAGATGCGCCTTTTCAAGAGCCGGGCCGAGCTCGCGTCGATGCGCCGCTCTGCCGGGATCGCCTGCGCAGCGCATCGCCGCGCGCTTGGCGCCGTTCGTCCGGGACGCATGGAATACGAGGTCATGGCGGAGATCCTGCACGAGTTCCATCGCCGGCGCGCGGACATCTCCTATCATCCGATCGTCGGCAGCGGACCGAACTCCTGCGTGCTGCACTATCGCGAGAACAGCCGGCAGATGCTGGACGGGGAATTGCTCCTCATCGACGCGGGCTGCGAGTTCGACTATTACGCTTCGGACGTGACCCGCACGCTGCCGGTGGGCGGCCGCTACAGCCGACGCCAGCGCGCCGTCTATGAGGTCGTGCTGGAAGCGCAACGGTCCGCCATTGCCAGGGTGCGAGCCGGCGCCCACTGGAACGATCCTCACGAGGCGGCCGTGCGCGCAATCACCCAGGGTCTCGTGCAAATCGGGCTCCTGAAGGGGCGCGTCCCGAAGCTGATCAGGGAAGGCGCTTACCGGCCCTTCTTCATGCATCGCACCGGGCATTGGCTCGGCATGGACGTCCACGATGTCGGCGAATACAAGGTCGGCGAGCAATGGAGATTGCTCGAGCCGGGCATGGTCACGACCATCGAGCCCGGTATCTACATCGCGCCGGGCAGCAAAGGCGTGCGTCGCGAGTGGTGGGGCATCGGGGTGCGCATCGAAGACGACGTGGCGGTGACGGCCACCGGGCCGGAGGTGCTGACCGCGGGGATGCCGACAGCGCCGGACGAGATCGAGCGCCTCATGGCCGCTGCATGACCGGCCCGTGTCCCGACCGTTGTGATGTCGCCATCGCCGGCGGCGGCATGGTTGGCCTTTCCCTGGCGGCGGCGCTGGCGGAGCTGCCGCTCGACATCGTCGTCATCGAACCGGTCGCCGCGGATGCCGACGAGCAGCCGAGCTTCGATGCGCGCACGACTGCTCTCTCGAGTGGCAGCCGTCGCGTGCTCGAAGGCATCGGCGCCTGGACGGCGGTCGCGCGCCGCGCGTGTCCGATCCGCCGCATTCATGTCTCCGAGCGAGGCGTATTTGGCACGGCGGCCCTGACCGCGGCCGAGCAGGGCCTCGATGCTCTCGGCTACACGGTCGAGAACCGCCTGCTGGGGCGGGCGTTGCGCGAACGGGTCGCCGCGGCGCCGAGGGTCCGGGTGCGGCACGCGCGCGTTGCCGGGCTGGTGCCGGGCCAGGATTCCATCCGGCTGCGGACGGATGCCGGCGCGAGCCACGAGGCGCGCCTCGTGGTCGCGGCGGACGGGGCGCAGTCCGCGGTGCGTGGCGCGCTCGGCATCGGTGGCCAGGTTTCCGACTACGGCCAGCACGCGATCATCGCGCACGTCGACACGGGCCGGTTCCACGATTACACCGCCTATGAGCGCTTCACGCCGACGGGTCCGATCGCCCTGTTGCCGATCTCCGAGGGGCGCTCGGCAGTGGTCTGGACGCTTGCGCCTGAATCGGCGCGCCGTGCGCTCGCCCTCGATGACCGCGGATTCCTGGCCGGACTCCAGGAGGCTTTCGGGTTGAGACTCGGCCGGTTCACGCGTGTCGGGCGCCGGCAGTGCTATCCGCTCGCACTGACGCTCGCAGATCGGCTGACGGCGCCGCGCGCGGTGATCCTGGGCAATGCCGCGCAGGCGTTGCATCCGGTGGCGGGGCAGGGATTCAACCTGGCGCTGCGCGACGTGGCCATGCTCGCGGAACTCGTTGCCGGCCGGGAAGGCGAGGATCCGGGCGCCGACCCGCTGCTCGAGCAATATGCCTCCTGGCGAGCGCCCGACCGGCGCGCCGTCATCCGCTTTACCGATTCACTGGTCCGCGGCTTCGGCCTGCCCTTTGCGCCGATGCGCCCCATGCGCGGCGGCGGTCTCCTGCTTTTCGACCTGCTGCGCCCGGTCAAGCGCGAGTTTGCTCGCCGCACCATGGGCCTGGCCGGCCGCCAACCGCGCCTGGTCCGCGGACTGCCGCTGCAGGATGCGCCCGCGACCGTGGGTGTCCGGGCATGAATCGCGACTTCGACGTGATGATTGTCGGCGGCGCCATGGCCGGGGCCGGCGCGGCGGCGCTCCTCGCGGCGACTCCCGCAACCGACCGGCTTCGCGTCGCGCTCCTCGAGCAGCGGCCGGCGATCGCACCCGCGGCGGGATCGCCGCTCGATGTCCGTGTCTCGGCACTGGCGCGTGCGTCGCAACAGCTCCTCGAACGGACCGGCGCATGGCCCGCGGTGGCCGCGCGGGCCTGCGCCTACCGGCGCATGGTGATCTGGGAGGAGCGCACGGATCCCGATGGCCCGGATGCACTCGTGTTCGATGCGGCGGAGCTCGGCGAGCCTGACCTCGGCCACATGGGCGAGAACCGTAGCATCCAGGCCGCGCTCACCGCGCGGGCCGGGGCGCTCGGTGCCGTTTTGCTGAGCGGCGGCTTCTCGACGCTCGAGGCGATGCGCGGCGCCGTCCGCGTGGGGCTCGCTGACGGTCGCGAATATCGGGCCGGGCTTGTCGTCGGCGCCGATGGCGCGGATTCGGGCGTCCGCAGGCAGGCCGGCATCGAGACTCGCGGCTGGGACTATGGCCAGCGGGCGGTCGTGGCCCACCTCGAATCGGAATGTGCGCACGGGAATACCGCCTGGCAGCGCTTCCTCGACACCGGGCCTTTTGCGCTCCTGCCGCTTGCGGACGGGCGGGTTTCCCTGGTCTGGACCACGCTGCCGGAGCAGGCGGAAGCGCTCGTGCACTGCTCCGAAGCGGAGTTTGCCCGCCGCGTGACCGCGGCCTCTGCGGGCGTGCTCGGCCGGCTCGTCGCCACGACGCCGCGCGCGGCATTCCCGCTGAGATTCGTGCACGCGCGGCGATACGTGTCGGATCGAGTCGCGCTCGTCGGCGATGCCGCGCACACCGTGCACCCGCTTGCGGGCCAGGGCATCAACCTCGCTTTCCTCGATGCGGCCGCGCTCGTCGACGTCCTCGGCATCGCGATCGCGGCGGGGGAGGACCCCGGCGAACTCTGCGTCCTGCGCCGGTACGAGCGCTGGCGCAAGGCCGAGGCGCTGCCGGTCATCGCGCTGCTCGACGGCATCAAGCGGCTCTTCTTCGGCGGCCACCCCGTGCAGTCGCGCCTGCGCCGCAGCGGGCTCGGGCTCGCGCAGTCGTCGGGTTCATTGAAGCGGCTGCTGATGCAACGGGCGCTCGGCGCGGCAGGCGACGTGCCGGCCTCCGTCCGCCGCGTTCCTTCATGATCGGATGTCGACGTCCTTGGTCTCGCGCAGGCCGATGAGCCCGACCATGCCGCTCATGGTGGCGATCGCGATGGGGTACCAGAGCCCGTAGTAGATATTCCCGGTCAGCACGACGAGAGCGGCCGCGAGGAAGGGGAGGAAGCCCCCGAACCAGCCGTTGCCGATGTGGTACGGGAGGCTCATCGACGAGTAGCGAATCCGGGTCGGGAAGAGCTCAACGAGATACGCGGCGATCGGCCCATACACCATGGTGACGTAGAGCATCAGGATCACGAGCAGCAGCAGCGTGACCGGCAAGTTCATGCGCCCCGGATCGGGAGCCGCCGGGTAGCCGGCGGCGTCGAGTGCCGCGCGGTAGGCCGCCTCGTCGAAGCCCGCCAGGCGGGCACCCGCGATCGTCGTGGCCACCTCGAGTCCGGCCTCGGGCGCCACACGCTCGTAGTTGACGCCCGCCTTGGTCAGCAGGTCGCGCGCCCGGTCACAGGCCGTTTTTGGCTTCGCAAAGACGTGGAGGCGGCAGTCGCTGCCGGCAACGGTTACGGCGGCGCGCGTCTCGAACTCGGCGAGCGCGGGATTCACCGACAGCGTCAGCCCCTTGAAGATCGGGATGAACGTGAGCGCCGCGAGCAGGCAGCCGACCACCATGATTCGCTTGCGCCCGACGCGGTCCGAGAGCCGGCCGAAGTACACGAAGAAAGGCGTGCCGATCACGAGCGCGGCCGCGATCAGCAGGTATGCGGTCTGGAAATCGAGCTTCAGCGTGTTCTGCAGGAAGAAGAGCGCGTAGAACTGTCCCGTATACCAGACGACGCCCTGGCCCGCGGTCGCCCCGAATAGGGCCAGCAGCACCAGGCGCGCATTGCCCCATTTCGCGAAACTCTCGCGGAGCGGCGCCCGCGACAGGCGGCCCGCGGACTTGATTTCGACGAAGACCGGCGATTCCTCCAGGCGCAGCCGGATGTAGACGGACACCGCCAGCAGCAGGACCGAAATCAGGAACGGCAGGCGCCAGCCCCAGGCGCGGAACGTGTCCTCGCCGAGTCCGAGCCGGCAGGCCAGGATCATGGCGAGCGACAGGAAGAATCCAAGCGTCGCGGTCGTCTGGATCCAGCTCGTGTAGTAGCCGCGCCTGCCCGCCGGCGCGTGTTCCGCGACGTAGGTGGCGGCGCCGCCGTACTCTCCGCCGAGCGCGAGGCCCTGGGCCAGCCGCAGGCTCACGAGCAGGATCGGCGCCCAGATTCCGATCTGTGCATAAGTCGGCAATACGCCGACGAGTGCGGTGGACAAGCCCATGACGACGATGGTGATGAGAAAGGTGTACTTGCGACCGACCCGGTCGCCGATGCGGCCGAAGACGAGCGCGCCGATGGGGCGTACGGCGAAGCCCGCGCCGAAGGTCGCAAGGCTTGCGAGGAACGCCGCCGTCTCGTGGCCGGGCGGAAAAAAGAGCGCCGAGAAAAATACGGCGAGCGTGCCGTACAGGTAGAAATCGTACCATTCGAATACCGTGCCGAGCGAGGAGGCGAAGATCACCCGCCGGTGGGCGGCATCCATGCCGTTACTGGACAAGGGCATCCGCCTTGGCGGCGCAGATGAAGTCGTTGTCCGAGAGACCGCCGATCGCGTGGGTCGAATAGCGGATCCGGCAGTAGTTGTAGCCCACCTCGAGGTCCGGGTGGTGATCCTCGACGTTCGCGATGTGCGCGAGCGCATTGACGAAGCTCATGGTCCGCCAGAAGTCCGGAAACCTCAGCTCGCGCCGGATCGCCTTGCCATCCTCGACCAGCTTCCAGTCGGCGTGCAGCCGCTGCAGCATCCCGCCGGCCTGCCTCGTATCCAGCGGCCGGACCCCGCCCTCGCAGGGCGCGCACTTGCGTTCCTTCAGCGCTTCCATCAGGCCTCCCGGCGCGCAAAGCGGCGCGCGACGTAGCTCTCCACCAGTGCCTGGAATTCCTCCGCGATGCGTTCGCCCTTGAGCGTCACCGTCTTCTTGCCGTCCTCGTACACCGGTGCGACCGGGCGTTCGCCGGTGCCGGGCAGGCTGATGCCGATGTTCGCGTGCTTGCTCTCGCCCGGGCCGTTCACGACGCAGCCCATGACGGCAACCGTCATGTTCTCGGCGCCCTGGAATTCGCGGCGCCACGCCGGCATGCGCTCGCGCACGTGGTCCTGGATGCGCTGCGCGAGTTCCTGGAAATAGCTGCTGGTCGTACGTCCGCAGCCCGGGCAGGCGACGACCCGCGGCATGAAGGCGCGCAGGCCGAGGCTCTGCAGGATCTCCTGCGCGACCCGCACTTCCTGGCGGCGGTCGCCGCCCGGCTCCGGCGTCAGCGAGATGCGGATCGTGTCGCCAATCCCTTCCTGGAGCAGCACCGCGAGCGCCGCGGCCGAGGAAACGATGCCCTTGGCGCCCATGCCGGCTTCGGTCAGCCCCAGGTGCAGCGGATAGTCGCAGCGCGCGGCCAGGTCGCGGTAGATGGCGATCAGGTCCTGCACGCCGCTCACCTTGCTGCTGATGACGATCGAGTCGTGCGGCAGCCCCAGCTCCTCCGCACGGGCTGCCGAAGCAAGCGCCGAAACGACGGTGGCCTCCCGCAGCACCTCGAGCGCCTCCTTGGGATCCGCGGCGCGCGAGTTCTCGTCCATCATGCGCGTCAGCAGGTCCTGGTCGAGGCTGCCCCAGTTGACGCCGATGCGGACCGGCTTGGCATGACGACAGGCGGTCTCGACCATCGCCGCAAACTGGGGATCGCGCTTGCTGCCGCGGCCCACGTTGCCGGGGTTGATACGGTACTTGTCGAGTGCTTCGGCGCAGGCGGGATGGTTGGCGAGCAGCTTGTGGCCGTTGTAGTGGAAATCGCCGACGATCGGGACGTCGCAGCCCCGGGCGAGCAGCCGCTCCCGGATGTACGGCACTGCCGCGGCCGCCTCGTCAGTATTGACGGTGACTCGCACGATCTCGGAACCCGACTCCGCGAGCTCGCTTACCTGGCGCGCGGTCGCGTCGATGTCGGCCGTGTCGGTGTTCGTCATCGACTGGACGACGACCGGTGCCTCGCCGCCGACGGTGACAGCGCGGACGCGGACCGCGACCGCATGCCGGCGGGGCGCGATCACTTCGCCTTCTGCGCGGCGATCCAGTCATCCACGTTGCGCTCGAGGACATCGAGCGGGACGACGCCGGCCGCGGGGACCGGGGCGAAAAGCAGGGCGAGGGGCGGCGCGAACGATCGGGACATGGGCGGACTCCGGTGCCGGATGCGTGCGACCGCGGGACTATACCCTGTGAACGGCGGCACTTTCCGCTAGAATCCCGACTGTCGCGAAGAGGCCCTGCCGGAGAGTCCGCGCACGCGCGGCGCCGAAGGCGCAACCCGCCCGGAAACGCTCAGGCACCCGAACGGCAGGAACCTGCGAACTCTGGAGAGCGGCCCGCGTGGGCCCACCGAAGGGGAGCGGAACCGGGACAGGGCCGGTACCCAATCTCTCAGGTTTCAGGACAGAGGGGCGGCGGGTCCGGTGGCCCGCCGCCCTTTTTCATGGCCGGGCCGTATGGCAGGTAAGCCGATGGGAAGACGGACACCGCTCTATGATCTCCACGTTGCGGCCGGCGCGCGCATGGTGGATTTTGGCGGCTGGGACATGCCGGTCGCCTACGGCTCGCAGATCGATGAGCATCACGCCGTGCGTCGCGACGCCGGCATGTTCGACGTCTCCCACATGTGCACGGTCGACCTGCGCGGTGCCGGCGTCCGTCCGCTGCTGCTGCGGCTGCTCGCGAACGACGTCGGCCGCCTGACGGTACCGGGCAAGGCGCTCTACAGCTGCATGCTGCATGCGGACGGCGGGGTCATCGACGACCTGATCGCCTACTTCCTCGATGAGCGCTGGTTCCGGCTCGTCGTCAACGCGGCCACTGCTGACAAGGACCTGACCTGGATCAAGGAGCATGCGAAACCGATGGGCGTCGCGGTCGTGCCGCGGCGCGACCTTGCGTTGATCGCCGTCCAGGGGCCGAAGGCGCGGGCCAAGGCGACGCCGGCCTTGCCGGAAGCCTGCCGCGCCGCGGCGGGCGCTCTCGGCGTGTTCTTCGCCGCCGCCTGCGACGAATGGTTCATCTCAAGGACCGGCTACACGGGGGAAGACGGAATCGAAATCGCGCTGCCCGCCGAATCGGCCGAAGAATTCTGGCAATCGCTGGGGAGCGAGGGCATCGCGGCCTGCGGCCTTGGCTCACGCGACACGCTGCGTCTCGAAGCCGGAATGAACCTCTACGGCAACGACATGGACGAGGACGTCTCGCCGCTTGAATCGGGCCTCGCGTGGACGGTCGCGCTGGAAGGCAACCGCGATTTCGTCGGCAAGGCGGCCCTCGAAAAACAGCGCGCGGCAGGACCGGCGCGCAAGCTCACCGGCCTGCTGCTGCTGGAACGCGGCGTGCTGCGTTCTCACCAGAAAGTGTTTGCCGCCGAGGCGGGCGAGGGCGAGGTGACCAGCGGCACGTTTTCGCCCACCCTGGAACGGTCGATCGGCCTCGTGCGGCTCCCGGCCGCGGCCGAGGGCCCGGTGGCTGTGGATATCCGCGGCAAGCGCTGCCCGGCGCGTCTCGTCAAGCCGCCGTTCGTCCGGAACGGCAAGGCATCGATCGAACTCTAGGATGGAGGCTCTCATGAGTTTGGTACCGGCCGACCTGCAATACACGAAGAGTCACGAGTGGCTTCGCACGCTGCCGGATGGCAGCGTCGAGATCGGCATCACCGATCATGCCCAGCAGTCGCTCGGCGACCTCGTGTTCGTCGAGGTGCCGGAGACGGGGCGCAGCCTGGCCGCCGGCGACGCCTGCGCCGTCGTGGAATCCGTCAAGGCGGCTTCCGACGTGTACAGCCCGTTGGCGGGCGAGGTCACGGCCGGGAACCCGCTGCTCGCGACCCGGCCGGAACTGATCAACCGCGATCCCTACGGCGAGGGCTGGATCCTGCGGCTGAAGCTCAGGGGTGGCGCGGCCGCCGCCGAAACCCTGGACGCCGCGGCCTATGAAGCCGCGCTGGCCGCCGGGGGCTGAGGAAATCGTGCCCTACGTCCCGCACACGCCGGAGGACGTCCGCGCGATGCTCGACCGCATCGGCGCCCGTTCGATCGACGAGCTGTTCGACGAAATTCCGCCGGCGTTGCTGATCGATGCGCTGACAGGCGTGCCGGAGGCGCTCCCGGAAATGGGCGTGGCCCGGCTCGCTGCCGAGCGCGCGGCCGCCGACGGGCGCCCGCTCAATTTCATCGGCGCCGGCGCCTATGAGCATCACATTCCGGCGCCGGTCTGGGCGCTCGTGACGCGCGGCGAGACCTACAGCGCGTATACGCCGTACCAGGCCGAGGCCAGCCAGGGCACGCTGCAGACCATGTACGAATACCAGTCCATGATCGCCGGACTCGCCGCCATGGACGTCTCGAATGCCTCGCTCTACGACGGCGCCTCGGCGCTGGCCGAGGCCTGCCTGATGGCCGTGCGCGCGCATCGGCGCTCGGAGTCGGCACGCATCCTGCTGCCGGCGACCGTGAATCCGACTTGGAGGCGCGTGGCCCGCGTGATCACCGAAGGCCAGAATCTCGCACTCGACACGCTGCCTTACGACGCGAATGGCGGCCGCATCGATCCGGATTCACTCGAGGCGCTGGCCGGCGAGGACATCACGGCGCTTGTGATCCAGCAGCCGAATTTCTTCGGCCAGCTCGAGGACGTGGATGCACTCACGCGCTGGGCGCGCGCGAACGGCGCGCTCGTCATCGCGGCCGTGAATCCGGTTTCACTGGCCGTGCTTGCGCCGCCCGGCGAGTGGGGCGGAGTCGGCGCCGACATTGCCTGCGGGGACGCGCAGCCTTTGGGCGTGCCCTTGTCATCGGGCGGCCCTTACATCGGATTCATGGCGAGCCGCATGGAGCACGTGCGGCAGATGCCCGGGCGGATCGCCGGGCGCACGGTGGACACCGAGGGCAAGCCGGGATTCACCCTGACGCTGCAGGCCCGCGAGCAGCACATCCGACGCGGCAAGGCGACCTCGAACATCTGCACCAACCAGGGCCTGCTCATGTCCGCCGCCACGATCCATCTTGCCCTGCTCGGGCCCGCGGGGCTGGAGCGGGTCGCGCGTGCCTGCATCGCGCGAACCGGCGAGCTCGTCGAAGCGCTGGCGAGGCTGCCGGGAGTGCGGCCGGCATTCACCGGGGCGCGCTTCCACGAAGCGGTGTTGAAGCTCGACCGGCCGGTTGCGCCGCTGCTCGAGGCGCTCGCGGCGGAAGGCATTGCCGGGGGCCATGACCTTGCCCGTGATTACCCCGAACTCGGCCATGCGCTTCTCGTCTGCGCGACCGAGACGCGCACGCGTCCGGACATCGAAATCTATGCGCGCGCGCTCGGCCGCCTGCTCGGCCGCGCCGCGGCGGCGTGAGGCCGGGACGATGCCCAGGCCCGAGCCGCTGATCTTCGAGCTTTCTCGCCGGGGCCGCGGCGCGACGGCTCAGTACCCCGCGATCGAGCCGGGCGAGGTCCCGGAAGCCTTCCGGCGCCGGCAGCCGCCGCCGCTGCCGGAAGTCTCCGAGCTGCAGGCCGTGCGCCATTACACGCGCCTGTCGCAACTCAACTTCGGGATCGACACGCACTTTTACCCGCTGGGCTCCTGCACGATGAAGTACAACCCGCGGGCATGCAATTCACTGGCGATGCTGCCGGGATTCCTTTGCCGGCATCCTCTGTCCCCGGCGGCGACGGGGCAGGGCGTGATGGCCTGCCTGTTCGAGCTGCAGGAGATGCTGCGCCACGTGACGGGCATGGCGGGCGTCTCGCTGACGCCGATGGCGGGAGCGCAGGGCGAGTTTGCGGGCGTCGCGATGATCCGCGCCTACCACAGGGCGCGCGGCGACCATGCGAGAACCGAAATCATCGTGCCGGACGCGGCACACGGTACCAACCCGGCATCGGCGACCATGTGCGGCATGAAAGTACGGGAAATTCCGTCGCTCCCGGACGGCGACGTGGACGTTTCCGCGCTCGAAGCGGCTCTGTCGCCGGCGACCGCCGGCATCATGCTGACGAATCCGAGCACGCTCGGGGTCTTTGAGCGGCGCATCCTCGAGATTGCGCGCAAGGTGCACACGGCGGGCGGGCTCCTGTACTACGACGGCGCCAACCTCAATGCGATCCTCGCCAAGGTGCGGCCCGGAGACATGGGATTCGACGTGATCCACATGAACCTGCACAAGACCTTTTCGACGCCGCATGGCGGCGGCGGGCCGGGGTCAGGGGCGGTCGGCGTCGGTCAGCGCCTGCTTCCGTACCTGCCGGTTCCGGTCGTCGCGCGGGAAGGCGGGCGCTTTCGCTGGCTCGACGAGCGCGACCTGCCGGACACGATCGGCCCGCTTTCGGGCTTCATGGGCAACACCGGCGTGCTGCTGCGGGCATGGGTCTACATGCGCATCCTCGGCGCCACCGGCATGCGCCGGGTTGCCGAGTACTCCACCCTCAACGCCAATTACCTGCTGGCACGGCTGACCGAGGCCGGCTTCGATGCAGCCTATCCGGGCCGTCGCGCAAGCCACGAGTTCATCGTCACGCTCAGACGGCAGGCGCGGGAACAGGGCGTCACGGCGATGGATTTTGCGAAACGGCTCCTCGATCACGGCTACCATGCGCCGACGACCTATTTTCCGCTGCTGGTGCCGGAGTGCCTCCTGATCGAGCCGACCGAAACCGAGACGCGCGAGGAGCTGGACGGCTTCGTCGAGGCGCTGGCCGCCATCCTGCGCGAGGCGAAGACCGACGCCGCAACCGTCAAAACGGCGCCGCACACGATGCCCGTGCGCCGCCTCGATGACGTGCGCGCAGCCCGCCAGCTCGACATTGCCTGGAAGCCGGCCGCTGCGTGACGCACCGTCCCGACAAGAAGACGGGCCCGGCGCGCCTGTCGCGCGCTTTTGGAAGCACCTGGCGCGGGTTCGCGGCCGCCTGGCGCGACGAAGAGGCGTTTCGCCAGGAGTGCCTGCTCGCGGCCCTCGTCGTTCCGCTTGGGCTCTGGCTCGGCGAGAACGGCGTCGAGCGGGCGCTGCTGGTCGGGCCGGTGTTCGTCGTGCTCGCGATCGAGCTCGTCAACAGCGCGGTCGAGGCCACGGTCGATCGCATCGGCGTCGAGCGCCATCCGCTGTCTGGCATCGCCAAGGAGCTTGGCTCGGCCGCCGTCTTCGTCGCCTTTCTGCTGCTCGGGCTCAACTGGATCCTGGTACTCGCATGGCGGCACTAGTCTGCGGCTCGCTCGCCTACGACACGGTGATGGTCTACCCGGGCCGGTTCCGCGACCACATCCTGCCGGAGAAGATCCACCTGCTGAACGTTTCCTTCGTCGTGCCGACGCTGCGCCGCTATTTCGGCGGGTGCGCGGGCAACATCGCCTACAATCTGCGGCTTCTCGAATGCGACGGCCACGCCATGGGCACGGTCGGCCACGACTTCGGGCCGTACCGGGACTGGATGACGCGGAACGGCATGTCGCTGCGCTACGTGCAGGAACTCCCGGACGAATACACGGCGCAGGCCTACATCACGACGGATCTCGACGCCAACCAGCTCACGGCCTTCCATCCGGGCGCGATGACGCATTCCTGGCGCCAGGAAGTCCCGGCCGGCAGCGGTATCACGATCGGCGTGCTCGCCCCGGACGGGCGCGAAGGCATGATTGCGCATGCGGCACAGTTCGCGGCGGCGGACATCCCCTTCGTCTTCGATCCCGGGCAGGCGATGACGCTGTTCGGCGGCGAGGAACTTTCGGGTTTCGTCGAACAGGCGGCCTGGGTGACGGTCAACGACTACGAGGCGACGCTGCTGCAGGAACGCACGGGACTCTCGACCGGGGAACTTGCAGGCCGGGTCGAGGCCTATGTGGTGACGCAGGGCGCGCAGGGCTCGGTGATTTACGCGGGCGGTCGCAGCGTCGAGGTTCCCGTCGTGCGTGCGGTGACGGTGGTCGATCCGACGGGCTGCGGCGACGCTTATCGCGCCGGCCTGGTCTACGGCCTGATGCGCGGTATCGACTGGGATACGACCGGGCGGATCGCTTCGCTGATGGGTGCGATCAAGATCGCGACCGTCGGTACGCAGCATCACGGCTTCACGATGGACGAGTTCAAAGAGCGCTTTCATGAGACATTCGGTTACCGGCTGGACTGACAGCGCCCTCCGGCGCGTTTTCCTGGTGCTTGCGCTTGCGCTGATGGCATCTTCGCTTGCCCGCGCGCAGCAGGAGCCGCAGTCCCAGCCGCTGCCTCCGCCACCGCCACCGCCGCAGCAGCAACCGCAGCCGGGGGCGCCTGCGCCGGAACCGCCGGCGCCAGCGCCCGCCCTGCCGGGCCAGACGCTGCCTCCCGACCGGGAGCCTGCGTTCCAGTCGCCGCAACTGCCGGTCCTGCCGCTGCCGCAGCCGATTGAATTCGAGGAGTCCTCGCGCTGGACGCGGACGCTCGAGCGCATTTCGACCGGTGTAGTCGCGATCCAGATCGACGCCGCGCGCGCCTTCGACACCGAGTGGAATACCTCGGCGCAGGCGACCGGCTTCGTCGTGGACGCCGAGCGCGGCCTGATCCTGACCAACCGGCATGTCGTCACGCCGGGGCCGGTCAAGGCTTTCGCGACCTTCCTCAATCGCGAGGAGGTCGAACTCGAGCCCGTGTACCGCGATCCCGTGCACGACTTCGGTTTTTACCGCTACGACCCGAAGAAGCTCCGCTTCATCCAGCCTGCGGAGTTGCCGCTCTATCCCGAGGGCGCCCAGGTCGGCGTCGAGATCCGCGTCGTCGGAAACGACGCCGGCGAGCAGCTTTCCATCCTCGCCGGCACGCTCGCCCGCCTCGACCGCCAGGCGCCCGAATACGGCGTCGGCCGCTACAACGACTTCAACACGTTCTACTACCAGGCCGCGTCGGGCACCTCCGGCGGCTCCTCGGGCTCGCCGGTGCTGGATATTCGCGGTCGCGTGCTCGCCTTGAACGCCGGTGGCTCGACTGGCGCCGCTTCGAGCTTCTACCTGCCCCTCTCGCGTGTCGTGCGCGCGCTGAAGCTGATCCAGTCGAAGCAGCCTGTCGCGCGCGGCACGCTGCAGACGATCTTCGAATACACGCCTTACGACGAGCTGCGCCGCCTCGGCCTGCCCCCGGCGGTCGAGACGGAGGCGCGCAAGGCATCACCGTCGCGCACCGGAATGCTCGTCGTCACGGAGGTCCAGCCCGGAGCGGATGCGGATGGCAAGCTCGCGGTGGGTGACATCCTCGTCTCGATCAACGGCAAGCCGATGTCCGACTTCGACGCGCTGGATGCGCTACTAGACGGCAGCGTTGGCAAGAGCATCGAGATGTCGGTCGTGCGCGGCGGCGGCACCCGCCAGATCACGCTGGCGGTCCAGGACCTGCATTCAATCACGCCGGCTGACTACCTCGAAATCGGCGACGGCGTGCTGCACACGCTGTCCTGGCAGATGGCGAGGCATATGAACGTGCCGATCTCGGGAGTCTACGTCGCGAATCCCGGCTACATGCTGGGAGTCGCCGGCATTCCGCGCGGTGCGGTGCTGACCGAGCTCGATGGCAAGCCCCTCGGGAACCTGGACGATGCGCTGGCGATTTTCCAGACGCTCGGCCACGGCCAGCGGGTGACATTGCGCTTCTTCACGATGGAAGACACGCGCACGCCAAAGCTCACTTCAATACGGATCGACCGCGCCTGGTTCCCGGCCAGGCATTGCGTGCGCGACGACGCCATCGGTCTGTGGCCCTGCACGCCGATCGCCGCGGGCCCCGACGCGCCGCCGCCGCAGCCCGGCACGACCCATTTCACGCGCACCGGGGACAAGCTGGTCGACGCATATGCTCCGTCGCTGGTGCTCGTCGAGTTCAACATGCCGTACGCAGTCTCCGGCGTGACGGAACGCAACTACCACGGCACAGGCGTTGTGCTCGACCCGGTTCGCGGACTCGTCATCGTGGACCGGAACACGGTGCCGGTCGCGCTCGGCGACGTTCGCCTGACGTTCGCGGGTACCATCCAGGTCGACGCCACGGTCGAGTACGTGAATCCGCTCCACAACCTCGCGGTCGTTCGTTACGACCCGCGCCAGCTCGGCGAGACGCCGGTCAGGGCGGTAAAGTTCGCCGAACGCATGCCTGCGACCGGGGAGATCGTGCATGTCGTCGGGCTGCAGCCCGACAACCGGGTGGTCTCGCAGCAGGCCACGGTGTCCTCGATCAGCCCGGTCGGGTTTCCGCTGTCGCGCACGCTGCAGTTCCGCGACGCGAACCTGGAGATCATGCGGCTCGTGAACGGGCCCTCGGACTTCGACGGCGTGATCGTCGACAAGCGCGGCGACGTCGCCGCGCTGTGGTCGAGTTTCGCCTACGAGGACGGACGCGATCTCGTGCAGCAGAACATGGGCATTCCGGCGACGCTGGTCCAGGAGACGCTCGAATACGCGCGCGGCGAGCGCACGCTGTACTCGGCCGAGGCCGAATACGGTCTGCTTTCGCTGGCCGAGGCTCGGCAGCTCGGGCTCGACGAAGTCTGGATCGAGCGTGTGACAGCGCACAATCCGAAGCGCCGCACGGTGCTCGTCATCGACCGCCTGGTCGCCGGTTCGCCGGCGGCGGCAGTCCTGCAGCCCGGCGACCTCCTGCTGGCGGTGGACGGCAAGGTCGTCAACAGTTTCGACGACGTGAGCGCAGCGGTGCGTGCCCCCGAAGTGACGTTGACGCTCTGGCGGGCGGGCAGGGAACTGACCGTACCGCTCAAGACCGTCGTGCTCTCCGGACGGGACGTCGACCGAGTACTCATCTGGGCGGGTGCGACACTGCAGTCGCCGCACCGGGCAATGGCCGTTCAGCGCGGCATCGAACCGAATGGCGTTTTCGTCGCGTTCTTCATGTACGGCTCGCCGGCCTCGCGTTACAAACTCTGGGCCGGGCGCCGCATCACCGAGGTCGACGGCATTCCGGTCGCCGATCTCGACGCCTTCATTCGCGCGGTCTCGGGGCGACCGGACGACGCGTCACTCAGGCTCAAGACCGTCAGCTGGAACGATTCCATAGAGATCATCACGTTGCGGCTCGACCAGCACTACTGGCCGGCCTACGAGCTGCGCCGGACCGACACCGGGTGGAAACGCATCCCGATCGAGTGAGCTTTTGCCGCCGCCTGGAGCTCGCGGCGACTATCATGCGCGGATGCTGCCCGAGCCCGCGAAGATCGAGAAAGCCGTCGACCTGCTGAATGCGGGCGAGCTCGTCGCATTTCCGACCGAGACTGTCTACGGACTCGGCGCCGACGCCTCGAATGCCGCCGCGGTCGCACGGATCTTCGCCGCCAAGGGCCGGCCGAGGAGCCATCCGCTCATCGTGCACTTCAGCAATTTCGCCGCGGCCCGCGCCTACGTATCCGAGGTACCCGATTCGGCCGCGCGCCTCGCGGATGCGTTCTGGCCAGGCCCCTTGACGCTCGTGCTGCCGAAATCGGATCGAGCTCCCGCGTCGGTGACCGGTGGACAGCCGACCGTTGCACTGCGCTCGCCCGCCCACCCGGTCGCGCGCGCCCTGCTGGCCGCCTTTGGCCGCGGAATCGCGGCGCCGTCGGCGAATCGCTATGGGCGTATCAGCCCGACACGCGCCGCCGACGTGCGCGAGGAACTCGGAAGTCGCGTCGCCCTCGTGCTGGACGGCGGCGATTGCGAGGTCGGACTCGAGTCGACGATCGTGGCCTGCCTCGAGGGGGCGATCACGCTGTTGCGCCCCGGGTCGGTATCGCGTTCGCAGATCGCGGACGTGGTCGGTGTCGTGCACGATGCGGATGCCTCCGCGCCGCGAACGCCAGGCCGCCAGCGCTCGCACTACGCTCCCGGCACGCCGCTCGCGATCGCGGATGCCACGTCGCTGGCCCGGGAGATCGGGTCCGTGCTCGAGGCCGGCGCGCATGTCGCGGTGCTCGCGCGAAGCGCGAAGCCGCTCGTGTCGGGTCGTGTGACCTGGCGCCGGATGCCGGAGCACCCGGCTGCGTATGGCCACGCCCTGTATGCGGCCCTGCGCGAGCTCGATGCCGCAGGCGCGAACCGGATCCTGGTCGAAGCGGTGCCGGACAGTGAAGACTGGGCCGCCGTCGCGGACCGCCTCTCACGGGCGGCCGCTCGCGGCGCCGACACGGTCGGCGACGTCATCGACGCGACCTGATCGCGGATTCAGCGGACCTTGACGTCCTCCGTCAGGAGTCCATTGATGTCGTCAAGGCCCTTCCGGTCGAGCGTTCCCGCGGCCAGCTGCAGTCGCAGTACGTTCAGCAGGTAGTCGTAGCGGCTGCGTGCGTAGTTGGTCTGGGACTCGAACAGGCGCTGACGCGCCTGCAGCACGTCGACCGACGTGCGGGTACCGACTTCGTAGCCGGCTTCGGTGGCCTGCAGCGCCGTCATCGCCGATTCGACGGCCTGCTTGAGCGACTGCACGCGTGCGACTTCGGAGCTGACGCCGAGGAAGGCGTCTCGCGTCTCGCGCTCGGTCTCGCGCGCCGTGCGTTCGAGACGCTCGCGTGCCGCAGTGTGCAGGTACTGCGCCTGTCGCACGCGCGAAGACGTGGCGCCGCCGGAGAAAATCGGGACCGTCACCTGCACGCCGACGACGGTATCGTCGGAATTGCTCGCCGTGTCGCCCGCGCTCGTGCCCGAGATCGTGCCGTCCGATTCGTCGTGGCCGCGTGTCACAACCAGGTCCACGGCCGGCAAGTGCCCGCCGCGCTCGACGTTGATGTTGGCGCGCGTGATGTCCGCCGCGAGACGGCTCGAGACCAGCCGTGCGTTCTGATCCATGGCGAGTTTGACCCAGTCCTCGGCGTTTTCGGGATTCGGGCCGGACAGGGGCATTTCCTTGTCCGGCCGCTCGAGGACGTCGTACGCGTCGCCGGTCAACTCGCGCAGGATTTCCCCGGTGGTCGCGAGATTGCGCTTGGCCTCGATCAGCGCCGCGGTCGCGGAATCGAATGCGGCCTTGGCGTCCTGCACGTCCGTCACGGCGATGAGGCCGACTTCGAAGCGCTTTTCGGACTGTTCCAGCTGGCGGCCAATGGCGTCGTAGGCGGCCTGCGCCGCTTCGAGGGTGTCTTGCGCCGCGAGCACGTTGAAGTAGGCTTCGGCCGTTCTCAGGACCAGGTCCTGTTGCGCCACGACGTAATTGGCTTCCGCCTGTGCGCGCTCGGTATTGGCGCGCTTGAGCGTGGCCCAGTTCTCCCAGCGGAACACGCTCTGGCGCAATGTGAGGTTCCAGCCGGAGCGGTCGCCGTCGAAATTCTGGATCTGGGGCTCAGGCGGCAGGCCGGGCGCGATGAAATTGCCGGTGCTGTCGGAATTGACGTCGTTCCAATTCGCGCTGCCGTTGATCTGCGGAAACAGGGCCGCCAGCGCCTGCGGCTTGGATTCACGCGCTGCGAGGCGATTCGCCTCCGCTTCGCGAATCAGCGGATCATTGGTCAGTGCTCGCTCGTAGACATCCTTGAGGTCCGCGGCGGAGGCATTGAAACAGACGAGGCCCGCGGCCGCGAGGATCGTATGGACCAGGAATCGGGTATTCATGCGCAGACATTCCTTCACAAAGTGAGGGCGAGGAGAACTACTGTATTACTAGTGTATATCACCAACTGACCTAGCCTCAAGAGGACTCGATACTGCCATCCGGGGGGTATCCGGCCGCTTTTTTTGCGTCGGGACGCCCGAATGGTGGGTCGAAAGGTCTGGCCCCGGCCGCCTCAGAACCTGAAACGGGAGGGGACCGACGGCAGCAGCAAAGGCTCGATGCGGGTCTCGAACAGGGCCTCGCTCAGCCAGGAATCTTCGCCGGTGCGGGTCACGAGCCGCGCTTCCATGATGGGTGCCGCGCCGATGACGACGAACATCCGTCCGCCGGGCGCAAGCGCGCGCTCGAAACGGGGTTCCGGGGCGGGCAGCGATCCGGTGATGGCGACGACTTCGTACGTGGCATCGAAATCGCTCCGGAACGCGTCGCCGGTTTCGATGGAGACGCCCGCGATTCCCTGTTCGGCGAACGCGCGCGCGGCGCCCGCAGCCAGATCCGCGTGGATTTCGATGCTGTCGACTGCGCCCGAAAGATGCGCGAGGCAGGCGGCGAAGAACCCGCTGCCGGTTCCGATTTCGAGCGTGCGCTCGCCGCGCGACGGCGCGATCGCCTGCAGGATCCGGCCCTCGAGCGCCGGCGTCAGCATGAACTGGCCGTGCCCGATCGGTATCCGGGTGTCGGCGAAAGCAACGCCGCGATAGGCTTCCGGCACGAACTTTTCGCGCGGGACCGCGGCGAGCGCTTCCAGCACGCGTGGATCGAGCACATCCCAGGTTCGGACCTGCTGATCGATCATCTGCCGACGGGCGGCTTCCATTGCGGGGTTCATCACCATTATGGTGAATCGCTGCGGGCGTCAGCACAAGCGTGGGATATGCTGCCCAAGGCCGCGCAAAGCAACGAAATTGATGGTCCCGCGGGCCGCGGACGCGAAGGGGATGACAGGCCTGATGACGGTCCCGACGATCGCCGCTGTCGCGCTGGCGACGCTTGCCGCCGTACTCGCGGTCATCGCATGGCGACAGCGGCAGCGACTCCTGCGACTGCAGGATGGGCCTGCCCCGGCGCAGCCACCGGGACAGGGCGGCGACGCCATGCGCGCCATGCTGGCGGCGCTGCGCGAGCCGGCGTTCCTGCACGGGGAACGCATCGAGGCCGTCAACGAGGCATTTGCGACGGTCGTGGGAATCCCGGCGGCCGAACTGACGGGCAGGACCCTGGCCGAGCTCGTCTCCGGCGACTATTCAGAGCTCGCTGCGTTGACCGTGGGGCGCGCGTTGGCGGGCACGCCAGGGCCGGCGCTTGCGGAGGTCGAATTCGCCGATTCGCACGGCCAGGTCACCCGACTTGAGCTCTCCGGCTCCGCACTCGAATCGGCCGGCCGCAAGCTGGTCCTGTTCACCGCCGAAGAGATGCTGCCCCGCCGGGAAGGCGAGGGCACGGGGTTGCCGCCCGAGCGCTCCCAGCTCGCGCTCGACTCGCTGGGTGAAGGGCTGCTGACGACCGACGCGCACGGGCTGATCGACTACATGAACCCCTCGGCGGAGGCTCTTACCGGCATGCGACGC
Source organism: uncultured Gammaproteobacteria bacterium (assembly GCA_963738285.1). Lineage (GTDB taxonomy): Bacteria > Pseudomonadota > Gammaproteobacteria > Steroidobacterales > Steroidobacteraceae > SCUD01. The sequence goes on along the minus strand of CAVTVX010000004.1, from coordinate 24,528 downwards.
GAGGGCGTGATCGGTCAGGCCTTCGGCGCCATGTTCGGCTTCGTCGACGAACATGATCGCCGCGCGCTGGGGGATCCCGTCCAGCAGTGCCTCGCGACCGGCAGCCGCGTGAACCTGGGCCGGCGCTCGATCCTGATCGCGCGCGCGTCGGGCAGCGAACTCGGCGTCGAGGCGACGGCCTCGCCGATCCGCGGGCCGGATGGCGACATCGCGGGCGTCGCGGTGATGCTCCACGACGTGAGCGAGCTACGCGGCCTGACTCAGCAGATGTCCTACCAGGCGAGCCACGACGCCCTGACCGGGCTCGTGAATCGCCGCGAATTCGAGCGCAGGCTCGGCGAGGCGCTCGAGATCGCGCACGCCGGACGGCAGGGCCACGTGATGTGCTACCTCGACCTCGACCGTTTCAAGGCGGTCAACGATACGAGCGGCCATCTCGCGGGCGACAACATGCTGCGGGAGGTTGCGGCGCTCATCCGCGAGGCGGTCCGCGACTCGGATACGGTCGCGCGGCTCGGCGGCGACGAGTTCGGCGTGCTGCTCGTCGGGTGCCCGCTCGACAAGGCGCGGCAGATCGCCGACGACATCTGGCGCGCGATCGGCGAGTACCGCTTCGTCTGGAAAGACCGGATCTTCAGCGTCGGCGTCAGCATCGGGCTCGTGGAGCTGACGGGCGAGAGCAACTCGCTCGAGGAAATCATGAGCGCCGCCGATTCGGCCTGCTATGTCGCGAAGAAGCAGAGCGACAGTCACGTGCACGTGTATTCCTCGCACGACGAGGCCGTCGCGAGGAGCCGCGGCGAGATCCACTGGCTCCAGCGGCTGCAGGCGGCGCTGCGCGACGGGTTCTTCGAGCTTTACATCCAGCCCATCGAACCGACCCGCCCGGGCTCCTCGAACGGCCCCGCGATGGAGGTGTTCGTGCGCCTGCACGACGAGGGCCAGGCCGTTTCGCCGGCGGAATTCTTCCCGGCCGCGGAGCGCTATCGGCTGATGTCGATGATCGACCGCTGGGTGCTCGGTTCGGCGCTCGCCGCGCTTGCTGCCGGCGCGATCCGCCTGCCGGCGGGGCGCAGCCTCTCGATCAACATCTCCGGGCAGACGCTCGCCGACCCGTCGTTCCTCGAGTTCGTCGTGGACGAGCTGGACCGGAGCGGCGTGCTGCCGCCGCAGATCTGCTTCGAGGTCTCGGAAACGTCGGTGATCGGGAACCTTGAACACGCGCGGCGCTTCGTCGACGTGCTGCACGGCATGGGCTGCCGCTTTGCGCTCGACGATTTCGGCACGGACCTCGGCGGATTTTCGAACCTCAAGCAGCTGCCGATGGACTACCTCAAGATCGACGGCTCCTTCATGCGCGACCTCGGGCGCGATACGGTCAACCAGGCGATGGTGAGCGCCGTCGTCGGCATGGCGAGGTCGCTGAACTTCCGCCTGGTCGCCGAGCAGGTCGAGGATATCGCCGCGCTCGAGGCCGCGCGCGCGATGGGCATCGACTTCGTTCAGGGCCACGCGATCGGCCGCCCGCGCCCGCTTGCACCGGCGGCGTAACCGCCCGGGCGGCGCGCCTGCTCAGCGGCTGATCCCCGGCGGGTCCGTGAACCGGCGGATCCCGAGCGTTTCGTAGAGATCGGCCGGCGCGAAGCCGACGCCGTCCTTCAGCACGTAGCTGACCCTGCGGATGTCGGAGATGTTCCGCGTCGGGTCGCCGTCCACCAGGATGAGGTCGGCGCGCTTGCCGCGCTCGATCGTGCCGCGGTCGGCGAGCACGCCGGCGACGCGGGCGCCGTCCTCGGTCGCAATCCGGATCGCCTCGCCCGGCGCGACGCCGGCCTGGACGTAGAGTTCGAGTTCGCGATGCAGCATGAAGCCCGCGAGGCTGTCGGTTCCGGCGACCAGCGGTACGCCGGCCGCATGCAGGCGCCCGAAGAACTGCATCATGCGCTGCCAGGATTCGCGGTAGGTCTCGAGCTTGCCGCCGCTGACGTCGGTCGAGTTGTTGCGCCATTCGCGCTGGCTCGCATACGGAAAGTGGTCCGCAACCGGCGCCATAGACGGGTCCATGTCGCCCGGCTTCTGGGTGTACTGCGCCTCGAAAGTCGCCAGGGTCGCGTCGATCACGGTCTTGTGCTCGACGACCAGCGCGATGAAGTCCCGCACTTCCTGCGAATCGAGGTCGAGGTTTCGGGCCCGTTCGCCCACGAGGGTGAATCGGAGGATCGTTCGTGAATCGGTGTCCGGGTCCGACACGAAGTTGAGCATCAGCTGATTGATGTGCTGCAATTCGTCATAGCCCTCGCGGACCACGCGCGCCGCGCGGGAAAAAGCCGGCACGTGGCCGCTGACGCGCAGGCCGCGTGCATGAGCATAGGCCGCGATCGGCTGAGCCCACTCGGGCTTGATCGAGTTGTAGAGCTTGACCTGGCGGTAGCCCCGCTCGGCGTACCAGTCGACCGCGTTCTCGGCCTCGTCGACGCTCGCCACCACGAAACCGCCGCGTGCGGAGAACCGGCTTTCGCCCTCGATGAATCCGGCCGGCTCGATGTGGGGCCCGACCGTGAGCCCGGCGGCGATGTCGGCGCGGAGTTTCGCGAGGGTGGCGTTGTCGTTGCCCATGTCACGGGAGGTCGTGACCCCTCCCGCGATCTGCAGGACTGCATTCCAGGCGTTCTCGTGGGCATGCATGTCGAACAGGCCCGGCAGCAGCGCGCGGCCCGCGCCCTGGATGACCGTCGCCGGGTCCCGGGCCGGCGAGTTCGCCGGGTAGATCGCCGCGATGCGGCCCTCGTTGACGTAGACGTCGGCCGGCTCGCCCAGCTTCATGGCCGCGGCGTCGAAGACTCGCACGTTCTGGATCAGGATCGGCTGCGGCAATGCCTGCGTCGACCCCCGCGCGATACCCGCGAGGGTGCTTGCCTCGGCGGCCTGCTGCTGGCTCTCCAGTGCCGCCAGTGCGCCCTCGTAGCCGGTGACCACCAGTTGCACGTAACCGGGCACGATGCGGGCGAACAGGCGCATGTCGCCGCCGGAATCGAGCCACAGGTACTCAGGCCGCAGACCGGCGCCGAAGATCGCGTACAGCGCGACATCACGCTCGCGGCCAGCCGGTCCCACGCGCGCCTGCGCCAGCCTCTCGCTCCTCAGCGTGCCGCCCGGCAGCGCCGGCAGGCTGCCTCCTGCCTGCTGCGTGGCCCGCACGATGATGGCGCCGGTTTCCGGGCTGCCGTCCACCGGATGGTAAATGGCCGGACCCGTCAACGGCTGTTGCCCTCGCTCTGCGGGCGACTTCCATTTCGCATTGCTGCCCGAGATCTCGAAACGCTCGTCGAGAGTGGCGCCGAAAGTCGACGTGCCGGTCTGGCGGTAGCTCCGGAACGTGCCGTCCGGGAGGAGCACGATGTCTTCCTCGACGTCTGGCCCGCGGCCATTGTCCCGGTAGGTGAAGACGACGTGAACGCGGCCGTCGTCCCGGATCACGGTTTTCTGCTCGCCGGACTTTTTGCCCGCGAACAGGACGTCGTAGTCGAGCGTCGTGTCCGCGCGGGCCGCGCAGGAGACGGCGAGGGCGAGGCAGGCAATGTGCCGTTTCATGGAAGTTCCGTTCATTGTGCCGGGCCGGTCTGGAGCGCGTGACTCTCGTCCGAGTGCCCGGTCAGCTGCCAGTGGATCATCGGGACGGGGATCATGCCGGTGCCGTTGACCTCGTCGAAGAAGCGCTTGAGCGTGAAGCCGCCGCCAAGCTGCTGCGCGCGCACGCGCATGAGGTCGTCGAGCAGGTACTTGCCGGTGACATAGCTCGTCCCGTAGCCGGGCTGACGCAGGTAGAGCTGCTGCTCGAAGCCCAGCAGGTCGAGGTCCGGCCGCATCCAGCCGCGCGGCGTCCATTCGGCCTGGAAGGCCTTGGCCTGCTTCAGGTCGAAGATATTCGCCTGCGCATACAGCGAGGCAAGGCCGCGCGCGGCGCGCTGGGCGAGCATGATCCAGATGATCTCGCGGGCCCTCGGCTCGGCGTCGAACAGGCCGGCGTGGAGCATGAACTCCTCCATGGCCGTCGCCATGCCCTCGGAGCGCGAGTCCCAGATGTTGTAGAGCAGCGGGCCGCGCCGGATCGGGCTCGGGTTCGGCTCGTCCCGCATTCGCGCGAGGTCCCACCAGTGATAGAAATGCGTATAGAGCGTGAGCGGCTCGTAGTGGGTCGCGATCGCAAAGAAGTTGCGCGTCTCCAGCGGCACGAACGCGCCGATCTTCGCCCGCAGCGCCGGGTCCATGCTGTCACGCATCGGGTAGAGATCGTGGCTGCGCAGGAACTCGAGGTAGCGGGTGACGGCCTCGTTGCCGCGGCGCTGGAATTCTTCCTCGGTCTGGATGGCGGGCAATTCCGGCAGGCCGCCGTTGCGCGCTTCCTCCAGCCTGAGCGCGGCGTGAGACCGCGCGAGCTCGCGTCTGAGCAGGTCGACTTCGTCTTCCCAGGTCATCGGGATGAGATGGACGTTCTGGAGGTTCCAGCTGTAATTGTCCCTGCCGACACCCGAGGGGCCGTTCTTCGAGGGCGCCTCGGCGTCCAGCCAGTCGACGAACCGGGCTGTCGCATCGCGCGCGTCGCGGATCGCCGTTCTGAGCGCCCGGCCGTTGCCGGAGGTCCTGCCGGCGAGTCGATCGAGCGCCTTGGCCTGCTCCCGCATCGTGCCCGCGCCGGTGATCCAGAGGTCGTGCGCGTTTCCCGTCAGGTTGCCCCGCGCCTGGGCAAGCAGCGGCGGAATGATCGCAAGCTCGCGCGCGAGTTTGGCCCCGTCTTCGCGCGACAGCGGGAACCGGTAGGTCCAGAGCTCGACGACGTCGTGGTGCACCGTGCCTTCGTGCGCCGGCGTGTCGCTCTGCTCGGTCCACACGCTCTGGTAGAAGGCGGGGTCGCGCGCCCAGGGCTGCAGCACGCGCGTGTAGAAGTCGAAGCCGTTCATTTCCGCGCGAACGAGCGCCTGGTCGACGCGCGCCTCGACCGGCCAGCCGCTCGTGTCAATGGCCTCGAGACGGCCGCGGTAGGCTCTCGACTCCACCCGGCGCCGGGCAAAGGTCGTGGCGGTGTAGTCCGGCGCGCCGTCCTTCATCGGCGGGTGCTCGAAGGCGCGCCAGTCTTCGAAGAGCTTCACGAGCGTGTCATAGCCTGGCGGCGCCGGCATGTCGGCCCGCGCTGCCTGCGCGCCGATCGCAAGCGTCGCGAGCGCGAGCGCAAACCTGCAGAATGCGAATGGATACGTCATTTCGGAGCCCCCGAGCGAGGCCCGGATTCTAGAGCCGCGATTTGCGCCGCGTCCAGCAATACGCGAGTACCCGGCGCTGATTGTATTTCGACCCGAATCGGAGTATTCCGGTGCCCTGAGAAAAATCCCCGAGGAGGACGGCATGCATCGCAACTTCACGCTCGCGGTCGTCGTCGTCGTCGCAGCGGCTGCCGGTTTCTGGCTGTACGGCCGCAGCACGAGTGAGGCGCCGCCCGATCTCGCGCCAGTTGGCGCCAACCTGATCGAAGGCCTCGGCGATTACAGCATGCCGGTCAGCGCGAAGAACGCGGACGTGCAACGCTGGTTCGACCAGGGCCTTGCCATGACCTATGGCTTCAACCATGACGCGGCCGAGCGTTCGTACCTGAAAGCCGCCGAGCTCGATCCCGGATGCGCGATGTGCTGGTGGGGTGCTGCGCTCGTGCTCGGGCCGCACGTGAATGCGGCGATGGATCCGTCGAACAACGCCAAGGCCTGGGATCGGCTGCAGCGGGCGCGAAAAGCGGCCGCCGGCGCGAGCGAAAGGGAGCAGGCTTTCATCCAGGCGCTCGCTGCCCGCTATGCCGAGAGTCCACCGGAAGACCGCCGGCCGCTCGACGAAGCCTATGCGACGGCGATGGGCGAGCTCGCGGCGAAATACCCGGACGACCTCGACGCCGCGACGATGCACGCGGAGTCGATGATGGACCTGCAGCCCTGGGACTATTACGACGCGAGTGGGCAGCCCAAGGGGCACACGGCCGAGGTCGTGTCGCAGCTCGAATCGGTGATGCGGCGCAATCCGAAGCACCCCGGCGCGCTGCACCTCTACGTGCACGCAGTCGAGGCCTCGCCGGATCCCTCGAGGGGCGTCGCCGCCGCCGACACGCTGCGCGAGCTGCTGCCCGGATCGGGTCACCTCGTGCACATGCCCGCGCATATCTACTCGCGCGTCGGGCGGTATCACGACGCCGTTCTCGCAAACCAGAAGGCCATCGGCGCCGACGACGCATACCTGGCGATCTGCCAGCCCGGGCCCGGCGTCTATCCGCTCGGCTACGTGCCGCACAACCATCATTTCCTCTGGTTCGCAGCGACGATGGAGGGGGCGAGCGAGATCGCGCGCGCCGCGGCCGCCCACACCGGCGAGCGCACCAGCGACCCGACGCTGATGCGTACGCCCGGATTTGAGGCGATGCAGAACTTCTCTCTCACGCCGCTCTTCGCCGCCGTGCGTTTCGGGCGCTGGGATGAGGTCGCGGCGGCAGCGATGCCGCCGGACGATCTCCCTTACATGCGGGCGATGTGGAACTATGCTCAGGGCATGGCGGCTGCCGGGCAGGGCCGGATTGACGACGCGAGGAGGTTCCACGGCGCGCTGGTGCCTGCGACCACGAACCCGGCGATCGAAAAATTGATGGCCTGGGACCGCTACTCGCTGGTCGGCGGAGTCCGGATCGGTGAACGCTTCGTGGCTGCGGAACTCGCGCGGGCCGCGAAGGACTACGATGCCGCCATCGCGGCGCTCAAGACCGCCGTCACCATCGAGGACACGCTGCCTTACGACGAGCCGCCGGCCTGGCACTGGCCCACTCGGCAGGCGCTCGGCGCCATGCTGCTCGAGGCCGGCAAACCGGTGGAGGCCGAACTGGCCTATCGCGACGAGTTGCAGCGCAATCCGGAGAACGGCTGGTCACTGTACGGCCTGTCCCAGGCCTTGAAGGCGCAAGGCAGGAAGAAGGAAGCGCAGGATGCCGCGGACCGCTTCGCGCGTGCCTGGGCCAACGCCGATTTCGACCTCGGCACGACCTGAATTGAAGGGGACGCACCCCTTCATAATGCGTCCAGGCGACTGTCTCGACTGCGAACATGAAGGGGTGCGTCCCCTTCAATTCAGGGCGGCGAGATCGGAGGCGAGGGCCCCGAGCTCGTGCGGGGCCTGGAAATAACCGGCCAGCCGCGCCCTCGGGTCGATCAACACCAGTGCGCTCGAGTGATCCACCGTGTATTCGCCGCCGATGCCGGGATTTCGGACCTGTGCAAGCCCGAGTGCCGCTGTGAATCGCTCCATTTCAGCGCGCGTCCCGGTCGCGCCGACCAATGCCGGGTCGAAGTGCGCGACGTAGCGCCCGACGACCTCCGGTGTGTCGCGCTCCGGGTCGACGCTGACAAACAGGAATTGCAGGTCGTCGCGATGAACCTCGCGGCGAAGTCCGGCCATCAGCGCGAGCGTCGTCGGGCAGACGTCGGGGCAATGCGTGAAGCCCGTGAATACGAGGCTCCAGTGGCCCTCGAGGCTTGCACGATCGACTGGCTTGCCGGCGGGGTCGACCAGGGAAAACTCGCCAAGCGGGCGCGGAACGGGGAGCGCCGTGCCGGCATGCAGCGTCACCGGCCCACCGGATCGCTCGCAGAATGCGATGCCGATGCCGACGGCGATCGCCGCACAGACCGCGACCCAGATAGGGGCAGGACCGCGCATCATTCCGTCAGAGCGTTCCCAGGTCCCCGTGCACGGGTCTGCCTTCGAACAGCGTGACCAGGACCTTCGTGTCCGAGATGTCGGTCGGCGAGATCTCGAAGAGGTTGCGGTCGAGCACGGCGAGGTTCGCCCGCTTGCCGACTTCGAGCGAGCCGGTGTCCCTCTCGTCGCGGTTCGTGTAGGCCGCGTTGATCGTGAAGGCGGCCAGCGCCTCCGGCAGCGTGATGCGCTCTTCCGGCAGGAAAGGCGTTTTCGTGTCGCCGAGAGCGCCCATGCGCGTGATCGCGGTTTCCATCTCCTCGAACGGGTTCGCGCTCGACACCGACCAGTCGCTGCCGAAGGCGACGATCGCGCCGCTCTTCTCCATGCTGCCGATCGGGTACATGTAAGAGGCGGTCTGCTTGCTGATGAAGGGCAGCGTCAGGTCCGTGACGTAGTCGTCGGCATAGGCCCAGAGCGGCTGGAAGTTCGCGATGACGTGAAGCTTGCGAAAGCGCGGCTGGTCGTCGGGATGAATCAGCTGCAGGTGCGCGATATGGTGGCGGTGGCCGAGATCGCCGTTCGCCGTGTACGCCGCCTCGATCGCGTCCAGGCACTGCCGCACCGCGCCGTCGCCGATGGCGTGGAAATGCACCTGGAATCCCTCCGCGTCGAGACGGGTCACGGCCTGCTTCAGGAGCTCCGGCTCGACCATCGGGATGCCGCGTACGTCCTTTTTGCCGGGGAGCCTGTAGGGCTCGAGCACCACGGCCGTATAGTTCTCCATCACGCCGTCCTGAAAAATCTTGACGGTGCCGGCGTCGAGGCGGCCCCGGGTGTATTCGCCGCGCAGGCGCTTGATGTTGCCGATCTGCTCGAGACCCTGGCCGCGATCCCACCAGATGGCGCCCACGACGTGCAGGGAGAGCTCTCCTGCCTCGTCGAGCCGGCGGTAGGTCTTTAGGTCGTCCTCTTTGACTTTGGCATCCTGGATTCCGGTGATGCCGTAGCCATTCAACATTTTGACCGCGTACCGCAGCCCCGCGTCACGCCTGGCGTCGGTCTCGGGCGGCAGCCTCGACCTGACCAGCTCGTCCGCGCCCTCCTGCAGGCTGCCGATCGCGTGCCCCGTTTTCGGATCGCGGTCGATTCGCCCGTCGGGCGGATCCGGTGTCTCATCGGTGATGCCCGCCACCTCGAGTGCCCTGCTATTGACCCAGACGGTGTGACCGTCACGACTGTCGAGAAGCACCGGCCGGTCTGGTACAACTGCGTCGATCAATTCCTTGCGCGCAAGCGCGCCAGGTCCGAATGCCGCCATCGACCAGCCGCCGCCCGTGATCCAGGGATCGTTCGGGTGCTCTTCGGCGTATTTCTTGACCGTCTCGACGTAACCCTCGACCGTGGTCGCTTCGTTCAGGTCGCAGCTGTTCGCCTCGATGCCGCTCGAGATCGGGTGAATGTGCACGTCCTGGAACCCCGGCACGACCATGCGGCCCTTGAGGTCGACGACCTTCGTCTGCGGGCCGATGTAGTCCCTGGCGCCCGCGTCGGTGCCGACATAGGTGATGCGACCGTCGTCAATGGCGATGGCCTGCGCCCAGCTGCGCACGCCGTCCTCCGTGTAGATCGCGCCGTCAGTCAGCGCGAGATCGGCCACGGCGGATTTTCTCTCGTCGATTTTCTCGACGGCGTCGCGGGCACAGCCCGCGAGCGCGGCGGCGGCGAGGAAGAGACCCGTCAGCCGGCGAAACGAAAAAATCGCACGATTGTTCATTGGTAATCCCTAGGAATGGTCTTGGTCCAGGTCTTTTCACGCACCAGCTTGCCGTTTTCGGTCAGCCGCCGGCGGTAACTGTAGAGGAAATTGTCGTGGTCGCTGCGGAATGAGAGCTCCGCGTCCCACACGAGCTTGCGGCCGGGCAGCTCGACTTCCATTCGGTGCGTGCCGAGCACCCGGGCATCGGCCGGGGCGTCGTCCTTGAGCTCATAGCGGATGGTCTCGAAGGTCCGCTCGGTGCCCCAGGGGAAGCGCGTTCCGCCTTCGTTGGTCGCTTTCGCGATCGCGAGGCCCGTCTGCGGATTGCGCTCGACCGAGGAGATTTCACCATAGCCGGACGTGGTCCCGCTTTCGATCGTTTCATAGCCCGGATAACGCGGATCCTTCGCGGGCGGCAGGAAATCGGGTATTGGCCTTCGCTCGAATGGCACGACAGGCAGCGTCAACCGCGAAGGGCCGAGCAGCAGCCGGGTCGTCATCGGCTCTGGCGTCGGCCACAGCATCGGCCATTGCGCATTGTTCACCGCAAGCCGGATGCGGTGGCCTTTCGGGAACACCCAGGACGTGAAATGCATCTCGATATCGAGCGCGAAGGGTTCGCCGGGCACGATGGCCCTGGGTTCGCGTGCAGATTCGCGATGCGTACCGTTCATGCCCGCGCCCGCGACCTGGGTCACCGTGCCATCCGGCGCGACGTCGGACACGCGCGCGAACCAGTTCGCCCGCGTCGCGTTCGCTGCGACCGTCAGGGCTGCGTGCGGCAGGCCGAGAATCTCGAGGTCTTCCGTGAGCGGATCGCTGTCGTAGACGAGGCTGAACGCGTCTGTGCCGCGCTGGTCATGTGCGACGTCGCCCCACCACATGACGGGCCCGCCGGCCTCGACGCCGATCGACGGGATGTAGCGAAGTTGATGCGTCGTCGCAGGCGGCGCGTCTGCACTCAGCGTGTGATTCGCCTGGGGATAGAGCACGCGGTCCTGGATGCGCCGGATCGGCCAGCCGTCCTCGTATCTCCAGCTTCCCGGCGCGTGCTCCAGGTAGGGGCCGGGCGGGTGCCAGTTTCGCACATAAACCGCGAAGCGCGGTTCCTCGAGGATGCCGGTGTCTTCTCCCTTGAGCCACTGATCGAACCAGCGCACGGCCTCGCGACGCCACTCCATGCCGGGTTCCGGATAAGGTTCGTTCGGCCAGGTGTGGTTCCAGGCCCCGACGATCGCCTTCACCGGCGCGTTCTTCACGTGCTCGAGCATGCGCGGGATGCTGTCGCGATAGCCGTCGTACCAGCCGCCGATAAGGAAGCTCGGGACGCGGATGTCGCCGTAGCGGTCCCGGACCGAAGCGCGGTCCCAGAAGGGGCCATCGCGCTGACGCAGCTTGTAGGTGAGCATCCAGGGCTCGGTGTCGAAACGGTTCCGGAAATTGTCGTCGTCCAGACGATAGTCGGGCGCGCCCGGCCGTGAGTTGTCGAGATCCATGCTCATTTCCCAGGAATCGAGGTGCATGATCCCGTCCATGTAATGCACGTCGTCCTGGAACAGGTCTTCAGTGGCGTCGATCGCGACGATTGCCTTGAGCGCGGGCGGATTGCGCGCCGCCATCTGGATCGAATTGAACCCGCCCCAGGAGATACCGAACATGCCGACGTGGCCATTCGACCAGGCTTGCTTCGAGAGCCAGTCGATGACGGTCTCGCCGTCCTGCTGCTCAATGTCCGAATACTCGTACGGAATCAACCGGCCCTCGCTGTTGCCGGTGCCCCGGATGTCCACGGCGGCGACGACATAGCCGCGCTGAACGAAGTAGGAGTAGAGCGCCCAGTTGCGGCTGCGCGCTTCTTGCTTGCGGTACGGCAGGTATTCGAGCAGCACCGGGAATTTCTCGCCCGCCCGCCCGCCGGTCGGGTGATAGACGTCCGTCGACAGCCGGACGCCGTCCGGCATTGCGATCCAGCCGGGCCGAATCTCGATGCCATAGGTTGCGGGTCTTTCCGTCGCCGCGCCGGCGGAGAGTGCCGGGATCAGGACGAACAGGGCGGCGAAACGGGTGACGGACACCGCGGAAGGGTAATCGGATCGGACCCCTTGCGCAAATACCTATTATATACAATTGGTTACAAGCTATTAAATTGTCGTTCAGTAAATTAAACGTGCGTTGAGTTGCCCCCGTCTGCGGGGATAGAATGCAACGGCATCCGCAGGAGATTGTCATGGCCGTGAATTTCGACCCAACCCCCGAACTGCGCCCGACCGGCTCCAAGCTGGACCTGATCCGGGCGACGGTCGCGGCGATCTCGCAGCACGGCCTTTCTGAGCTGACTTCGGCCAAGATCGCCGGCGCCGCAGGACACACGGCGGCGTCCATCAATTTCCATTTCGGCAGCAAGGAGGCGCTGCTGCTCGCAACGCTGCGTGAAGTGTCCGAGGAGTTCGCCGCCGCCATGAAACGCGTGCTGGAAGAATCGGGCGAGGACGAACTGCGGGCGCTCCTCGGCATCGTGGACGCGTGCCTCGGCCGCGGACTGTCCGATTCGCACAAGATCGCTGTCTGGTACGCTTTCCTGGCCGAGTCGAAAGCGCGCGGGAACTATCAGCGCATCTGCGGGGAGCGCGATGCGGCCTGGAGCCGGATGGTCATAGACCTCTGCAAGCGCGTCATCTCCGCGCACGGCAACGGATCGTGGCCCGATGCCGAGGCGGTCGCGCAGGGACTCATGGGCCTCATCGACCAGCAGTGGCAGGGAGTCCTGTTCGAAGGCGACGGCTTCGACCGCGAGGCTGCGCGCAGGCAGTGCCGTGCCTATCTCTGCAGCGTGTTTCCGTGGCTCGCGCCGCGCATCGAGGCGCTGGTGCCGGCCCGGGCGCGCGCGACCCAGCCCGAAGCCGCCGCGGGCCCGGCGATTCGCGTCACGCTGCCGGCCTGGGCCTATTCCAGCGAGGAGTTCCACGGGCTCGAGAAGGAGCAGCTGTTCCTATCTTCCTGGCAGATCGTCTGCCACGTGAGCGAGCTCAGGGAGACCGGCGACTACCTGACTTTCGAGTTCTTCGGCCGCCGTGGCTTCGTGGTGCGCGGCGCGGACGGCGAGATCCGGGCCTTCCACAACGTCTGTGCGCACCGGGCGCACGCGGTGGTGGCAGGCACGCGCGGCCGCTGCGCGAAGTTCTTCACCTGCATGTACCACGGCTGGACCTATCATCTCGACGGCCGCAACCGCAGCGTGAGCGCGCCAGACACCTTTCCGCGGTTCGACCGCTCGAAGTACGGTCTGAAAGCGATCGAGCTCGAAGTGTTCATGGGCATGGTCTTCATCCGCTTCCGCGGCGGCGAGCCCTCGGTCGCGGAACGCATGGCAGCGCACGTGGCCGAGCTCTCGCACTACAGGATGGACCAGATGGTGCCGCTCGACGAGATGTGGACCCGCGAGGTCGCCATAGACTGGAAAAACGTCGTCGAAAATTACGTCGAGGACTACCACTTTCCGATCGGCCATCCGGGTCTTTCGGCCCTGATGGAGCCGGAGTACGACCGCGAATGCTTTCCGGGCGGCACGATGCGGCTCTCGCATCGGATGCGCGAGAAGCCGCTCCGGTCCTGGAGCGCCCAGGGCTATGCGAAGTTACTGCCCGTGATGGAGCACCTGCCGGAGGACATGCGCCGCCGCTGGACCTATTTCGGCCTGTTCCCGAACGTGTTTTTCGACATCTATCCGGAGTGGCTGGATTTTTTCCATGTCCTGCCGCTCGGCGCGGGCCGGACACTGATCCGCGCCCGTTCCTACGGCTTCGTCGACGACCGACGCGAAATGAAGGCGGCGCGCTTTCTCTGCGCGCGCCTGAACGCGCGCGTTCAGGCCGAGGACGAGGTGCTGACGGCCTCGGTGCAGCGCGGGCTCGAATCCGGCGCCTATACGCAAGGCATCCTGTCGGACAAGGAGATCGTCCTCGCCGGCTTCCAGGACTGGATCCGCGGAAGGGTCCCGCTGGTGAACCAGGTCGAGCCGCCGGCGCGAGGCTCGCTCGCGGAGCAGACTGCAGCACGAGCGCGCTGCAACTAATCGATTTCGCGCCCCGATTGGGACTCGCCGCCAGGCTCGTCGAGCTCGCGCGACCGCCTGAAATGCTGCTCCCAGAGCAGTTCCACGCCGCGCTTGCTGCCGAGACCCACGGCCAGCACCATGCACAGCGCCAGCGCGCCGAAAGCGATCAGGAATGCGCCGGTCACGATCGTCACCGCGATGTTCAGTTCCACCAGCGCGCTCGCGAATGCGGCCACGAGGACCGCCCAGCGCACCAGCGTCGCGACGAGTCTTGCCCTGGCGAACTGTTCGCGATAGAGCACGTGCTGGACCGCGCGGGACACCAGGCTCGCCAGGCTCCACCCGATCAGCAGGATCAACGCCGCCTTGATGAACTCGGGAATGAGATACAGGAAATGCGTGAACAGTTCCGAAAGCACGGTAAGGCCCCAGATCACCATGGCGTTGGCCAGGAAGATCAGGAAGACGAAGATCCCGAGCACGGTGCCGATGAGCTCGAAAATCGAGTGCCTCGCGTCACCCGATTCCAGCGCATTGGTCCAGCGCAGGCGGGCCAGTACGCGGTCCAGCCGGATGAACAGCAGCACGCGCACGAGCAGTCGCGACGCAACCCAGGCCGCGACCAGCCCCAGCAACACCACCAGCAGGCCCGCCAGCAGCGTGGGCAGGTAGCCGGCGAGGCTCGTCATCAGTTCGCGAAGCGATTCGAAGGGTTTTTCGTCCATGGTTTACGCTCGCATCAGTTCATCCAGCGTTTCGGGTCGGCGGGCATTTCATAAACCGTGATCACCGCCTTGGAGGCGCGCTCCGCGAGCTCCAGGGGAACGGCGTATCCCAGCAGGTGCTCGATCATGCCGGCTTCCGTTCCGCCCACGACGATCAGGTCCGAACCGCGCGCTTCGCGCAGGAGTCCGGTCACGACGTCGCTGGCGCGGGATACGCGGATTTCCGCGCCGGGACAGAATTCCGCCACCAGCTTGCCGAGCTCGGTTTCGACCCGCGCACGATCGGAACGGGTCGTATCCGGCGATACGACGTGAACCGCGACCAGGCGTGCGCCGGTGGCGCGGGCGGCGGAAGCCGCGATTTCCGCAGCGAGCTTCGTGTGCGGTCCGGGGTCATAGGCAAATGTCACCTCGCGAATCCGGCCGGGCCAGCGCTTCGCGCTGACCGCGAGGGTATGGGCCGGCACTTCGCGCATCACACGGTCGATGACGGCCGCGGCGAGCCTTCGGAAGAATCCGGCTTGCCGTACCTGCCCGAAGATCACGACATTGCATTGCTCCTCGAGGACCGTTTCGGCAATGCCGAAGGACACGCGATGCGAGATCTTGACCAGGGACCGGAGTTCGACGTTTTCAGGCGCCGAGGCTGCGAGGGCCCGATCGAGGCTGCGCTTGACCGGATTGACGCGGTCCAGCCCCCTGGCCAGCAGTTCCCCGTCCGCTACTTCGATCACCGAAAGGCCGATCAGCTCCGCGTCGCGATCGTGGGCCAGCAGCCCGGCGGCGCCCAGGATTGGTTCGGCATCGTCCGAATCCCCGAGGCAGGCCAGGATGCGATAGTCCTTGCGCCGCGCGGCCTCCCGCATCTCGACCACCTGTCCATAGGCGTGGTCGCGCTTGCGCGCATAGGTGTAATAGACGGCCAGGCCAAGCGCGATCCAGGCCGCCGCGCTCAACCAGGCCATCGGGCTGTAGAAGAACAGGTATCCGGCCAGGAACAGCTGGAGCAGGATGCCGATCGCGGGCACGAACGGGACCAGCGGCACGCGGAAGCCCCGGGGCAGCTCCGGCATCTTCCGGCGCATCACGACGAGCACCAGCTGCACCTGGATGAACAGCAGCAGGAACATGATGTTGGCGGCACTCGCCACCGCCTCGATCGGCAGGGCCACCGCCATGAAGGCGATCAGCACCGCCGACCCGGCGATCGCTCCATGGGGAGTCTTGCGCAACGGGTGGACCTTGCCGAAGAAGGCCGGCAGGTTCCGGTCGCGGCCCATCGCGAGCGAGACGCGGGAAGACGAGAAAATGGTGGCGTTGAGCGCGCTGACCGTCGACAGCAGGCCGCCGATCAGGATCATCAGCCCGCCGCCGGGGAAGAAGGTCCGCGCGACATTGACCAGGGCCGTTTCCTTGTGCTCGCCGAGGTATTGCCAGCTCGGCATGCCGTCGGCCTGGACCGCGCCCAGGGCCGCGAACGCGACCAGCAGATAGATCGGGACCACGATCAACAGCGAGAGAAAGATGGCGCGTGGCACGTTGCGTTCGGGCCGGTGCACTTCTTCGCTGCACTGCGCGATGATTTCGTAGCCTTCGAACGCGATGAATGTCAGGCCCATCGCGACGAAGACGCCGCCGTAGCCGTTGGGCAGGAAGTCTTCGGTGAAGACCGGCTGCCAGTCCGGCCGCTGGATCGTGATCCAGATTCCGAATCCCACGAAGACTGCGAGAATGGCGATCTTGCCGATGGTCACGACGTTTCCGGCGCCGCCGGCCTCGGACGCCCCGCGATAATTGATCCAGGCGAACAGCGCGACGATGCTCACCGCGAGCCATTGCTCGACGTCCAGGATCGGCGTGTCGAAACCGTCCAGGCCAATGAGCGGCAGCACCAGCTTGAAATAGGCGCCGAAGCCCAGGGCGTACAGCGAGCAGGCGACGGAATGGGCAAACCAGTCCATCCAGCCGCTCATGAAACCCTGCGGATCTTTCAGTCCGAGCTTGACCCACAGGTAGCTGCCGCCGGCGTCGTGAAACGCGGAACCGAGCTCCGCGTAGGCGGCGGCGGCGAACAGGGTCACCACGGCATTCAGCAGGAAAGCCAGCAGCAGGCCGGGGCCGGCGACGCCGGCCGCAATGCCGGTCAGGACGAAGATGCCGGCGCCGATCATGGCGCCGACGCCGATCATCACGATGTCGAAGAGCCGCATTTCGCGGCTCAACCTCACCTCAAAGGCAGCGGTCGGCGCCTTTTCGTCGCCCGTGTCCAATCGGCTGGCCTCCAGGGGGCTCGCCCTGCCGTCCGTGACGGATACTACGAATCGGGATCGCCGTGCGCCATCGATTCCTCGGCGGGCCGGCTAAACGGCCCGCAGATACCACTCGTAGTCGCGGTCGCTGATCTCCGAGTGAAACCGTTCGCATTCCTCGCGTCGGCAGGTGCCGTAGAGCTGGTGATACCGCTCGCCGAGGTATTTCGGCAGGATTTTTCCGCCATCAAAGGCATCGAGCGCCGCATCCCAGCGCAACGGCAGCCCCACCTTCGTCTCGTCGATCACGGAGCCCTGGGCCACCATCGGGCCCGGGTCGATCCTGTTCGCGATGCCATGGTGGACGCCTGCGAGAATCGCGGCGAGGACGAGATAGGGATTGCCGTCCGCGCCGCCGGGCCGGTGCTCGACGCGCGTATCCTCCGCCCCGGATACGGGGATGCGGAGCGCGACGCCGCGATGGTTGCGTCCCCAGTTCGGCGCCAGCGGCACGAACACGCCGGGCCGGTAGCGCCGGTAGGAATTCGCGGTCGGCGCGAAAATCGCCATGGACTCCGGCATCGCCGCCGCGAGCCCGCCGATGGCGTGGCGCAGCGTGTCCGAGAACGGCCCGTCGCCGCTCGTGCCGCTGAACACGTTGTTGCCGGCGGCGTCCACCAGACTGATGTGCACGTGCAGGCTGCAGCCGGCCCACTCGGCGAACGGCTTCGCCATGAAGCTCGCGGCCATGCCGTGCTTGCGCGCGATGGCCTTGACCGCGCGCTTCAGCAGGACGCCATGGTCAGCCGCGAGCTCGGCGCTCGCGACGTGGTGCAGGTTGATCTCGAACTGGCCGGGCGAGAACTCCTTGAGCGTCGCCCCGGCGGGAATGCCCTGCGCCCGGCAGACGGCAAACAATTCCGCCAGGAAAGGATCGACGTCCTCGACGTCTTCCATGCTGCCGTACTGCGGCCCGGTCTGGACCTGGCGCGTACCGGGTATGAATCCGACTTTCGGCGTCGGCCGCGCCATGTCGGGCTCGAGCAGGTAGAATTCGAGCTCGGTCGCGGCGACTGCCGTGAGATCCATGTCCTGAAGCGGCCTCATCGCCTGGCGCAGCACCTGGCGCGGATCGGCGAAGAAGGGGCCGCCCCTGGAATCGTTCATCGCCAGCAGCACCTGCGCCGTCGGCACCCGCGCCCAGGGCACGGGCACGAGACTGCCCGGCACGGCCGTTGAAATTGCGTCCGGGTCGCCATCGCGGCCGCCGTTGTCGATGCGATCGAAGGTGAGGCCCTTCGCGTCGAGCAGCACCGTCGCACCGCAGAAATTGAGCCCGTCGGCGAAGGGCTTGGCGAACTCGCCGCGCGGAATGCGCTTGCCGCGCAGGATTCCAAGCATGTCCGGCTGGAGCAACTCGAGCTGTTGCGTGCCCGGGTACCGTTCGAGGAACTTCTGAAGTTCGTCCGGTACGCTCTTGGACGCCTTGCTCACGAAGCATTCCCCGCCGTTGGCTGTGCCGCGCGGGCGCTGCGCCAGGCAATGGCCGCTCTGGCGCCGTCCCGTCTCAGTCTCTCGTTGAATTCCCGCGATTCCGCGGTCTCCGTGGTCTCGACGACGATGTCGAGCTCGAGCGCGTTCAGCATCGCCTGGCGCATGCCCGCGATGTCGAGGCTGCGGTTGATGGCCTGCTTCGTCATCCGGACGGCGCGGGCGTCATTGGCGGCGATGCGCTGTGCGAGGCCGAGCGCCTCGTCGA
Organism: uncultured Gammaproteobacteria bacterium; assembly: GCA_963738285.1. Classification (GTDB taxonomy): domain Bacteria; phylum Pseudomonadota; class Gammaproteobacteria; order Steroidobacterales; family Steroidobacteraceae; genus SCUD01. Next base: position 6,263 of record CAVTVX010000004.1, on the reverse strand, counting down.
GCAGCCCGGCCGCCGGCACGACGCGGTTGACGAGTCCCATGGCCTGGACTTCGGCCGCGCTCACGCGATCCTCGCCCGTGAGCAGCAGGAATTTCGCGGCCTTCGGCCCGGTGAGCCAGGGCAGGAGCAGGGCGACGATTCCGCTGCCGAACTTGACCTCGGGTTCGCCGAAGCGGCAATCCTCCGCGGCAATCGTGAGGTCGCAGGCGAGGGCGAGCTCCATGGCGCTGCCGAGGCAATAGCCGTGAACCGCGGCGATCGTCGGCTTCGGGCAATCCCAGAAGCGGACGATGATCCGGAAATCGCTTTCGAGCGCGCGGCGCACCTCGGCCGGATCGGGCCTGCCGTCGCCGATGCCCATGTCGAGGTCGAAGCCGGCTGAAAAGGCGCGCCCCGCGCCCGCTACCACGATCACGCGCACCGCCGCGTCGGCCTCGGCCGCATCGAGCGCGGCATCGAGAGCCTCGATCATCGGCGCGTTGACGGCATTCAGCTTGTCGGGCCGGTTGAGCGTCAGGAGCGCGATCGCTCCGAGTCGCTCGGTGCGGATGAGCGGTTCAGTCACGATCAGCCTTCCTTCAGCCGGAACCAGGCCGACTTCGACTGCGTGTAGCTCTTGAAGCTGTCGAGGCACTTGTCGCGCGCATTGCCGGACTGCTTGTAGCCGCCGAAGGGCTGGGTCATGTCGCCCTCGTCGAAGGAGTTGATCCAGATGATGCCGGCCTCGATGCCGCGGACGAGCTGGAAGGCCGTGTCGAGGTCTCGCGTCCAGATGCCTGCCGCGAGTCCGTAGACCGTGTCGTTCGCGATCCTGATCGCCTCGTCCACGCCATCGAACTCGATGACCGAGGCGACCGGCCCGAAGATCTCCTGGCGCGCGATCGTCATCTCGTTCTTGACGCCCGTGAAGAGCGTCGGATTGACGTAGGCGCCTTTCCCGAGCTTCTTCGGCGTGTCGCCGCCAAACTCGAGCTTCGCGCCCTCCTTGCGGCCCTTGTCGATCATGCCCAGCACGCGCTTCTGGTCGTCGTGCGTCACCAGCGGGCCCATATTGGTGGCCGGATCGAGCGGATCGCCCGGCTTGAAGGCGCCCTGGCCGAGCTCGACGAAGCGCTCGACGAATTTCTTACGGATCGGACGGTCGACGAGCAGGCGCGAGCCGGCATTGCAGACTTCGCCCATGTTCGAGTAGATGCCGCGGTAGGCCGCGGTCACGGCGCGGTCGAGGTCCTCAATGTCTGCCATGAACACCTGCGGGGTCTTGCCGCCGCATTCGAGAGCGACCTGCTTCATGTTCGACTGGCCGGCGTACTGCAGGATCAGCTTGCCGACCGCGGTCGATCCCGTGAACGTGATCTTGCGGACCTCGTCGTGCAGCGCGAGTGCGCGGCCCGCCTCCTCGCCGAGGCCGTTCACCACGTTGAACACGCCCGGCGGGCCGCCGGCTTCGACGAAGAGCCCGGCAAGGCGCAGGCAACTGAGCGGCGCCTGTTCGGCCGGCTTCAGCACGACAGTGTTGCCGGCCGCGAGGGCAGGGGCAATTTTCCAGGTCGCCATGAGGAGCGGATAGTTCCAGGGCGAGATCGCGCCGACGACGCCATAAGGCTCCCGCAGCACCAGGTGTACGACGCCGGACTCCGTGTTCGTGACGGAGCCATCCACTTTGTCGATGCATTCGGCCATGAATCGGATCGTCTCGACGACGGCCGGCAAGTCGATGCTCACGACGTCCGCGATGGGCTTGCCCATGTCGAGCGTCTCGAGCACGGCGAGCGCCTCGGCATTCTCGTCGACGAGCGCGGCGAAGCGGTACATGACTTCCATGCGTGCGCGAGGCGCCATCTTCGACCACACGCCCGCCTTGAATGCCCTGCGGGCGGCTTGCACGGCGCGGTCGATGTCTTCCGCCGTGCCCGCGGAGACCTCGGCGATCACCTCGCCGTTCGCCGGATTGACGCTTTCGATGCGGCCGCCCTTCCTTGCATCGACGAACTTGCCGTCGATGAACAGCCGGGTCTCAAGTTTCTTCCGGGCCTTTGACGCGGCGGCCTGCCAGCGGCCGCGGTCGTGATTGGCTACGGTCTGGATGCTCATCGCGCTTGCCTCAGTCTTTCGGGTTCTTGATTGTGCGCCCGGCGCGGCACGAACAGCGCATCCACGATGGCGCAGCCGTCCGCGCGGACGATCACGGGGTTCAGGTCGATCTCGGACAGTTCACCGCCGAGCGCCGCCGCAAGCGCCGAGAAGCGCGCGGCCACGCGGCAGAATTCGTGGACGGCCAGCGGGCGGGGATGGCGCCGGCTCGCGAGCAGCGGCGCGATCCGGAGCCGCTGGACCAGGCGCATGGCCTCGTCCGCATCGAATGGCGGCACCGCGTGGACCGCGTCGGCGAGCGCTTCCACGTGCACGCCGCCGGCCCCGATGAGCACGACCGGGCCGAACTGCCCGTCATGGATCATGCCGAGCAGCATTTCGACGCCGCCGGCGGCGACCATCGGGGCCACCAGCACCCGGGGGCCGATGCGTTCGGCCACGTCGCGCCAGGCCGCGGCCACCGCGCCCTCGTCGGCGAGTCCGAGATGGATCCCCCGCAGCTCGCTCTTGTGGTGAATGCCGCGCTGCGCCGTCTTCAGTACGACCGGGTAGCCACAGTGGCGCGCCGCGTCAATCGCGCCCGCTTCGCTCTCGGCGATGCGGCCCGCGTTGGCCGGGAGCCCGGTCTCCTTGAGGAGGGTCAGCGCGTCGTTTTCGTCGCAGCACTGCCCGTCGGCGAACCGGGTGCGCCAGCGGGCGAGCACGGCGTCGGGGATGCGCGGCGGCAGGCCGCGTCGCCCGCGCTCCGCCGCGTCGCGGTGCTCGAGCAGGTGGCGCGTACCGCGCAGGAAGGATTCGAGTCCGTCAAGCACGGGGAAACCCTCGCGCGTCGCCTCCACGATCAATGGATCCGCGCCGGTTCCCTGCCGGTTGGAAACGAGGACCGCGGGCTTGCCGGAGGCCCGGTGACCCGCCCGCAGGTAGTCGATGTAGCCCGCGAAAATGCCGCCGCCCGCCGCCCGGTCGTGTACGACCGCCCCGAGCGCCGCCTGCGGATCGCTCATGAGCGTCGCGAAGCATTCTTCCATCGTGTCGTCGAAGTCAGGACCGCCCGTGCTCCAGGCGTCCAGTGGGTTGACGGCCGGCAGGCCCGGATCGAGGAGCGACTCGAGCTTCTCCGTCGAGGCGGGCGAGAGCTGGGTGAACGGCACGCCGGCGTCATGGGCCAGGTCGATCAGCAGCTGTCTTTCGCCGCCGGAATCGTGAATCGACACCAGGCCGCCGGCGCCCAGCGGATGCGGCTGGGCAAACAGGATCAGCGTCGTTGCAAGCTCGTCCATGTCGCGCACGCGGTGCACGCCATGGCGGTCGAATACTGCGTCGTAGACGCCGTCCTGGCCCGCGATCGCGCCCGAGTGCGACACCGTGAGCTGCGCGGACAGCTCGGTGCGCCCGACTTTCAGCGCCACGACCGGAATGCGGCGTTCCTGGGCCTTGGCAAAGGCGGCGACGAGGCCTTCGGGGTTGCGCGCCGTCTCCATGAACAGCGCAACCGCGCGCGTGCCGGGCATCTCGAGCGCGTAATCGAGGTATTCGTCCATTGTGACCGCGAGCTCCTGCCCGGTCGAGACGACCAGGTTGAAATCGATACGCTCCTCGCTGTCCACGATCCCGCACATGCCGGAACCGGAATGGCTGATGTAGGCGACGTTGCCGCCGCGCCGGTGCTCCCGGGTCCGGAAGCCGCAGGCCCAGGTACCCTCCGCGAAGTTGTAGAAACCCATGCCGTTCGCGCCGCAGACCAGCAGGCCCGACTTGCGGATCCTGGCGAGCACGCGTTCGCGGAGTGGCGGCTCTGAATCGCCTGCAAGCACCAGTGACGACATGATGGTTGCGGCCGCGGCGCCGTGCGCGATCACGTCCTCGAGCGCGGCTTCGATGCGCGTGTCCGCAATCGCGAAGATCACGTGCTCGACCGGTTCCGGAAGTTCCGCGAGCGCGGAATAGCAGGGCACGCCGAGGACGGACCGGCGGCCCGGATTCACCGCGTAGAGGCCACCCTCGTAGCCCCCCTTCAGCAGGTTCTCGACGGTATGGCGCCCGACCGTTCCCTCGCGCTCGGTCGCGCCGAGGACGGCGATCGACCGGGGACGGAGCAGGGGATCGAGCCGGTGAGCCATGGCGGCCCCGCGCGCCGGTCGCTCAGAAATCCGCGGCGGGCGTCGCGCGCTTGCGGGGCGGGTCCCAGAACGCGCCTTCCACCACCCTGCAGCGGGCCATCACGCGGGACCATTTGAGCTCGCGCTGATAGTAGATCTCCGCCCACAGCTCGTCGCCCGGCCGGCCCCAGGGCATGTGCATGGACGCGTAGGCGATGTTGGCCTTGGCCGACGGCGACCATTCCGCCGAAGTCACCGTGCCGACCACATTCTTGTCCTTGTCGTAGACGTAGGCCGAGCGGGCCGGCTTGTTGCCCTCGACGTCGAGCCTCACGAAGCGGAAGCGCGAGCCGTTCTTCTGTTCCTCGAGCAGCGCCCGGCGTCCGTTGAAGCAGGGCTTGCCGAAATCCACGAGGCGCCCGAGATCGAGCTCGAAAGGCGAGCGCGAGCGGTCCTGCATGATCGCCTGGTCCGCCGGGTGAAAGTCGACGCCCGCCTGGATGAATCCCGCCTCGATACGTGCGACCTCGAGCGCATGCGTGCCCATCGGCCGGATGCCGTGGATCCTGCCCTTGTCGAAAAGCGCGTCCCACAGCGCCAGCGCGCGCTCGGGATCGATCCACAGCTCGTAACCGAGGTCGCCCGTGAAGCCGGTGCGGGAGACCATCAGTTCCCCGCCCGCAAACGGGTAGTAGCGGATGTCGAAGGGCTTCATGTTCTGTGCGCCTTCGCAGCCGATCGCCTTCAGTACGGCGCAGCTCGTCGGGCCCTGGAGCGCCACCGCGGCGACGTCGTGCGTGTCCTCGCCGATCTCGACGTCGAAACCGAAGGCCGAGCGCGTCAGCCAGTCGAGCTGCCGCTCCTGCGAGCAGAGGCGATAGACGCCCTCGCGCAGGTGAAATAAGGTGCCGTCGTCGATCACCTGGCCGTTGTCGTCGCACCAGACACAGTAGCCCACCCTGCCCGGCTTGATCTTGGCGACGTCGCGCGTGATGAGCCGGTTGAGGAATGCGAGCGCGTCGGGGCCGCTGATCAAATGCTTGGTCATCGGCGTCAGGTCGAACACCGCGCAGGCGTTGCGGATCGCGGCGTATCGAGCTGCTGGTCGAAGAAGGCGTCGGCCGTCGTGTAATCCTTCCAGCGGTGCCATTCGTTGAGCGTGTTGAGCGCCGCCGTGCGTGCGTGGAACGGGTCTCCCACCGGCCCTGCGGAAATGCTCCTTCCGGTTCATGGCGTCCTTGATGTTCATGCCGCAGCCTCCGTGGCAAGTACCGCATTCGCGGCATTGCGGCCGGCCGAGCCCATGACCCCGCCGCCCGGATGGCGGCCCGCGCCGCAGAGGAAGAGCCCTTCGACCGGCATCGCGTACTGCGCGGCGCCGGGCACCGGCCGCATCATCATGAGCTGGTCGAGCGCCAGCTCGCCGTGGTGCCAGTGGCCGCCGGCGATGCGGAATTCGCGCTCGATATCCGCGGGGAGCAGGAGTTCCGAGGCGACGACCTGCCGGCCAAGGCCGGGCGCGTAGCGCTCGAGCACGCCGAGCACGCGTTCGAGGAGCCCGCGCCGCGGGCCATCGCCGCTCGCCTGCGGGTCATTTGGCGCATACAGCACGTTGGCCGAGGGGACGTGCTTGCCCGCGGGCGCGAGCGTGCGGTCGTGCACCGAGGGGACGGTGATCTCCAGTGCCGGCTCCGGCGAGCAATGACCGTATTTCGCGTGGTCGAAGGCGTGCTCGAGGTACACGAGGTCCGGCGAGATCACGAGACGTTCACCGGCGAGTTCGGAGGGCAGCCGCGCGAAGGCGGGCAGGGCGTCCAGCGCGAGGTGCAGCTTCGCGGTCATTCCCTTGTTGCGGAAATGCCGGACGCGGTGCACGAAACCGGTTTCAAGGTGACGCGCACCCAGGAGCCTGAGCAGCGTCGTCGCCGGATCGGCGTTCGAGACGACCGTGCCCGCCATGATCTTCTCGTCCGTTTTCGAGCTCGACGCCCGCGACCCGGTCGCCCTCGAGCAGGATGCGCCTGACAGGACTTCCAGTGCGGATCGTGGCGCCGGCGGCGCGCGCGGCGC
>CAVTVX010000003.1:0-591516 GCA_963738285.1 uncultured Gammaproteobacteria bacterium | reverse complement strand
GATCCGATGCAGGAAATCCATGGACGACAGCCCGCAGGCAGTGACCAGCGTGCGGCATTGAATGGAACCGGTTTCGCCGGCCGAGACGGCGGTGACGAGAAATCCCGCCGCATTCGGGCGCACATCAATCGCATCGCAGGTGCGAAGGCTGACGTGGCCGCCGCTGTTCTCCATGTTGCCGTGAAGGGCGATGGCCAACTCGTGCGGATCGAGAATGCCGGTGCTCGGGCCGAACAGCGCCGCTTCGCAGCGCACGGCCGGCTCGAGTCGCTCCGCTTGCCGCCGGTCGAGCAGTTCCAGGTCGCCGACGCCGTTCTGCCGCCCCTGTTCCAGCAAGCGGTCGAGCGAACCGGTCTGCGCGGCCTGGGCGACGATCAGCTTGCCGACGCGCCGGTGAGCCACTTCGCGCTCGGCGCAGTATTCGTACAGCAGCCGCCGGCCGCGTACGCAAAGCGTCGCCTTGAGACTGTCGGCGGGATAATAGATGCCGGAGTGAATCACGCCGGAATTGCGCGCGGAGATCTCATCCGCAATCCGGGCATTGCGCTCGAGAACCAGCACCTCGCGGCCTTGCCGCGCGAGACCGCGCGCAATGGCGAGGCCCACGATGCCCGCGCCCACGACGAGCGCGTCGCAGGATTCGGCATGGTTCTCGATCATGGCGAGGTCGGCTCAGCGCTCATGCGCTCTCCGCATCGATCGGCTAGCGGATCTTGAACTCCTCCGACTGCAGCCCGTGGCGGGCCAGCAGCTTGTAGAAATCCGTGCGGTTCCTGCCGGCGAGCTTGGCCGCCTGCGTCACGTTGCCGCGCGTGATCTGCAGGAGCTGCACCAGGTAGTTGCGCATGAACTCGTCGCGGGCCTCGTCGAAGGTCGAGACCTGCGGCGCGGTGCCGGTCCCGAGCGCGCGCTGCACCAGTTCCGCGCTGATGACGGGGCTGGTCGCCAGCGAGGCGGCGTGCTGGAGGAGGGTGGCGAGCTGGCGCACGTTGCCCGGCCATTCACCGACCATGAGGAGCTCCACCGCCTCGGGCGCGAGCACGTGGCGCTTGCCGGTGTTCCGGGCCAGCTCGTCCATGAAGTGGGCGGCGAGGATCGGCACGTCGTCGCGCCGTTGCGAGAGCGGCGGCAGTTCGATGCGGTTCACGCTCAGCCGGTAGAAGAGGTCCTCGCGGAAACGGCCGCGCTGGATCAGGTCCGGGAGGTTTCGCGATGTACTCGAGATGATGCGGGTCGGCTCGTTGTCCTGGAGCGTATTCAGCGCGATCTGAAGGTCCGGCGGCAGGTCGCCGACTTCGTCGAGCAGGACGGTGCCGGCCGGCGCATCGGCCGGTCGCGGCGGGTCGCCCGGCTCGCCGCGGCCCTCGAGGGCGGCCTGCAGCGATTCCTGGGTCGCCGTCACGCAGCCGACCGTCTGGAAGCGCCCGCCGCGGCGCGCGCTCGCCTGGTGGATCGCGCGGGCGAGCTGCGCCTTGCCGGTGCCCGGCTGGCCGGTGATGAGCAGCGGAGCGTCGGAGCCGGCGGCCATCAGGGCCTGCGACAGCCGCTCCTCCATGACCGGATTGCGGGTGATGATTCCGGCGCGCCAGTCTTCGGTGACGCTCGCGAATCCCGAGACCTTGAGCGCGGCGCCAATCTGCTCGAGCAGCTGTTCCTTCTCGACCGGTTTCGTCAGGAAGGCGAATGCGCCGCTCTTGGTCGCGGTCACGGCGTCCGGAATCGTGCCGTGCGCGGTCAACAGGATCACGGGCAGCGCGGGATAGCGTCCCTGCAGCTCCTTGAGCAGCATGATGCCGTCCTTGTCCTTCATCCTGAGGTCGGTCACCAGCACATCCGGCACGAAGCGCGGCACGGTCGTCAGCGCCTGGGAGGCGTTCTCGCAGGCGGCCACTTCGAAGCCCTCGGAGCGCAGGCGGATCGTGATCAGGCGCAGGAGCCCCGGGTCGTCGTCCACGAGCACGACGCGCGGGCGCCGGCCGAGCGGCGTCTTCATGGCCGCGGTTGCGGCGCGCCGCCCTCGAGCGTCGCGATCGCCTCGAGCTTGGCCTCGGCGCGCTCCAGTTCGCGGCGCAAGCGGTCCTTTTCCGCGGTCTCGGTCTGCAGCCGGCGATTCAGGTCGGCGATGCGGTTGTCCTCCTGCAGGTCGCTGCCGTTGCGCAGCGTCGCATTCTCGTGCGAGAGCGCGAGCCGCGCGTCGAGGTCGCGGACCATGAGGTCGGCGAGCGCGCGCTCGGAGGGCAGCATCGTCTCGGGCGTTGCGAGCGCCTCGCCGAGCAGCGCCCGCGCGCCGGCCGGGTCGCTGGCGGCATGGCCCGGGACCGAAAGCACGAAGGCGTAGCGCAGGCGCTTGCGGGTCGAGGGATCGGCGAGGTAGGCGCTGCGGGTCGATTCGAGGATCTCGGCCTGCTCGGCGGCGCCCCCGCGCCCGAGCCGGTCGAGCGTCGAGAGATAGTCGGCGACGATCTGACCGTCGTCCGTCAGGGCGACGGGCGTCGTGTCCTTGCGGCGCTTGAGGCCCGACCAGTCGTCCACGCTCTTGCAGCCCGCGAGCAGGCTCAGGGCGACCAGCAGGGCGATGAGGCGGTCAGGCCGCATGGGCGGCCGTCCGCCGGGCCGCGCCCGGCAGCCGGATGCGCAGGTGCGCGCCCGGGTATTCGCCCGTCACGATCTCGACCGTGCCGCCATGGGCCTCGACGAATTCGCGCACGACCGAGAGCCCGATGCCCGTGCCCTTGAGCGGGCCGCCCTGCGGCGCGAGGCCGGAGTAAAACGCGTCGAACACCTTGTCGCGCTCGTCCGCGCCGATTCCGGGGCCGGTGTCGGCGAAGTCGATCACGGTCGTCGAGCCGTCGGAATAGGCGTGCAGGTGGATGGTGCCGCCGCGCGGCGTGAACTTGAGCGCATTCGAGAGCAGGTTCTCCAGCACGAGCTTCAGCTTCGCGCGGTCCGCGACCAGGTGCAGTTCGGCGACGTGCATGTCGAGCGTGAGGTTGCGGGCCGCCATCGCAAGGCGCTGGCTGTCGATCACCGTGCCGACCAGGGAGCTCAGGCGGAACGAGGTCAGCTCGACGCTGGTCGCGCGCGCTTTCCAGGCGCTGTAGGAGAGCAGGTTCTCGATCAGCTGCTGTAGCCGGAGCGCATTCTCTCGCAGGATCGCGGCCACCTCGCGCTGGTTGTCGTCGATCGGGCCCACCGCGCCGTCGAGCAGGAGGTCGGTGCCCTCGCGGATGTTCGCAAGCGGCGTCTTCAGCTCGTGCGACATGTGCCTCAGGAATCGATTGCGTTCGAGCGCGATGTCGAGCAGCCGCGTGCGCAGCCACTCGAGCTGGCGCCCGAGGGCGGCCAGGTCCGCGGGCCCGCTGATGGCGATCGCGTGGGAGAAAGCGCCCCGGCCGAGGTCGCTGATCGCGCGGTCGATCGCGCGCAACGGCCGCAGCACGTAGAACCAGAAGATGCCCGCGACCGCGAGCGCGGCCGGCACCAGCCCCATGATGGTCCACAGGAGCCCCTGCTGCGTGGCGCTGGCCTTGAGTTCGACCTGCTTGAGCCGGCCGTCGATGCCGAGACGCGCCTGCTGGGCGAGCCGGTTTGCCTCCGCGTTGACGGCCTCGAACCGGGTCACGACCGAATTGGACTGCAGGCTCTGCGATCCACGGTGCACCAGCGCGGCGGTTGCGGCGCCGGCCGTGCGCACGCCGTCGATGTCCGTCTCCGGGACGTAGTCCGCGAGCCTTTCGAGCGTGCGGTTGAACGCCGCGTAGTTGGCATCGAAGGACTTGGCCACGCGCGGGTCGTTCAGGACCGTGTAGAGATTGGCCGAGCGTTCCATGGCCGTGATGTCCTGGAACATCACCTGGGTGTGCTGGGTGAGCGCGATGCTGTCGCGCACGAGGACGTCGCTGGTCCGGGAGAGCTGGCGCAGCTGCAAGCCCCCGTAGACCAGCGCGACCGTCAGCGGCAGGACGATCAGGAGCAGTGCCGCCGACAGCAATCCGCTGAGTGATTGTGGGCGAATCCGGGTCATGCGCCTATGGTAACCGTCAGGCCATCGGTTGGCTCAGGAGCCGCTTTTCCCAGGCGAGGGCCGTGGCGACGATTCCCTGCAGGTCCTGGTACCGCGGCGTCCAGCGCAGCGTCTCCCGGATCCGGTCCGCCACGGCCACCAGCTGGGGCGGATCGCCGGCGCGTCGTGGCGCCTCGGCGATCGAGAGCCGGGCGCCCGAGGCCCGGGCCACCGCGTTGAGGACTTCGCGCACGCTGAAGCCCCGGCCGTATCCGCAGTTCAGCGTGGCCGAGGCGCCGCCGTGACGGAGATAGTCGAGCGCCTGCAGATGGGCGGCGGCGAGGTCTTCGACGTGGATGTAATCGCGCACGCAGGTGCCGTCGGGCGTGCCGTAATCGGTGCCGAAGATGGAGACCTGCCCGCGCTTGCCGGTCGCGTGCTCGCAGGCGACCTTGATGAGATGGGTCGCCTCGGGCGTCGACTGCCCGATGCGCCCGCCCGGGTCGGCGCCGGCGACGTTGAAGTAGCGCAGCGCCACGTAGCGCAGGGGATTGACCGCCGCGACGTCGCGCAGCATCTGCTCGCTCATGAGCTTGGACCAGCCGTAGGGATTGATCGGCACGGTCGGCGAGTCCTCGGACGCCGTGCCGGAAGCGGGCATGCCATAGACGGCCGCCGTCGAGGAAAACACGAAATGCTTCACGCCGGCGGCGAGGCAGCACTCCAGGAGCGTGCGCGTGTTGGCGGTGTTGTTGCGGTAGTACTTGAGCGGTTTTGCGACCGACTCGGGCACCTGGATGTGCGCGGCGAAGTGCATGACGGTGTCGACCTTGTGCTCGGCGAGCACGCGCGCAACCAAAGCCTCATCGCCGGTATCTCCCCGGACGAATTCCCCGTGCAGGACCGCGCCGCGAAAACCGGTCGAGAGGCTGTCGAGCGTGACCAGTTTTTCGCCGCGCTCGCCGAGCTGGCGCGCCACGTGGCTGCCGATGTAGCCGGCGCCGCCGGTGACGAGGATGGTAGTCATCGAAGCTCCACGATATCGTGCGCGCATGATATCAGCGGCCGACTCGGCCCCGTTTGCGAACCTGTCTCCAGATTTGATCGTGGACGCCGTCGAAGCCGCGGGATTTTCGAGCGACGGACGGATTCTCGCGCTCGGCAGTTACGAGAATCGCGTGTTCCAGGTGGGTCGCGAGGATGCCGATCCGGTGGTCGTGAAGTTCTATCGCCCGGGGCGGTGGAGCGACCTGGCGATCGCCGAGGAACATGCGTTCGCGCGCGAGCTTGCGGCGGCGGAGATTCCCGTGGTGGCGCCGCTCGAGCTGCCCTCGGGCGATGCGATCGGCGACGGTCTGGTGCCGGTTTTCGGTGGATTCCGTTTCGCAATCTATCCTCGCCGCGGCGGGCAATGGCCCGAGCTCGGCACCGAGGAGGACCGGCAGTGGATCGGCCGTTTCCTGGGCCGTATCCACGCGGTCGGCGCCGCACGCCGCTTCGAGCATCGCCCGCGGCTGTCGCCGCAGTCGATGGGGCGGGAATCGGCCGGGTATCTGCTGGCCGGCGATCGCATCCCCGAGTACATCCGGCATCGCTATGAGCGGGTCACCGCAGAACTGCTCGAACTCGTCGAGTCTCGCTTCGAGCGCGTGGGCACGTTGCGGTACTTGAGGATTCACGGCGACTGCCATCGGAACAACGTGCTGTGGACTGAAGCCGGGCCGCACTTCGTGGATCTCGACGACTGCATGAGCGGGCCTGCGATCCAGGACCTGTGGATGCTGCTCGCGGGACGGCCGGAGGAAATGCGGGTTCAGCTTGCGGAGATTCTCGAGGGCTACGCTCAGTTTGCCGAATTCGACGCGATCGAGGCGACGCTGATCGAGGCGCTGCGCGCCCTGCGCATGGTGCATTACGCGGCCTGGCTCGCGCGCCGGTGGCATGACCCGGCCTTCCCGAAAGCGTTTCCGTGGTTCGGCGAAGCGCGCTACTGGGAACACCATGTCGCCGAGCTGGAGGAGCAATTGACCGCAGTCGCCCTAGAAGACTATTAAATCAACCCCTTATCTCGCTTTTCTAATGTAGCTTACAACCCGCCTCCGGGTTACAATCCGCGGCCTTTTTTTGCTGGAGGGGACGCACCCCTTCATATTCGCGAAGGGGACGCACCCCTTCACGAATATGAAGGGGCGCGTCCCCTTCGATAAGTACATGATTCAGAACCTGCGCAATATCGCGATCATCGCGCACGTGGACCACGGCAAGACGACGCTCGTGGACAAGCTGTTGCGCCAGTCCGGCACGCTCGACATGCGCAAGCCGATGACCGAACGCGTCATGGACTCGAATGCGCTCGAGCGCGAGCGCGGAATCACGATCCTCGCCAAGAACACCGCGATCCAGTGGCGCGACTATCGCATCAACATCGTGGACACTCCCGGCCACGCCGACTTCGGCGGCGAAGTCGAGCGCGTGCTGTCGATGGTGGATTGCGTGCTGCTGCTCGTCGACGCGGTCGACGGGCCGATGCCGCAGACGCGGTTCGTGACGCAGAAAGCCTTTGCGCATGGCCTCGCGCCCATCATCGTCGTGAACAAGATCGACCGGCCGGAGGCTCGCCCGGACTGGGTCGTGAACCAGACCTTCGACCTGTTCGACCGCCTCGGCGCGAGCGAACACCAGCTCGATTTCCCGATCGTCTATACCTCGGCATTGCAGGGCGTCGCCGGCTACGCGCCGAATGCGATGACGGCGGACATGACGCCGCTCTTCGAGACCATCGTCGCGCGCTGCCCGGCGCCGGACGTGGATGTCGATGGCCCGCTGCAGCTGCAAGTGAGCCAGCTCGACTACTCGAGCTACGTCGGCTCGATCGGCATCGGCCGAATTCGCCGCGGCACGCTTCGCCGCGCGATGCAGGTCGCCGTCATTGACCGCCATGGCGAGGTCCGCAGTGAGCGCATCGGCCAGGTCTTCGGCTTCATGGGCCTCGAGCGGGTGGAGGTCGAGGAGGCCAGGGCCGGCGACATCGTGGCGTTTTCCGGCCTCGAGCTGCCCGCGATCTCGGACACGCTCTGCGATCCGAATACCGTGGAAGCGCTCCCGGCGCTTGTCGTGGACGAGCCGACGATCAGCATGACGTTCGAGACCAATACCTCGCCGCTCTTCGGCCAGGAAGGCAAGTTCGTCACCAGCCGGCAGCTCCGCGAACGGCTGCTGCGCGAGACATTATCGAACGTCGCCTTGCGGGTCGAGGAAACGGACGACCCCGACCGCTTCGTCGTGTACGGCCGCGGCGAGCTGCATCTCGGGATCCTGATCGAGAACATGCGGCGCGAGGGCTATGAACTTGCCGTGTCGCGGCCGCGGGTGGTCGTCAAGGAGGAGGGCGGGGAACGCGTCGAGCCCTGGGAGCAGCTGACCGTCGATGTCGAATCGACCGCCCAGGGCTCCGTCATGGAGGCGCTCGGCGCGCGCGGCGCCGAACTCGTCGACATGATCCCGGACGGCAAGGGCCGCGTGCGGCTCGACTACAAGATCCCGTCGCGGGGCATGATCGGATTCCAGACCGAGTTCCGCACGATGACGAGCGGCACCGGGCTCATGTACCACGTGTTCGATCATTTCGGGCCGGTGGTCGATCGTGCGCTCGCCGGGCGCTCGGCGGGCGTGATGATCTCGAATGGCCGCGGGCCGGTGCTCGCCTACGCGCTTTTCAACCTGCAGGAGCGGGGCACGCTCTTTGTCGGCCCCGGCGACCTCGTCTACGAGGGCCAGATCGTCGGCGAGACGAGCCGGGAGGGCGACATGGTCGTCAACCCGCTGAAAGGGAAGAAGCTCACGAACATCCGCACCCAGAGCAAGGACGAGAACGTCCTGCTGACGCCGCCGATCCGCATGTCGCTCGAACAGGCGATGGAGTACATTGGCGACGACGAGCTCGTCGAAGTCACGCCGAAGAACATCCGGCTGCGCAAGCGCCACCTGCGCGAGGGCGACCGCAAACGGGCCGAGCGTCTCGCCTGATCGAAGGGGCGCGCGAAGGGGACGCACCCCTTCACGAATATGAAGGGGTGCGTCCCCTTCAATGCGTCGCCTGGAATGTGTGACGCAAAAGGGCGGTTTCGGACGTTCAAAGGGGACGGTCCCCTCCAGAGGGGACCGTCCCCTTTTGAGGGTCACAATACCGCGTCCTGCATCACGGGTCGGGCGCCGTCGAACCGCGAACGGGGTCACGTTCGCCCCCCGGGCCATCCCCTAGCATCCCTGCATTACGTCGCATTCCCCGGGGTGCGGCCGACTTGCGTTTGGGGCAGGTGTGACGACGAAAACTCCGAGCAATGTCGTAAGGCTCAAGCCGCCCTCCCAGGCGGACACGGCGACGCACGCCCCGCCGCCGGCGCCGCCCCCGCAGCGGCGCCGGAGCAGCATCCATCCGGCGCTCGAACAGCAGCTGCTGGAGGCGGCCGACACCTCGGGCAAGATGCAGCTGCGCAAGCTCATCGAGATCGTCAGCGGGCAGTACGACGCCTACGAGAATGACCGGACCAGCCTCGAGACGGTGATGCGCCTCGCCTCGGACGAGGCGACCGCGATGACCGAGCGCCTCGAGCGCGAAAGCGTGGTCCGGCTCCAGGCCATCCTCGATCACGTCAAGGACGGCATCATCTCGGTGGACCACCTGGGCCGCATCGAGAGCATGAACCGCACGGCCGAGCGCTTCTTCGGCGTACGGCAAAGCGACGTCATGTCGGACCTGATCGACACCCTGATCCCGGACCTCGCGCCGCAGGGCGATGTCGCCGGCGCGCTCGAAAGCCTCGCCACCGCCCAGGAAACCACCCACTACGACCTGGCCGCCCGCGAGGTGGTTGCACGCCACCGCCGCGGCGAACTGATGCCGGCCGAGATCCTCGTCAGCATGATGCAGTTCAAGCACCGGCCGACCTACATCATCTGCATACGCGACACCGCCGAGCGCTCGAAGGCGGAGGACGCGCTGAAGGACAGCGAGGCGCGCTACCGCGTGCTCGTCGAGAATGCGCCGGAGGCCGTCGTGGTGCTCGACACCGAGTCGGGCCGCTTCATCGACTGCAACGAGAACGCCGCCGAATTCTTCAAGATGTCGCGGGAGGAACTGCTGCGCGTCGGGCCCGAGAAAGTGAGCCCGCCCGAACAGGCGGATGGCACGCCTTCGTTCGGGGTCGCGCGCGGCTACATCCAGAAAGCGCTGAACGGCGATGCGCCGGTCTTCGAGTGGCTTCACCAGGACGCCGAGGGCAACCGGATTCCCTGCGAAGTGCGACTGGTCCGTCTGCCGAGCTCCGGTGGCGGGCTGATTCGCGGGAGCATTATCGACATCGCCGACCGCAAGCAGGCCGAGCTCATCTCGGCCGGCGAGCGCCGGGCACTCGAGAAGATCGCCTCGAGCGAGCCGCTCGAAGGCGCGCTGTCCTCGATCACCGAGGTGGTCGAGCGCGTGCTTCCCGCCTCGATCTGCTGCATCCGGCTCTACGATCCGATGCGGCGCACCCTGACCCACCTCACCGGCAGGAGCCTGCCGCGCGAGTACGTGGCGCTGATGGACAACTACCCGGCCGAGATCCGGTTCGGGTCCTGCGCCGCGGCGATCGCGCTGCAGCGCCAGATCATCGTGCCGGACATCTCCAAGGACGCCCTCTGGGAACATCGCCGCGACGCCGCCCTGCGCGCCGGCCTGCACGCCTGCTGGTCGACGCCGATCACCGGCGCGGACGGGCGCATGCTCGGCACCTTCGCGACCTACCTGAAGCGCACCGGCATGCCGTCGCGTCGCGACCTGGAGCTGGTCGGCCGCATGGCCCAGCTCGCGCGCATCGCGATCGAGCGGCGCCGTTCGGAGGACGCGCTGCGCGAGAGCGAGGGACGCTTCCGGGGCCTGTTCGAGAACGTCGTCGAGGGCGTCTACCAGGTGACGCTCGACGGTTACCTGCTCTCGGCGAACCCGGCGCTGATCGCAATGCTGGGTTACGCCTCGCTCGAGGAATTGCGCTCGATCGGGTCGACAGAAGCGCTCTACGTCAAGCCGGAGACGCGTCGCGCGCTGCTCGACCGGCTGAAACGCGACGGCAAGCTGGTCGAGGCCGAGTACGAGCTGAAGCGGCGCGACGGCAGCGTCATCACGATCACCGAGAATGCCCGGCTCAATCGAGATGAACGCGGCGAGCCCGTCGGGTTCGAGGGCACGGTCACCGACATCACCGAGCGCAAGCGCGCCGAGCAGCAGTTCTACGACGAAAAGGAGCGGGCGGAAGTCACCCTGCAGTCGATCGCGGACGCCGTTATCACGACCGACCATTCGGGCACGGTGGACTACATCAACCCGATCGCCGAAAAGATGACCGGCTGGCCCTCCGACGAGGCCTGCGGCCGGAACGTCACCGAGATCGTCAAGCTGGTCAAGGACGGCAGCCAGGATGTCGTCGAAGACCCGGTCAACCTTGCACTCGCGAGCGGCGATCCCGTTCATCTCGCCGACCAGACGGCACTCGTGAGCCGCCGCGGCCTCGAAGTGCCGATCCAGGCGACGGTCGCGCCGATTCGTGACCGCGCGGGCCGGACCGCCGGCGCCGTGATCGTGTTCAGCGACGTGAGCCGCGAGCGGCGCATGAAGCGGCTGCTGTCGTACCAGGCGGCCCATGACGCGCTGACCGGCCTGATCAACCGGCGCGAGTTCGAAAGCCGCCTCACGAGCGCGATCGAGTCGGCGCGGGTCACCCCGTCGATTCGTCACGCCATGATTTATGTCGACCTCGACCAGTTCAAGGTCGTCAACGATACCTGCGGGCACCCTGCGGGCGACCAGCTGCTGCGCCACGTCACGGGTCTCCTGCAGACGCGGGTGCGTGCGCACGACGTGCTGGCGCGCCTGGGCGGCGACGAGTTCGGCGTGCTGCTCGAGCACTGCACGCCGGACCAGGCGCTGCGCATCGCCGACATGCTGCGCCAGGCGATCCACGATCTGCGTTTCCAGTGGGGCACGAACACGATGCAGATCGGGGCCAGCATCGGCATCGTGGAGATCGATCACAGGACCGAGTCGGTGGCGACGCTGCTTTCGGCCGCCGACATCGCCTGCTATTCGGCCAAGGACGGCGGCCGCAACCGGGTGCAGGTCTACGATCCCGCGAGCGCGTCGGCGCGCCACCGCGAGATGCGCTGGATGGCGCGGCTCACGAACGCCCGCGACGAGGGGCGGCTCGACATCATGTTCCAGCCGATCGTGCGGATTGCGGAATCGTCCAAGGAGCGGCCGCACTACGAGCTGCTGCTGCGGCTTCACGACGAGAACGGCTCGATCGTGCTGCCGGACGAGTTCATCCCGGCGGCGGAGCGCTTCAACCTGATGCCGTCGCTGGACCGCTGGGTGATCGAAAAGGTGCTCCGCGACTACGTGCCCTCGACGCGGGACGGTGTCGAGGAGGCGGCCTACACGGTCGCCGTCAACCTGTCCGGCACGACGCTGTCCGATCCGGGGTTCCTCGAGTTCCTGATCGATACGCTCGAGGCGCACGAGCCGACGCCGGGCGTGCTGTGCTTCGAGGTCACGGAAACCGCCGCGATCACGAACCTCGGCCACGCGAGCTACCTGATGCGCGAGATGGCGAGCCGCGGCTGCCTGATCGCGCTCGATGATTTCGGCAGCGGACTGTCGTCCTTCAACTACCTGCGGACGCTGCCGGTCAACTACCTCAAGATCGACGGCAATTTCGTCCAGAACGTCGCCAACGACCCGGTCGACCGCAGCATGGTCGAGGCGATCGTCCAGATCGGCCGCGCGATCGGCATCGAGACGGTCGCGGAGCGCGTCGAGACGCCCGCCGTGCTCGACACGCTGCGACAAATCGGCGTCGGCTATGCCCAGGGCTTCCTCTGCGGGCGACCGGCGCCGATGTCCGTCTTCCCGCACCGCAAATCCTGACTGGAACCTCGAAGGGGACGCACCCCTTCATATTCGTGAAGGGGACGCGTCCCCTTCACGAATATGAAGGGGTGCGTCCCCTTCGAGGGAGGGGCGCTAGACTTGGCCACCGATGCTCTCATTCGCGCTCTTGCCGTTGGCCGTTTTTCTCTCGTCGAATGGTGTTCCGGCGGCGGACGGGCACGAGACGCACACCGGGCATGCCATGGGGAGCGGCATGCTGGGCGTGTATCCCATGTCGCGCGATGCCTCCGGAACGTCCTGGCAGCCGGATGCGACGCGTCATGTCATGGGCCACGCGATGCATGGCGACTGGATGCTATCCGGCCACCTGATGCTGAACGGCGTCTACGACAGGCAGCAGGGCCCGAGAGGCGATGAAAAGTCGTTTGTCTCCGGCATGGTCATGGGCACGGCCAGAAGGAACGCGGCCAACGGCGGCGCGCTGACGTTGCGTGCGATGCTGAGTCCGGATCCCCTCATGGGCCCGAGCGGCTATCCGCTCCTGCTGGCGGCCGGGGAAACCGCCGACGGCCGGACGCAGCTCGTCGATCGACAACATCCGCATGACCTGTTCATGGAACTGTCCGCAACCTTTGCGCATCCCGTCGGCCGTTCGGGCAGTGCATTCCTGTACGCGGGTCTGCCGGGTGAGCCGGCCTTCGGTCCGCCGGCCTTCATGCATCGCCCGGCGGCCCTGACGAGCCCGGAAGCGCCGATCACGCACCACTGGCTCGACTCGACGCACATTTCCTTTGGCGTCGTCACGGCCGGTTGGGTCCAGGATGACTGGAAGTTCGAAATTTCGCAGTTCACGGGGCGCGAGCCGGACGAGGATCGCGATGACATCGAACGGCCGCGAATGGACAGCACGGCGTTCCGCGCGAGCTGGAATCCGGGCGAGCACTGGTCGTTGCAGGCTTCCTGGGCGAATGTGGAGAGTCCGGAGCAGCTCGAACCGGCGCTCGGCGAGGCGCGGCTGTCGGCGAGCGTGCTGTACGGCACGGAATCCTGGTCCGCGACGCTGGCCTGGGGTCTCAAGAACCCGAGCGACGGTGAATCCACCGAAGCCGTCGCGTTCGAAGCGGCCTATGCGCCGGCCCGCGACTGGCAATTCTTTGCCCGCGCGGAGTGGCTCGAGACCCCGGAGCTCGGCGCGGACCCTCATGACATCCACGAAGTCGCCAAGGTCTCGGTCGGCGTGCGGCGCGAGTTCGCCGTCAGCGCCAGGGTCCGCCTTGCCCTCGGCGCGCTCTACAGCCTCGATGACGTCGATCGCGGGCTCGGGCCGTCGTACGGCAAAAACCCGGGCGGCGCCATGTTCTTCACCCAGTTCATCGCCGGCACCTGATACCGGAGCGTGAATCGGATGCCGGATATTGACCGCCGTCTCTCCGTCGCGCCGATGATGGAGTGGACCGACGATCAGTAAATCTCTCGTTGCTTCAATCAATTGGCGTAGTCGAGAAGGGCATGTCTCCTTTACGTCTCCTCAGTGGCAAGATGCTCCGTCCCTTCCGGTCGTTTCGCGGTTTCGCCGATCTTTCAGGCTTCTTGCCAATGTAGCCCCATCAGGCGGCTGAGCATTCGGCGCATACGTTTCCGTATTTCCCCAGACTCTCGTCCATCAGGTCGGCGTCGTGCGGGGTCGGTGCTGGCGGGTCGAGTTGGTCGACATAGTGCGCGGCCCACGCGAGAAATAGGGCATTTGTTTCCCGGGAGTTACATTCAAAGCCAAGACCGGACGTCCGTTCGCTGAGACGTTATGCCTCGCACGAAGTCGCGCAGTGCTATCGCTGCCTGAGACAAATTCAGCGCTTGTGGCCAAAGGATCCCGATTTCGAACTCGCCGTGGAAGAGTTCCTCGGCATTGAGCTTCTCGACTCGCCGCCCGTCCAGCGACCAAGGCCTGTACAAGAGGTCGGCCAGAATTGTTACGCCAGCCCCGTTTGCAACGAGGCTTCGCACGGCTTCGACCGACGACACCCGATAGCTGATTTTTGGCTCGAGGCCCAAGGCTGCAAATCGGGCGATGGTGACCGACTCCACCTGATCCCGCATCAGCATGACGTAGGGCTCGCGGGCGATTTCCGCAGGCGTGACATTGGCGCGGTCCAAAAATGGATGGTCCTGACTCACCCATAAATGACGGAACATTCTCGCGAGCACTTCCGCGGACAGCGTCGGTCGAGGCACGGAATTGGTCAGGATTACGAGGCCGAGATCAATCTCTCCTGCCTCAATCGACATTTCGAGCTGGTCGCGTGGCAACTCGCGGACCTCGACCTCGATGCTCGGCCACGCTCGTTTGAAGCGAGTCACCACGCCGGGCAGAAAATAGGCGGCGACCGTGTCGGTGACGCCGAGTTGCACCCGGCCAACAATGGTATGGGTGTCATCCGCAATCGAGCACAGCGAATCGACGTCGTTCAGGAGCTGATACGCCCGCTGCAGGAGTTGGTAACCCTTGAACGTCGGGCGCGTGCCGCGGGCGCTGCGCTCGAGCAGTGGCACGCCGATCACGTTCTCGAGGTCCTGCAGAGCGGTCGTAATGGTGGACTGGGAAATGGACACGAGCCGTGCGGCCTCGGACACCTTGCCGGTTTCCGCGACCGCGACGAAGTAGCGCAGTTGTCGAAGGGACACTCGGCGTGTGGGCAATCTGAAAAACCGATAATGGAGATCCTTATTTCGAATTATACCAAGATTGGCTGGCGACCTAGGATCCGTTGGAACAGTCACCTGTGGGGAGGGGGGCGATGGCTACCGAAAGGTCGCGCTTCGATTTCAAGGCATCCTTTGGCGCGCCGACGCCGGCGGCGACTGCAGCATTGGGTATCTTATTTTCCAGTGCCGCGCTGGCCCAGGGGGTCGACACTTCCGTCACGGGCATCGACGAAATCATCGTCACCGCGCAGAAGTTCCAGCAGGATCTGCAGAAAGTGCCGATCGCGGTTTCGGTGTTTGACAGCGACGAACTCGTACGCGCGAGAATCACGACGTTTGAGGACATCGCCCTTCGCTCGCCCGCCTTCTCTTTCTTCAAGCTGAACAAGACACAGGTTACGCCAGCACTTCGCGGGGCCAGTTCGATCATCGATGCCGCAGGCGCGGACCAGCCGGTGGCGATCTTCCTCGACGAGGTTTTTCTCGGTTCGACGGGTGATTTCGAGCTCGACTTCTTCGATCTGGAGCGCATCGAGATACTGCGCGGCCCGCAGGGAACCGTGTTTGGACGCAACACGACTGGCGGTGCAATCAACATCGTCACGACGCCGCCCAGCGACGAGTTTTCCGCGGTGGCACAGGCTACCGTGGGAGACTTCGGACGGTTCAATACCAAGGGCAGCCTGACGGGTCCGCTCGGGGAAGTGGTATCCGGCCGGCTGGCGTTCAGTTCGCGCCAGTCCGACGGCTGGGTGCGCAACGTCGTTTCGGGTCGGAGGCTCGAACAGGACGACCAACTCGCCCTGCGTGGCCAGCTCCGCGTTCAGCCCCATGACAAGCTCGATGTGATCCTCTCCGGCGACTGGCTTCATGACGACTCGTTCGGCCAGCAGCGCGACCTGATCGGCGCCACGCCCAATTTTACAGTCGTGACTCCCGGCCGCGAGAACAACGACCTCGACACCGACGGCGGGTACGACCGTACGATCTCTGGCGGTTCCCTGCGCGTCAAATGGGACACGGACCATGGGACGCTGACCAGCGTCACCGGATATCGCCTGAACGATTCTTCGATGTCGCAGGATGGCGACGGCACGCCGGTCCCGGGGATCGTCCTGCAGAGGGCCTGGGACATCTCCACGTTCACGCAAGAGCTGCGCTGGAACTCGTCCAGTGATTCGCGGCTGCAGTGGCTGGCGGGTGTTTACTTCTTCGACCAGTCCGCCAGCCGCATCGAGAACTACGGTATCGATGCTGACCCGGCCTCGTTAATCGGCAGTTTGGCGGGCGGGGCGCTGAACAACACCCGCAACAGGATCTTCCAGGACGTCGACACGACCAGCTACGCCGCGTTCGGTCAGCTCACCTACGCCGCTACCGACCGCCTCAATCTGACGTTGGGCGGCCGCTACACCACGGAAGAGAAAGACGGTCAGTCTGGGGTTTCGGGCGATCCCGGACTGTTCCAGGACGATCAGCCGTTCACCGTGTTCTACGACAAAAGCTGGGACGCGTTCACCCCGAAGATCAGCGCGGACTTCTCGATCACTCCTGAGGCGCTCCTCTACGCCACAGTCTCCCGAGGCTTCAAGAGTGGCGGATTTGCGGTGGAGGGAAGCAACGAGGACGCGTTCAGCACCCCGTTTGATCCCGAGTTTGCCTTGAGCTACGAGGTGGGCGCCAAGACACGCTGGCTCGACAATCGTCTGCAGGTGAACACGGCCGTCTACCACGTAGACTATGATGATCTTCAAGTACAGACCATCGATGAGGATACCGGCCGCTTCTTTGTGGCCAACGTAGGCAGCGCATCGTCGACCGGCGTCGAGATCGAGCTGCTGGCGCAGCCTACCCCAAGCCTGCGGCTTGGCCTGACCTATGCTTACCTCGATGCAGAGTTCGACAATTTCGTGCTCGCGGGTGAGGACCTGTCCAGCAACATCCCCCCCCTGTCGCCGAAGACTACGTTGAATGCGTCGGCCGAGTACACGTTCGGATTCGGCGCAGGAGACCTGACAGTGAGAGCAGACTACCTGTACAAGAGTGAGATCTACTTTGACGCATCCAATTTCACCGTACCGGGGAACCTGAGTCGCTATGATGGAGTGGTAAACGCCAGTCTAGGATTTGCGACTACCAGTCGTGCCTGGGAGATCGTCGTCTGGGGCAAGAACCTCACGGATGAAAAAGTCGTACTGCAGGCCACTCCCAATGGCGTCTTCAATCTCGAGGTGGATCGCTTCCTCGGCGGCGAACAGTCGTATGGAGTCGTCTGGAACGAGCCTCGGACCTATGGTGTCACCGTGACCTGGCGAGTTGGCCGGCGGTAGTTTCGAGTTCATCCGCAGGTTTGCTCATCCGGCTGCAACTCCCGGGAATGGTCACCAGATGATGGCCTACATGCCGGGCAGCTACTGGCTCAGTCTCAACGTCAGTAATGCCATCCATAGCGGCGCGGCCGTTGGCGACGTCGTCGAATCCTGCCGCGGAGCGCGTCAGTTGCTCGAACAGGGCGCGCTCGACAGCGATGAGGCGGTCATTGAGGCCTGGGTACGTGGCTGGACCGCGGTCGGATTGCGGCTGCTCGCGTCGGCGGAAGACGACGCCGTGCGCGGCCACTCCCTAAGCGCGATTGCGCGGAGGTTTCAGGCGGTAACGCACTTCATGATCGCGGAGTGGCTGACACCCTACGACCATCCGGAAAAACTCGGCCTATTCCGCAGGATGCGCGAGTGCTTCCATCAGGCAGTGGTCGATTCCGGTAGGCACGCCGAGTTCGTGCGCATGAAGTATCAGGATGGCGTTCTGGACGGGCTGTTCGTGCCGGCGCACCGCAGCAATGGACTTTCGCCCGTGGTCATACACTTCAATGGCACGCACAGTGCCATGGAATGGCCGTACCTGACCGGCTTCGTGGATCGACTTGCGCGCCGTGGCATAGCATCACTGCTCTTCGATCACCCCGGCACCGGAAGTGCGCGATACTACTACGATCTGCCGCTGCGACCGGATTCCGAAGTCCCGGCCGGTGCGGCCCTCGACTATCTCGGCGAACGCGGCGATGTCGACCTATCGCGAATAGGAGTCGCCGGTGGCAGCATGGGCGGGTATCACGCGCCGCGCGCAGCGGCGTTCACCCCCCGAGTCGCGCTCTGCCTGTGCTGGGGTGCCCTGTATGAACTGCCGTCGTGGTTGCTGAACTATGCGCGCGGACCGGCTGATAGTGCGTCCGCGCCGATTCATGACCCTGGGATGACCCAGGCTCTGTCGCGCATCTTCGGGGTTCAGGGTGGTCCCGATCTTGCGGCCGAGATGGGCCGATACACGCTATCCGGCGTCGCGCACCGCGTGACCTGCCCGCTGTATGTGGTGCACGGGGCATCGGATCGTCAGGTGCCTCTCGCGCAGGCGCAACGGCTGGTGGACGAGGCGGTCGGCGCATCGCGCAGGCGCCTGTTCATATGCAAGGACGACCGGGGTTCGCAGCACTGCAATCTGGACAACCTGCCCCCGGCGCTCGACCTGTTATCGGATTGCGCCGCGGACGAATTCCAAAGCGCAGCCTCGGGCGGCTGAGGATCGCGAATTGGAGCGTGACGGTCTAGACCCACGACTTTGGCCGGATCCGCGCTATGCCTGGTATGTGACCGGCTTCCTGACGATTGCGTTTGCGGTCGCATTCGTCGAGAGAATGATCATGGCGTTGATGGTAGAGCCCATCAAGGCTGATCTGCAGATTACAGACTTCGAGATAAGCCTCCTGCATGGCTTCGCGTTCGTGCTCTTTTATGTCGTCGCCGCACTACCCATCAGTCGGCTGACTGATAACGGGAGCCGACGCCTGGTGATCGGCTCAAGCATCGCGCTGTGGGGCATTGCGACAGCAGCCTGCGGCCTCTCCAGGGATTTCGCGCAGTTGTTCCTCAGCCGCATCGGTGTTGGCATCGGCGAGGCAGGGCTGTCGCCCGCTTCGTACTCGATGATGGCTGACCTGTTCCCCAGGGAAAGGCTTGCGCGGCCGATTGCAGTCTATTCCGTCGGTATCTATGCGGGCAGCGGTCTCGCCTTCATGGTGGGTGGTGCGGCGGTCTCCTATATTGCAGGACTTGGACCTGTCACGTTGCCAGGCGTGGGGCTGCTGCAACCGTGGCAGGCCACGTTCCTGCTCGTCGCCGCGCCGGGCATCGTGCTGCTCCTGCTGCTGAGTACGATTCGCGAGCCGGTGCGACGGTTGGATACGGCCGGCGACGCCGAGCGCGTGCCGCTAGCCAAGGTCGTGGCTTTCGTCCGCGAACATCGACGATTCTTTGCCTGCCATTTCCTGGGATTCGCCGCCATGGTTACTTACATGGGGGCGAGCCTGGCGTGGATCCCGACGTACTTTATTCGCGTGCACTCCTGGACTCCACAGTCGGTCGGACTCGGCTTCGGGGCGGTATTCATGGCTGGCGGCATCATCGGGATCTCGTGCTGCGGAACGCTGGTGGACCGAATGTACCGTCGCGGCAAGCGCGACGCCGTCATGCGCCTCGCCACGATTTCAGCAGCACTCCTCATCGTTCCAGGCACCCTCGCACCGATGGTGAATAATCCAGTCTTGACGCTGCTGCTGCTGCTGGTGGCGGTCCTGCTGTACAGCATACCGATCGCTCTGGCGCCAACCGCGCTTCAGCTCGTTGCGCCGGCCCGGATGCGAGCGCAGTTGGCGGCCGCTTACCTGTTTGTGGTGACACTGATCGGACTCGCGGGCGGTCCGACGCTGACCGCGATACTGACGGACTACGTCTTCCGCGAGGAGACTCAGATTGGTGCGTCGCTGGTGGCCGTGGCGGTGGTCGCACTGCCCGTTGCAGTCGCGCTCATGGCAGCCGCAGTAAGCCCCTTCCGCTCAATGCTCGAGGGCCCGGTCACGGCTGGACACGAGACGTGAGTACCGATCGGTCGATACCTGAACTGTTGAAACAGCTCGTAGCGTTCCCGACGATCTCGAGCCGCTCCAACCTGGAACTGGTCGACTGGGTGGCGGACCTATTCTCGGGAGTCGATTCACGAATCACACGGATTCCCTCCGTCGACCGGGCGAAATCCAACCTCGTCGTGTCGCTCGGTCCGGTCGACGCGGGCGGACTGATGCTCTCCGGTCACACCGATGTGGTGCCGGTCGAGGGACAGGACTGGTCGTCCGATCCATTCCAGCTTCGCGAAGAGGACGGAAGACTGTTCGGTCGTGGAACCGCCGACATGAAGGGCTTCATCGCCGTGGCAATGTCCGAGATGCTGAGGCTCGACCACCGGCGGCTACGGCGGCCGCTGTCACTGCTGCTGTCTTACGACGAGGAGGTTGGTTGCCTTGGCGCGCCCTTCATGATCGAGGAGATTGCGCGCACCGGTCCGCGACCGGCCATGGTCATCGTCGGTGAGCCGACGAGCATGCGGGTGGCCGACTGCCACAAGGGCTTCAGTCTGTGCCGCACTCACGTAATCGGCTCGGCAGCCCATTCCAGCCTCGTGAGGGATAACGTGAGCGCAGTCGTCGTCGCAGGCGAGTTGATTGCGCGCCTCTCCGAGATGGCCCGCGGTGCCTGCAGCAGCGGCACCCCCGATCACTTCACGTCGATCAGCGCCAACATGATCCGCGGCGGGACCGCGCCAAACATTCTCGCCGCCGAGTGCGAGTTCTACTGGGATCTTCGCGCAATCCCGGGCGACTCCGCCGCCAGCTACCTCAGCGCATTCGAGGCCGCCGCGCGCGATGTCGTCGCCCGTCACCAGGTCGCGGGCCGCCCCTGCGAGGTCATGAATACCGTGCTCGCGGACGTGCCGGCCCTGGTCGCCGGAGACGGCGACGCGGCCGACCGGGCGCGACGGCTGCTGAATGACGCGCGTTCGCCGGTTGCGGTTCCGTTCGCGACCGAGGCAGGACTGTTTCAGCGGGCGGGCTGGACCACCTGCGTGTGCGGCCCGGGTGACATCGAACAGGCGCACCGGCGTGACGAGTTCGTCCGTGTCAACCAGTTGCTGCAGTGCCAGGGTTTCCTCCATCGAACCATCGACGAGGTGTGCTGTGCCTGACGCAGGGACCATCAGGCACCGTGACCGCAAGGCAGTGACGTATTCGATCAACTGCGACATGGGCGAGGCCTATGGCATCTACAGCCTGGGCGACGACGAGGGCCTGATGCCGCTTATCACGCATGCCAACGTCGCGTGCGGCTTCCATGCTTCCGATCCGAGCGTCATGGCGCGGACCGTAAGGCTGGCCCGGGCTCATCGCGTGGAGGTCGGAGCACATCCCTCGCTGCCTGACCGACAAGGATTCGGTCGACGCGTGATGGCGATCGAGCCAGGCGAACTGACGGAGTTCGTGATTTACCAGGTCGGCGCCTTGCGGGCGTTTCTCGACGCGGAATCGCTTTCGCTGTCGCACGTCAAGCCGCATGGCGCGCTCTACGGCATGACCGCGCGCGACCTCGCTCTCGCCCGGGCCCTATGCAGCGCCGTACGCGAGTTCCGCGTCCCGTTGCTGGGGATGGCGTCCAGCATGCACGAGACCGCGTGCGCCGAACTGGGCGTTGATCTGATCGGCGAGTTCTATGCCGACCTCGAGTATGGCGACGACGGTCACGTGATTGCGCCACGCGTGCATCACCCGATCGACGTGGCACAGGCGGTTGCCCGAACGCGGAGAGCACTCGACGTGGGCCTGGTGCTCACCGCGGCAGGCGATGACCGGCCCATTCGTGCAGACAGCATCTGCGTACATTCGGATACCCCCAATGCCGTCGCCCTGGCGCGCGGACTGCGCGAGATGCTCGCCCGACGACCTGCCGCGCAGGACACTCCGACGTGCGGCGAGTTCTGATCGCAAATCGGGGGGCGATTGCCCGGCGCATAATCCGCACGTGCCGGACGATGGGTCTGGATACGGTCGCGGTCCATGCCGGCATCGACGACGACTTGCCGCATGTACATGAGGCTGACATCTCCCGGCTCATCACGGGCACGACGCCGCGCCACGCTTATCTCGACGGACACCAGATCATACGGATCGCGCTCGAGTGCCACGCGGATGCGGTGCATCCGGGATATGGCTTTCTGTCCGAGAATCCGGTCTTCGCGCGACAGGTCGTTGAGGCGGGTCTCACCTGGGTCGGGCCGACGCCTGCAGTCATCGAATTGATGGGAATCAAGGATCGCGCGCGGCAGCTGGCGGTCTCGGCCGGTGTGCCCGTGTTGCCTGGAACGGGGCGCATCTCGAGCGCCGACGCTGCGACGCTGGCGAGTCAGGCTGCTGAAGTCGGATTCCCGCTGCTGGTCAAGGCGGTGGCGGGTGGCGGAGGCATTGGCCTGCAGCGGGTCGATCGTGCGGACGACCTCGGCTCAGCCGTCGACGGCGCACGCCGGGCCGCCTGTCGCTCCTTCGGTGACGACGCCGTGTTCCTGGAGCGCTGGGTCGATCCCGCCCGGCACGTCGAGGTGCAGGTGTTCGGATTCGGAGACGGTCAAGTCGTTCACCTGCATGAGCGGGATTGCTCGATGCAACGCCGCCACCAGAAGGTCATCGAGGAAGCACCCGCACCGGGCCTGTCGCCGGCGACTCGCGCGGGCCTGCAGGAGGCCGCTTGCCGTCTCGGGGAAAGCATCCGCTATGCGGGTGCGGGAACGGTCGAGTTTTTGGTCGAGCCATCGGGCCGCTTCTACTTCCTCGAAATGAACACGAGGATCCAGGTCGAGCACGGTGTGACGGAGCTGGTCTGCGGACTTGACCTCGTCGGCCTGCAACTGCGGCTGGCGGCCGGTGACGCACCGCTGGAACTGCTCGCCGAGGATGCGAGGCCGCTCGGGCATGCGGTCGAGGCCCGCGTGTACGCGGAGGACCCGGGTCGGAACTTTCTGCCATCTCCCGGAACCTTATCGCTCGTCGAGCTGCCGGCCGGTGATCCCGGCATCCGGATCGATGCTTCCTACGTCGCCGGCAACCGGCTCACTCCGCATTTCGATCCGATGATCGCCAAGGTCCTTGCCTGGGCGGAGTGTCGCAGCGACGCCATCGACCGACTCACTCGGGTGCTGTCGCGCTGCCGGATCGAAGGCGTACGCACGAATCTGGAGTTTCTCGTTCGCTGCCTTCGCAGTACCGCGTTTCTGAATGGCGAGCCGACGACGGCCTGGGTCGGCCATCTCGCCCAGGCACACTGCAGTGGCTGAACTTGCCGACGTGGGGCCCGTGTGCAGGCCTGCCGGCGACCGATTCCTGTTGCTCGAGTTCGGGCGAAGCATGAGCCTCGAGCTCAACTTCCGGGCTCAGGGGCTCGCGCAGGCAATGCATGCGGCCAGAATCGACGGGGTGGTCGATACTGCCCCCTGCTTTGCGTCGCTGCTCGTACAGTACGACCCCGACCGAATCTCATTCGCCGACCTGACCCGGGAGCTGCTCGCGCTCGATCGCACGGTCGAGTCGAGCGCCGATGCCTTGCTGGTCAGCCGCCTCTTCTACCTGCCCGTGCTATATCTCGATCCCTGGACGCGACGCTGCGTCGAACAGTATTCGAGTGAAGTTCGCCCGCGAGCCTACGATGCAGACACCCTGGCCGCGTCACACGGCCTGCGCAATGCGGCCGAGTTCGCTCGACAACACGCATCAAGCGAGTGGTGGGTAGCGGCGATCGGTTCCTGGCCCGGGCTACCGTTCTGCATGGCGCTCGATCCATGCTGCAGGTTGACCGCGCCGAAGTACAGCCCGCCCCGGACGACGACGCCGCGCGGGAGTATCGGACTCGGCGGCTCCTCGACCGCCATCTATTCCGTCGAGTCTCCGGGTGGTTATCAGATCTTCGGACGCACTCCAGTACCCATTTTTGATCCGGGTCAGCAACTGCCGGCATTCGCGACGGACAGCGTCCTGCTGCGCGCTGGCGATCGGATTCGCTTCGTGCCGGTCGGGGAGGACGAGTACCACGCCATCGATGCACAGGTCATCGCCGGCACCTACAAGCACGAGCACGTCGACTACCAACGCTTCTCCGTCGCCGACTACCGGGCTTGGGCGGCAGTCCGGGCGGAGAGGAATCCTTGATGAACACGGCTAGCGGCATGGCAGTGATTCGCCCCGGACTGGACAGCTGTGTCCAGGATTACCCGGGCCGGCTTGGCCAGTACGCCCGAGGCTTTCCTCCGTCCGGCCCCCTGGACAGCTGGTCGTTTCGTCTCGCCAACCGCGCAGTCGGCAATCGGGCCGGAGAGGCCGGTCTCGAATGCCAGTTCGCCGGACCGGCCTTGCGCATCCTTCAGCCGACCTCGCTCTGCATCTGTGGGGCGGACATGCAGCCGCGACTCGATGGCGAACCCGTGCCGATGTGGCGCGCGGTCGACGTCCTGCCGGGCCAGCTGCTCGAGCTTACGTATGCGCGCTGCGGTGCGCGTACCTATATCGCATTTGCCGGCGGAATCGACGTTCCGGAGGTACTCGGTTCGCGCTCGACGTTCGCCAAAGCGGCGGTTGGCGGCCTCGAGGGTCGCCGTCTGCGCGCCGGAGACCGCGTCTCCTTCGCCGGAAGGGCGCTCGGCCTCCCGGCGCGCGAGCCGATCCCGGATCGGCTGCGCGCGCCGATTGACGGCCGCCGCGAGTGGCACATCGAGGCGGTTGCCGGGCCTCATGACGACTGGCTCGACGCCGCGGGACTGGGCCACTTTTTCGGCAGCGCCTGGCGCCTGTCGGCAAAGAGCGATCGCACCGGGATGCGTCTGGAAGGGCCGACGATCACGTTCACCCGATTCGCCTACGATAAGCCGCCCGAGAATGGCGCTGACCCTTCGAACATAGTCGACTACGGTTATCCCATCGGGGGCGTCAACCTAGGCGGCCAGACGCCGATCATTCTGGTCAATGACGCGCTCAACATGGGCGGATTTATCTGTCCATTAACTGTCGCCTCGGCTGCGTTCTGGAAGCTCGCCCAGGCTCGTCCAGGCGATTCCTTGCGTTTCGTGCGAGTCGATGTTGCGGAAGCCCAGCAACTCGCACATGCCCTTGACGATCTTTGCGGTTCTGAACTCCACTGAGGTTGCCACCGGTGACCACGATCGTAACGACCGAACTGCCCGGAAGCATCTGGAAGATCCTCGTCAAGCCCGGCGATCGCGTGGAGGTCGGCACCGTGCTGTTCATCATCGAGGTGATGAAGACCGAAGTCCCGCATCTCGCGCCGGTTGCCGGTACGGTCCTTGCGATTCTGCTGAATGAAGGCGATTTCGTCGATGGTGACCAACCCGCGGTCGAACTCGTTTGAATTGGGAGTTTGATGTGAGTTCCAGGCCCACATCGGATACGGACGCATTCTGGATGCCCTTTACGGCGAATCGGCAATTCAAGTCCGGCTCCCGCATCTCGTTCGTGTCTGCACGAGGCATGTACTACCGGGATGCCGAGGGCCGCGAGATCCTCGATGGGACCGGCGGCCTGTGGTGCGTGGCGGCGGGGCACGGGCGCGACAGCATTGCAGATGCCATCGCGGCCCAGGCTCGAACGCTCGATTTCTCGCCGGCATTCCAGGTCGGGCATCCCCAGCCGTTTCGCCTAGCCGGCAGACTGGCAGCAATGGCTCCGGCTGAACTCGGGCATGTCTTCTTTACGAATTCCGGGTCGGAGGCTGTCGATACTGCGCTCAAGATTGCGCTCGCCTACCATCGTGCTCGCGGTGACGGTCATCGGTTTCGTCTGATCGGTCGCGAGCGCGCCTACCACGGCGTAAACTTTGGGGGAATGTCGGTCGCCGGCATCGGCCGCAACCGGCGGCAGTTTCCGGTCCAGTTGCCGGGCGTCGATCACCTGCGCCACACCTACGATCGATCGCAGATGGCGTTCAGCCGTGGCCAACCCGCGTGGGGACGACATCTCGCCGACGACCTCGAGCACCTGGCCGAGCTTCACGACGCCAGCACGATCGCAGCCGTCATCGTCGAACCAGTCGCAGGGGCGACCGGCGTCCTTGTGCCGCCTGTCGGCTACCTGGATCGACTGCGTGAACTCTGCAGCCGGTTCGGAATCCTGCTCATCTTCGACGAGGTGGTAACCGGATTCGGCCGATTAGGCGCGGCGTTCGCCGCGGAGGCTCTGCAGGTAAAGCCAGATCTGATCACTTTTGCGAAGGCGGTAACCAATGCCACCGTCCCGCTGGGCGGCGTGCTGGTATCTAGCGATGTGCACGATGCGATCCTAGACGCATCCGCACCAGGTATCGAATTCTTCCATGGCTATACCTACTCCGGACATCCTGTTTCGTGCGCGGCCGGCAACGCCGCCCTTGATATCTACGAGTCCGAGCAGCTCTTCGACCGCGCTCGGACGCTGTCGGACCATTGGGAGACGGCACTGCACTCGCTGGCCGGCGAGCCGCAGGTGACGGACATCAGGAACCTCGGCCTGCTCGGCGCCGTCGAGCTGGACTCGCTCGCGGGAAGTCCTGGCGTGCGGGGAGCAGCCCTCCAGGCGTCCTGTTTCCGGCAGGGACTCTTTTGCCGCGCTGTCGCGGATTCCGTCGTACTTTCGCCGCCCCTGATCATTGATGTCGATCAGATCGATCGAATCGTATCGATCATTCGCACCGCTCTGCGGTCAAGCGTCGTCGCGTGATGAAACGAGACGTTTTCGAAGCCGACTGGCCCCGCTCGGGCGACTCAATGGGAGAACTGACATGCGTTTAGCTGGGAAAGTGGCACTGGTGACTGGCAGCTCGCAAGGCATCGGCGAGTCGATCGCGCGACGCTTTGCCGCCGATGGCGCGCGCGTAGCGATCAACTACTCCAAGAACGCAGCAGGTGCGGAAGCGATAGCCTCGGCAATCGTCGCCCAGGGCGGCTATGCCAAAACCTTTCGCGCCGACTGCTCCCGTATCGACCAGGTCGAACGACTAGTCGGCGATGTTGCTCGGGAGTTCGGTGGGCTAGACATCCTGGTCAACAACGCAGGTGCCTTCCGTACCGTTCCAATTGCGGAGACGACCGAGAAGATATGGGACGAACAGTTAAACCTGAACCTGCGTGGTCCATTTTTTGCAGTCAAGGCAGCTGTGCCGCACTTCAGGAAACGTGGCAAGGGCAAGGTAATTAACATCACATCCATTTTTGGAACCGGCGCGGGGCCAAATTGTGCAGCCTACTGCGCTTCGAAGGGTGGCCTCGTGAATCTGACACGTGCGCTGGCATGTGAACTCGGGCGTGAACGGATCAACGTCAATTCCCTTGCACCCGGGAACATTGCGACGCCACTAAATGCGCACCTTCGGACGCCCGATATGAGCGACTACGTGCAGTTGATGAGGACGCTAACGCCAACCGGGCGTGATTTCCTACAGCCTGATGAACTGACTGGCACCGCCGTATATCTAGCAAGCGACGATTCGGATGCTGTTCATGGCGCGACGATTCTCGTTGACGCGGGATGGTCAGCGTGGTGAACGGAACTGGGATCCCCAGTTTCAGGCATTGCTTTGCCAAGGCGACGTACGAGAGTCCGAAGTCCTTTGCGGGTTTGACGAGTGGCTTGGACCACACAAGTTCATGGTGGTCCTGGCGCGTCAGGATCAGGGGATCATTTATCCGGCGTCACGGTTGAAGCCTTGGATGGTTGCCATGGCATACGTGAAGTTTCAGAGGAATATTCCACGTATCGCAGGATAGGCTTTCAGCCGCTGCTGTCACACGATGAGACTCATGGCAGCCGAGGCCTTCATCCAGTGTCGCGTGTCGCATGCAACGAAAGCGGCACTTCGTGCAGCCGCAGCGCGGCAGCAACTCACCGAGTCCACGCTGCTCAAGCGCATGCTTGTGCTCGTGCTGCAGACCGCTGGTGCGGCGTTCGTCGGTGATACTGCTGATGATGGACTGGCACGTCAGGCGCGCCTCTATGTCCGCCTCACGCGCGGGGACCGACAGTTGCTCCACGCGCGTTCTGCTGCCCGTTGTCTGGCGCCGGCGACCTATGCCTCCATCCTGCTCCGCGCCCATTTGCGAGCCCTGACGCCGCTTCCAGACGCCGAACTGCGAGCGATCCGCCAATCCACCCGAGAGCTGGCCGCGATCGGTCGCAACCTGAACCAGATCGCCCATGCGGCCCATCGAGGCGGCGCAGGCGCTGGAGTGAGCCAAGGCAACCTGCTGAGTCTGCTCAAGGCCTGCGAGGCCCTGCGCGACCATATCCGCGGTTACGCCAGAACCAACCTCGCCAGCTGGGAGTCCGGCGATGCCGCAGCGTAGTTCACGCGATCACAGCGACCGTCCGTTCCTGGACATTGTGAGCTACGGGCGCAGGGCTCCCTCGGAACGGGAGCTGCGTCTGCTGCCGGCTCAGATTGAACAGATAACGCGCACTGTCCGGCATGCCCCGGAAGTGATGGTCAAGATTTCCGGTGGTGGCCAGAGTGCCAAGGCGGTCGCTGCCCATTTCAAGTACATCGGTCGTCAGGAGTTCGAGATCGAGACTGATTGCGGCGAGCACATCAGGGGGCAGGAAGCGGATAAGGCGCTGATTGCAGATTGGGAGCTTGATCTTGATGCTGCGGAGTCACGGTCCCCCTATCGCGGCGCTCCAGGCCGCAGGCCGGCCAAGCTGGTACACAACATCGTCCTGTCTATGCCGAAGGGCGCGCCGGCAGCAGGCGTGCTCGAAGCGAGCCGCGCGTTTGCCCGGGAACAGTTTGCGTTGCAGCATCGATATGCCCTGGTGCTTCACACCGACCAGCCCCACCCGCATGTCCACCTGGTCGTGAAGGCCATGAGTGAGCAGGGGAGGCGGATCAACATTCGCAAGGAGACCTTGCGGGAGTGGCGGCGACAGTTCGCCAGGCAGCTGAGGGCGCAGGGCATCGCAGCGAACGCGACGGAGCGAGCAGTGCGAGGCGTCACCAAACCTCGGAAGAGCGACGGCATCTATCGAGCGATGCGCGCGGGTCGGTCGACCCACATGCACGGGCGCATAGAATCCGTTGCGGCGGCGCTGCATGCCGGCATCATGCGGGTCGAGCCGGGCAAGAAGCGCATTCTCGATACCCGCCGAGACGTAGTTCAGCACTGGTTGAGAGTCCGCGAAGCCCTTCGTGCGGAGGGCAGAGCAGGGCTTGCGGACGAGGTCGAGCGTTTCGTCGCGGGCTTGCCGCCGCCCCGAACGGAGCGGGAATGGATGGCGATGGCCTTGACCGAGGGCATGCGGGATTGCCGGCAAGAGCGATCGCTTGCTCCAACGAGGTGAACCGTAACCTATAAATGGGGTTATCTTGTAGATTTAACCCTATTTAGGGGTATGATGACCCCATTTCGGGGACTCTGAGGACGGGCGTGCAATCCCTGACCGCGCAATTCCTGACTGGACTCCGGTTCGACCCCGAGCAGGCCGCCACGCTACGGGCCATCGGCGAATTCAGAGGCCGGCAGGAGCTCCACTACCGGCAGGCCCCGGAAGCCCTCGCAGGGCTGCTGGAGGTCGCCAAGATCGAATCCAGCGAATCCTCGAACCGACTTGAGGGCGTGAACGTGCCCCCGGACCGCATCCGGCGACTCGTCGTTCACCAGGCTCAGCCCCGCAACCGTTCAGAACAGGAAGTCGCGGGCTATCGCGACGCCTTGGCGCTGATCCACGATTCCGGACGGGAGATGGCGTTCACGCCGAACGTGCTTCTGCAACTGCACGGCATGCTCTACCAGTACATGCCGAATCCGGGCGGGCGCTGGAAGTCCACCGACAACGACATCGTCGAGCGTCGACCCGATGGCACTTCCCGTGTCCGGTTCAAACCAGTACCGGCGCACCTGACGCCGATGGCCGTAGAACAGCTCGCAACCCATTACGCCTCGGCCATGCAGATGCCCAAGCTGGATTCCTTGATCGTCGTCCCCCTGGCGATCCTGGATTTCCTGTGCATCCATCCGTTCACGGACGGCAACGGTCGCATCGCGCGGCTGCTGACGCTGATGCTGCTGTATCACTTCAACTATGAAGTGGGCCGATACATCAGTATCGAGCGCGTGTACGAGCAGACGAAAGAGGGCTACTACGAGACGCTGGAGGCCAGCTCGCAGGGCTGGCATGGAGGCCGGCACGACCCGAACCCCTGGCTGAACTACTTCTGGGGTGTGTTGCTTCGCGCGTATCGAGAATTCGAAGAGCGCGTCGAAGAGGTCAGGAAGCGCAAGGGTTCGAAGTCTGAGCAGGTGAGGGCGGTCGTGCTGGCAAAGCAGGCGTCGTTCTCGATCTCTGAAATCGAAGGCGGATTGCCCCAACGTTTCCCGGCAAACCGTTCGGCTTGTGTTACGCGAGATGAGTCGGGAGAGACTGATTGCGTCCACCGGCAAGGGTCGCTCGGCGAAGTGGGTGCGGAAGTCGTGACGAACACTGAACCGATGGTCGAGCCCAGAATTAATCCGCCTAACGTACCGAGACGCCACCGCCGTATAGGTCGAAGCAAATCCGGTGATCGGCGAAAACACTGATTCCGATCAGGCCATCGAGAGTCGCCACACCATCGAGAGGAAGCGGTACAAGTTCGATCGGACCGAGATCTCGGTCCCCCAACTGGAACTTGCGCGTCAGGTAGGCATCGTCGGTGATAGGCAAGGCGTGCTCTCTGACAAGCCTTTCTTGGATGAACGACGCGCCTTTCGCGCCCGTATCCCAGATCAGTTCTAAAGGCCCATGGTCAGTCGTGACGGTGGATACCCAAAATCCGTCGGGATTGAACTTCAGCGGTGCCGTTCGGGTGCCGCATACCGCAGTGACATCCGCTACTTCATACAGCTCGAACCGCCTACTCGGGTAATCGACCACGACCACGGCAAACTGGCGAAGAAAGTCGCGTCCGATCACGGCGTCGAAGGGGGCTGGTCCACCGAAGCTGCCATGGCTTTGTTGCTTGCGTTCATAGCCGGGCACGTCTCGAAAGACATGCCCGCCCAGCGCTAATTGCGGCACGGTGAAGGTGCGGCCGGTGAATTTGGCGCCACCGCCATCCGTACGCGTCTCGGTTGCTGCCTCAAAGTGAATGTCCAGCCGCTGTAGGGCTTCCGGGACCACGCCCAAAGTCATGTAGCCGCCGGTATCGATGTGGGCCTTAAGCGAGGTTGTTCCAACTACAAGGTCGGCAACGTTATTCCCATCTACGATCTGGATGGGGATGACCGTCGGCTGGCTCGCTGTAACTGCAGTTGCGGGAACCAGAGCCGACAAGACGATGAGCCATGGGAGTGAATTCATTGCGGATCACAATCTACGCCGTGGCCCGTGGCGCGACAACGCCAACCGAGGATCCCAGGCGGATGACCGCTTACGCTCAGAGGCAGACGTCCGCAGATCGAAAATGTCTGAGTTCTCTACCTCGGCTGCGGAAAAGTTGTGTGCCGAGCGGACTACACGATAATAGATGCCCATGGGATGGTTATCGCGCCGGCGGAGCATGTGATGGATACAGATTGGGTATGTGCAGGCATCGGTGCTTCGATAGTCGGTGTAGTGATCTGGATACTGCAGAAGCTGTTCGAAGCACGCATGACTGAGCGCCTTGCACGCATCGAGTCGCAGTTACAGACGCAATCTCAGTGGCTATCAGCTCGATTCATCAGGACAGATGAGCGGCGCGCGAGAGCGCTGTCACGACTCCACACTAATCTTGACCGCGCCCTTCACATCACGGACATGTTCATCGGAAGTCACGACGCTGGGAATCCTAATAAATTCGTGGATAGCCTTCGAACACAAGCTGTTCGCGCATGGATTGAATTCGATGTTTCCTTTGAGCGAGCCGAGATATTCCTGTCTGCGGACATGGCGCAAAAAATTCGTGCGTACGGTGACGCAATTGCGGATGCCAGGGTTCGGTTTGAAGTTGAACGTGAGGGTTTAACCGCTGAATCCGATCTAACCTCGCGTGTTGTTTCCGTAGGCAGAGCGCTAAGTTCTTTGTCTAAGATACGAACAGATCTTCGACCGCAGCTCGTAAAGGAAATACGGGCGACGTTAGGTGTAGATGCGATACATCCCCCTCCGAGATCATGAATCTCTTGCCTAACTTTTACCTGCCCGCATCGTTGGCATGTCATCATGCGTTTTCACTCAGCCTCGGTCGGACACCGCCCATCGATTCAGTCTTATCCAGATTTCACAAAACTCTGACGTGTCAGTTCGCTGCGCTCCGTACAACCTAGCGTGATCGTCGTCCTCGACACCAACATCTGCATCCCCCGAACCCACCTCTTGGGTAACGAGTCCGGGCAGCAGCTGCTCAAACTTCTTGAGGCACATCAGGGGGAGCTCTTCCTCCCGCAAATCCTCCGCCGGGAGTACCTCGAGCAGACAAAGGCATCGACACACGATTATCAAGATGGCATGACCGGGAAGGCCCGAAACATCCGTACCCTCCTGGGGCAGGAAGTCCGCTTCGACAAGTTGCCCGACGAAGTCATCGAACAGGCTGTGCACGAACGGCTCAAGAGCCTAGAACACATTACGAGGGAGGGACCCACCGAGGACGATCTTCATGCTGTCACGAGCCGGCGGGTCATCGCCAAGAAACCTCCCGTGACCGAGAAAAAGCACGGCCACAAGGATTGCATGATCTGGGAGGCGCTGCTCAAACTCCCGGCAGGCTCGGAGGTGTGGCTAATCTCAAATGACGGCGGTTTTTTTGAGGGAGAAAGGCTTCACCACGTACTCATCGAAGAGGCGCGCTCGCTGCACCTCACCGTGCATGCCCATCGGACACTCGAACCCTTGCTCGAAGAGCTGCGCCTTAAGACATCAGAAATCGATCTTGCCTCAGCCGATGTGGCAGAGAAAGCCCAGAATGCGCCCGAAGTCGAGACCATCGCACTGATCCCGCCCGCGCCTGCCGCACTGCCGACCGAGGCCGTCACCGAAGCGCCATCCCGCGAAGTCGACGATGTGCTCGCGCACATCCAGGCGGCCTTCCAGCAGATTGATACCAGGGTCCTCGGCTTCATCGCGTTTCTCGACGCACCAAGCAAGGACGAGCTGTTGACATTCTGCGAAGGAGCCGGCTTGGACAGAGATATTGCGCAGACCTCGGCAGACCGGCTGGCCCAGGGCGGCGCCGTGACCGACACCGGCACTCACTTCCTCGTCGCCGACAAAGCACTCGCGCAAGCCGCACGAACCCGCATCCAGGGCGAGATAATTCAGCTTATCGTCCGAGGGCAGGCCTGATGGACCTTGAAGTTCGCCGGAAGCTGCTCTCGAACTTGGCACAGTCTGACACCGCGGACGCCCAGGCCGCGCTAACCGAGGAAATT
The DNA here is from genome assembly GCA_963738285.1 of uncultured Gammaproteobacteria bacterium. GTDB lineage: Bacteria > Pseudomonadota > Gammaproteobacteria > Steroidobacterales > Steroidobacteraceae > SCUD01. The sequence goes on along the minus strand of CAVTVX010000003.1, from coordinate 558,592 downwards.
GAGCGCACAGCCAGAGTCCTCAGAGATGATTCTGACTATGCGCGGCTCGACGACAGCCTCGCCATTCTCCGCGCAGTCGGCTTTCGCGACAGCGACGTCGCCGTCGCGGCACTAAGTGTCTTCATTGATACCATCGAACAACGCAAGCTCACCTACTCTGAGGACGCCACGACGGTGGCCATGCTCAAGGAGTACCGGACCCCCGAAACCCTGCTCGACCGCGCCCTCGAGACCCTCGTCGTCTTCAGGTATCTGAAGACGCCCGATGTATTGCACACGCTGTTGCGCCACTCAAATCATGCCGTCGAGCGGATTCGCAAAAAGGTGTTCAGTGGGCTCGACGTGCTGGCGAAGTATGACCTCAACGTGTTCTACGACGGCGACAAGCACCGTGGCATCGGCGCACTACCGCAGCAAAGAATACTTGACGAGCTTGACCGGCTTGACAACAACGCAGTGCGAACTTACCACGCGGCGATCCTCGCCCTGCTGGAGCAACTCGTCTCACCGGAAATGGAAGGCGAAGATTGGTCCTATCGCGCCCTTAAGCTCACCCGCGCGAAAACACCCGCCGAGGCCGGAATTCCGGAAATTCGGGAACGCAGCATCGCTTGGTTGAAGCGCCTCTACTTCCTAGCCGATGAAGTCAAACGCCAACTGAGCGTTATCAGCATCCTCACGGAAGCAACGCGTACCGGAGTCGGAGGCCTGGATAAGGAAGCGCGCACCATGTTCATTCGCGATGCCAAGAACGTGCTGGCGTTCTTTGCAGAGCGCGTGATCGCCGATGATCTTGAGGTCGTGCAAAAAATCGAGCACAACGCCTACTGGCGCTACGTTCATGCCATGGATCCAGAAGTCGAGCAGGCTGCTCTGCAAGTGGAATCCGCGATCGCCCGCAACGCCGAATATCAGATCTTCCGTACCTTGGTCGGCTTCGACGGCATCTTTGGGGAGTGGCAGGAGAATAAAGCCCACCATGCCAACTACAGCGAAACCGACACCCTTCGTCGGCGGATTGCCACGGAATATGTTGCCCGCATCACCGAGAATACTTATGCCGAATGGCGCGCTCGTATTCTGAGATATGCACAGGTGGAATCCGACGACCTCGCCATGTTCCCAGTGTTCTACTTCTTCCTGGAAAGATTCGCTGCAGACAAGCCCGAACTGGCCCTGCGGTTAATCCGCGAGGACTCCGAGCCGTTGAAGCGATTCCTCATTCCGCCGTTCCGAGGTCTGTGGGCCGGGAACTGTAGGGAAGAATTTCGAGTGCAGCTCGAGACGTGGATCAGCGAGGGCCGATATCTTTATCCCGCGGCCAAACAGTTCCTCTCGAATCCCGCCCTCGACCTGGCATTACTGCAGCAGATTCTCCAAAAGGCTGCTGAGCTCCGCGACATGTGGGCCGTAAGAGAAATGATCTCGGTCGCGGTATCCAATTACGCCGACGATAGGCCGTACCTGATCAACGAACTGATGCTCCCCGCACTCGAGGTCCTGACCAAGTATGGCGATAGCGGCTGGATCTTTGATGCCTGGTTCCGCAAGGAGCTCGAGAGCATTGTGGATGCTCTTGATGATGAAGGTGCCAACATACTTCTAGCCAATCTTTCGGTCTTGAATACGATCGACCACCATGCCGAAAGGATCCTGACCGTGCTCGCCCGCAAGAGGCCACAAGCGGTGCTGGACTTCCTGCTCGCTAGGCTCCATGCGGAAGCGCGTGCAGAGTCATCCGATGACGCGCGTTTTGAACCACTGCCCTTTGAACTGCCCGAACTCAGAAAGCCATTGTCCGCCATTCCTGGCGCCGCTGTGCGCGCCCTACGCGAGCAATACGATGGAAACTACGGGCGATTCATCCATAGCGGCGCTAGGCTCCTGAAAATTCTTTTTCCGACGTTTCCTGTCGAACTCGAGGCGGAGCTGTTGCAGCTTGTCAGAAGAGCAGGGGACAAGGACCTGACTTTTGTGCTCGCCGTGCTCCGCAACTACGATGGCTTGCTCGCGATCCACTCCGTGTGCAAGGAGATCATCAAAGTCATACCGGGGGACAGCGAACTTCTCAGCGATGTCGCGGTGGCGCTCGAAAGCACCGGCGTCGTCTCGGGCGAGTACGGGATGGCTGAAACCTACGAGCGCAAGATGGAGGAATTGCAGGAGTGGCTCAACGATCCGCACGACAAGGTTCAAAAGTTCGCACAAGGTTATTTGAATGATCTGCGCGCTATGAGCGCCGAGGAACGTAGACGGGTCGAGGAACGTATCGCTCTCGGCAAGCACAAATACGGCGAATAGGACTCCATAGAACGCAACAACTAAAGTCGCCCAGTTCGCACTTATCGCGCTTCGCGGCGCCGACGATGACCAGTACAGCGATCAGTTAGCCAAAGCTGACTCGCTTCCGGCCTGACGGGGTCTATTACTAACGCATGAAGGCATACAATTGTCGGGCAATGCCGCGTCTCGCGCCCGACGCCACCTTGGCGCAATACCGATTGCTCCACGTGTTCGGCCGGCGAGTTTGCAGGAACAATGCGGTCAAACCATGTCTTCAATTCTGTCGAATGCGGGCGCAGTGTCGGTACCCAAATGGAGTTATGCAGGTCAACGTTGTGAACAGCACCTACTTCGGGTTGTTAGCGGAATTCAGCGAAGCCAATATCCCGCTTGACCGAGTGGCGCCGAAGTACTTCGGCCTGAGCTGCGCAGAGGCCAGGCGCCGGGCCCCTGCGAAACAGTTGCCGTGCAGAGCTTTCCGATTGGGCGGGCAGAAGTCGCCATGGCTCGTCAGTGCCACAGATCTCGCTGAGTTGATTGATGCGCGTCGCCAGAAGGCGGGCTAGCGCACGGCGTGACTTGCGCGGCCGCGCGTGTGCGCCGCCTGTTGTCGCAAGTACGATGTCCCGCAGATTCTCGGGTTTCAGGTTCGTGTAGCGCTTGAGCTCGTTCCACGAGTCGTGCAGCGTGAACTGGGCAACCTCGTGGATTTGATAGCCGCGTTCGAACAGGCGGCTCGTGGCCTCGTGGCGCAAATCGTGGAAGCGCAGGTCTTGAATCCCGAGCAGTTTGCAGGCTCGTGTGAACGCAGTCCCGACGCTCTTGGGGTCGTAGGGGAAGATGTACTCGCTTGTTTTGGGCTGTGCACTGACGACCGCCCAGGCCTCGGGGGTGTACTTGAATCGACGGTGGTTCCCATCCTTGGCGGTCGGGTGCTTGGCGTCTCTGACCATGCCTGTTCGTGTCACTTTGTCGTTATCGCGCCATTCGAGGCGGCAGATTTCGGACTCCCGCCGCGCTGAGGCAACCGCGAAATCCACGATCGCCTCCATGGGAATCTCCGCACGCCGGTCGCGCCCCCTGAAGTGCTCGCGGAGCCGCGTGAGTTCGTCGGCCGTGGGTCGCCGTGCACGCCGCTTTGCCTTGCCGATCAGCCGCAGCTCGCCGCAGGCAGTCCTGGCCTGCGCGACGATCTCGGGGCTCACCGGAAGCTCCCGGACGCTCTTGGCGGCCCTCAGGACGACGCCGATCCAGATTAGGTCATTGATCACGGTGGCAGGTCCGGCCCCTCCAGCACGACGCGACTGGACATGACGGATCAGGTCGGCGGAGGTCAGTGTATGAGCGACAGACTTGCCGAGCGTATGCCGCTCCAGGAACTCCAGGTGAGTCTGTTTGCTTCGTTGCCAGCGCGAGATCGTCTCAAATGTGTCGATGTACCAGCGGATCAGTTCCGCAAGGGTGGGCGTGCTTTGCCGCAGACGGCTCAGCTCAGCCGGATTCTCGAGTGCCACTTCGCGGTGCCTGGCCCAGCTCAGTGCAGCGGAGCGGTGGGTGAAAGTCCGGCTTTCCCGGTGCAGGACTTTTCCCTGCCGACGCAGCCTGACGATGGCCGTGTAGCGCGTGGCACCGTTGCCCTGTTTGCGAACTTTGATCGTTGACATTGCCGACAATCCGGGGAGACATGGAGCCTGGAAAGCATCATGTCTCCCTAATGTCTCCCCGGCAAACGATAAACTACCCGGAATACGCAGGAATCTCGCAGAAACGACACAAGTGGAAAACGCTACGAAAATAGGCATTTCCGTCGAGAAGGGTAGGCATTTGATTGATCGCCGGCTCTCGGTCGCCCCCATGATGGACTGGACCGACCGGCATGGCCGGTACTTCCTGCGCCAGTTCTCGCCGCGCATCCTGCTCTACACGGAAATGATCGTTGCCCAGGCGATCGTGCGCGGCGACCGGCGCCGCCTGCTCGAATTCGATCCCGAGGAGCATCCGGTCGCGCTGCAGCTCGGCGGCGCCGAACCGGCCCTGCTTGCCGAGGCGGCGGCGATCGGCGCCGGATTCGGCTATGACGAAATCAACCTCAACGTCGGCTGTCCGAGCGATCGCGTGCAGCAGGCGACCTTCGGCGCCTGCCTGATGGCGAGGCCACGGCGGGTCGCGGACTGCGTGCGCGCGATGCAGGCAGCGGTCGCGCTGCCGGTGACGGTCAAGTGCCGGATCGGGATCGACGACCGTGACGACTGGGCATTCCTCCGGGATTTCGCGGCGGCGGTCGCAGAGGCGGGCTGCAGGACCCTGATCGTGCACGCGCGAAAGGCGATGCTGAAGGGGCTCAGCCCGAAGGAGAACCGGGACGTGCCGCCGCTCGACTATGCGAGAGCCTGGCGGGTCAAGCAGGAATTCCCGGCGCTGACCGTCGTCGTCAATGGCGGCCTGCGCACGGTACCGCAGGTGACGGAGCAGCTCGCGCGGGTCGACGGCGTCATGCTGGGCCGCGAGGCCTACCACAATCCCTACCTGCTCCCGGCCCTGCACCGCGCGATCCACGACGACGGATTCGAGACGCCGCCCGTCGAGCAGGTGGCGTCGCGCATGGAGGACTATGCCGAGCGGCGGGTCGCCGCCGGCACGCCGCTGCGGTCCATTACGCGTCACATGCTGGGTCTCTTCAACGGCCGTTCCGGCGCACGGGCCTGGCGCCGCGGATTGTCGGAAGGCGTCAATCGCGGAAACCCGTCGCCCGCATTGATCGCCGACGCGCTGCGCGCGGCTAGCCGCTCTCCATGAATCGCCGAAAGCGAAATGAACCCTGGCCGTCCCGCGGGCCGAGCAGGTCGTAGAGCGGCGTCGGATCCAGCCAGCCCGGCGCCGGTGCCAGCCCGAACGATTCGCGGGCGCTCGAATGAGGCCAGTCGATCGCGCGGCGGACGAGTCCGCCCCGCACCGGCGCATCGAGCGCATGCCGCGCGACCTCGAGCAGATAAATGTCCCGGTTTACGGTCGTCGACAGGCTCTGGCCGTGGCGCAGTCGCGAACGAGCGAGCTCCTCGGTTGCGAGCGTGATCCGGGCCGGCCGGCCGCGCACGATAAGGTGCAGACAGCGGTCGGTCACGCACCAGACGACGCAGTGCAGCCCGTGACGCCGGCAGCTCGCCTCGATCCGGCCCGCGGCTTTCGCGCGCGACCCCGCATCGGGATAGAGCGGCCGGCGGCCATATGACCGTGCCACCACGTGGCGCAGGATCACTGCGTTTGAGGTTTCGAGGCTCAGGGCCATGTTCCGCCTCCCTGCGGGGCCGGCGTCGAGCATGGCAGCGGCGCGGCTTGGTGGCCCCGCCAGTTTCCCGCCTATAATCCGAAATATGTAATCCGCGGGGGGCCGCCGTATCCGCATGGGCCAGGAACAGGAACTCGCGATCCTTTTTTCAGACGTCGTCGGCAGTACGCGGCTCTTCGAGCTTCTTGGCGACGTCGCCGCGCGCGACAAGGTCTCGGTCTGCATCGAGATCATGCGCCGCGCGACCGAACAGCACGGCGGCACCGTCGTCAAGACGATGGGCGACGAGATCCTCGCGACCTTCGTCGACTGCGACGCGGCGATCGATGCGGCGGTCGAGATGCAGGCCGCGATCGCCGGCCACCCGGACCTCGAAGTCGAGGGCCAGCAGGTCACGATCCGGATCGGCTGCCACTTCGGGCCGGTCGTGCTGGAGACGCGCGACGTATTCGGCGCCGCCGTCCATACCGCGAACCGCATGACGAGCCAGGCCAAGGCCGGCCAGGTCATCATCACGGACGCCATCCAGCAGCGCCTGTCGGAACAGTGGCGCGCCGTTGCCCGCCGCGTCGACGTGGCCGTGCCGCGCGGGCAGCATGATGAGGTGACAATCTTCGAGGTGCTGTGGCAGCACGGCGAGACGACCAGCATGCTGCCGGCAATCGCGACGATCACCGAGCTCCAGAAGCAGTTCCGGATCCGCCTCCGGTATCTCGGCACGGAGCTCGTGCTCGATCACCGGGACCGCTCGTCCGCGACCCTCGGCCGCGGCCAGGAGAACGATCTCGTGATCAAGGGCAATCTCGTTTCCCGGCTGCACGCGCGCATCGAGGCCGGCAAGAACCGCTTCATGCTCGTGGACCAGAGCACGAACGGATCATTCGTCCAGAGCCAGAGTGGCGATGACGCCTTCGTGCGCCGCGACGCCATTCCGCTCAGGGGGCAGGGCGTCATCGGCCTCGGGCGCGTGCCCGAGCCGCAGTCGTATCACACCGTCGAGTACTTCTGCGAGGACGGGCCCGTCCTTTCGACGGGCGAGTCATCCTGAGCCGGCCCGGGCCTCGTCAGGACGCCGCGAGCCGTTTCTTGAGCCCGGCGACTTCCTCCCGCAAGCCGGCCGGCAGGCGGGAACCGTAGCTTTCGAGGTACTTGCCGATTTCGTCGGCTTCCTGGCGCCAGGCCGCGGGGTCGACGGCCAGCAGCTCGTCGATGACGGCCGTCTCGAGCTCGAGGCCCGAGAAGTCGAGCGCATCGCGTGTCGGCACGGCGCCGATCGGCGTGTCGGCGGCATGCGCGCCGCCGGTGCAGCGCGCGATGATCCAGGCGAGCACGCGCAGGTTCTCGCCATAACCGGGCCACAGGAAGCGGCCTGCTGCGTCCCGGCGGAACCAGTTGACGTGGAAGATGCCGGGCGGACGCTTGAGCCGCCCGGCCATCGACAGCCAGTGGCCCCAGTAGTCACCGAAGTTGTAGCCCGCGAAGGGCTTCATCGCCATGGGGTCGCGGCGCACGACGCCGACTTTCCCCGACGCGGCTGCGGTGGTTTCCGACGCCATGCCTGCGCCGACGAGTACGCCGTGCGGCCAGTCGCGCGCCTGGTAGACCAGCGGGGCGAGGACGCGGCGGCGCCCGCCGAACACGAGCGCCGTGATGGGCACGCCGGCCGGCGCGTCCGCCTGCGGCGAGTAGCTCGGGTTCTGTCTGGCCGACACGGTGAAGCGCGAGTTCGGATGCGCGGCGGGCCCGCGCGCCGGATCGAAGCGCCGGCCCTGCCAGTCGAATGCGGGCTTGCCTTCGTCGAGCCCTTCCCACCAGGGCTCGTTGTCGGCCGTGAGTCCCACGTTTGTGAAGATCGTGTCGTGGCGGATCATCTCGTAGGCGTGGCGATTGGTCTTTGCGTTCGTGCCCGGCACGACGCCGAAATAACCCGCCTCCGGATTGATCGCCCACAGCCGTCCATCCGGACCCGGATGCAGCCAGGCGATGTCGTCGCCGACGGTCCAGACCTTCCAGCCCGGCATGGTCGCCGGCGGGATCAGCATGGCGAGATTGGTCTTGCCGCAGGCGGACGGGAAGGCGCAGGCGAGATAATGCGTCTCGCCGGCGGGATTCTCGGCGCCGACGATCAGCATGTGCTCGGCGAGCCAGCCCTCGTCACGGGCCTGCCAGCTCGCAATGCGCAGCGCATGGCACTTCTTGCCGAGCAGCGCGTTGCCCCCGTAGCCCGATCCGAAGCTCTGGATCTCGAGCGACTCCGGAAAATGCATGATGAATCGCCGCTCCGGGTCGAGCTCGCCGATCGAATGCAGCCCGCGCACGAACACGCCGTCGCGACCGATCCGGGCGAGTGCGGCGGCGCCCATCCGCGTCATCAGCTTCATGTTGGCCGCCACGTAGGCGCTGTCCGTGATCTCGACGCCGCAGCGCGAGTAGGGCGAGTCGATCGGGCCCATGCAGTATGGAATCACGTACATCGTCCGGCCGCGCATGCAGCCCGCGAACAGCGCGCCCATTCGCTGCCGCGCCTCGGCCGGCGCCATCCAGTGGTTGTTCGGGCCGGCGTCCTCCTTGCTCTCCGTGCAGACGAAGGTCAGATGCTCCACGCGCGCGACGTCGGAAGGGCTCGAGCGATGCAGGTAACAGCCGGGGAACGACCGTTCGTCGAGCTTGATGAGGTCGCCGGCCGTGCACATCCGCCGGATCAGCTCGCGGTATTCGGATTCGGATCCGTCGCACCAGTGGATCTGATCCGGCCGGGTGCGGGCGGCGACCTCGAGGACCCAGTGCCTCAGGGCCTGGGGTGCAGGAGCGGGCGCGGCCGAGCGGTCAGGTGCGGTAGCCATCAAAGTCCCGTCGGAATCTGTCCGGATATTAACAGGCGACCGCCGCAGGGACTGAATTGCCGCATCCGCGTGCGCGAAACCCGTTGATCTCGCAAGGAAATGCCGGGAGACTGCCGGAATCGTCCGTCAGTGGACTGGAGAGCCGGCGATGAGGGTATTCGCAAACTGCCTGATGCTTGTCTTCGGGGTTTCGGCGGCGCATGCGGCGGAGGTCGGCGGCGCGAAGGCGAAGCTCGACCAGCTGTTCGCCGACGAACGTGCCTTCACCTGGCGGGAGGACCCGCTCGCGGCGACGAACGACGGCTTCCATGATTACGACGACCGGCTGCCCTCCGTGACGCCGGCCGACCAGGCGCGGCGGCTCGAGGGGGACCGGGGGTTCCTCCGGCGGCTGCGGCAGATCGATCGCGGGGCGCTCGCCGACTTCGACGCGGTCAGCTACGACCTCTTCGACTTCATGGTGTCGCAGCGCATCGAGCTCGCGCGATACCGCGAATGGCGGGCCCCGCTCAACAGCGACAGCGGCTTCTATGCCGACCTGCTGCTGCTGCATGGCCAGCAGGCGCCACGAACGACCCGCGACTACGAGAATTACGTGGCGCGACTCGACGACGTGCCGCGCTACTTCCGCGAGAACATGGCCAACATGCGCCAGGGCATCGCGGAGGGATTCGTGCTGCCGGCCGCGATCGTGCCGGGCATCTCGAGCGTGATCGCCGGGGCGCAATATGCAAAGCCGGAGGACTCGCCGTTCTGGATTCCCTTCGCCCGTTTCCCGTCGGGCGTTCCCGAACCGGACCGCGCGCGGCTCGAGGCCGCGGGCCGCGCCGCGATCAGGGACCGGGTGATGCCGGCCTACGCCGGGTTCCAGGCTTTCTTCGAGAACGAGTACCGGCCGCGCGCCCGCGAGTCGATCGCGGCCAGCGCGCTGCCGGACGGCGAAGCCTATTACTCGGATCTCGTGCGCTACTTCACGACGCTGCCGGACGCGACCCCGAAGCACATCCACGAAACGGGCCTTGCCGAAGTCAAGCGCATCCGGGGCGAAATGGAAGCCATCGTGCGCGAGGTCGGCTTCAAGGGCAGCTTCGCGGACTTCCTCGCGTTCCTCCGGACGGACCCGCAGTTCTATGCGACGACGCCCGAACAGCTGCTCTGGCACGCGGCCTGGATTACGCGCGAAATCGACGGGCGCATGCCCGACTTTTTCGGTCGCATCCCGCGCATGCCGTACACGGTGAAGCCCGTGCCGGCGGCGCTGGCCCCCAACTATACGAGCGGTCGCTACAATCCCGGGCCGATCGGAGCCGCCGGCGAATACTGGGTCAATACCTATGCGCTCGAGAACCGGCCGCTCTACGTGCTGCCCGCGCTGACGCTGCATGAGGCGGCGCCCGGCCATCATACCCAGGGGTCGCTCGCACGCGAGCTCGAAAACCTGCCGATGTTTCGCCGCAATTTCTACCCGCATGCATTCGGCGAGGGCTGGGGACTGTATTCCGAGTTCCTCGGCACCGAGATGGGCGTGTATCACACGCCGTACGAGCGCTTCGGCCGCCTGACTTACGAAATGTGGCGCGCCTGCCGGCTCGTCGTCGACACCGGGATGCACGCCTTCGGCTGGACGCGCCAGCAGGCGCTCGACTACATGACGCAGAACACCGCGCTTTCCGAGCACGAGATCCGGACGGAGGTCGACCGCTACATCGCCTGGCCGGGTCAGGCGCTCGCGTACAAGACCGGCGAGCTCGAGATCAAGGCGCTGCGCCAGCGGGCCGAACGCGAGCTCGGCGCGCGGTTCGACGTGCGCGAGTTCCACGACACCGTGCTGGGGCAGGGCGGCGTGACGCTGCCGGTGCTTGAAAAGCAGGTCGACGCCTACATCGCCCGCGCGCGAGGCCCGTGAGCGGGGGCGGCGAATACGGCCGCCTGCTCGGCCCGAACGGGCCGCTGGCGCGGGCGATCGACGACTTCGAGTCGCGCCGGGAACAGCAGCACATGGCTGACTGGGTCGGCGAGACGCTGGCGGCACGCGGCACGCTCGCCATCGAGGCCGGAACCGGCACCGGCAAGACCTTCGCCTATCTCGTCCCGGCATTGCTGTCCGGCCGCCAGGCGATCATCTCGACCGGCACGCGCACGCTCCAGGACCAGCTCTTCAATCGCGACCTGCCGACCGTGGCGCAGGCGCTCGGCCGGCCGGTGCGCGTCGCCCTGCTCAAGGGCCGGGCGAATTACCTGTGCCTGCACCGGCTCGAGCTTGCGGAAACGCTGCCGCATCTGCCGGGCATCCGCCCCCCGAACGGCCGCATGCTGGCGCGGATCCGTCGGTGGTCCCGCGAGACCGGCACCGGCGACCTGTCCGAGGTCCGCAGCCTGCGTGATACGGACCCGGTCCGGGCGGCCGTCACCTCGACCCGCGAAAACTGCCTGGGAAGCGCGTGCCCGAGTTACGCGCGTTGCCACGTCGTTGCGGCGAGGCGCGAGGCACAGGCCGCGGACATCGTCGTGGTCAATCATCACCTGCTGCTGGCCGATCTCGCGATGAAGGACGAGGGATTCGGCGAACTGCTCCCCGGCACCGAGGCCGTGATCCTCGACGAAGCCCACCAGGTGCCGGAAATCGCCGCACAATTCTTCGGGCGCGAGTTCTCGGCGCGCCAGGCCGGGCTGTTCGCGCGCGACGCACTCGCGGAATGCTCGCGACTCGGGCTTGCGGACACGGCGGCCCGGGAACGCGTCGCGACGCTCGAGGGCGCCCTCGCCGAAGCCGCGGACGCGATCGCGCGCAGCGGCGGGCGCATTGAATGGGCCGCCCTTCCGGCGGACTTCCTGGCGGCGATCGAGCGGGTGCGCGAGGCGCTCCGGCGGGCCGGGGAGAATCTCGCGGCGGCGGACCCGGAAGACCCGGGCCTTCGTCATTGCGCGCGGCGCGCCGAAAAGCTCGCCGGCACGCTGGAGACCATCGTCGATGCCGGCCCGGATGCGGGCATGCGCTGGATCGAACCGGGCAAGGGCGGATTCACCCTCGCATTCACTCCGTTCGAGGTGGCCACGCGGCTCGGTGAACTGATGCGCGCTCAGGGCGGCGCCTGGATCTTCACTTCGGCGACGCTGGCGGTCGGCATGGATTTTTCGCACTTCCTCGGCCGCATCGGCGCGCCGTCGGCCCAGTCCGTCCGCATCGAGAGTCCATTCGATTTCGAGAGCCAGGCGCTGATCTACCTGCCGCAGGGCATGCCGGATCCGTCGAGCGGCGACTACACGACGCACGTACTCGAGGCCGCGATGCCGCTGATCGAGGCCGCCGGGGGACGCAGTTTCCTCCTGTTCACCAGCCACCGCGCGCTCGGCGAAGCCGCCGCGATGCTCGAGGCGAGGCCCGGCTTTCGCGAGCGCTTCCCGATGCTGGTGCAGGGCGAGGCGCCGCGCGAATCGCTGCTGGGCCGCTTTCGTGAGCTCGGCAACGCCGTCCTGCTCGGCACGGCGAGCTTCTGGGAGGGCGTGGACGTCCGCGGCCATGCGCTCGCGCTCGTCGTGATCGACAGGCTGCCCTTCGCATCCCCCGAGGATCCGCTGCTCAAGGCGAGGCTCGAAGGCATCCGCCGTCGCGGCGGAAATCCGTTCCAGGAATTCCAGCTGCCGCAGGCGGTGCTGGCGCTCAAGCAGGGCTTCGGCCGGCTGATCCGCGATCGGGAGGACTTCGGCGTCGTGGTCCTCTGCGACCCGCGGCTCAGGACCCGCGGCTACGGCGGCCTGTTCCTGTCGTCGCTGCCGCCGGCCCCGATTGTGACGGATGTCGGCGAGGCGGCATCGTTTCTCCGGCGCCGGATTGCCCGCGCGGGGCTTTCCGCACTCGCGGCGCTCGAGGCATGAAGCTGCTCGCGATCGACGCGGCGACCGAGGCCTGCTCGGCCGCGCTCCTGCTGGACGGCGATATCCTGGAACGCTTCGAGATAATCGGTCGCGGCCATGCCGAGCGGCTGCTGCCAATGACGGACGAGCTGCTGACGGAGTCCGGCCTGACCCTGCGCGCCCTCGATGCGATCGCTTTCGGGCGCGGACCCGGCGGTTTCACCGGACTTCGGATCGCCGCGGGGATCGCGCAGGGACTCGCAGCGGGAAGCGGACGGCCGGTGCTGCCGGTCAGCAATCTCGCGACGCTCGCCGCCGGCGCGGCGCGCACGACCGGCGCGGCCCGGATCCTTGCCTGTCTGGATGCGCGCATGGGCCAGGTCTACTGGGCTGCCTTCGACTGCGGTGCTGCCGTGCCGGCCGCCATGACCGAGGAGCGCCTGTCCGATCCCGACGCCGTCTCGCCACCGCCCGGCGCCCGCTGGCTGGGCGCAGGCTCCGGTTTTGCCGCGTATCCCGCGATCGCGGTGCGCATCGCCGAAGCGCTTGACGACGCCGACGGCGGTCTCCTGCCGCGGGCCCGGGACATGCTCGGAATCGCCGCCGCAGACCTGGCGGCCGGGCGGGGGCTCGAAGCCGCGCGCGGCCTGCCGGTTTACCTGCGCGACGACGTCGTGCACAGGCGTTGAAGCGCCTGATGTCATAATTCCTCAATAATGAGTCGTCAGTCTGACCGCATACGCATGGCGGACACTCGAATCCTTGTCGTTGAAGACGAGCAGCCGATCCGGGACCTGATCGCGTTCGGGCTGCGCCGCGCCGGCTGCGACGTCGCGCTCGCGGAGCACAGCCAGTCGGCGCTCGCGAGCATCGGCGACCGCCGGCCCGACCTGATCCTGGTCGACTGGATGCTGCCCGACATGAGCGGGCTCGAGCTGATTCGCGCGCTGCGCCGCGATTCCAACACGCGCGACATCCCGATCATGATGCTGACGGCTCGGGCGGAGGAAGCGGACAAGGTCGCGGGCCTCGAGACCGGCGCCGACGACTACCTGACCAAGCCGTTTTCCGCCCGCGAGCTGATCGCGCGGATCCAGGCCGTGCTGCGCCGCAGCGCCCCCGCGGGCGACTCCGAGCGGGTAAACGCCGAGGGTCTCACGCTCGACCAGGCGGGTCATCGCGTGGCGGCCAATGGCAGGGCGATCCCGCTCGGGCCGACGGAGTACCGCCTGCTGGCTTTCCTGATGACGCATCCGGACCGCGTCTATTCGCGGAGCCAGCTCCTGGACCGGGTCTGGGGCGGCAACGTCTATGTCGAAGAACGCACGGTCGACGTGCACATCCGGCGTCTGCGCAAGTCGCTCGAGGCGAGCGGTCTTGACCGCTTCGTGCAGACCGTGCGCGGCGCCGGCTACCGTTTTTCAGTGCAGCGGGACTGAGCCATGTGGCCGGCATGGTCATTTGCGCTTGCCCGCCTGGCGGCGGCGATCGCGATCGCGGCGCTGCTGGGCCTGATTACGGGCCGCATGGCGCTTTGGCTCACGGCCGTGCTCGGCGGCGTCCTTGCCTGGCAGTTCGTCAACCTGTTCCGGCTGCAGCGATGGCTGAGGCACCGGGCCCAGGAAGACCCGCCGGACATGGGCGGCGTCTGGGGCGACGTCATCGGCATCATCAACCGGATCTACCGCCGCAAGCAATTTCACAAGCGCCGCGTCATGCAGCAGTTCCGCGAGTTTCGCCGCCTGAGCGCGGCTCTGCCCGACGGTGTCGTGCTGCTGTCGGAGCATCGCGAGATCCTCTGGTTCAACCGCACCGCGGCCGATCTGCTCGGACTGCGCCGCAAGGTGGACATCGGCATTCCGATCGCAAACCTCGTGCGCGACCCGGACTTCGTGAATTACCTGCAGCGTCCCGGCGCAGGCCGCGGCGTCGTAATCCGCATTCAAAGCGGGGAGATCTGGCTGGCCCTGTTCGTCATCCCCGCCGGCAACCAGTTCCTGATGCTGGTGCGCGACGTCACACGCGAGGTGCGGCTCGAGCAGATGCGCAAGGATTTCGTCGCGAACGCCTCGCATGAGCTGCGTTCGCCGCTCACGGTGGTCTCGGGGTATCTCGAGGAGCTCGCGGAGGACGAGGGCGTCGGGCCGGTGTGGCGTGAGCCGATCGCCGACATGCGCCGCCAGGCGTTGCGCATGCGGGAAATCGTCGAGGACCTGCTGGAACTCTCGCGGCTGGAGTCGAGCGGCGACGAGGCGCCCATGTCACCGGTGGAAATGCCGGCGCTGCTCGAGCGCCTGGCCCGCGAGGCGCGCGCATCCGGCGGCGAGACGCCGCGGTTCGAACTCGACATCGATGGCGACTGTCTGCTGCGCGGCAGCGAGGGCGAGCTGCACTCCATCGCGTCCAATCTGATCTCGAATGCCGTCAAGTACACGCCGGCCGAAGGCACGATCACGATCCGGTGGGCCCGCGAGTCCGGCGGGGCGCAGCTCATGGTGCGCGACACCGGCATCGGCATCGCGCCCGAGCACCTGCCACGGCTCACCGAACGCTTTTACCGCGTGGATCGCGCGCGTGCGCGGGCCAAGGGCGGCTCCGGGCTCGGCCTCTCGATCGTGAAGCACAGCCTGCAGCGCCACGGCGGACGGCTCGGGATCGAGAGCGAGGAGGGGCGGGGTTCGGCCTTCACCGCGCACTTTCCGGCACGCCGTGTGGTCGCGCGCGCCACGCCTGCGGCTCGGGCGTCACGGGAATGACACACAGTTGCAATAGGGTCGCGTGACGCGCCGGGGGTTTGAGTCGTCCATGAAAGCGCCGCGGGTGAAAGCGTGAACGAAGGCAGCGTGGGGCATACCTTCAAGGCCTACGACAACGCTCTGAATGAACTGCGCGTGCGCGCGCACGCCATGGGCGCGCTGGTGGCGGACCAGGTGGAAACCGCGGTGCGGGCGCTGCTGGAGTCCGACCGCGAGGCGGCCGAGCTGGTGCTGCGCCGCGAACTGCAGATCAACGCCTGGCAGACCGAGATCGAGGCCGAGAGCTTCAGGCTGCTGGCGCAGCGCGCGCCGGTCGCGAGCGACCTCAGGATGGTGCTCGCCATCTCGCGCGCGGTCACCGACCTCGAGCGCGCCGGCGACGAGTCGAAGAGAATCGCCCGCTTCGCCCTCGCGAGCGCGGGGCACGCGACCCCGGGGCCATCGCGGGTCATGCACCGGACGCTCCTTCACATGGCCGAGCTGGCATCGGAGTCGATGCGGGTCGCGGTGGACGCGCTCGACCGCGGCGATGCCCTCGTGGCGCACGACGTGGCGCGCCTCGACCGCGAGATCGACGAGGAATTCGATGCCGCGCTGCGACGGCTCATGACGGTCGCCATGGAGCGCACGCGCCTGCTGCGGCCGATCTTCGACACGGTGTTTGCGCTGAAGAGCCTCGAGCGGATCGGCGACCATGCGAAGAACGTGGCCGAGCACGTCGTGTTCCTGGTGAGCGGCGCGGACGTGCGGCATGCCGGCGCGGCGCGCGGCGTGCCCGCGAGGGAATCGCAGCATTGATATGATGGCAGGGTCGGAGCCGCCGGCAGCCGGCAGGAGTGGTTTCATGGAATCCGCGGATCTCGGTCAGCATATTTCGCGTCGCTACAACGAGGACATGGAGCGCGTGAGCGCGCGCGTCATGCAGATGGGCGGCTTCGTGGAACAGCAGCTCCGGCGCGCGGTGACGGCGCTCGTCGACGGCAACAGCGCGCTCGGCGAGGAAGTGGCGCGCGAGGATTACCGCGTCAACCAGATGGAAGTGGAGATCGATGAGGAATGCGGCCGCATCATCGCGACTCGCCAGCCGACGGCTTCCGATCTTCGCGTGATGGTCGCGATCATCAAGACGATCACCGACCTGGAGCGGATCGGCGACGAGGTGGAGAAGGTCGGCTACATCGCGGCGCGCCTTGCGGGCATGGAAAAGCCCGCCGACAATTACCGGGAGATCCGCCACCTCGGCCGCCTCGTCACCGAGATGCTGCACGACGCCCTGGATGCGTTTACCCGCCTGGACACGAAGCAAGCGTTCGAGGTCGCGCGCCGCGACCGCAAGGTGGACGAGGAGTACGAGGCGGTCCAGCGCCAGAACATCACGTTCATGATGGAAGACCCCCGCTCGATCCGCCGCGCGCTCGAGGTCATGTGGGTGGTCCGCGCGCTCGAACGCATCGGCGACCACGCGAAGAACATCTGCGAGTACACCGTCTACATGGTGCACGGCAAGGACATTCGCCATCTTTCGCTCGACGACGCCGAACGCCAGATCCGCGATTTCGAGCGCGAGCGCAAGGGGGCCTGATGCCGACGCGGCGACAGGCCAACTGGCTTGCCGCCTGGGCCTGCGCCACGGCCGTCGGGTTCGCCTTCTATGCGCAGTACGGCATGGACCTCGTGCCCTGCCATCTGTGCATCTTCCAGCGCATCACGCTGGCCGCCCTCGGCGTCGCCTTCCTGCTGGCAGCGCTGTTTTCGCGCCCGGGCGGCCGCGCCATCCTGTTCGCGGCCCTGATCGGCCTCACGGGCCTCGCGACCATCGCAACGTCGGGCCGGCATCTCTGGATTCAACTTCAGCCGGAAGGGTCGGTACCCGCCTGCGGCGCCGATCTCGCGTTCATGCTGGACCTGTTCCCGGTGACCGACGTCATCCTGAAAGTGTTCAAGGCCGGCGGCGAGTGCGCGAGGGTGGACTGGACCTTCCTGGGCCTGTCAATGCCCGCATGGGTGCTTTTCCTCGGGGTCCTGCTGACCGCGGGGGGACTCTGGATCAACCTGCGAAAAGACGCGTGAGCATTTCCACGAACACGCGGTGCAGCCGGTCGATGTCTTCGACCGAACAGCACTCGTCGACCTGGTGGATCGTCCGGTTGAGCAGGCCGCACTCGACCACTTCGGCGCCGAGCGCGCCGAAGAAGCGCCCGTCCGACGTGCCGCCGCCGGTCGAAAGCTCGGGCTGAATGCCTGCGATCCGTTCCACCGCCCCGGCGACGAGCGCAGTCAGGTTCCCGGGCGCGGTGTAGTAGGGCAGGGAGGCCTCGAGCCATTCGATCGAATGCTGCAGTCCGTGGCGGTTGAATATTTCCCCGACTGCCGCCTTCAGGCCTTCGAGCGTCTGCGCCGGCGACCAGCGCAAGTTGAATTGCGCGGCAAGCTCGCCCGGTATCACGTTGCTCGCGCCCGTGCCGGCCTGGACGTTGCTGATCTGGAAGCGGGTCGGCGGGAAATGCGCATCACCCTCGTCCCAGCGGCGTCCGGCAAGCTCCAGTAACGCGGGCAGCACCGCGTGAATGGGGTTCAAGGCGCGGTCCGGGTAGGCGACGTGACCCTGCACGCCCTGGACGGTCAGGCGGCCGGACAGGGAGCCGCGGCGACCGATGCGCACGGTGTCGCCGAAGGCCTCCTGGCTCGAGGGCTCGCCGACCACGCAGAATTCCACGCGTTGGCCGCGCTCCCGCAAGCGATCCACGACCCGCCGGGTGCCGTCGACCGACGCGCCTTCCTCATCGCTGGTGATCACGAAACCGATGGCACCCGGGAATTCCGGGCGCCTGGCGACGAATTCCTCGGCGGCGGTCGTCATCGCGGCGACGCCGCTCTTCATGTCGGCGGCGCCGCGCCCGAACAGGAAGCCGCCGCGAACCTCGGGGACGAACGGATCCGAATGCCACTTTTGACGCGGGCCCGGCGGCACCACGTCCGTGTGCCCCGCAAAGCAGATGACGGGTCCCGGTCCGCCGCGGCGCAGAGCCCAGAAATTGTCGACCTCGCCGAAGCGCATGCGCTCGACCGCGAATCCCGCGCGCTCGAGTCGCGCAATCAGGATTCCCTGGCAGCCCGCATCTTCCGGCGTCACCGAACGCCGCGCGACCAGCTCTTTCGTCAGCTCGACTGCGGGCGACAGCTTCGTCACTGGCCGCATTTATACCGTTGATGCGGCCGGCGCGCGACCACGGCGTCCGGGAACCCTGTTCGCTCGCTCCGCCGGAACTTTAGTCGCTCGCTCGCAGGTTCCCGTCCGCCTGGCCGCGCGCCGGCCGTGCTGCGGCGATCGCGCGATCGAGCCGGCCGGGACCCCCGAGTGAGCGACTAAAGTTCCGGCGGAGCGAACGAGGGGCGTCCCGGCCGGCGCAGATCGTGCGATCGACACGACTAAGCCCGCAGGAGGTCGTTGATGGACGTTTTCGCCCGCGTCTGGGCGTCGACTTTCTTGACGATGACGGCGCAGTAGAGGGAATGGGTCCCGTCGGGGGCCGGGAGGCTGCCGGGAACGACGACGGATCCGGGGGGCACGCGCCCGTAGCTGATCTCGCGGGTCTCGCGGTCGTAAATGCGCGTGCTGGCGCCGATGAAGACCCCCATGGAGAGCACCGCGCCGCGCTCGACGATCACGCCCTCGACGACCTCCGAGCGCGCACCGATAAAGCAATCGTCCTCGATGATCGTGGGCCGGGCTTGCAGCGGTTCCAGCACGCCGCCGACGCCGACACCGCCCGAGAGGTGCACGTGACGGCCGACCTGGGCGCAGGAACCCACCGTTGCCCAGGTGTCGACCATCGTGCCCTCGCCAATCCAGGCGCCGACGTTGATGAAGGAAGGCATCAGCACGACGTCGCGGCCGACGTGGGCGCCGGCACGCACGATCGCGCCGGGCACGACGCGGGCGGCTTCGGCCTGGAAGCGCGCGCCGTCGTAATCCGAATATTTCAGCGGGACCTTGTCGAAGAAGCGCAAGGCGCCGGCTTCGCGCACGGCGTTGTCGTGCGTGCGAAAGTGCAGCAGGACCGCCTTCTTGAGCCATTCGTTCACGCGCCAGCCGCCGGCGTCGGGTTCGGCGACGCGCGCGCGTCCGCTGCCGAGCAGGGCCAGGCATTCGTCGATCGCGGCGAGCAGTTCGGCAGGCGCCTTGCCCGGCGCAAGCGACGCGCGGTCTTCGAAAGCCTGCTCGATGCGATCGCGCGTGTTCACGGCGGAATCAGGCCGCAGCCACGCGCGCATCGAGCGCGATCGTCAGGGCATCGGCGAGGGCCTGGCAACGCGACGCCTCGAGCGGACGGCCGGTCTCGTCGGTGACCGTGAAAACGTCCTCGGCGCGCTCGCCCACGGTCATGATCTTGGCGCCGTGCAGCTCCACCCTCTGGTTCCAGAAGACCTGGCCGATTTCCGACAGGAGGCCCGGGCGGTCCCCGGCCACGACCTCGACCAGGGTGCGGCCGTTTTCAGGATCGGCGCTGAAGCCGACCTGGGTCGGCGTCGTGAACATGCGCACTTGCCGCGGCACGCGGCGCGTGACCGGGGGCGTGGCCGCGTTGCGGTCCGAAAGCGCCCTGCGCAGCTGCCACTCGATGCCGGCCATGCGTTCGCGGTCGGTGATCGGCAGGCCCGTGTCCTCCAGCACGAGGTAACTGTCGAGGCTGCCGGCGTCGGCGGTCGGCGTAATGCGCGCATCCTGGATGCTGAGTCCCTGCTGGTCGAGGGCCGCCGTTGCCCGCGCGAAACCGTGGCGGCGGCCCTGCGTATGGACCAGCACGACCGTCGCGCCGCCGCGTCCGGGATGTTCGGCGATGGCGACGAGCGGGCTCGCGTCACCGGGGTCGCGTTCGGCGAGCTTCGTCGTGTGCCAGGCGATTTCGGCCGCGGAGTGCCTCAGGAAATACGTGTCCGTGAGGGTCGACCAGACCCGCTCGACCGCGCGGTCGTCCACGCCCGCCGCGGCGAGCTGCTCGCGCGCAACCGCCTGCGTCTCGGCGATGAGCTGATCGCGGTCGAGCGGCGACTCAAGGCCGCGCCGCAGCGCCTGCTTCACGCGCTCATAGAGCTCGTCGAACAGCGTCGCCTTCCACGAGTTCCAGAGCTTCGGGTTGGTTCCGCGCACGTCGGCGACCGTCAGCGCATACAGATAGTCGAGCCGCGCCTGGTCTCCGACCGCACTGGCGAAGGCGTTCACGACCTGGGGGTCGGAAATGTCCTGCTTCTGCGCCGTGACCGAGAGCTTCAGGTGATGGCGCACCAGCCAGGCGACCAGCCGCGCGTCGTAGCGCGAGAGGCCCTGCTCCAGGCAGAAAGCCTCGGCGTCCACGGCGCCGAGCTCGGAATGGTCGCCTCCGCGGCCCTTGGCGATGTCATGGAATATTGCGGCGAGGTAGGCAAGTTCCGGCCTCGGCAGGGCCCGGAAGATCTGGGCCAGCTTCGGGAACTCGTGGTCGTATCGCTCGAGCGCGAAGCGCCTCAGGTTGCTGACGACGAAGAGCGTGTGGGCGTCGACCGTGTAGGCATGGAACAGGTCGTACTGCATCCGCCCCACGATGCGCCCGAAAGCGGGAATGTAGCGGCCGAGCACGCCATAGAGGTTCATGCGGCGCAGCTCGTGCGTGACGCCGGCCGGGGCGCGCAGGATCTCGAGGAAGAGCCGGTGATTGCGCGGGTTCTGCCGGAATTCCTCGTCGATCAGCCAGAGATGCTCCGCGACCAGGCGGATCGTCCGGGCGCGTACGCCGCGCAGCCGCGGATTCTGCTGCAGCGCGACGAAGAGCTCGAGCAGGGCCGAGGGGTTGCGGGAGAAGACATCGCCGGACACGGCCTCCAGGCACTCGCCGCGCTCCTGGAAAAGGCCCGACAGGGGCAGTGCGGGCGCGTCGCGGTCGGCAAGGATCTGCTCCCGGAACTGCTGCAGCAGCAGTTCGTTGAGCCAGCTCACGAGCATCGCTGTGCGGTAGTAGCGCTGCATGAACTGCTCGACCGCGAGGGTGTAGGTCGCATCCTCGTAGCCGAACAACCGAGCGAGCCGGATCTGGTAGTCGAACAACAGCCGGTCCTCGCGGCGCCCGCTCTCGAGATGCAGCGCGAAGCGAACCCGCCACAGCCAGGATTGCGCGGATTCGAACTGGGCGAGCTCGCGTGCTTCGAGGAAGCCCTGCGCGGCGAGCTCACCGAGGGTATCGGCTCCGAAGTGCCGCTTTGCGATCCAGCCGATCGTCTGCAGGTCGCGCAGCCCGCCGGGGCCCTGCTTGACGTTCGGCTCGAGGTTGTAGGCAGTGTCATGAAACCGGTGGTGACGCTCCGCCTGCTCGCGAACCTTGGCCTCGAAGAAATCCCGCGAGGACCAGAGCCGGTCGGGCGCGAGCGCCCGGCGCATCGCGGCAAACAGCTCCGCATTGCCGGCGACGAGCCGCGCCTCGAAGAGCGTCGTCGCGACGCCGACGTCGGCGAGCGATTCGCGCCGGCAGTCATCGATCGTGCGAACGCTGTGGCCGGTCTCCAGGCCGATATCCCAGAGGAAAGTGAGGAAGCGCTCGAGCGGCGCGGTCCACGCCGGTTCCTCGCCCTGCGGCAGGAGGACCATCACGTCGACGTCGGAGCAGGGCAGCAATTCGCCGCGGCCGTAACCGCCGACTGCGAGCAGCGCGAGCGGATTCGCGGCGCAGCCCGCCTGCAGGCGCCAGGCGCGGGTGACGAGCGCGTCGACCAGGGCAGCGCGGTCGCGAACCAGTGCATCCACCGGCTCATCGGACCGGAAGCGCCGCGCGAGGTCGCGACCGCCGTCGGCGAGCGCGGCGCGAAAGCCGGCAACCGGGTCGGTGCAGCCGTCGAGGCGTGTGGCCAGCGATTCGAGATAGTCCCAGCGCGCCGCACGGCCCCCGACCGACATGCCCACGCCGCCCGGCACCGGTCAGGCCGCGGCGGCGCGATCGGCCGAGCCGAGCGTCAGCACTTCAAATCCGTCGGGCCTTACCAGCACCGTATGTTCCCACTGGGCGGATAGCGAGTGATCCTTGGTGACGACGGTCCAGCCATCGCCCAGCAGCTTCACGTGACGGCGGCCGGCGTTGACCATCGGCTCGACCGTAAAGGTCATTCCCGGTTCGAGCGCGAGCCCGGTGCCGGGCTCTCCGTAATGCAGCACTTGCGGGTCTTCGTGGAAAATGCGCCCAATGCCGTGGCCGCAATACTCGCGCACGACAGAATAGCCCTGGGACTCGACGAAGCTCTGGACAGCGTGGCCGAGGTCTCCCAGTCGCGTCCCCGGCCGAATCGTGCGGATGCCCCGCCACATGGCCTCGAATCCGACGTCGCAGAGACGCTTCGCCTGGATCGAGGGCTCCCCGATCAGGAACATCCGGCTGGTGTCGCCGTGAAAGCCGTCCTTGATGACCGTGATGTCCACATTGAGGATGTCGCCGGCCTTCAGGACCTTGTCGCCCGGGATACCGTGGCAGACCACGTGATTGACCGAGGTGCATACCGACTTCGGAAAACCCTTGTAATTCAAAGGGGCAGGAACCGCATGCTGGGTATGCACGATGAAATCGTGACAGATCCGGTCGATTTCGCCGGTCGTCATGCCCGGTGCAATCCGCGGCCCGATCATGTCGAGGACGTCGGCCGCGAGCCGCCCGGCAAGGCGCATGGCTTCCTGTTCGGCCGGCGACTTGACCGATACGCGCGAATGACTTTGCATCAACATGGCCTGGGACCGCCGTGGGGGGTCGAAAAGCGTCTATCACGTTGTTTCAACGGGACAAAGATGGTATAAAGCGCGGCGTTTTTTCTCAACCAAATCCACACGCGTACCGTCACGTGCGGCGGGGTGCCGGGTCCCTTGACCGGTTGCCGCATGCGGGTCCGCGGAGGGCTAACCCGAAAAGGAGTGATCATGGCCAGCCTGTCCATGAGGCAGATGCTTGAGGCGGGGGTTCATTTCGGTCATCAGACCCGCTTCTGGAACCCAAAGATGGCTCCGTTCATCTTCGGCGAACGCAACAAGATTCACATCATCAATCTCGAGCGGACGCTGCCGCTCTACAACGACGCGGCCGGCTTCGTGAAGGGCGTCGTCGCCGACGGCGGCAAGGTCCTTTTCGTAGGCACCAAGCGCAGCGCCCGCGACGCCATCCAGGGCGAGGCGGCCCGCTGCGGCATGCCTTACGTCAACCAGCGCTGGCTGGGCGGCATGCTCACCAATTTCAAGACCATCCGGCAGTCGATCAAGCGCCTGCAGGAACTCGAGGAGTTGCGGGAATCCGGCGCCCTGGAACGGCGCAACAAGAAAGAGGCGCAGACGCTGCGCCGCGAGATGGACAAGCTGATGCGCAGCCTCGGCGGCATCAAGGAAATGAACTCGCTGCCGGACGCGCTCTTCGTCGTGGACGTGGGACATGAAGAGATCGCCGTGCACGAGGCGCAGAAGCTGGGCATCCCGGTCGTTGCCATCGTGGACAGCAACTGCAGCCCGGACGGCATTGACTACGTGGTGCCGGGCAACGATGACGCCATGAAGGCGATCCAGCTCTATGCGTCCGGCATCGCCGACGCAGTGCTCGACGGCAAGTCGGCGGTTCCGGCCGTGCCGGCCGGTGAGGACGAATTCGTCGAGCTCGACGAGGAAGGCCAGCCGCGGCGCAAGTCGTCGCCGCGCGCCGCCCGCAGGGCCGCGCATGTGCGCCGCAAGGCCCCCGCCCGCACGCGCCAGACCGCGGAGACTTCGTCGGCGGCCACGATGCCTCCGGTCGGGGCGCCCGAGGTCGTCATCGACGTTCCGGACGACGAAGTCGTCGTGGACGAAGTCGTGCCGGACGCCAGCCGCGCCAAGCCGCCCGTTCGCCGCCGTCCCGCGGCCCGCAAGACGGACAAGGCCGGAGGCTGAGATGAGCATCAGCGCCGAAACGGTCAAGACGCTGCGCGAACGCACGGGTGCGGGCATGATGGAATGCAAGAAGGCGCTCGTCGAAACGGGCGGCGACCTCGATGCCGCCGCCGAGATCATGCGCAAGGCCGGACTTGCCAAGGCCGACAGGAAAGCCGGCCGCATCGCCGCCGAGGGCACGATCGCCGCCGCGATCGCGGAAGACGGCCGCCGTGCCGTGCTGCTCGAAGTCAATTGCGAGACGGACTTCGTCGCCCGGCAGCCGGAGTTCCAGGCTTTCGCGGCGGATGTCGCGGCGACCGCGCTGCGCGCGAACACAACCGCGACCGAACCGCTGGCCGCGCTCAGGCTCGGCAGCGGCGCGACGGTGGATGAAACCCGGCGCAATCTGGTCGCGAAGATCGGGGAGAAGATCGACGTGCGGCGCGCCGGGATCCTGCAGGCACCTGAACGGATCGGGTCGTACGTGCACGGCACGCGCATCGGCTGCCTGGTCGGCATGGCGGGCGGCGACGAGGCGCTCGCCCGGAACCTCGCCATGCATGTCGCCGCCGCAAATCCGCAATTCGTCGCCCCGGGCGACGTGCCTGCCGACGTCGTCGCGAAGGAACGCGAGATCCTGTCGGCCCAGGCCGCGGCCGAAGGGAAGCCCCAGGCCATCGTCGACAAGATGGTGGAAGGGCGGCTGCGCAAATACCTGGCGGAGATCTGCCTGACCGGCCAGCCCTTCGTGAAGGAACCTGACACCGTCGTCGGTGAACTGCTCGACCGGGCCAAGGCGAGGGTCACGTCCTTCCTGCGCTACGAAGTCGGCGAGGGCATCGAAAGGAAACCGGAAAACTTCGCGGCCGAGGTCATGGCCCAGGTGGAAGCCGCGAGGGACAAGGATCAGTCCAACGAGCCGGGCTGACCGTAGAATGAGGTCTGCGAAGGAGTAGGAAATGGCGGATACGCAGGCCCGGAAGCCGCTTGCGAGGATCCTGCTCAAGATCAGCGGCGAGGCATTGCTCGGCGCCGCCGACTATGGCATCGATCCCGCCATCCTGAAGCGTATCGCGGGCGAAATCCGGGACGTCATGACCCGCGACATCCAGGTCGCGGTCGTGATCGGCGGCGGCAACATCTTCCGCGGGGCGGGCCTCGCGCGTGCCGGCATGGACCGCGTCACGGCCGATCACATGGGCATGCTGGCGACGGTCATGAACGGCCTTGCGCTCCAGGACGCGCTCGAATCGCTCGGCAGCTATGCCCGCGTGATGTCCGCGGTGCGTGTCCAGGAAGTCTGCGAGGACTATATCCGGCGCCGCGCCGTCCGCCACCTGGAAAAGGGCCGCTGCGTGATCTTCGCCGCCGGCACCGGCAACCCGTTCTTCACCACGGATACGGCGGCGGCGCTGCGCGCGATCGAGATCGACGCCGACCTGTTGCTGAAGGCGACCAAGGTCAACGGCATCTACGACGATGACCCGGTTCGCAACCCGAAGGCGCAGCGCTACAAGTCGCTCTCGTTCGACAAGGTGCTGGACGACCGGCTTGGCGTGATGGACGCGACCGCCATCGTGATGTGCCGCGACAATGCCCTGCCGCTGCGGGTCTTCAACCTGATGAACGAGGGCGAACTGCTGCGCATTGCGGACGGCGAGGACGTCGGCACGCTGGTGGCAAACGGGCTGTAGGCGGGGGTAGGCGATCATGCAGGATGAAATGAGCCGCGATGCGACGCAGCGCATGTCGAAATGCGTCGCGCTCCTCAGGGACCACTACCGGAAGATGCGGACCGGCCGCGCCAATACCGGGCTCCTGGACGGCATCAAGGTCGAGTACTACGGCAGCGAGGTTCCCATCAGCCAGGTCGCGACCGTCAACGTGGAGGACTCTCGCACGCTGGTCGTGTCGCCCTGGGACAAGTCCGCCGTCTCCGCCGTGGAAAAGGCGATATTGAAATCCGATCTTGGCCTCACGCCGAACACCGCGGGACAGGTCATCCGCCTGCCGCTGCCGCCGATGACCGAGGAGCGGCGCAAGGAACTCACGAAGGTCGCAAGGCACGAGGCCGAGAATGCCCGGGTCGCCGTGCGCGCGGTGCGGCGCGACCTCATGAACGAGCTGAAGGAAATGCTGAAGGAAAAGCTGATCTCGGAGGACGACGACCGCCGCGCCCAGGAGGATATCCAGAAGCTCACCGACCGGCACGTGCACGAAATCGACGGGGTGCTGGCCGAGAAAGAGAAAGAGCTGTTGCAGGTCTGAGATGCCCGTCGCCGCCCCGCAATCCGCCGGCGCCGGTCCGGTGCCGCGCCACGTCGCCGTGATCATGGATGGCAACGGCCGCTGGGCCGAGCAGCGCTCGCTGCCGAGGGCCGCGGGGCACCGCGCCGGCGTGGGCGCCGTGCGCACGACCATCGAGGAATCCGTCCGGCACGGCGTCGCCGCGCTCACGCTGTTCGCGTTCTCGAGCGAGAACTGGAGGCGTCCCGCCAACGAGGTCGGCCTGCTCATGCAGCTCTTCCTCGAATCGCTCGACCGCGAGGTGGCCGAGCTCGACGCCAACGGGGTCCGCATGCGCTTCATCGGCGACCGGTCGCGGCTTGCGCCGGCGCTCGTCGAGCGCATGCGGTCGGCCGAAGACAGGACCGCCGGTCGCGACCGTCTCGACCTGGTGGTCGCGGTCGCCTATGGCGGACGCTGGGATATCGCCCAGGCCGCGCGCCAGCTGGCCACCGAGGTCGCGGAGGGCAAACGTCCCGTATCGGCGGTGGACGAAGAGGCCCTCGCCGCCTGCCTCGAGACGGCGGGGCGGCCGGCGCCGGACCTTTTCATTCGCACCGGCGGCGAGCGCCGCATCAGCAACTTCCTGCTCTGGGACCTCGCGTATACCGAGCTGTGGTTCACGGACACGCTGTGGCCCGACTTCGACGCCGACTGCTATGCCGCGGCACTGGCGGATTTTGGCGGGCGGGAAAGGCGCTTCGGCCGCGTAGCGGGCCGGGCGGGCGCAGGCTGATGCTGGGCCAGCGCATCCTGACAGCCGTCGCAGTCATCGCGGTGCTCGCGCTCGTGCTGGTCGTGCTGCCGCGCGGCCTGGCGCCGATGGCGCTCGCCGCACTGATCCTGGTCGGCGCCTGGGAATGGTCGCAGCTCGCGGGGATTGCATCACCCGCGGCACGCGCGGCTTATGTCGTGGCCTGCGCGGCCGCCATGGCGGCGCTCTGGTTTGCCACCGCGATACCTGCCGATTTCGAGCGCGCCATGGGGCTCACGATGCTCGGATGGATTCCACTGTTTGGCTGGGTGGCGTTCGCGCCCGGCTTCCGCGCCGTCGGGCTGGCGGCCATCGCGGGCCTCTGGGCCCTCGTGCCGACCTGGCTCGCCCTCGCGCGCCTCTATCTACAGCAGGGACACGGGCGTGAACTCGTCATCTTCGTGCTGCTGCTCGCCTGGGCGGCCGACATCGGCGCCTACTTCGCCGGCCGGCGTTACGGGCGGTTGCGGCTGGCGCCGATCGTGAGCCCGAACAAGACCTGGGAGGGCGTGCTCGGCGGCCTCACGGCAGGCTTCCTCGTGGCGCTCGTCGGCCGCGCCTGGTTCGGCCTGCCGACCCTGGCATTCCTGTCGCTGTGCGTCGCGGCGGTGCTCGTCTCGGTCGTCGGCGACCTGCTCGAAAGCATGTTCAAGCGCCAGCGCGGGCTCAAGGACAGCGGCAGCCTGCTGCCGGGCCATGGCGGGATGCTCGACCGCATCGACAGCCTGACTTCCTCCGTGCCCTTGCTCGCGCTCGGGCTCGGCTGGCTGGGACTCGTCGCATGAAAGGCGTCGCCGTACTCGGCTCGACCGGGACGATCGGCGAGTCCACGCTCGACGTCGCCGCCCGACATCCCGACCGCTTTCGGATCGTCGCACTGGCAGCGCATTCAAACCACGAAGCGCTGTTCGCGCAATGCGCGCGCTTCAGGCCGGGCTGCGCGGCCCTCGTGGATCGAGCCGCCGCTGCGAAGCTCGCCCAGCGTGTTGCAGCCGCGGGACTTCCGACGCGGGTGCTGGCGGGACCCGACGCGCTTGCCACGGTCGCGACAATGCCGGACGCCGATTGCGTGATGGCGGCCATTGTGGGGGCCGCGGGCCTCGCGTCAACGCTGGCGGCCGCGGAGGCAGGCAAGCAGCTCCTGCTCGCGAACAAAGAGGCGCTGGTGCTCGCGGGACCGCTCCTGCTCGATGCCGCAGTCCGGAGCGGGGCGCGAATCCTTCCGATCGACAGCGAACACAACGCGATCTTCCAGTGCCTGCCGGCGGGCCTGGCGCCCGGCACGCTACCGCCGGGTGTCGCGCGTATCGTGCTGACGGCATCCGGCGGCCCGTTCCTGCGAACTCGCCGCGAGGAACTTGCGGTCGTGACCCCGGAGCAGGCCGTGGCGCACCCGAACTGGCGCATGGGTCCCAAGATTTCAGTGGATTCCGCGACGCTGATGAACAAGGGACTCGAACTGATCGAAGCGTGCCACCTGTTCGCGGTACCGCACGAAGCCGTCCGAGTCGTGATTCATCCGCAGAGCATCGTGCATGCGCTGGTCGAGTTCGCCGACGGTTCCGTGCTTGCGGAGCTCAGCCAGCCGGACATGCGTGTACCGATCGCCCATGCGCTCGGCTGGCCCGGGCGCATCGCCTCCGGCGCCGCCGGACTTGACCTCGTGCAGATTGCGAAGTTATCGTTCGAAGCTCCTGATCTAGAAAGGTTTCCGTGTCTCGCCATCGCCCAGGCCGCAGCCCGGGCGGGCGGCACGGCCCCCGCCGTATTGAACGCGGCCAATGAAGTCGCGGTCGCGGCGTTTCTTGGCCGGCGGCTGAACTTTGCGAGCATTGCAGGAGTCATTGAGAGCGTGTTGCAACAGCACGAGGCGGGACCGGTGCGAAGCCTCGACGATGCGCTCGCGGCGGACGCCTGGGCGCGCGAGCGCGCGCATGCCGTGCTGGACAGGCCGCGGGCGGCGGGCGCATGAGCGCGGGCATCCTGGTTTCCCTGGTGGCGTTCGTGGTCGCCATCGGCATCCTCGTCACCGTGCACGAGTTCGGCCACTACTGGGTCGCGCGCAGGCTGGGATTCAAGGTGCTGCGTTTCTCGCTCGGCTTCGGAAAGCCGATCGCCCGACGGGTCAGCCGGGACGCGGATCAGGTGGAATACGTGCTTGCGGCGCTTCCCCTCGGCGGCTACGTGCGCCTGCTCGACGAACGCGACGGTCCCGTGCCACCGGGCGAGGCGCATCGCGCGTTCAACCGGCGTCCCCCGCTGTCGCGCATCGCCGTGCTCCTGGCCGGGCCCGGCGCGAACTTCCTGTTCGCCGTCCTGGCGTACTGGATCCTTTTCATGCAGGGCGTGCCTGGCCTCAAACCGGTGATCGGGGATGTCGCCCCTGATTCCATCGCGGCCCACGCCGACCTCAGGGCGCTGGACGAGATCACCCGTGTGGACGGCCTGTCGACCCCGACGCGCCAGGCCGCCATGCTCGCGATCCTGGAAGGAGTCGTGGAGGGGGGTTCGGTACCGGTCGAGGTACGGGGCGAGGGCGGTGCCAACCGCCGGCTCACGATCCGCGTACCCGAGAGCGAGCGTCGCGGGCTGACCGAGCCGGGGATCCTGCTGCATGGGCTCGGATTTTCGTTCTGGTATCCCCCGCAGCCGGTCGTGGTCGGCGAGCTGACGCCGGACTTTCCCGCGGCCGTCGCGGGCCTGGCCCTCGGCGACCGGGTGCTCGAGGTTGACGGCGCTTCCGTCGATGACTACGCGAAATTCGTCGATCTGATCCGTTCGCGTCCCGGCCGGCCGACGCGCCTCACGGTGCTTCGCGGCGACAGGCGGCTCAGCATTGAACTGGTGCCGAAATCCATCGTCGAGGACGGCCGCACCGTCGGCAAGATCGGCCTCGGCGCATCGCTCGGTGACGGCGGCGGATTCCCTGAGACCATGCAGACGATCGAACGCTATGGCCCGCTTGCGGCCATGGGTCCGGCGGTCCGCGAGACCTGGGACAAGAGCGCGCTGACCGTGCGTTTCCTGTGGCGGATGGTGACGGGAGACGTGTCCGCCAAGAATATCTCCGGCCCCATCAACATCGCCCAGTATGCCGGCCTGACGGCGACCGAGGGCTTCACCTACTATCTCGCCTTCCTGGCCCTCGTCTCGATTTCGCTCGCCGTGCTGAACCTGCTGCCGGTACCGGTGCTGGACGGCGGCCAGGTCGCGTTCCAGCTCGTCGAGATGGCGAAAGGCGCCCCGCTTTCGATGAAGGCGCAGGTTTTCGGGCAGAAGATCGGCATCGCAATGCTGGTGGTGCTCATGGGCTTCGCGTTCTACAACGATCTCACACGGCTCTTCGGCTGAAGGCGCGGGGCGGAACGGCAACATGCGGCGAGGGTTGATCCTGGGATTCCTGATGGCCCTGGCCTGTGCGGCGCACGCGCAGTCCATGGAGCCGTTCACGGTCGGCGACATCCGGGTGGAGGGACTGCAGCGGATCTCCGAAGGCACGGTGTACAACTACCTGCCGGTCAATATCGGCGATCTCCTCGACGAGCGGCGCGTACAGGAGGCCATCCGCGCGCTGTTCGGCACCGGGTTCTTCAGCGATATCGAGCTCAGGCGAGACGGAGCGACGCTGATCGTCGTGGTCCGGGAGCGCCCCTCGATCGAGAGCTTCGAGATCTCCGGGAACAAGGACATCAAGACCGAGGACCTGCAGAAGTCGCTGCGCAGCGTCGGCCTCGCGACCGGCAAGACCTTCGACCGCTCGGTGCTCGAAGAAGTGCGCAGCTACCTGACCGATCAGTATTTCAGCCGCGGCAAGTACGCGGTCCGCATCGACCCGAAAGTCGAGGAAGTGCCGGGCAACAAGGTCCGCATCAAGATCGACGTCGTCGAGGGCAAGCGCGCGCGCATCCGCCAGATCAACCTGGTCGGCAACACCGTCTACGACGACAAGGAACTGCTGGGCCAGTTCGAGCTGCGCACGCCGCACTGGCTGTCCTGGTACAAGCAGGACGACCGCTACTCGCGCGAGTCCCTGCAGGGCGACATCGAGAAGCTGCAGTCCTATTACCAGGACCGTGGCTACGCCAACTTCGCCGTCGAGTCGACCCAGGTCGCCATCGCGCCGGAGATGGACGACATCTTCATCACCATGAATCTGCACGAAGGCGACGTCTACAAGGTCGGTGAAGTCAAAATGGCGGGCACGATGAAAGTGCCCGAGGCGGATCTTCAGCGGCTGCTCATGGTCAGGCCGGGCCAGACCTACTCGCGCAAGCTGATCACGCAGTCGCAGGAGCTGGTCTCGTTCCGGCTGGGCGTCGAGGGTTATGCGTTCGCGAAGATCGACCCGGTGCCGACCGCGCACGAGGACACGAAGACCATCGATCTCACTTTCTTCGTCGATGCGGGGAACCGCGCCTACGTGCGCCGCATCAATTTCATCAACACGAGCGCCATCAACGACGACGTGCTGCGCCGCGAGATGCGGCAGATGGAGGGCTCGTACCTTTCGAACCAGCTGCTCGAACGCTCGAAGGAGCGGCTCCAGCGGCTTCCCTACATCGAAAAAGTCGATTTCGAGACGACGCCGGTGCCCGGGACCCCGGACCTCGTCGACGTGGACTTCGACGTGAAGGAGGGCTTGCCGGGCCAGTTCAGCGGCGGCATCGGCTATTCGGAATCGCAGTCTTTCCTGCTGAACGGCAGCTTCGTGCACTCGAACTTCATGGGCTCCGGCGAGCGCGTCGCCCTGGAGCTGGTCACGGGCCGCTATTCCCAGCAGTACAGCCTCTCGCACACCGATCCGTACACGAACGTCGACGGAGTGTCGCGGACCGTCGCGCTGCAGTACCGCGACGTCACGCAATACGTCTCGGCCGCCTCGGATTTCTCGACGACCACGATGTCCGGGACGCTGGAGTACGGGTACCCGATCACGGAATACCAGGGGCTGCGATTCGGCGTCGTCGCGCAGGTTTCGGACCTGATCGTCAACCCGGCGAACAGCGCGCCCGAGGCGGTGCGGTGGGTGAAGAGCAACGGCAATCCCTACGTCAAGGAAATCGTACGCGAGGTGCCGCCGGTCAACCCGGGCGACGACCCGCTGACCGTCACGACCCGGCTGTTCGGCACGAAGTTCAACTCGTTCGAGCTGGTCGGCAGCTGGTACTTCGACAGCCGGAACCGCGCGATCTTCGCGGATCGCGGCGTGCAGCATTCGGTGAGCCTCGCCGTCACGGCGCCGGGCAGCGAAATCGACTACTACACGCTGCGGTACGACTACCTGCAGCTGGTGCCGGTCTGGAGGCAGTGGACCGTCGCGCTGTCCTCCCAGATCGCGTTCGGCGACGCGCTCGGAAAGGACACGACCTCGCTCCCCCCCTACCGGCAGTTCTTCGCGGGCGGGCCGGACACGGTCCGGGGCTTCACGGAAAGCCGCCTCGGTCCCAAGGACGGTTTCGGCAATCCCTACGGCGGCAACCTGAAGGTGGTCGGCCGCGCCGAGCTCCTGTTCCCGGTGCCCGACAAGTGGCGCGCGAGCACGCGGATCAGCGCGTTCTTCGACATCGGCAACGTCTTCTCGCAGGGCACGGGCATCCGCTTCGTCGGCCGCGACGGCCGCACGCCGGTCGACTACGAGTTCGATTACAATGAATTGAGGCAGTCCGCCGGCGTGGCCATCCAGTGGTTTGCGCCGCTGGGAATATTCCGGTTCAGCTACGGCATTCCGCTGAACGAGTTCAAGGGCGACGGCATTCGCTACGCGGACGAGGTCGAGCGCTTCCAGTTCACGATCGGATCCGCATTCTGACAGTCGAGGCAAGATGACACACATGACCAGGCACTTCATTTCCTGCGCGCTGATCGTCGGCGCCATGCTCGTGGCGGCGCCCGCCGTCGAGGCCCAGGCCCTCAAGATCGGCTACGTCAATTTCGGCCGCCTGCTCGAGGAATCGCCTCAGGCGAAGGCGGCGCAGGCTGCTCTGGAGAACGAGTTCCTGCCGCGCCAGCGCGACGTCGCGGCGCAGCAAAAATCGCTGCAGGAAAAACAGGACAAGCTGCAGAAAGAGGCGGCCGTGATGTCGGAGGCGGACCGTCTCCGCGCCGAGCGCGAGGTGCGCGACCTCGATCTCAATGTGAAACGCCGGTTCAACGAGCTCCAGGAGGACCTGAACCTCCGCCGCAACGAGGAAGTCGGCAAGATGCAGCGGGCGCTGCTCCAGGAAGTGCAGACTTATGCCCGCGCGAACGGCTTCCAGCTGATCGTCAGCGAGGGCGTGCTGTTCGCCGCGGATGGTATCGACATCACGCCGCAGGTGGTGGCCGCCATCAAGTCCAAGGCGCCGGCCGCCCCGACACCGCCCAAGCCCTGAGCGCGGGTCGTCGCGAGGGGGCGCCGCGATGGCGATGACGCTCGGCGAAATCGCGATCCGGTACGGACTCGAGCTCGCCGGCGATCCCGGCCAGTCGGTCGACGGCGTGGCGGCGCTTGGCGCCGCGATGCCGGGCAAGCTCACGTTCTGCACCGGGGCGAAATACCGGAAGGCGCTCAAGTCGACTCGCGCGACCGCGGTCGTGCTGCCGCGGGAGCTCTCGGCGGACTGCCCGGTCGCCGCACTCATCAGCCCGCGGCCCTACGCGAGCTATGCACGCATTGCGGCAGGCCTGCATCCGCCCGCGGCCGTCGTTGCCGGCAGGGCGCCGGGCGCCCAGGTCGAGCCAACGGCCCGGGTCTCAGATTCGGCGTGGATCGGCCCGAATGCCGTCGTCGGCGCGGGTGCGGTGATCGGCGAGCGTTGCTCGATCGGCCCGAACTGCGTGATCGGGGAGGGCGCGCGCCTCGGCGACGATTGCCGGCTCCACGCCGGTGCAGCGGTTTGCCATGGCGTCAGCATCGGCGCGCGCTGCGAACTCAAGCCGGGCGCGGTCGTCGGCAGCGAGGGCTTCGGCTTCGCGGCCGACGAAGACGGCTACGTCAAAGTGCCGCAACTCGGCGGCGTGCGCGTCGGCAATGACGTGGAAGTCGGCGCCAACACGACGATCGACCGCGGTACGATCGAGGACACGGTCATCGGCGATGGCGTCAAGCTGGACAACCAGGTGCAGGTCGGCCATAACTGCCGGATCGGGGCGCACACCGTGATTGCGGGCTGCGTCGGCATCTCCGGCAGCTCGATCATCGGAAGCCGTTGCATGATCGGGGGCGCAGTGGGCATCGCGGGACATCTCGAGATCGGCGACGACGTGGCCGTGACCGGCTTTTCGATGGTTTCGCATTCGCTCCCGGGGCCGGGCGTCTATTCTTCCGGAATTCCCGCCGTCGAGACGGCGCAGTGGCGACGCACCGTCGCGCGGCTGCGCCGGCTCGAGTCGCGCCGTCGCGACGCGAAGCCGGGTCCCGGCGGGAACGGAGGCGAGCGATGAGCGAAGGCTTTTCGATGGATATCCGGGAGGTGCTCGCGCAGTTGCCGCACCGATTCCCGTTCCTGCTGGTCGACCGCGTCATCGAGTGCGTGCCGGGCAAGCGCATCGAGGCCATCAAGAACGTGACGCTCAACGAGCCGTTTTTCCCAGGGCATTTTCCAGGCCGTCCGGTCATGCCGGGCGTCATGATCCTGGAGGCGCTGGCGCAGGCCGCGGGCATCCTGGCCTTCAAGACGGCGGGCGTGGTGCCCGACGAGAACTCACGCTTCTACTTCGTCGGTATCGACAGGGCCCGCTTCCGGCAACCGGTCGGGCCGGGTGACCGGCTCGTGCTGAAAGCGACGCTCGAAAGGGCAATCCGCGGCATCTGGAAATTCGAGACCGTGGCAGAAGTCGACGGCCAGGTCGTCGCATCGGCAACCATGATGGTCGCGCCGGAGGCCCAGCCTTGATTGACCCGCGGGCGGTCATTGCCCCCGACGCCGAGCTTGCCGACGGCGTCGAGGTGGGTCCCTTTGCGGTGATCGGCCCCGGCGTTGCGATCGGCGCGGGCAGCCGGATCGCGCCGCATGCCGTCGTCATGGGACCGACCACCCTCGGCCGCGATAACCGGGTGTTCCAGTTCGCGTCGATCGGCGATGCGCCGCAGGACCGCAAGTACGCAGGCGAGCCGACCCGGCTGACCGTCGGCGACTGCAATGTGTTCCGGGAATTCTGCTCGATCAATCGCGGCACGGCCGGCGGGCGCGGCGAGACGAGGATCGCGGATGACTGCCTGTTCATGGCCTATTCGCACGTCGCGCACGACTGCATCGTCGGCAGCCACTGCATCATGTCCAACTGCACCGCGCTTGCAGGTCACGTCGAGCTCGGCGACTGGGTGATCCTTTCGGGCTACGCGGGCATTCACCAGTTCTGCAAGGTGGGCGCCCATTCCTTCCTCGCCAACAATGCCGCCGTCACTCGCGACGTGCCGCCCTACCTCCTGGTCGCGGGCTCGCCGGCCGAGCCGAAGGGCGTCAACAGCGAGGGCCTCAAGCGCCGCGGGTTCACAGCGGCAGAGATCACGAACATCAAGAGCGCGTACCGGGTCCTGTACCGCTCCGGTCTCAAGCTGGCCGAGGCCGCGGAGCAGATCCGCGTGCTCGTGCCGTCGCAGCCGGAGCTCAAATTGTTGGTGGACTTCCTCGACGCCAGCGAACGCAGCATCATCCGCTGATGGCCGCCGCGCGTCCGCTGACGATCGGCCTCGCCGCGGGCGAGTCCTCCGGAGACAACCTGGGCGCGGCCCTGATCGAGGCGATTCGCGCGCGGATGCCCGGGACGCGGTTCGTCGGCGTCGCCGGCCCGCGCATGAAGGCGCTGGGCTGCGAAAGCCTTGCGGACTCCGAGGAACTCGCCGTCATGGGGCTGTTCGAGGTGCTGCATCACCTGCCGCGGCTGCTCAGGCTGCGCGGGGCCATTCGACGCGCAATGCTCGCACTGAGGCCGGACGTGTACGTCGGCATCGACGCTCCGGAATTCAACCTCGGCATCGCCCCCGCGCTCCATGCGGCGGGGATCCGTACGGTCCAGTACGTGAGCCCGCAGGTCTGGGCCTGGCGCCCGGGCCGCGCGGCGCGCATGGCGCGATACCTCGACCTCGTGCTCTGCCTGCTCCCGTTCGAGCGCGGCGTTTACGAGGCGGCCGGCCTGCACTCGATCTTCGTCGGCCATCCGCTTGCGGACCAGTTGCCGCTGGTGCCGGATCGGGCGGCGGCGCGGCGTGCGCTGGGCCTCGCCGGCGAGGACCGCGTGCTCGCGGTCTTGCCCGGCAGCCGCGCAGGCGAAGTGTCGCGGCTGGCGGCGGATTTTGCGGGCGCAGTCGCCTGGCTCGCCGCGCGGCGGCCCGCGCTGCGATTCGTCGCCGCGCTCGCGGGGGCCAGGACCCGCGAGGCATTCGAGGCGGCGCTCGCGCGCAATGCGCCAGGCGTCGCCGTGATGATCGTCCAAGGGCGGACGCAGGCGGCGCTGACCGCGTCGGACGTCGTGCTGGTCGCCTCCGGCACGGCGACACTCGAGACCCTGCTGTGCAAGCGGCCGATGGTCGTCGCCTACCGGCTCGGCGCGCCGACGGCCTTCGCATTGCGTAGCCTGGGGCTCATGAGGGCGCCCCATTTTGCGCAGCCCAACCTGCTCGCCGGCCGGCTCGTCGTCCCTGAACTCTCCCAGGGCCAGGTGACACCGCAGCGACTTGGCCGCGAAATCGAATGGTGGCTCGACGAGCCCCTGGCGGTGACGGAGCTGCAGACCCTGTTTACCGCGATCCACGGCGATTTGCGGCGGGGCGCGAGCGAGCAGGCGGCGAGCGCGATCCTCGCGCTCGCCCGCGAGACTGCCCCGTGATCGGCCTGCGGGCACCGCGGCCGCGGCTCGCGGGCGGGCTCACGGCAGGCGTGGACGAAGCGGGCCGGGGACCGCTCGCCGGGCCCGTGGTCGCTGCCGCCGTCATCCTCGATCCGCGCAGGCCAATCGCGGGCATTGCGGATTCCAAGGCGCTCGGGGAAGCCGCGCGGGAACGGCTGGCCGCTCAGATCCAGTCCCGGTCGATCGCCTGGGCCATCGGCTGGGCGGATGCCCGCGAAATCGACGTGCTGAACATCCTGCAGGCGAGCCTGCTCGCCATGCGGCGCGCGCTGCTCGGGCTCGCGGTCATGCCGCTGCGCATCTGCGTCGATGGTGACCGCTGCCCCCAAGGGAACATGCTGGGGCTCCCTTGCGGCATGGAGGCCGTTATCCGGGGCGACGCGCGCATCCGCGAGATCAGCGCTGCCTCGATTCTCGCGAAGACGAGCCGCGACGGCTGGATGACGCGCGTGGCAGGCGCTTTTCCCGGCTATGGTTTTGAGCGCCACAAGGGTTATGCGACGGTGGACCACCTGGCGCGCCTGGCGCGGATCGGCCCCTGTCGGCTCCACAGGCGGAGCTTTGCGCCGCTGAAACGGTAAGATCGTCGCATGTCATCGAGCGAGGCCCGTACGGGCCGCCCGAGCTTCGTCCACCTGCGGCTGCACACGGAATATTCGCTCGTGGACGGCATCGTGCGCGTCCCGGCGCTGATGCGGACGGTCGCAGAGGCCGGCATGCCGGCGGTGGCCCTGACGGATCACGCCAACCTGTTTGCGATGGTCAAGTTCCATCGCGAGGCGGAAAAGCGGGGCATCAAGCCGGTGATCGGCGCGGACCTGTGGATCGCCGACGCCAGCGAGCGCGGCGAGCCGGCGCTCCTCACGTTGCTTGCCCGGGACGGGGCGGGATTCCGCAATCTCACGCGGCTGGTGTCGCGCAGCTATGTCGAGGGACAGGACCGCGGCCGTCCGCTGATTGCGCGCGAGTGGCTGGACGCGGCCTCGACCGAAGGGCTGATCGCGCTGTCCGGCGCCCTGCAGGGCGACGTCGGCCGCGCGCTGCTCGCGGGCCGCGCGGCAGAGGCCGAAGCGCTTCTTGCCCGCTGGCAGACGCTCTTCGGCGACCGGTATTACCTTGAAATTCAGCGCACGGGGCGGGCGGGCGAGGAGGAACATATCGCGGGCGTGCTCGCCCTCATTGCCGTGCGGCCTGCAGCGGTCGTCGCCACCAACGACGTGCGGTTCCTGACGCGGGACGAATTCGAGGCCCACGAGGCTCGCATCTGCATCCACGGCGGCCATCGCCTCGACGATCCCGGCCGGCCTCGCCGGTACACGCCGGAACAGCACCTGAAGACGCCCGGCGAAATGGCGGCGCTTTTCCATGACCTGCCCGAAGCGGTCGAAAACAGCGTCGAGATCGCGCGTCGCTGTTCGCTGCCGCTTGCGCGCGGCGGAGTCTTCCTGCCCGCATATGACGTCCCGGACGGCAGCAGCGCGCCGGACCATCTTCGCCGCCTTGCGACGGAGGGACTTGCCCGCCGCATCGGCGCCGCAGCCGGCGACGCCGATCGTTACCGCGCGCGGCTGGTGGCCGAGCTCGACGTGATCCTCGGCATGGGCTTCGAGGGTTATTTCCTCGTCGTCGCGGATTTCATCCGCTGGGCGCGCGAGCGCGAAATCCCCGTCGGACCGGGCCGCGGTTCGGGGGCGGGTTCGCTGGTGGCCTGGACGCTTGGCATCACCGACGTCGACCCGATCCGGCACGACCTGCTGTTCGAGCGCTTCCTCAACCCGGAACGCGTGTCGCTGCCGGACTTCGATATCGACTTCTGCATGTCGCGGCGCGACCGCGTCATCGACTATGTCGCCGGCCGCTACGGGCGCGACCGGGTGTCGCAGATCATCACATTCGGCTCTCTCGCTGCCCGGGCGGTCGTGCGCGACGTCGGCAGGGTACTGGGCCTTCCCTACGGCTTCGTCGACGGCGTCGCCAAGCTCATTCCCTTCGAACTCGGCATCACGCTCGAGGACGCGCTCGAGAAGGAGCCCGAGCTCGCGCGCCGTCATGGCTCCGAGGACGAAGTTCGCGACCTCATCGAGCTGGCGAAACGGCTCGAGGGGTTGACGCGCAATGCAGGCACCCATGCAGGCGGCGTCGTCATCGCGCCGTCGCCGCTGACGGACTTCACGGCCCTGTATTGCGAAGCAGGCGGAGGCAGCGTGGTGACCCAGTTCGACAAGGACGACGTCGAGCAGGTCGGGCTCGTCAAGTTCGACTTCCTGGGACTGCGCACCCTCACGATCATCGACTGGGCCGTGCGACTCATCAACACGAAGCGGCTCGCGGCCGGAGAGGCGCCGCTCGACCTCGCGCGGCTGCCCCTCGACGATGCGGAAACCTACAGGCTCCTGAGATCCGGCCGCACGACGGCCATTTTCCAGCTCGAGTCGCGCGGGATCACCGACCTCGTGCGCCGGCTCCAGCCCGACCGGTTCGATGACATCGTCGCGCTCGTCGCGCTGTTCCGGCCGGGCCCGCTGCAGTCCGGCATGGTGGACGACTTCATCGCACGCAAGCACGGCCGCGGCGCGGCGACCATCGACTACCTGCACCCGGCGCTCGCCGAAATCCTGAAGCCGACTTACGGCGTGATCCTGTACCAGGAACAGGTCATGCAGATCGCCCAGACGCTCTCGGGCTACACGCTGGGCAGCGCGGATCTCCTGCGCCGCGCCATGGGCAAGAAAAAACCCGAGGAGATGGCGACCCAGCGCTCGGTGTTCGTGGACGGCGCGGTCGCACGGGGCGTGCCGGCCGGGCGGGCCGGCTACATCTTCGACCTGATCGAGAAGTTCGCGGGTTACGGCTTCAACAAGTCGCACTCGGTCGCCTACGCGCTGCTGGCCTATCAGACGGCCTGGCTCAAGGCCCATTATCCCGAGGCATTCATGGCCGCCGTGCTGTCCTGCGACATGGAGCACACCGACAAGGTCGTGTCTTTCATCGACGAATGCGCCGGCATCGGACTCGAGGTGCTGCCGCCGGACGTCAACGAATCGAACTTCGCATTCACGGTCGCCGGGCCCGGCACGATCCGTTATGGCCTCGGCGCGATCAAGGGCGTGGGCGAGGGCGCGGTGGAGGCGATCGTCGGCGAGCGCGATCGCGCGGGCGGGTTCCGTGACCTCGTGGACCTCTGCCGCCGCGTGGACCTGCGTCTCGCGGGCAAGCGCACCCTCGAGGCGATGCTCAAGGCCGGATGCTTCGACGGATTCGGCCGCACGCGCGCCACGCTTGCTGCGGCGCTGCCGGCGGCCATCCAGCTCGGGGAGCAGCGCACGCGCGCATTCGCCGCAGGCCAGGACGACCTCTTCGGCGGCCTTGCGGGGCCCGCTCCGGGAGACTTGCCGCCGGCGATCGAGTTCCCCCAGGTGGCTGAATGGAGCGAGTCGCAGCGGCTCCAGGGCGAGCGCGAAACGCTCGGGCTCTTCCTGTCCGGCCATCCGATCGCCGAATACGAACAGGAACTGCGGCAGGTGGCGCCGGCGCGCATCGTTGACCTCGGGGGCCCGCGGCCGGCCGCCGACGCACGCGGCTTCGGGGGCGGCCGCAACGTCACGGTCGCGGGTCTCGTGCTCGAAATGCGCCGCCGCGGCTCCCGCATGACGCTCGTGCTCGACGACCGCAGCGCCCGCATCGAGGTGAGCCTGTTCGACGACGTCTGGCAGCAGCACCGCGCGGTGATCGCGCGCGATGCGATCCTGGTGGTCGAGGGACAGCTGCGATACGACGAATTCATCGACGACTGGCGCATCAATGCCAGGACGCTGACCCCGATCGACGAATTGCGCGAGCGCGAGGCCCGACGACTCCTCATTCGGCTGCCGGCGGGCGGCGGAGACGGCCGCCTGATCGCGAGGCTCGAGGAAATCCTGCGCGCCGGCCGCGGCGGGCGCTGCGCCGTCGCCATCCACTACATCGGCGGGGAAGCGCGCGGAACGCTCACCCTCGGCGAGGACTGGTCGGTGAAACCGGACAAGTCGCTGCTGGAGGCGCTCGCGCAGCTCGTCGGCCGCGACGGCATCCGCCTGGGCTACGGGTCGCGGGCCGACTGACCCCACTATACTGGCCGCATGCCGCTCCAGTTCCTCGACTTCGAACAGCCGATCGCCGAACTCGAGGCGAAGATCGAGGAGCTGCGCTTTCTGGCCGAGGATTCGGACCTCAATACGGTGGGCGAAATCGAGAAGCTCCGCGCCAGGGCCCGCACGCTGACCAGCAGTATCTTCGCGAGCCTGACGCCCTGGCAAATCACGCAGCTCGCCCGGCATCCGCAGCGGCCGTACACGCTCGACTACATCCCGCAGCTGTTCACCGAGTTCCAGGAACTGCACGGCGATCGCATGTATGCGGACGACCAGTCGATCGTCGGCGGCGTCGCGCGCCTGGATGGCAGGCCGGTCATGCTGATCGGCCAGCAGAAGGGACGCGACACCAAGGAACGCGTGCGGCGCAATTACGGCATGCCGAAGCCCGAAGGCTATCGCAAGGCACGGCGGCTCATGCTGACCGCGGAGCGATTCGGGCTGCCGCTCATCACGCTGATTGACACGCCGGGGGCCTATCCCGGCGTCGGCTCCGAGGAGCGCAACCAGAGCGAGGCGATCGCACGCAACC
Organism: uncultured Gammaproteobacteria bacterium; assembly: GCA_963738285.1. Taxonomy (GTDB): domain Bacteria; phylum Pseudomonadota; class Gammaproteobacteria; order Steroidobacterales; family Steroidobacteraceae; genus SCUD01. Next base: position 517,137 of record CAVTVX010000003.1, on the reverse strand, counting down.
TGTTCGACATGTCGCGGCTCGCCGTGCCGATCGTGAGTTGCGTGATCGGCGAAGGCGGTTCGGGGGGCGCGCTCGCCATCGGGGTCTGCGACCGCCTGCTGATGCTGGAGTACAGCGTCTATTCGGTGATTTCGCCCGAGGGCTGCGCCTCCATCCTCTGGAAGAGCGCCGACCGGCGGGAGCTGGCCGCGGAAGCGATGGGCATTACGGCGGGGCGGCTCTCGGGGCTCGAGCTGATCGACGAAGTGATTCCCGAACCGCTCGGGGGCGCGCACCGCGAACCCCAGACCATGGCGGAACGGCTGCGCGAGGCGCTGGCACGCCAGCTTGCCGGGCTGTCGGAGATGCCCGGCGACCGGCTGCTCGAGGAGCGCCGGCGCCGCCTTCGCGGTTTCGGGGTCTTTGGCGGAGCCTGACGTGCGCTTCGGCGCACAGCGCCTGGCCGCGACGCTCTCGGCCATCGATCCCGACTGGCGCCAGGCGCGGATTTGCGTTGCCCTTTCCGGTGGGCTCGATTCCACGGTGCTGCTGCATGCCGCCGCCGCGGTCGCCGCGCACCCGGGCGTCGCGCTTCGGGCCGTGCACATCGACCATGGTCTGCAGGCGGAATCGGCCGGCTGGGCAGCGGCCTGTCGCACGGCCTGCGGCGCCCTCGGTGTATCACTGGACGTCCTTTCGCTCGGCCTCGTCCCGCCGAAAGGCCAGAGTCTCGAAGCAGCGGCCCGCGAAGCGCGTTATGACGCGCTCAAGGGTCATGTGGCGCCCGGCGAGTGGCTGTTGACCGCCCACCACCAGGACGACCAGCTCGAAACGGTGCTGATCCAGCTTCTGCGTGGCGCCGGCGTCGCGGGTCTCGCGGCCATGCCCTCGCGGGCCCGCCTGGGCGCCGGCTGGCACATTCGACCGCTGCTCGGGGTCGGGCGCGAAGAGCTCGCCGCTTACGCGCGGGAGCAGGGACTCGGCTGGCACCAGGACCCGATGAACGCTGCGCTGCGCTTCGATCGCGGCTGGCTGCGCAGCCGCATCCTGCCGGCCATTCGCGACCGCTGGCCCGCGGCGGCGGCGACCGTCACGCGCAGCGCATTGCATCTTGCCGAAGCGGCGCGCCTGCTTGCGGAACTGGCTGCTGCCGATGCGGTGGCGGCCCTGGACGACGGCCGGCTCTCCCTGGCGGCGCTGGGCGGCCTGTCCCGGGACCGGCAAGCCAACCTGTTGCGTTGGTGGCTGCGGCAGGCGGGACTGCGCCCGCCGCCGGCGGCGAGACTCCGCTCCGCAATGCAGGATTTCTTTGCCGCGCGCGGGGACGCAGAGCCCTGCCTGCGCTGGTGCGAGGGGGAAGTCCGGCGCTACCGGGGCCGCCTCTACCTGTTGCGGCGCCTTCCCGAACCGCCGGCCGCGGGCGCGGCGGACGCGAGCCATGGGCTCGACCTCGGGACCGGCCTCGGCCGTTTCGAACTCGTGGCCGGCCGGGATGGCGGAATCGCCGCGGCGCTTGCCGCGGCGGCCGCCATCCGTTTTCGCCGCGGGGGCGAGAGCCTGCGGCCGCATCCGGGCCGGCCGCGCAAGCGCCTGAAGGACCTGTGCCAGGAGTCCGGCGTCGTGCCCTGGATGCGCGACCGGCTGCCGCTCGTCTACGTCGGCGGGCGGCTCGCGGCCGTGGCGGATCTCTGGATCGACATTGAATGCGCAGCGAAGCCCGGTGCGCCGGCGCTGAAGCCCGTCTGGATCGACCGGCCGCGGCTTTTCTAGCCGGGCGGCCGATGCCTCAACGCCAGCACTCGGCCGTGTTGTCGGCGCCGCCGGCGTCGAGCGCCGAGCGGACACCGAGCTGGTTCACGGTGAAGGAACGGCACTCGGTGTCCTGAAACTGGTTCTGGCCCGCAACGGCCGTTGCCGTGACCGTGAAGGCGGTGGCGCTGTTGGCGGGTATCGTGAGCTGGTACCAGCCGTTCTTGGAGAGGTTCGTGCCCTGCAACTGGCCGGCCGCGCAATTCGTGGCCGCGGCGAATGTCCCGGCGTAGGTGTTGCACTGCAGGTAGTGTTTTTCCTGCTGGGTCGCGAGCGCAAGCAGGGCGTCTTTCGCGTCCGAGCGCTGGCTGCGGAGCACGTACTTGCGGTAGGAGGGAATGGCGACCGCCGCGAGGATCGCGACGATGATCATCACGACCACCAGTTCGATCAGGGTGACGCCGCGCTGCCTTTGCTTCAGGTTCATATGCTCGCTCCGGCGCGGGCCCGGCCGCCGGCGGCGGCCGGGCCCTGCCATCAGTTCACTCCGGACTGCCGCCAGAAGGTCCGCACCGGCGCCAGGTTGATGCCGACCCCGCAGGTCTCGAGGCCGACCAGGCACTGCGGCGGCGGCCGGCACTCGGCGCCCACGCAGGTAGCGGGATTCTCAGGACTCGGGAAGAGCCACACGACTTCCGGCGCGATGCCGCCCTGGGCGAGCTCGGTATCGCGGTCGTCAACGGAGTCCGGCGGGTCGGTCGGGTTTTCACGATCGAACACCGGGGCTCCCGTGAAGGCGCTGATGGTGTAGAGCCGGTTGGTGCCGACGCCCGGTGCGCAGGACGTACTCTGCGGCGTCGACGCGTTGTTCGGCTCGTAGGTCGAGAACTGGATCATGCTCTGGATCGTGCGCGCCTCGGACAGCGATTTCTCGCCGGTGAAGCCGGCCGACGGGCGCCTCAGGTCGAGCCGCCAGCCGGTCGCGCCCGGCGGTATCACGGGCGCGATGTCGTTGGTGATGTCGATCAGGTTGACATCCGCCTCGGTGATCACGGTCGCCGTGTCGTACTGGGCCTGGGTCAGCCGCGCGAACGGCAGGTGATCCCGCAGGCTGTAGAAGCGGTCCTGCGTCTGGAGATCCAGCGGATGGCCGCGAAATCCCGAGCCGAGCGCGATGTTGAGCCAGGTCCTGCCGCCCGACGTCAGGAATGACACGTCCGGGGCATTGTAGAAGCGGCGTGTCGTCGCGATCGGATGGGCGCCCAGGTGCGCGTTGCCCAGGGAGGCGAACACCCCGCCCGTCACCAGGTTGGGCCGCGTCTGGCCGTTGCTGATGTCGAAGCGCCAGACCCGGCCGCCCATGTCCGCCGCGTACATGCGGTCGGCATAGCCGTCGCCGGTGATGTCGAACACGCGGACATCCGCGGGAATACTGTGGGTCATGGAAGCCGACTTGAGGTCGGCGCCGGCATCCGTCGACGGACCGGCATACCAGAGCAGGTCGCCGCTTTCGGCGTCCACCATGAAAACCTGGTTGCCGCTGGTGTCGGTCACATAGGCGCCGTTGTCCTGGACCGAGTCATAGCCTCCGCCGAACACCAGCACCTGCTGCCGCGTGTTCTGCGTGGCGCCGCTGATGTTGACGCGGGCCACGGACGGCGTGGACCAGCTCTGGCCGGCGTTGGGAAGGCGCTTCGCGCCCGCCTCGTTGGGCCCGATCTTCCACATCATCGTGGGCAGATTGCGATCGGTCACGTCGAACCCGAAGTAGTCGCTGCCGCCGCGGCGCATGCCGACGTAGATCCAGACCGTCTCGCCGAGCGTGGGCTCGATCACGCCGTTCTCGTTGACCTCGTTCCTGATCACGCGGATGTTGCCGTCGAGGCCGTATACCCGGCTTGCGACCGCGTCGTTGGTATGGAGATTGCGTGCCCGAGCCAGCAGCTGCTGCGGCATGAAACTCCACAGTTCGCTGCCGTCGGCCGTGCTGATCGCATGCAGGTAGCCGCTGTTGGTCACGGCATAGACCACGCCGTCGTTCGGGTCGGGATTCGCCACGCTGCCGCCGTAGATGACGGTCGCCGGGCGGCCATGCATCGGGTCGCCCATCTCGAGGCGTGCATCGGTCGTGCTGCCGTTGCCATTCTCGTCGTCGATGTCGGCGCCGCGCAGCCAGTTGATGAGCGCGTCGCGGCCCGGCGCTTCCGCCGCCCCGAGGCCGAGCATCGCGGTCGTGATGGCCGCGTTCGCGACATTGACCTGGTTGCCGGCCGCCGTCAGCGCCAGCGCAGTGTTGATGTTGCTGTAGAGCTTGCGCGAGGCCGGCGCCGGCAGCTCGTTGGCCGCGCCGCCGCGCTGCACGTTGTCGCCGTCCACCCCGGCCGACCAGAAACTCTGGGCCGTGGTGCGGAAGAAGCCGGTCGTGACTTCGACCGCCGGCGCGTCATTGGCGTCGACGATCGTGCCGTCCGGGTCGAGGCGGTACTTCTTCACGTTGCCCGGCCAGCGGTAGGTCTCGGTGGGCTTGAAGACCGTGACATAGAGGTCGTTGAGGTTCTGCGTGCGGTTGAAGGCATTGACCGAAACGGCCGGGGCCGTGAACGACGTGTTGAAGTCGAGGATGGTGCGCACGATGCTGGTCAGCACCGTCGTCAGCGTCGCCGTGTCGCTCGCCTCGTAGAACACGCCGCCGGCGCCCGCCGCCGTGTTCCTGAGCGTGGTCGAGCCGGTGACTTCAGGACCGAAGCCGATCGTGTAGGTCGTGACATTCTGCACGCCCGCGAGGGTGGGCCGCAGGTCGTTCTCGTACATGTACCGGGCGACTTCCTCCAGGCATTTGCCGTCGCCGCTGCCCGCGCAATTTCCGGCGATCAGGGCCTGGATGTTTGCGTCCGCGCTGTTGTCCGCGGTCGGCAGGCCGTCCGTCAGCAGCACGATGAAGTTCTTCTGGCAGGACTCGAGCAGTGGGCTCTTGTACTGGCTCTGGTTTCCGGCCACGCGCGAACTCGCGATGCTCGGCTGCAGGCCGGCGACCCCGGGGAATTTGTGTGAAGTAAGGCCGTACTTGACGGCCCCGCCGCTCAGGTAGCGGTAGGCCTCGAACATGGACTCCGACAGCGGGGTGCAGCCGTCGGCATTGAGCGCGTCGATGTCCGCCTTCATCGGCGCCGCGTTGGTCGCGACATCGTTGATCTCGCGCAGTACCATGCCGCCCTCGGCCGTGGCGGTGACGCCGCAGCCGCCGTTCGTATCGTCGCTGAAGCGCATCAGGCCGACATTGACGTTGTTGGCCGCGACCAGCTGGTCGATGGTGCTCTTCGCGACGGTCTGCACGATCTGCAGCCGGGTCTGCGTGATCGTGCTGCCCCCATTGATCCAGTTCAGGTAGTTCGCGGAATAGAACACATAGCTCTGGTCGGCGCCATTCTGGTTCCAGCCGATGGCCTGGGCGGCATTCGCGGTCCAGGGGCCATTGCCCGCGTCGGCGGCCCACAGTTTGGTGACATTGACGCCGTCGCCGTGCACGCCCGCATCCGCCCGGCACTCGACCCAGTCGGTGAGGTTGTTGTTGGCATTGACGCTGCGCCACCGCGGTCCGTTACCGCGCCAGCGAGCGGCCCGATCGGCGACGTAGTAGCCAATTGACGCCATGGCCGACGTGCCCGCGGCGCACTTGAAGGCGGCGAGCGGAAATGACCGCTGGTTGGTGCAATTGGGCACGTTGTTGGCGTCGGTGCCGTCGACGAAATAGACCAGGGTCGGGTCGCAGCTGCCGCCGTAGACCGTGTTCGGATCGAACGGCACCTGGGTCACGACGTTGGTGCTCATGCTGCCCGACGTGTCGATGATGAACAGGATGTTCGGCTTCTGGGCCGTGACCGCGTTGCCGGTTCCCGTGAAAATCTCGGTGTCGTCGGCGGAGGCCGCGCAGGCGAGCGCCGTCAGCGCGGCGGCGCCTGCCAAATGAAGGAAACGCTTGACTGTCTGTTTCATGTCAGTGCACTCACTTGGCGTTGCCGGCCGCGACCAGGCGCAGGCGGGTCAGGTTCCGGGTATTGGGGTCATAGAACACATCGAGCCGCAGGTCGCCCTTGGCCGCCTGCTCGCGCAGGCGCGCGTAGGTGACCGGTTCCTTGCCGATGAAGTAGCGCGTGCGCGCGTCGAAATTCAGGCGCAGGGCCGGGCAGCCGCGACACTCGCTGGCGGAAAGGCTGCCGCCGGGGACTCCGGGGAGCCTGACGAGGCGGGTGCCCGACTCGAGGCATTCCTCGATCGTCTTGAGCGGAAGCGCGGCGCCCGCGGCCGCCGCGACGAGCGCGACCATGGCGCCGGCAAGCCACGCGGCGCGGCGCGGGTGGCCCGGGCCGGCAGACCGATTGATGCTGGGACGCTCGAAGTGGTTCATGTCACGCTCTCCGCGGTTGTCAGGTGCCCGGGCCGACGACATAGAAACTCTGCGTATGCTGCGCGGCCGCGCTGTCAGGACCGGTGCCGGTCGCATCCACCTGGAAGTGATAGGTCTCGAATGCCGTGCCGATGCTGAAGCCGGTCATGCCGGTGCCGAGCGGCGCCTGGCCGACGAACTGCATCTGGTAGGAATACTGGTCAGGGGCCGAGTTCGGCACGTCGATGAATGGCTGGTTGAACACGGCGCTCGTGCTGAGCACCGGGTTGGCCAGCGCGTCCTCGATCCCGACTTCGGCCGCCTGGAAGGCGCGCTCCTGGCTCTGGGTGTTCCGGACCATGCGCAATTCCATGGTCGACGTGAAGACTCCGGACACCGCGAGGATCGTCAGGACGAGGAGCAGGATCAGGCCGATGACGAGCGCCGCGCCCTGCTGCCGGCCGAATTCCGGGGTCTTGCCATTCATCGCCGTGTATTCCTGAGCGCGATCGTCTTGCTGACGAGGACCCGGCGGAACGAATCCCCGGGCGTGTAAGCGGCGGCGCCGACGCGGCTCGCATAGGTGTAGGTGCGCCCGTCGATGAACCCGGTCTCCTGCTGCTCCGCGCGCACCAGGAGCCACACGCGCACGGCGACGATCTGGTCGCCGGCGGGAATCGCCGTGCCCGGCTGCACGAAGTAATCGGCGTTCTGGTCCCCGTCGAAATCCGCGCCGAGCTCGATCTGGAGGTCCTCGACGCCGGGCACGATCTGCAGGTCGGTGATGGCCGGTGCCCCGCCCGCGACATCGAGCTGCTTGCGGCGCAGCGAGGGCGTGCCCGCGCGCTCGTCGGAATCCTGGTCGATGTAATAGCCATTGGCGACCAGCGCCCGTGTTTCCGACAGCGGGGGCAAATAGCCCCCGGGGATCGTCGCGCTGGCGAACAGGCTGCCCTGCACGCGGCTGGTCTGGAGCTTGATCTGGCCGGCGCTCGCGGCCAGTCCGCCCGCCGAAATGAGCTGGGTCGACACGCGGCGAATGGTCAGCGTGTCCGAGCCCGCGACGGCCCCCGCACCGAATGCGCCACAGCCCAACGTATAGGAATCCGTGGCCTCGACGTAAGCCGGAAGCTTGACCGCCCACATGGCGCCGCACTGGCTGATCGTGCCGGCATAGGCGGAGAGTTCCGCCGGCAGCGAGTAGGCCGGATCCACGGCAGGCGGGTTCGCCAGGTCGAGCCCCGGGCCATTTTCGATGAGGTCCGCCCGGCTCATCAGGCCCCAGTAGTTCGCCATGCGCAGGTCCGCTTCGAGCGTGCCCATCGCATAGCGCGCCGTCTCCTGCAGGCGGGCGGCCGCGTCATTGGTCCGGTACAGGTCGCGGGTCTTGCCAAATACGGTGATGGCGCCGGCCAGCAGGAAAGTGCCGATGGCCATCGCGACCATCAGTTCGACGAGGCTGAAGCCCCGCTGCCCGCGCAGGCCCGTCGGGTGAAGCGCCTTCATGTGGCAAACCCGATCTGGAAGGTCACGGGCGTGGCCTCGCCGACCTCGGCCCAGCGCACCGTGACCACGTAGTTCGTCGGTTCGCCCGCCGCGACGGGGAGGGTCACGGCGACCTGGCCCTGGCCGTTGGGCAGGAGCTGGGCGATCGTCGCCTTCCAGGTCGACAGGTCGGTTGCGGCGAGCTCCGCATCCGTGCAGCCGCCGGTCGTGGAGCAGGCGGGCACCGCGGCCGGGTTGTCCGTGAACAGCGAGCCATAGGCGGCCTGGGCCGTGCGATTCATGCGGATGCGATCCGCGACGTCGGCCGCGAGCGTGACGGCCTCCGTGCGATAGATCGCCGTGCGGCCGGACTGGAGGCTGTTGAGATAGAGCGCCGCGATGCCGAGCAGGCCGATCGCCAGCACGACCAGGGCGACCAGCACCTCGACCATCGTGAAGCCCGATTGTGCGGGTTGGCAGAATGCCCGGACTTTCATGCGCGCTCCCCTGGCCTAGCTCGCCACGCAGCCGCCGACATCGGCACCGATCGCGTCGACGAGGTTCTGGACCTCGGTCGCGTCCCGTGTGACGCCGGCCCGCCCGGTGACCGACACCAGGATGCCGCGCGCGGAAGAGAGTTCGCCGGCGGTCGGCGCGTTGCCGCGCTCGTCGCAGAGCACGAGCTGCGCCGCGTTGGGGTTCAGGGCGAAGCCGTTCAGAAGGTAGGTGACCCGGAACGGGTTGACCGACGAGCGTGCCGTAATCTGGTTGTTCATGGCATCGTGCTGCAGCAGCACGACTTCGCCCGCATCGCGCTGGCCGCTCTGGTTCGTGTCGACGAAGGAGATCCAGCCGGTCAGGAAGGGGGAGGCGGCGCAGGTCGGGTTGGGGTCGGTGACCGCGCTCGTGCTGGTGCACAGCGTGACGGGCAGGCGCCGCTTGATGGCTTCCGAGCGCGTGAAGTGCAGGGCCGCCATGACGTCGTTGGCGGCGCCGGTGATGCGCGAATTCCGGATGAAGTTGCCCATGGCGGGCACGGCTATGGCGAGCAGGATGCTCCCGATCGCCACCACCAGCATCAATTCGAGGAGCGTGAATCCGTCCTGGGCTCTTTTCATGGATTGCATCATAAGGAGTGCCATCGCAGCAAAATGGCCGTTCCGACGGGCGCTCGCGCCGTGGCGACGAACGGCGCAATGGGCCGTCGTCCGGACAGCTTATGTCGGCTCGAGCGTGATGCGGTTCACATTTCTGCTGGCACCGCCCGCCGCGCTCAACTAGACTGAATTCCCGTCGTTTCGACCGACGGCGGGGATTCCGATGACTCGATTCGTGTTCGTGACCGGTGGCGTGGTGTCCTCGCTGGGGAAAGGCCTCGCATCGGCCAGCCTCGGCGCGATTCTCGAGGGCCGCGGGCTGAAGGTCCGCATGGTCAAGCTCGACCCCTATATCAATGTGGACCCGGGCACGATGAGCCCGTTCCAGCACGGGGAGGTCTTTGTCACGGAGGACGGCACGGAAACCGACCTCGACCTCGGGCATTACGAGCGCTTCGTCCGCACGACGACTGGGCGCAACAGCAATTTCACAACCGGCCGCATCTACGAACGGGTGATCGCGCGCGAGCGGCGGGGCGACTACCTCGGTGCGACCGTCCAGGTCATCCCGCATATCACGGACGAGATCATACGCAGCATCCGGCTCGGCGCCGGCGACGCCGACGTCTGCATGGTCGAGATCGGAGGCACGGTCGGCGACATCGAGTCGCTGCCCTTCCTGGAGGCGATCCGCCAGGTCGGCGTGGAGCAGGGCCGCGGCAGCTGCGTGTACATCCACCTGACGCTCGTGCCCGTCGTCGGCGGTTCCGGCGAGATCAAGACCAAGCCGACGCAGCATTCGGTCAAGGAGCTGCGCGGAATCGGCATCCAGCCCGACGTGCTGCTGTGCCGTTGCCGGGACCCGCTGCCGGAAGAGCAGCGCCGGAAGATCGCGCTCTTCACGAATGTCGAGGAGCGGGCCGTCATCTCGGCGGTCGATGCGGATGACATCTACCGGATACCCATCCTGTTGCACGAGCAGCATCTCGACGCCATCGTCTGCGACAAGCTCGGCATCGAGGCGCCTCCCGCCGACCTGCGCGAGTGGCAGCAGGTCGTCGCGGCGCGCCATCAGCACGACGCGACGGTCAATGTCGCGATGGTCGGCAAGTACGTCCAGATCCGCGACTCCTACATCTCGCTGAACGAGGCCCTGCGGCACGCCGGCCTGAAGACCCGGACCCGCGTCCAGGTCCACTACGTCGAGTCGACCGATCTCGAGAGCGCCGGGGTCGCCGGCCTCGCCGGCATGGACGCGATCCTCGTGCCCGGCGGCTTCGGCGAACGCGGGATCGAGGGCAAGGTCGCCGCGGTGCGATATGCGCGCGAGCAGGGCGTGCCCTACCTTGGCATCTGCCTCGGCATGCAGGTGGCGGTCATCGAGTTCGCGCGCGACGTCCTGGGGCTTCCCGGCGCGAATTCGACGGAGTTCGACCGCGGCGCCGCGGACCCCGTCATCGCGCTCATCACGGAATGGCGCGACCGGACCGGCGAGACCCTGCGCCGCGACGATCGCTCGGACCTCGGCGGCACGATGCGGCTCGGGGCCCAGGACTCCCGAATCCTGGGCGGCACGCTGGCCCGCAAGGCCTACGGACGCGACGTGATCCACGAGCGCCACCGCCATCGCTACGAGTTCAACAACAACTATCTCGAGCGCATGCAGAAGGCGGGCCTCGCGATTTCGGCCTTCTCCGAGGACGGCCTCGTCGAGATCGTCGAGCTTCCTTCGCACCCCTGGTTCATCGGCGTGCAGTTCCACCCGGAGTTCACCTCGAATCCGCGCGACGGACATCCGCTCTTCTCGAGCTTCGTGCGCGCGGCCCGCGGGCACGCGGTCGGCACGCTTCCCCGGGCGGCCAGCGCGTGAAGCTGGCCGGAGCGGAGATCGGCCCCGACCGGCCGCTGTTCCTGATCGCAGGCCCCTGCGTCGTCGAAAGCCCGGGCCTCACCCATGACATCGCGGGGCAGCTCAAGGAGATCACCGGCGCGCTCGGGATCCCGTTCGTGTTCAAGGCGTCCTACGACAAGGCGAACCGCTCCTCGCGTTCCTCTTTCCGCGGGCCCGGCATCGAACAGGGCCTCAAGGTGCTCGCCGACGTGCGCCGCCAGCACGGCGTCCCGGTCCTGACCGACGTTCACGAGGACACGCCCCTCGGCGAAGTGGCGGCCGTCGTCGACGTGCTCCAGACCCCCGCGTTCCTGTGCCGGCAGACGAATTTCATCGTCAATGTCTGCTCGCAGGGCAAGCCCGTGAACATCAAGAAGGGGCAGTTCCTGAGCCCCTGGGAAATGTCCAACGTCATCGAGAAGGCGCGTTCGACCGGAAACGGTTCGATCATGGTCTGCGAACGCGGTTTCAGCTTCGGCTACAACAACCTCGTCTCCGACATGCGCGCGCTGTCGGTGATGCGCGGTTTCGGCGCCCCGGTCGTGTTCGACGCAACCCATTCGGTCCAGCTCCCGGGCGGAAAAGGCACGGCCTCCGGCGGCCAGCGCGAGTTCGTGCCGGTCCTCGCCCGCGCGGCCGTGGCCGCCGGCGTCTCCGGCGTCTTCATGGAGACGCATCCCGACCCCGAACGGGCGCTTTCGGACGGCCCGAATGCGTGGCCGTTGCCGCGCATGCGCGAACTCCTTGCGTTGCTCGTCGAGCTCGATCGCGCGGTCAAGTCGCGCCCATTCGCGGAGAGCGGCCTCTGATGCGCATCGTCGACATACGCGGCCGCGAGATCCTCGACTCCCGCGGCAACCCGACCGTGGAGGCCGACGTCGAACTCGACGATGGCGCGATCGGACGCGCGGCCGTGCCCTCCGGCGCCTCCACGGGTACGCGCGAGGCAGTCGAGCTGCGGGACGGCGATTCAAGGCGTTACCTGGGCCGGGGCGTGCTGAATGCGGTCCAGCACGTGAACGGCGTACTCCGGGATTCGCTGGTCGGCCGCGACCCGGCCGACCAGGCGGGCATCGACGGCCGCATGCGCGAAGTGGATGGCACCGAGAACAAGTCGAGGCTCGGCGCGAACGCGATCCTCGCCATTTCCCTCGCGAACGCGCGCGCGGCTGCCACGGCTCAGGGGCTCCCGCTGTACCGTTACCTCGGCGGCGACGACGCCGTCGTGCTGCCGGTGCCGATGATGAACATCGTGAACGGCGGCGTCCACGCGGACAACAGCCTCGATATCCAGGAATTCATGGTCGTGCCGGCGGGCCTGCCGAGCTTTCGCGAGGCGCTGCGCGCCGGCGCAGAGATCTTCCATCGCCTGAAACAGCTGCTGCGCGGTCGCGGGCTCTCGACGGCGGTCGGTGACGAAGGCGGATTCGCGCCGAATCTCCCGTCCAACGAAGCGGCGCTCGGCGTCATACTCGAGGCCATCGAGGCGGCGGGGTACCACCCGGGTCACGACGTCTGGCTCGGCCTCGACGTCGCGAGCACCGAGTTCCACGAGAACGGCTGCTACCACCTCGAGTCCGAAGGCCGGAAGTTCAGCGCAGCGCAGTTCACGGAATACCTGGCGGCGCTTGCCGGGCGCTACCCGATCCTGGCCATCGAGGACGGCATGGCGGAAGGCGACTGGGCGGGATGGTCCCTCCTCACGCAGCGGCTCGGCAAGAATGTCCAGCTCGTCGGTGACGACATTTTCGTCACCAACACGGAGATCCTGGCGCGCGGCATCGCCGAGAACGTCGCCAACGCGATTCTCATCAAGCCGAACCAGATCGGCACGCTCACGGAGACGCTCGCCGCGATCGAAATGGCCGACAGAGCGGGTTACGCGTCCGTCATATCCCACCGCTCGGGTGAAACCGAGGACTCGACCATCGCCGACATCGCGGTCGGCACGGCGGCGACCCAGATCAAGACCGGATCGCTGTCCCGCTCGGACCGGGTCGCCAAGTACAACCAGCTTCTCAGGATCGAGGAGCAGCTCGGCGGGCGCGCGCGCTATGCCGGCCGCGAGGCATTTCCGGTGCGGCGCCGGTGACGGCCCGGTCAACGGCCGCTCCGGAACGTGCTACGCTCCCCGCCCCATGAAGCCCGTCATCGCCGCGCTTCTCGCCGCGCTCCTGTTGCTGCAGTACCGCCTCTGGGTCTCCGACGAGGGCATGCGCGAGGTCTGGCGCCTGGCGAAAGCGGTCGAGGACCAGCGCTCCGAGAACGCAGTGCTCGCGGAACGCAATGCCCAGATGAAGGCGGAAGTCGCGGACCTGAAGCATGGGCTGATGGCCCTCGAAGAGCGTGCCCGCAACGACCTCGGCATGGTCGCGGCCAACGAGACCTTCTACCAGGTGGTCGATTCGACGCCGCGGCCGCCAGATACGGAGACGGCGGAGCCCGAGTCGATGCAGGCCTCGGCAACACCGTGATTTGCAGGTGGGCGAGCGCATCTGGTTCGTGATCGCCGCCGCAGGCCGCGCGGCGCGCTACGGCGGCAAGCTTCCAAAACCCTATCTCCGCATCGATGGCAGGACGCTGCTCGAGCACAGCCTGCGAACGATGTTGTCTGTGCCGGGGATCGCGGGCGGGGCCGCCGTGGTCGCGGCCGGCGATCGGCGATTCGAGCGGTTGCCGAAGTCATTGCGACGCCGCGTCGTCGCGGTGGCCGGAGGATCGACTCGCGCACGGTCGGTGCTGAACGGCCTGCAGGCGCTGATCGCAGCGGGCGAGACGGACTGGGTGCTGGTACATGACGCGGCCCGGCCCTGCCTGAACTCGCAGGACGTCCGGGCGCTCATGGCCGCCTGCCGGCGCGATGCGGTCGGCGGCCTGCTGGCGGTGCCGATTGCCGACACGGTCAAGCAGGCGGATGACGATGGACGGAGCCTGGGGACCCTGACGCGCGATCATCTTTGGCGCGCGCTGACGCCGCAATTGTTCCGGCACGGCCCATTGGTCCGCGCCCTTTCGCAGGCGCTCGCCGAGGGACACGAACCGACGGACGAGGCGGCGGCCATCGAGCGGCTCGGCCTGCGGCCGCTCCTCGTACCGGGCTCGCCGCTCAATATCAAGGTGACCCGGCCCGCGGACCTCAGGTTCGCCGAAGTCGCGAGGCGGGCTTCACGGAGGCGGCAATGAGAATCGGCTGGGGTTTTGACGTGCACCGGTTCGGCCCGGGCGACAGTGTCCGCCTCGGTGGCGTGGTGATCCCGCATTCGAAGGGAGTGATTGCACATTCGGACGGCGATGTCCTTCTCCATGCGCTGATGGACGCCTTGCTCGGCGCCGCGGCGCTGGATGACATCGGGGTCCACTTTCCGCCGGCAGATCCACGCTTCGCGGGCGCCGACAGCCGCGCGTTGCTGCGTGAAGTGGCCAGGCTGGTCGCCGGCTGCGGATTCTCGGTCGAGAACTGCGACCTCACGCTGATCGCCGAGGCGCCGCGGATCGGGGCTCATCGCGACGCCATCTGCGAGAACATTGCCGCGGATCTCGGCATCCCTCGCGCCCGCGTGAACCTCAAGGCGACGACCACCGAAGGAATCGGTGCGCTCGGCCGCGGCGAGGGCCTTGCGGCGCAGGCGGCGGTCCTGCTGCGGGTTGCGAATGGCAGCTGAAGGCGGCGGCGTCGATCCCTGGCGCCCGATCGCGCTCGAGCCGCCGCGCGCATTCGGTGAGACGCCGGTGTCGGGCTCGATCCGGGTCGAGGCCCGGGATTTTCGCGTGGAGGAACGGCTGGGCTTCGAGCCCGATGGCGGCGAGGCACATCGGCTGCTGCTGGTCGAAAAGGAGGGCGCCAATACCCTTTTTGTTGCTCGTTCGCTCGCGGTGCGCGCCGGCCGGCCGCCCGCCGACGTGGGATTCGCGGGTCAGAAGGACCGGCGCGCGCTTGCGCGCCAGTGGTTTTCCGTGCCGGCGGTGAAGGACGCCGTGTCTTTCGTCGGATACAGCGGGGACGGATTCCGGGTGCTCAGCGAGCATCCGCACTCACGCAAGCTCCGGCGCGGCGCGCTGGCGGGAAACCAGTTCCGCATCCGCGTCCGCGGCCTGCAGGGAGATGCTGGCGCAATCGCCGAGCGGATCACCGATCTGCAGGCATCCGGCGTGCCCAATTATTTCGGTGTCCAGCGATTCGGCAACGACGGCGCCAACCTGCGGCGGATTCGAGGCTGGCTCGACAGCGGACGGCTGCCGCGCGGCCGGGAACCCCGGGCTTTCCTCCTGTCTTCGGCGCGCGCGCTGACGTTCAACGCGGTTCTCGGTTCCCGGGTGGCCGCCGGCAGCTGGAACCGGCTGCTGCCCGGAGAAGTCGTCAACCTGAGCGGCAGTCAGTCGGTGTTCGCGGCGGACCACCCGGACGAAGGGCTGCTGCGACGATTGCGCGAGGGCGACGTATCGCCGACCGGGCCGCTTTGCGGCGCGGGCGGCGTCCTGCCGGGCGGAGAAGCCGGCCGAATCGAGACGGATGCCCTCGTTGCGGTCGCGCCCTTGCCGGAGCTGCTCGCCGCCGCGGGACTCCGCGGCGAGCGCCGTGCGCTCGTGCTGCGGCCCGCGGCCTGGCGCCACCGGCTCGCGGCCGATGAACTCGAGCTCGAATTCGAATTGCCGCGCGGCGCTTTCGCGACCAGCGTACTGCGCGAAATCCTGGACGCGCGGGTGCCGGAAGCGGCCGGCGACTCCGCCTAGCCGTCGATCAGCACGTAGAGTGCGCCGGTGCCGCCGTCGTTGCGGCGCGCCGAGCAGAAGGCGCGCACCATGACATGACGGCGAAGCCACCGGTTCACTGCGGACTTCAGGACCGGTCCGCGCGTGCCCGAGCCGCGTCCCTTGCCATGGATGATCCTCAGGCAGCGATTGCCGTGCAGGGCGGCCTCGGCGAGGAATGCGGCGAGGGCCTGCCGCGCCTCGTCCTGCGTCATGCCATGCAGGTCGAGCTCGTCGCGCACCGCAAAGTCGCCGCGACGCAGCCGCCGGAGCTCGGACTCCGCGACGTCGTCGCGGCGATGGCGCAATTCGTCGCCCGATTCGACATCGAGTTCGGCCGCGTCGAGGGTCAGCGATTCGGCGAGCACACGCGCTTCGTCGGCGCGCCGGGAGGCGGCGCGCGGCCGCCGGCGGTCGCGCTGCGCGCCGGTCTTTGCCTGTCGAAGCGGCCGCACGTCGCGCACCGCTGCGCGAAAAAGCTCGCGTTCCTCGTCCTTGATGGCCGCATCCTCCGTCCACGCGCCCGGGCGACGGGGCATACAGTATAGTGCGGCCCGGTCGCGCAGCGCGCGGCGGGGAAGCGACGGCACCGTGAAAATTCTGCTCGCAAACGACGACGGCTATCGCGCCGAGGGGCTGCGCTTCCTGCGGGAAGCGCTGACCGGCGTTGCGCCGCTGACGGTTGTCGCTCCGGACCGGAATTGCAGCGGCGCGAGCCATTCGCTGACGCTCGAGGTGCCGTTGCGCGTGCAGCGCGTGGACGAGGACACCTGGTACGTCATCAACGGCACACCGACCGACTGCGTGCACCTCGCGATCACCGGCCTTTTCGACTTCGAATTCGACATGGTCGTATCGGGCGTGAACGATGGCGCCAACCTCGGCGACGACGTGCTCTACTCGGGCACGGTGGCGGCCGCGATCGAGGGAAGATTCCTCGGGCTGCCGACAGTCGCAGTCTCGCTGGTGGCGCAGGGCGGCGCCGGGCCGCAATTCCCCACCGCCGCCCGGGTGGCGCGCGAGCTGGTGCTCCGCCTGCTCGCGAAGCCCCTGCATCGCTCGATGATCCTGAACGTGAATGTGCCGGACCTGCCCTACGAATCGCTGCGCGGATTCGAGGTGACGCGTCTCGGGCATCGCCACCGCGCCAAGGCCGCGGTGCGCGGGCTCGATCCCCGCGGGCGCGAGATCTACTGGGTCGGCGCTGCCGGCGCCGGCCAGGACGCGGGTCCCGGCACCGATTTCCACGCGGTCGCAAACGGCTTCGTGTCGGTGACACCCCTGCAGGTCGACCTCACGCGGCATGCGGCCCTCGAGAGCCTGCGAGAATGGCTCCGGGAACCCGCGCCGTGACGAGTGCGCGCAGCGGCATCGGCATGACGAGCGCTCGAACGCGCGAGCGCCTTGTCCAGCGCCTCGTCGAGCAGGGAATCCGGGATCCGCGGGTGCTCGACCGGATCCGCAATGTACCCAGGCACCTGTTCGTGGACGAAGCGCTCGCGAGCCGCGCTTACGAGGACACGGCGCTGCCGATCGGACATGGCCAGACGATTTCGCAGCCGTATGTCGTGGCACGGATGACCGAGGCGATCACGATCGGCGGCACGCCGGACAAGGTGCTGGAAATCGGGACCGGCTGCGGCTACCAGACCGCGGTGCTGGCGCCGATGGCCGGGCGAATCTACAGCATCGAGCGGATCGAGCCGCTGCTCGAGCGCGCCCGCGAGCGGTTGCGCGATCTCGGGATCAGGAACGTGCGCCTCAAGCACGGCGATGGTACGGAGGGCTGGCCGTCGCAGTCTCCGTTCGACGGCATCCTGCTCGCTGCGGCGCCGCACGCCCTGCCACAGAAGCTGCTCGACCAGCTCGCCGAGGGCGGGCGGCTGGTCGCGCCCGTCGGCCCCGAGGGACGGCAGGAGCTCCTGCGCCTGACGCGGCGCGGGGACCAGTTCCTGCGCGAGCGCCTCGGGTTCGTCAGTTTCGTTCCCTTGCTGGGCGGTGTTTCCTGAATCGTTGGGTCGCATGCCTCGCGACGATCGCCGTCGCCACCTGTTCCGGGCCCGACCGCCGACCCTCCGCTCCGGATTATCACGTGGTCCGCGCCGGCGAGACCCTGTATTCCATTGCGCGGCGCTATGGCCTCGACTACCGGGACATCGCGCGCTGGAACGGCATCGGCCGCGACTACCTGATCCGCGCCGGCGAGCGATTGCGGCTCAACCGGCCGCCCGGCAGGGCGGCGGCCGCGCAACGGCCCGGGAAACCGGCGGACGCGCCGGCGCCGGCGCCGGCGCCGGCGCGGCACGCGTCTCCCGATGACCCCGCACATCGCCCTCCGCCCTGGCGCTGGCCGGTGGATGTCGGCGCGGTTGTGGGTCTCGTGCGGCAGCCATCGGGCGGCGTCGGCCTTCGCATCGACGGCGGCCTGAACCAGCCGGTCTTCGCCGCGGCGGATGGAAGAGTGGTCTATACCGGCAGTGCGTTGCGAGGCTATGGCCAGCTCGTGATCATCAACCACGCGCGCGGCTGGTTGACGGCCTACGGGTACAACGCCTTCGTCCAGGTGAAGGAGGGCGACGAAGTGCGCGCGGGCCAGCAGATTGCGGCGATGGGCCCTGGGCCGGGCCAGCAGCCGATGCTCTATTTCGAGATCCGCCTGGAAGGAGAGGCGCTCGACCCGCGGACACAGTTGCCGCCGCGCTAGAGCATCAGTGCGACGGCGACGTCGCGATATTCCGAGAGCAGCAGGTTGAACGTCCGGCAGGCGGCGCGGTTGTCCATGACCTCGAGGCCGATGCCGCGAGCGGCGAATGCCGCGTAGAGGGCGGGTGGTGGCAGGCGTTGTCGGCACCCGGTGCCGAGCAGGACGACATTCGGTTTCAGCGCCAGCAAGCCGGTGAAATCCTCGAGCGAGAGCGCCTCGGGCGCCGGAGGATGCCACGCGTCGAGAATCGCGTCCCGGGTCACGACCAGGCTCGAGCGAAAGGCGCGATCGCGCAATCGCACTTCGTCCTCCGTGCAGGCGATGATGGAATTGCCCTGGCCCGGGGCTTCGCGGGTGAACTGCATCGCAGGGGAAATATAGCCAATCGGCGTGCTCCTGCGCCGCTATCATGGCGGCCGATGAATTCCCGCGATTTTCCGCGTGCGCAGCCGGTCCGGCTGAGGCGAAGGCCCGCGGGGCCGGTCGCGGCCTTGCCCGAGGGCCTGCATCCGGTGTTGCGACGCGTGTATGCGGCGCGTGGTATCAGCCAGGCTGACGAGCTTTCCCTCGAGCTGAAAGGGCTGCTGCCGGTCTCGACGCTGGACGGGATCGGCCCGGCCACGGCGCTTCTCGCCTCGCATCTGGAACGCGGCTCGCGGATCCTGGTCGTCGGTGATTTCGACGCCGACGGCGCGACCAGCACGGCGCTCGTGCTGCGCCAGCTCGCGCGGCTCGGGCACCTGAACGTCGGCATGCGCGTGCCGGACCGGCTGCGGCACGGCTACGGCCTCACGCCCGCGCTGGTCGCGGAACTCGCGGACGAGAAAGCGGACCTGCTGATCACGGTTGACAACGGGGTCTCGGCTTTCGCCGGCATCGAGGCGGCGCACGCGCTCGGCATCGAAGTCCTGGTGACCGACCATCACTTGCCGGCCTCGGCCCTGCCGGACTGTGCGGCGCACGTGAACCCGAACCTGCCGCGGGCCGGGTTCGGCAGCCGCGCCCTCGCAGGCGTCGGCGTGGCCTTCTACCTGATGGCATCGCTGACGCGCGAGCTCGAGAACCGCAGCGGCCGCAAACTGCCGGCCGTCGCGGACCTGCTGGATCTCGTGGCGCTCGGGACGGTTGCCGACCTCGTGCCGCTCGACCGGAACAACCGGATCCTGGTGCAGGAGGGCCTGCGCCGCGCGCGGAGCCGGGCCGCGGTGCCGGGCTTCATGGCCCTGGCGCGCGTCGCCGGATGCCGCCTCGATGAGCTGAGCGCGCGCCAGCTCGGGCACCAGATAGCGCCGCGGCTGAACGCGGCCGGGCGCATCGACGACATGGCGGTCGGAATCCGCTGCCTGCTCACCGACGACCCGGCCGAGGCGCTGGCGCTCGCCGGCGAGCTCGACCGCCTCAACCGCGAACGTCGCGAGATGGAGGCCCGCATGCGTGATGAGGCCCTCACCGCGGTCCGCCAGCTTCGCATCTCGGAAGGCGCCCTGCCGCCCGGCCTCACGCTCTTCGATGCCGGCTGGCATGCGGGCATCGTCGGGCTGGTCGCGTCACGCATGAAGGATCGCCTGCAGCGTCCCGTGGTGGCTTTCGCGCCCGCCAACGAGCAGGAGCTGCGCGGCTCTGCGCGCTCGGTCGCGGGCCTGCACGTGCGCGACGTGCTGGAGGCGATCGCGACCCGCCAACCGGGGCTGATCGATCGCTTCGGCGGCCATGCCATGGCTGCGGGACTGACCCTGCGCCGTGCGGCGCTTGCGCGCTTTGCGGACGCGTTTTCCGAGGAAATCGGGCGGCGACTGACGCCGGAACAGATGCAGAACATCCTGGAGACGGATGGCGAACTTGCGGGCGAGGAAATCACGCTCGAGACCGCGCGGGCGATCGAGGCCGGCGGACCCTGGGGCCAGGGATTTCCGGAGCCGGTTTTCGAAGGCGAATTCGATGTCGTCGATACACGCGCCGTCGGCGAGCGGCACCTGAAGCTCTGGCTGCGAACCGGGGCCGCGACGCATCCGATCGAAGCAATCTCGTTCGGCTACTTCGACGACTCCCGTGCGACACGCCCGTCGCCGGGCACCCGTGTCAGGCTCGCCTATCGGCTGCAGTCCTCGACGTTCGGCGGCACCGCGCGCGCGGAACTGCTCGCGGAGCACGTCGAATCGCCTCCGGAGGCGTCTGGTAAGATGCCGCCGCCATGGAAACCGCGCCGACCCGCCGCTTGATCGAGGACCTCACGGAGCGCCTGCAGGCGCTGAGGGGGTACCTTTGAGTACGACGCGAAACGCGAGCGTCTCGAAGAACTGAATCACGAGTTCGGCGACCCGGCGGTCTGGAGCCATCCCGAGAAGGCCCAGTCGCTCGGGCGCGAGCGCGCGCGCCTGGAATCCACACTCACCGAGCTCGACCAGCTGGCCGCCGGCCTCTCGGACGCCGCCGAATTGCTTGCGATCGCCGAGGCGGAAGTCGACGAGGGGGTCTTCGGCGAGATCGTGAAGGACGCTGCCGCGCTCGAGGTCCGCGTGCGGCGCCTCGAGCTGTCGCGGATGTTCCCCGGCGAGATGGATCCGCGCAGCGCCTTCCTCGACATCCAGGCCGGCGCGGGCGGCACCGAGGCGCAGGACTGGGCGGCCATGCTGCTGCGCATGTACCTTCGTTGGGCGGACTCACGCGGTTTCACGGCCTCGGTCATCGACCAGGGCCCGGGCGAAGTCGCCGGCATCAAGAGCGCATCGATCGAAGTGGACGGCGACTATGCCTACGGGTGGCTGCGCACCGAGACCGGCGTGCACCGGCTGGTGAGGAAGTCCCCTTTCGATTCCGGCAATCGCCGGCACACGTCATTTGCCTCCGTCTTCGTCTCCCCGGTGATCGACGAGGAGATCAACATCGAGGTCAACCCGGCGGACATCGAGATGGACACTTACCGCGCAAGCGGGGCGGGCGGCCAGCACGTCAACAAGACGGACTCGGCCGTGCGGCTGCGTCACCTGCCTTCCGGCATCGTCGTCGCCTGCCAGGGCGAGCGCAGCCAGCACAAGAACCGCTCGACCGCGATGAAGATGCTGAAGGCCAAGCTCTACGAGCTCGAGGTCAACAAGCGGAATGCCGCCGCGCGCGTGCTCGAGGACCAGAAGACCGACGTCGGCTGGGGCCACCAGATCCGCTCCTACGTGCTCGACCAGTCGCGCATCAAGGATCTCAGGACGGGCCACGAGACCGGCAATCCCCAGGCCGTGCTGGACGGCGCGCTCGACCCTTTCATGGAGGCGAGCCTGAAGCAGGGCCTGTAAGCTCCCCTCATGACGAAACGCGAGACACGCGCCGAAACCGACGAGAATGCGCTGATCGCCGAACGCCGCGCCAAGCTCGCGCGCCTGCGGGATACCGGCGTTGCGTTCCCGAACGACTTCCGGCGCGACGCGCTCGCCGCCGACCTGCACGCCACCTGGGGAATGCGAAGCGAAGAGTGGCTGGCCGCCAACCCGGTGCGCGTGCGGGTTGCGGGCCGGATGCTGTTCAAGCGCCTCATGGGGAAGGCGTCCTTCGCGAAACTCCAGGACGCGAGCGGCCAGATCCAGGTCTACCTGCAGGCGGGAACGCTCGGTGGCGCCTATGACGAATTCAAGGGATGGGACGTCGGCGACATCGTGGGCGCGCAGGGCGTTCTCATGCGAACGCGCGCCGGCGAGCTGTCGGTGCGGGCCGAATCCGTACGCCTCCTGGTCAAGGCGCTGCGGCCACTGCCGGACAAGTGGCACGGGCTCGCGGACACCGAGACGCGCTACCGCCGGCGCTACGTCGACCTGATCGTCAACAGCGGGGCTCGCCAGGTGTTCGAGACGCGTACCCGCATTGTGCGTTTCCTGCGCGATTTCCTCGACGCGCAGGGCTTCCTCGAAGTCGAAACGCCCATGATGCAGCCGATACCGGGGGGCGCCATCGCGCGCCCGTTCGTCACGCATCACAATGCGCTCGGCCAGGACATGTACCTGCGCATCGCGCCCGAGCTCTACCTGAAGCGGCTCGTCGTCGGCGGATTCGAGCGGGTGTACGAGATCAACCGCAATTTCCGGAACGAGGGGCTCTCCACTCAGCACAATCCCGAATTCACGATGCTCGAGCTGTATCAGGCATACGCCGACTCCGCGGACTTCATGAGCCTCGTCGAGCGGATGATGCAGGGTCTCGCTGACGCCGTGGCCGGTGCGCGCCGGCTGACCTACCAGGGACGGCAAATCGATTTTTCCGCGCCTTTTGCCAGACGTTCGGTCGAGGAGGCCATTGCCGGCGCCAATCCGGATCTCGACCGTGCGCGGCTGCGGGACGCCGCCTACCTTCGCGCCGCCTGTGCGCAGGCCGGCATCGAGCCGGGCCAGGACGATGGCGCCGGCGCGCTGCAGCTCGCCCTGTTCGAGAAGACCAGCGAGCAGGGGCTCATCCAGCCCACTTTCGTCCATTCCTATCCGACGGAGGTCTCGCCGCTTTCACGGCGGCGCGACTCGGACTCATTCGTGACGGACCGCTTCGAGTTCTTTGTGGATGGCCGCGAACTCGCAAATGGATTTTCGGAGCTCAACGATCCCGAGGAGCAGGCCGAGCGTTTCCGCGAACAGGTCCGCCGCCGGTCGTCCGGGGACGAAGAGGCGATGTATTTCGATGCGGACTACATTCGCGCGCTCGAATACGGCATGCCGCCCGCCGCCGGGCTCGGCGTGGGCGTGGACCGGCTGGTCATGCTGCTCACGGATTCGCCGAGCATCCGCGACGTCCTGCTCTTTCCGCAGTTGCGGAACCAGCCTTCGGACGACTGAGTCACTCGTTGCCGCCGGATGCCGGCGCAGGAATCGCGTAGGGCAGGTCGGCGGGGACGAATTCGGAGCCGCCCGGCTTGGCACCGAGCAGGTCGCTGCAATAGCGCAGTTCCACGACCGCGAGGCATTGCGTCGCGGCCGGGTCGCGCGCGCTGACGACGACCTGCGCCGCGAGGGATTCGCCGCGGAAAAGCGCCTGGGCCGGCTGCAGCGGCGCGTCCGGGGGGCCGACGTAGCGCAGCGTCCGGCGCTTGATGCGCCCGAGGTGCTGCGCCCGCGCCACGATTTCCTGGCCGACGTAGCAGCCCTTGCTGAAGCTGACTGCGCCGATCAGGTCGAGGTTGAGCATCTGGGGCAGCCACAGCGCGGCGGTCGCCGGCATGATCCAGGGTTCGCCGTCCGCGATGCAGACGCGCGCCCAGTCGTCGGGCACCGTCCGCGGAATCGCGGCGAGCGCCGCGTCGAGCGCGGTGCGCGTCCCGGCGAGGAGGATCCGGCGCGGGCTCGCAACCAGCATGGCGAGCCCGGCAGCGGCGGCGGCTGCCTGCGACCACCGCGCATCGGGTTCGGCGTCGATGAGCCCGGCGACCAGGACACGGTCGCTGCGGTCCTCGAAACGGACGTCGGAGCGCAGCACATAGGCCGACAATTGCGCCATGAGCGTCCGCGCGAGCGACTGCTGCATCACGAGGATGGCGTCGTCGCCGTCCGCCGCAAGGCGCATCGTCGCGAGCACGCGGCCCTGGCGGTTGCAGGAGGCGGCCAGCATTCCGGGATGCCGTTCGAGTCCCAGCATGTCGTTCGAAAGCTGGCCCTGGAGAAACGACCGCGCATCGCGGCCGGTCACTGCGATGACGGCGTGGGAGGGCAGCGGTGCGCAGCGCGTGGATGCCATCGCGCCATCGTAGCGCAGCACATCTCGCCGAACGCGCCGCAATTGACCGTGGGAAGCCCCGATCCCTTCTGGCAGAATAGCTTAGCGATGCCACTCCCCGCCGAACGGCCGCTGTCTCCGCACCTGCAGGTGTACCGGCCGATGTACACGATGGTGCTTTCGATCCTGCACCGCGCGAGCGGCCTGTATCTGTCCGCCTGCGGATTCCTGTTCGTCGGCTGGATGGTTTCGGCGGCACTCGGGCCGGGGGCTTATGCCTGCGCGTCGCGTTTTTTCTCGAGCCTGGCCCTGCGGATCGTGCTTGCGCTCGCCGTCGCCGCGTTCTGGTATCACCTGTTCGCCGGGCTGCGTCACCTGGCCTGGGACGCGGGCTACGGCTTCGAAAAGCGGGCCGCGCGTCGCAGTGGCTGGCTCGTCGTCGCGCTTGCCGCAGCTGCTTTCGCGGCGACCCTCCTTGCGACACCGGCGGGCCGCTTTTTCGCGGGTGCGCCATGAGGCGCACGCCCGGCAGCGCGAGCCGCCACTGGCGCAACCAGCGCTTCACCTCGATCGCCCTGCTGCCGCTCGGCCTCTGGTTCCTCGCGTCGCTGTTGCGGCAGCCGGCACTCGACCACGCCGTCGTGTCGGGCTGGTTCGGCAAGCCCCTGCAGGCGCTGCTTGCCGCGCTGTTCGGGGCGACGCTTCTCTGGCATTCCATGCAGGGCCTGCAGGTCGTGCTGGAGGATTACGTCGCCGGCCGCCTCCGTACCGCCGCGCTTGCGCTCGCGTGGATCATTCACGCGGCCGCGGCTCTCGCGCTCGCCTTCGCGATCTGCATGCTTGCGACCGGGGCGGGCGCATGAGCCGCTATGAACTCGTGGAGCACCGCTCGGATGTCGTCGTCGTGGGCGCCGGGGGCGCGGGACTGCGCGCGACGATGGGGCTTGCGGAAGCGGGTCTCGACACGGCCTGCGTCACCAAGGTCTTCCCGACGCGCAGCCACACCGTGGCGGCGCAGGGCGGAATTAGCGCTGCGCTCGGCAACATGGGCGAGGACGACTGGCGCTTTCATTTCTACGACACGGTCAAGGGATCCGACTGGCTCGGCGACCAGGACGCGATCGCCTACATGTGCCGCGAGGCGCCGGCGGCCGTCATCGAGCTCGAGCACTTCGGACTGCCGTTCTCGCGCACCGAAGACGGCCGCATCTATCAGCGGCCTTTCGGCGGGATGACGACCCACTACGGCCGCGGGATCGCGCAGCGCACCTGCGCCGCTGCCGACCGCACCGGCCACGCCATGCTGCATACCCTGTATCAGCAGAGCCTGCGGCACAGCGCGCAATTCTTCATCGAGTACTTTGCGATCGACCTCATCATGGAGGAGGGCTGCTGTCGCGGCGTGCTCGCGCTCGACATGGCGACCGGCACGCTGCACCGATTCCTGGCGCAGGTGACCATCCTCGCGACGGGCGGCTACGGCCGGGCCTACTACACCTGCACCTCGGCGCATACCTGCACCGGCGACGGCGGCGGAATGGTGCTGCGCGCGGGCCTGCCGCTGCAGGACATGGAATTCGTGCAGTTTCACCCGACCGGAATCTACGGTGCGGGCTGCCTCATCACGGAAGGCGTGCGCGGCGAAGGCGGGGTGCTGAGGAACTCCGAGGGCGAGCGCTTCATGGAGCGCTATGCGCCGAACGCCAAGGACCTCGCGTCGCGCGACGTCGTGAGCCGCGCGATGACGATCGAGATCCGCGAGGGGCGCGGGGTCGGCCCGGAGCGCGACCACATCTACCTGCACCTCGAGCACCTCGGCGCCGACGTGATCGAAAAGCGCCTGCCGGGCATCGCCGAGACGGCGATGATCTTCGCCAACGTGGACGTGACACGCGCGCCGATCCCGGTTCAGCCGACGGTCCACTACAACATGGGCGGCATTCCCAGCAACGCATGCGGCGAGGCGCTGACCCGGAGCGGCGGCTCCGACGCGCCGGTGCCGGGTCTGATGGCGATCGGCGAAGCCGCGTGCGTCTCGGTGCACGGCGCCAACCGGCTCGGCTCGAATTCGCTGCTTGACCTCGTCGTATTCGGGCGGGCGGCGGCGGCGCGCTGCGCGAATTCGCTGCGCCCCGGGGCGCGCCTGCCCGACCCTCCGCCGCGCTCCATCGAGCCCCTGCTGGACCGTTTCGACCGGATTCGCCACGCGGCGGGCAGCCGCCCCACGGCTTCGCTGCGGGAGGAAATGCAGCGCGCCATGCAGCGCGACGCGGCGGTGTTCCGTACGGGTCAGACGCTCGATGAGGGCTGCGCGGCATTGGCGCGCTGCTTCGATGCGTTCCGCGAGCTGCGGATTGCCGACCGCTCGCTCATCTTCAACACCGATCTCGTCGAGGCGCTGGAACTGGACAACCTGATGGGTCAGGCAATCGCAACGATCCATTCGGCGCGCAACCGCACGGAGAGCCGGGGCGCCCACGCGCGCGAGGACTTTCCGGGGCGCGACGACGCGAACTGGATGAAGCACAGCCTGGCATGGGTCAACGACGCCGGCGGCGTGAGACTCGACTGCCGGCCGGTGCAGCTGCAGACGTTGGCGGACGACGTGGAGCGCATACCGCCTCAAGTGCGGGCCTACTGAAGGGAGCTCGGGAAGCGATGGCACAATTCCGATTGCCCGCGAATTCGCGGTACACGGACCGGCCCGGCCGTCACCATCCGGCCCCGCCCGGCGCGGGGCGCGTGCGGGAATTCCGGATCTACCGCTGGAACCCGGATTCGAGCGAACCCCCGCGCGTCGACCGCTACGACCTGGACCTCGACCGTTGCGGACCGATGGTTCTCGACGCGCTGATCAAGATCAAGAACGAAGTGGATTCGACCGTCACTTTCCGCCGTTCCTGCCGGGAAGGGATCTGCGGTTCCTGCGCGATGAACATCGATGGCGTGAACACGCTCGCCTGCACGCAGCCGATCGGGTCGATCCGCGGCGCCGTGAAGGTGTTTCCGCTGCCACACCTGCCCGTCGTGAAGGATCTGGTGCCGGACCTGGGCGAATTCTACGCCCAGTACGCTTCCGTCGAACCCTGGCTCCAGGCCTCGGGGCCGCCGCCGGCCGCGGGTGAGCGGCGCCAGTCGCCGGCGGACCAGGAACGCATCGACCGGCCATCGGCCTGCATTCTCTGCGCCTGCTGCTCGACGGCCTGCCCGAGCTACTGGTGGAACTCCGGCGATTTCCTGGGTCCGGCAGCGCTGCTCGCAAGCTACCGGTGGATCGTCGACACGCGCGACGGCGCGCGGGCCGAGCGACTCTCCCGGCTTGACGGGACGTTCCGGCTCTATCGCTGCCACACGATCATGAATTGCACCGAGGCCTGCCCCAAGGACCTCAATCCTGCGCGAGCGATCGCCGATATCAAACGACGCCTGCTCGATCGCGAGTCATGAGGCGTGGACGAGGCGGCCATGTCGCGACTGCGGTGGCGCTGCCGGCGCGGCATGAAGGAACTCGATTTTCTGCTCGGCCGCTGGCTCGAGACCGGCTGGCCGGCAGCGGACGCCGCGCGCCGGCGGTCCTTCGAGTGGCTGCTCGAGCAGCCTGATCCCGACCTCGTGGACTGGCTGATCGCCGGTGCGCGGCCCGCCGACGCCACGCACGCCGCGCTCGTCGATGAAATCGTTCGACGTCGCGATTGAGGCGGGCGCCGCGCCGCGGCTCGCGGCGATGGCCCTGATCATCCATCTCGCGGCCGCGGCGAGCCCCTGGTTGGCGCGGGCGACGCCATGGCTCGCGGTGCCGCTCTCGCTGCTCGCGCTGGCGGGTCTCGCGCCCACGCTGCAGCGGCTGCCGGGCCGCCATTGTGAACTCGCTGAGCTCGTCATCGACGGTCGCGGCTGCCGCGCTCGTTTACGCGGACGGAATGAATTCCTGGCCGCCGAGCTCGGTCCGGGCTCGCGCGCGTATCCCGGGCTCGTGCTTGCCGACATCCGGGTGGGCGCGAGGCGCGCCGGCTGGCTGCTGCCGCGCGAATCGGTCGCCGCGACCCAGTTCCGGCGGCTGAAAGCCCGAATCCGGCTCTCTTGCTAGAATCCTCGGGTTGTCTCACGAAAGGAGGGGCTTTCGCCCGCCCTGCCACCACCTTGCGAACTAACCTGGGGTCGATCGGTCATACCGGGCGTGCATGTGGAGGGCGCAGCGCGAGTCGTCGGGCCAATGCGGGCTGAAGCAGGCGACATTGCGCTGGTCCGCAGGGTCCAGAGAGGGGACAAGGCGGCTTTCGACGCCCTGGTGCTCAAGTATCAGCACAAGGTGCTGAAGCTCGTGCAGCGCTACGTCCGCAACCCGGCCGAAGCCGAGGATATCGCCCAGGAGGCGTTCATCAAGGCATATCGCGCCTTGCCGGCGTTTCGCGGAGAGAGCGCGTTCTACACGTGGCTCTACCGGATCGCGATCAACACGGCAAAGAACGCGCTGGTCGCAAGCCGCCGCAGGCCGATCTCCTACGATCTTGACCTGCAGGATGGCTCGCAGGTCCAGGCGCAGGCACGGCTGGCGGACACGGAGACGCCGGAAGCGCTCGCGCTGACGGAGGAGATTCGCCGCACGGTCAACGAGGCCATCGAGGCT
This sequence comes from uncultured Gammaproteobacteria bacterium, assembly GCA_963738285.1. GTDB lineage: Bacteria > Pseudomonadota > Gammaproteobacteria > Steroidobacterales > Steroidobacteraceae > SCUD01. Next base: position 488,790 of record CAVTVX010000003.1, on the reverse strand, counting down.
CTCCCCGACGACCTGCGGCTTGCGATCGTGCTGCGGGAGCTCGAGGGCCTCTCCTACGAGGACATTGCAAGGACGATGGAATGCCCGGTGGGTACGGTCCGTTCGAGGATTTTCCGCGCGCGCGAGGCGATCGATCGCAGCCTGCGCGAGGTCTTCGACGGCGGCCTCGGGCGTATCGGAGACGGCGAATGACGGAACGAATCAAGGAACAGCTCTCGGCCTTCCTCGACGGCGAATTGCCGGACCCGGAATCGGCATTGCTGCTCAAGCGGCTCGAGCGTGACGACGATCTGCGCGGCGCGCTGTCGCGCTACTCGCTGATCGGCGCCGTGCTGCGCAGCGATGGCGACGTGCCGGCGGCGCGGCAGGTGGCGGCGCGCGTGAGCGCGGTGATCGCCAGGGAGCCGTTCCGCGGGACGTCTTTCGCGTGGATGCCTGGGCGCGAATCGATGCTGCGCGGAATTGCGGGACTCGCGGTCGCCGCCGGCGTGGCATTTGCCGCGGTGCTGCTGGTGCAGCGACTCGGGACGCAGGATCCCGGCGTGCCCGAGGCCATGGTCGCACAGGCCGAAACGCCGCCGGTCCAGCCGGTTTCGGATGAAGTGGACGCCCTCGATGGGCCGGCGCAAAGCTACGTGACGCCGCCGGCCAACGCGGCGACTGGCGCGATCGCACCCGCCGAGCTCGCCAACTATCTCGTTGCCCATTACGGCTATGCCTCGCCGCTCGTGCGCCGCAGCGTCGGTGCGGGGCTCATCAGCGACGACGATCCGACTCTCGTCGACACGATTCCGCCCGGGGGCACGGCGACCCAGTGATGCCGCGTCCCGCCATCGCCGTCGCGCTCGGGCTTGCCGCAGCGCCTGCGCTGGCCGAAAGCGGGCAGGAGTGGCTCGCCCGAATGGGGTCTGCGCTCGACAACGCGAGCTATGTCGGGGAATTCGTCTCGGAATCGGCCGGACGCACCGAGCGCCTCGCCATCACGCACCGCGTCCGCGATGGAGTCGTCTCCGAGCGGCTGGTCTCCCTTTCCGGCAACGGCCGCGAGCTCGTGCGCGAGAACGACGAGGTGGTCGTGTACCTGCCCGACCAGAAGCTCGCGATCATCGAGCGCCGCTCGGGCCGCGGCGACCTGATGGGTGCCTTGCCCCGGTTCGAGGGACGCATGGCGTCCTGGTACAAGGTCGACTGGGTCGGCCGGGAAACGCTCGCGACCTTCGGCCCGACGGCGGTCGTCGCCGTTCGCCCGCTCGACGGTTACCGCTTTGGTTACCGGCTCTGGATCGACGTGGACTCCAACATGCCGGTGCGCAGCGACCTGTCTGACGGCTCCGGCCGCGTGATCGAGCGCCTGCGTTTCACCCAGCTCCAGTTCGAAGACGACATCCCCGATTCCGCCTTTGAGCCCGCACTTGACCGCAGCAAGCTGCGCTGGGTGCGGCAGACGCCACAGGCGGATGACGCGACGCCGGCGTGGCGCGCGGCGCAGGTCCCGCCCGGGTTCAGGCTTTCGATGAGCGGCATGCAGGCGGTTGCCGGAAAGGGCGGGCCGGTGAATCATCTTGTCTATTCCGACGGCCTCGCCTCGGTGTCGGTCTTCATCCGCATGGCGGCACCCGGCAAGGCGCCGGCCGAGGGCACGACGCGTTCCGGAGTCGCGTCGGCTTTCACGACCGTCGTCGACGGGCACCAGGTGACGGCAGTCGGCGAGGTCCCGCCGCGAACGCTCAAGTTCATCGCCAGCGGCCTCCGGCCCGCGGCCGTCGCGACGTCCACGGCGCCCGCGGCCGCGGCGAACCGGCGGGATTGACGCCCGCGGATGCCGGGCGCCCGCTTTCTCGTATACACCCGTAATGACTGTCCGCTGTGCGACGATTTCATCGCGGAACTGGCGCGGATCGTCGACCGGTTCGAGGTGCGCGACGTTGACGGTGATTCCGTGGCGCGGCGGCGTTTCGGGCTCAAGGTTCCCGTGCTGACCTGCGACGGCAGCGTCGTCTGCCACGGCCGGCTGGATCGCGCGGCCATCGCGCGGCTTGCCCCCCGCTGAGGAGCGGCCGTGGCCGGCTGCTATAATCCGGGTTTTCCGGACGCGCCTGTCCGGCAAGGGCGTCCCGCTTCCCCCCGATGCAGCAGCAGATACGCAATTTCTCGATCATTGCGCACGTGGACCACGGCAAGTCGACGCTCGCGGACCGGCTGATACAGACCTGCGGCGGGCTCGAGGCGCGGGAAATGCAGGCGCAGGTGCTCGACACCATGGATCTCGAGCGCGAACGCGGCATTACCATCAAGGCGCAGTCCGTGACGCTGCACTATCGCGCCACCGACGGGCTCGACTACCAGCTCAACTTCATCGACACGCCGGGCCACGTGGACTTCTCGTACGAAGTGTCGCGCTCGCTGGCCGCTTGCGAGGGCGCGCTGCTCGTCGTCGACGCCGCCCAGGGCGTTGAGGCCCAGAGCGTCGCGAACTGCTACACGGCGCTCGAACAGGGGCTCGAGGTGCTGCCCGTCATCAACAAGATCGACCTGCCCTCGGCGGATCCGGAGCGGGTGATCCGCGAGATCGAGGACATCATCGGGCTGGAGGCGAAGGACGCGGTTCGCGTCAGCGCGAAGACCGGCGAAAACGTGCCCGAACTGCTCGAGCGACTGGTCGCGCGGATTCCTCCGCCCAAGGGCGACCCGGCGGCGCCGGTGCAGGCGCTCATCGTCGACTCCTGGTTCGACAACTATGTCGGCGTCGTCTCGCTCGTCCGGGTGGTCAACGGGGCGCTGCGCGAGAACGACCGCATCCGGGTGATGTCGACCGGCCGCGGCTGGCAGGTGGACCGCATCGGGCGATTCACGCCCAAGCGGACCGAGACGGAGGGACTGGCGACGGGCGAGGTGGGCTGGCTCACCGCGGGCATCAAGGACATCGACGGGGCGCCGGTCGGCGACACCATCACCAGCGAATCGAAGCCCTGCAAGACCCCGCTGCCCGGATTCAAGTCGGTGAAGCCGCGGGTTTTCGCGGGACTCTTTCCGGTGCAGGCGGAGCAGTACGAGGCATTCCGAGACGCGCTGCAAAAGCTCAAGCTGAATGACTCGGCCCTCCATTACGAGCCCGAAGTATCGACCGCGCTCGGTTTCGGCTTCCGCTGCGGGTTTCTCGGGCTCCTGCACATGGATATCGTCCAGGAACGGCTGGAGCGGGAATATGGGCTCACGCTCGTGACGAGCGCGCCCACGGTGGTATACGAGGTGGTCGCGAACGACGGCGAAGTGAGGCTGGTCGACAATCCGGCAAGGCTGCCCCCGGACTACCGGGAGCTGCGCGAACCGATCATCACCGCCAATATCCTGGTGCCGCCGGAACACGTCGGCGGTGTGCTGAGACTCTGCCAGGAAAAAAGAGGCGCGCAGAAGAAGATGCAGCAGCTCGGCACGCAGATGTCGCTGCAGTACGAGCTGCCGCTCGCGGAGGTCGTGCTCGACTTCTTCGACCGCCTTAAATCCGTCAGCCGCGGCTATGCCTCCTTCGACTACGAGTTCAGCCACTTTCAGCCGGCGCCGCTCGTCCGCCTCGACCTGCTGATCAACGGCGACCGCGTGGATGCCCTGTCGATCATCGTCCATCGCGAGAGCGCGTATCAGCGCGGGCGCGACCTCGTCGACAAGATGCAGGAACTGATCCCGCGCCAGATGTTCGAGGTCGCCATCCAGGCGGCGATCGGCAGCCAGGTGATCGCGCGGGCGACCGTCAAGGCACTGAGAAAGAACGTGCTCGCCAAGTGCTATGGCGGCGACGTGACGCGCAAGCGCAAGCTCCTCGAGAAGCAGAAAGAGGGCAAGAAGCGCATGAAGCAGCTCGGCACGGTCGAGATCCCGCAGGAGGCGTTCCTGGCGGTGCTGCAGGTCGGAAAGAAATGACGCCCGGGGGTCGATGATGATATTCGATTTTGCGTTCCTGCTCGTGCTGCTGGCCGCCGTCACGGGAATCATCTGGGCCGCGGACAGCCGGTTCTTCGCGGGGAAGCGCAGGGCGCGCGGCGTCGCCAAGGACCCGGTGCTCGTCGACTACTCCAAGTCGTTCTTTCCCGTCATCGTCATCGTGCTGCTGCTGCGATCCTTCCTCTACGAGCCATTTCGCATCCCGTCGGACTCCATGATGCCGACGCTGGTCCAGGGCGACTTCATCTTCGTCAACAAGTGGCGTTACGGCCTCCGGCTGCCGGTCCTCAACACGCGGATCGTCGAGATCGGGAAGCCGGAGCGGGGTGACGTCGTCGTGTTCCGCAAGCCCACGGAGCCGTCGCTCGTGTTCATCAAGCGCCTCGTCGGCCTGCCGGGCGATACGATCCGGGTCGAAGGCACGCAGGTGCTCGTGAACGGTACGCCGTCTCAGATTGAGCCGGGCGAGTTGTATTCGGGTCCCAAAAACGAGCAGTATCCGTTCACGCACGTGGGCGAGGAGCGGCTGGGCGGCAAGACGCACGCCATCCTGCTCGACCCGGCGCGGCCCGGCATGGAGGGTGTGTGGCGGGTTCCTCCGGGCCACTATTTCATGATGGGAGACAATCGGAACAACAGTCGCGACAGCCGCTTTCCCGATGTCGGTTTCGTGCCGGAAGACAACGTCATCGGAAAGGCAGAGGCGATCTGGCTGTCCTTCAACCCGGGACCGGGGCCGCTACTGCTCTGGAACCGCATGGGCACCGGCATCCGTTAGGGAGACAGGTATGCAGCACAGGCAGCGTGGCATGACAATGCTCGGGATCATCCTCGTCGTCATCGTCGTCGGCGCGTGGGTGTATGCCGGCATACGACTGGTGCCGAAGTACCTCGAGTACATGCGGGTCGCGTCGACGCTGGAGAAGGTGCGCGACGAGTACGACAGCAACCCGGGTTCGACGGAGTTCATGCTGCGCAAGGCGATCGAGCGCCACTTCGACATCGAGATGGTCGAGGTGATCACGTCCAAGGACATCCAGATCGACAAGTCGGGCAGCACGTTCACGATGCGCGCCGCCTACGAGGATACCGTGCCGCTCGCGGGCAATGTGTCCTTCCTCCTGACATTCGACAAGTCGGTCGAGGTCGCAGCGCGCTGAGCGGACAACTGACTTGGATCCGGCCGCCGGCTGGTTGACGGAGCGCCTCGGCGTCGAGTTCTCGGATCCGGGCCTGCTCGAGCGCGCGTTGACGCATCGCAGCCACGGCGCCGCCAACTACGAACGTCTCGAGTACCTGGGCGACGCGGTGCTGTCCTTCATCGTCGCCGAGATCCTGTTTCGCCGCTTTCCCGACGCCAGCGAGGGCGAGCTGTCGCGCTATCGCGCGAGCCTCGTCAGCGGTGAGGCGCTCGCCGTGATCGCGGCGGGCCTGGGCCTCGGTGAGCAGTTGCTGCTCGGCGACGGCGAGATGAAGTCCGGTGGCCAGCGTCGGGCGACGATCCTGGCGGACGCCCTCGAGGCCGTGTTCGGCGCAATCTATCTCGACCGGGGACTCGAGGCCGCGCGCGGGGTCGCCGAACGGTTGTTCAGCGACGCGCTCGCGGCGCTGCCCTCGGCAGCCGAGCTCAAGGACCCCAAGACGCGGCTGCAGGAGTGGCTTCAGGGGCGCGGGCATGCGCTCCCCGCGTACCGCGTGCTCGAGGTGACCGGGGAGCCGCATGAGCAGCGATTCCGCGTGCGCTGCGACGTCGCCGGCCTCGCGCTTTCCGCCGTTGCCGACGGCAGCAGCCGCCGGCGAGCGGAGCAGGAAGCCGCTCAGCGAATTCTCGAGGATCCGGCGCTAAGATCAGCGGGGTGAGCGCACCGGAAATCCATCGCTGGGGCGCCGTCGTGCTGGCGGGACGCCCGAACGTCGGCAAGTCAACGCTCCTGAATGCGCTCGCAGGGCGCAAGCTCAGCATCGTCACGCCCAAGCCGCAAACGACGCGTCACCGCATCGAGGGCCTCGTGTCCGGGCCGGGCTACCGCCTGATCCTGACGGACACGCCAGGTGCCGGTGCCGCGGCCGGCAGCCGCCTCGGTCGCTTCATGAACCGTGAGGCCCTGGCCGCTGCCGGTGGCGCGGACGCGGCAATCCTCGTCGTGACTGCGCCGCGGTGGAACGGTGGCGACGACGCCGCACTCGGGCGCCTCAAGCCAATGGACATTCCGATCGTGCTCGCGGTGAACAAGATCGATCGCGTCCGGCCGCGAGCGCTGCTCCTGCCATTCCTCGAGCGTTGCGCAGGCCGGCATGAGTTTGCGGCGATCGTGCCGGTTTCGGCCCAGGCGCCGGAAAACCTCGGCATGCTGTTGCAGGCGGTGGTCGGCCTGCTGCCGGAAAGGCCGGCCCAGGAGGCGCCGGACGCGCTCGAGCGGGGCGAGCGATTCCAGGCTGCGGAAGCGCTGCGAGAGCAGCTGATGCTTGCCCTGTCGGACGAGCTGCCCTACGGCCTTGCGGTCGAGATCGAGCGCTTCGAGCCCACCGCCGACGGACGTACGGAAATCGACGCCGTCATCTGGGTGGAGCGTGTCGGTCAGCGCAAGATCGTGATCGGCGCGAAAGGCGAGCGGCTGAAGGCCATCGGTCGGGCGACCCGGCTCGCGCTCAACGCGCTGTTCGGCCGGCGCGTCCACCTTTCGACCTGGGTCAAGGTGCGGGTGGGCTGGAGCGACGACGACCGCATGCTGCAGCGTCTCGGCCACGATCCCCCATGAGCGCCAGGCGCACGTTGCTCGAGCCGGCCTGGCTGCTGCACCACCGGCCCTGGAGCGACAGCAGCCGGATCCTCGACCTGATCACCCGTCACCGCGGCCGCGTGACGTTGTTCGCGCACGGCGCCCGTCGCCCCAAGTCGCCGCTGCGCGCGGTGCTGCGGCCGTTCGTACCGCTGCTGGTCTCCTGGTCGGGGCGCGCGGATGGCGGCACCCTGACCGCCGTCGAAGTCGCCGCCCGGGCACCGGCCCTCGCGCCGGGTTTCCTCCTGTCGGGCTACTACCTCAATGAGCTGCTGCTCAAGCTGCTGGCCGGTGAAGACCGCCACGAGATCCTCTTCGATGCGTATGCGACCGCGCTCGGCCGGCTGGCTGCAGGCGAGGAACAGCCGGCGCTGCGCGGCTTCGAACGCGTGTTGCTCGAAGAGCTCGGCTATGGCCTGGACCTTTCGCGAGACGCGGCGAGCGGGCGGCGCCTGGAGGCGGATCGGTACTATCATTTCGAGCCGGGACGCGGCCTGCTCGCGGTCCGGGACGCCGCTCCCGATCCGGGCGCCGTCGCGGGCCGCGATTTGCTCGCAGTCGCGCGCGGGGAGCTGGGCGGCCCGGATGCGCTCAAGGCAGCCCGCGGAGTCTACGGTGCTGCCATCGCGCATTGCCTGGAGGGTCGAGGACTGGCGAGTCGCGAGGTGATGCTGGCCATGCGCCGGCGGGGACGGTCAGGATGAACGGGTCCGGGATCCTGCTCGGCGTCAATATCGATCACGTGGCGACGCTCCGCCAGGCGCGTGGTGGCCGGGCCCCGGACCCGCTGCTTGCCGCGCTCGTGGCGGAGCAATGGGGCGCGGACGGGGTGACGCTGCACCTGCGCGAGGATCGCCGCCACATCCAGGACCGCGACGTGCGGGCGTTGCGGACCGCCTTGCAGACGCGGATGAACCTGGAGATCGCGGCCACATCCGACATGATTGCGATCGCTCTCGACGTCCAGCCCCGGGATGTCTGCCTCGTGCCCGAGAACCGGACCGAGGTGACGACGGAAGGCGGTCTCGACGTGGCAGACCAGCCGGATCAGGTCGCCAATGCCTGCCGTCGGCTCGCGGCAGGGGGCATCCGCGTTTCGCTGTTCATCGACCCGGATGACGCACAGGTCGACGCCGCCGTGCGGGCGGGTGCGCCCGCAATCGAGTTGCACACGGGCGCCTATGCGGAGGCGCAGGGCGAGGAGCGTGCGCGCGAGCTGAACCGGCTTGCCGCGGCCGCCCGGCGTGCGACAGCCGCGGGCCTCCTGGTCAACGCCGGCCACGGCCTCGACTACCACAATGTGCAGCCGGTGGCGGCGATCCGCGAGCTGGTCGAGCTCAACATCGGCCATGCGATCATTGCCCGGGCCGTGATGAGCGGTCTCGGGCCGGCGGTGGCCGAAATGAAGCGGCTGATGGTCAGCGCGCGCCGGGCATGATTTTCGGCATCGGCACCGACCTCGTGCAGGTGGCGCGCATCGAGGCGACCTACCGGCGGTTCGGCGGGCATTTCGTCGAACGGCTGTTGCTGCCCGAGGAGCGCGCGCTATTCGATCCCGGGCGCCGGCCCGCACGCTTTCTCGCGATGCGTTTCGCGGCCAAGGAGGCGATCGCGAAAGCACTCGGTACGGGGTTCCGTCACGGCGTCTGGATCCGGGACTTCGGTTTCAAAGCCGATTCCCGCGGCAAGCCGGAAGTCCTGTTCTCGGCACGCGGCCGCGCGGTCGCGGACCTGCTCGGCGCGGGCGGGGGGCACGTCAGCCTGACGGACGAAGCGGGGCTCGTGATGGCGGTCGCCGTACTGATGAGGAAGACGTGAGCGCCGCCCCGCATTGCCTCGCCTTCGACATCGAGACCGTGCCCGACGCGGCTCTCGGCCGGCGCCTCGGTTTCGAGGGCGACGACCACGAAGTCGCCGGGGCGATGCTCGCAAGACGAACCGAAGAGACCGGCTCCTCGTTTCTCCCGCTCGAGCAGCATCGCGTGGTCGCGATCTCGACTCTCCTGCGCAGCGGCGACCAGCTCCAGGTGTGGAGCCTCGGCGACGTGAACAGCGGGGAGGACGACCTGATCCGAAGGTTCTTCGGGGGCATCGACCGGCTGCGCCCGACCCTCGTGTCCTGGAACGGCTCGGGATTCGATCTCCCCGTGCTTCACTACCGCATGCTGCGTCACGGCATCGCATCGCCGACCTACTGGGAAGCCGGCGAACGGGACCGGGACTTCCGATGGAACAACTACTTGAACCGGTATCACATGCGGCACGTCGACCTCATGGACGTGCTCTCCGCATATCAGGCGAGGGGTCGCGCGAGCCTCGAGCACGTGTCGTTGCTTCTCGGGCTTCCGGGAAAGCTCGGCATGAGCGGCGAGCAAGTCTTCGGATTCTGGCGTGAAGGGCGCATTGCGGAGATCCGCGGGTACTGCGAGACCGACGTCCTCAACACGTATCTCGTGTGGCTCCGTTTCGAGCTGGTTCGCGGCCAGCTGTCGCCGCCGGAACATGCCGCCGAAATCGCCCGCGTGCGCGAGTGGCTTGCCGGCCGCCCGGAACCGCACTGGCTGCAGTACGGCGCCGCCTGGGCCGACGCTTGAAATCCGAAGCCGCGACCGAAATCGCGGAAATCGAATCGCTGGATCACGAGGGCCGGGGCGTCGCGCACGTCGACGGCAAGACGGTCTTCATCGACGGTGCGCTCCCGGGCGAATCCGTGCGGTTCCGGCGAATACGCCGGCGGCGTCGCCACGATGAGGCCCGCTTGGTCGAGGTCCTGCGTGCCTCGGCCGAACGCGCGGCTGCGCGTTGCCGGCACTTCGGCGTCTGCGGCGGCTGCGCGCTCCAGCATCTGGAACACGGGGCGCAACTCGCCGCCAAGGGCCGCCAGGTCGCCGAAGCCCTCGAGCGCATCGGCGGCGTCGCGCCGGTGCGCTGGCTTTCGCCGCTTACCGGTCCCGCGTGGTCCTACCGGCGGCGCGCGCGGCTTGGCTGCAAGTACGTCGACAAGAAGGGCAGGGTACTGGTCGGATTTCGCGAGCGCGGCAGCCCGTTGCTGGCGGACCTCGAGGTCTGCGAGGTGCTTTCGGCACCGGTCGGCGGCCTCATCGCCGGCCTTGCGGATCTCGTCGGCGGACTCGAAATCAAGCGTCGCGTCGCGCAGATCGAAGTGGCGGTCGGCGAGAACGCGACGGCACTCGTGCTGCGCGTGCTGGATGACCCGACGCCCGCGGACCTGGCCCGTCTCCGCGAGTTCGAGTCGCGTCACCGGCTGTCGCTCTATCTGCAGCGCGGCGGACTCGAGACGGTCCTGCCGCTGACGCCGCCGGCCACGCCGCTGCGTTATGATCTGCCGGACCTGCCTGCAGGAATCGAGTTCGCGCCCACCGACTTCGTGCAGGTCAATGGTGAGCTCAACCGGCTCCTGGTGGCGCGTGCACTCGAGCTGCTCGAACCGCGGCCGGGCGACCGCGCGCTCGACCTGTTCTGCGGTCTCGGCAATTTCAGCCTCCCGCTCGCGCGGCGCGTAACAGAGGTCACGGCGGTCGAGGGCGATGCGTCGCTGGTCGCGCGCGCCCGGCACAATGCGGCGCGCAACGGCATCCTGAATGCCGGTTTTCACGCGGCCGACCTCGCCGCGGAGAAACCGCAGGGCGCCTGGGCACTTGGCGCCTATGACCTCGTGCTGCTCGATCCGCCGCGGGCCGGCGCCCGCGAAGTCCTCGAGCTCGCGGCGGGTTCGAGGCCTCGCCGGATCGTCTACGTGTCCTGTCATCCCGGCAGCTTTGCGCGGGATGCAGGCATACTGGTGCAACGACTGGACTATCGCCTCTCCGTGGCCGGGATCATGGACATGTTTCCGCATACTTCGCACGTCGAGACGATCGCACTATTCGAGCCGCAGCCATGAAACATGCGTGCCGCCGGGTGACATGACCCTCGGGCCCGTCATGGCCGACCTCACCGGCATCGCGCTCGAACCGGACGAGCGCGACTTGCTTGCGCATCCGCAGGTCGGCAGCGTCATTCTCTTCAGCCGCAATTATGAGAGCCCGGAGCAGCTCGCCCGGCTCACGGCCGAAATCCATGCGATCCGCACGCCGCCGCTGCTGGTCGCGGTGGATCAGGAGGGCGGGCGGGTCCAGCGCTTTCAGGCGGGCTTCACGCGGCTGCCGGCGCTGCGCGCAGTGGGTCGACGTCTTGCCGTCAGCCGCGGCGACGGGCTTGCGCTGGCGAGGCAGCTCGGCTGGTTGATGGCGGCCGAGCTTCGGGCGGCGGGCGTCGACCTGTCCTTTGCGCCTTGTGTCGACGTGGACTACGGCGTCAGCCGCGTGATCGGCGACCGGGCCCTGCATTCCGATGCCGGCGCCGTCGCCGAGCTCGGCGTCGCCTACATGCTCGGCATGCGCGACGCCGGGATGGCGGCTACCGCCAAGCATTTCCCGGGCCATGGCGCCGTGGCCGCGGACTCGCACGTCGCCCTTCCGGTGGACCGGCGCGATTGGCCCGATGTCGAGGCGGACCTTCAACCCTATCGCCGCATGATCGCGAACGGCCTGCCGGCGGTCATGGCGGCGCACGTCGTCTATCCCGCCGTCGATGACCGGCCCGCAAGCCTGTCGCGGCGCTGGCTCGGCGGCATCCTGCGCGGCGAGCTCGGCTTTCAGGGCGCCATTTTCGCGGACGATCTGTCGATGGCGGGTGCCGCGGCGTTCGGCGATATCGCGACCCGCGGCCGTCTTGCGCTGGACGCGGGTTGCGATGTCCTGCCGGTCTGCAACGATCGCGCAGCGACGATTGCGCTCCTGGACACGCTGAAAGCGGCGCCGGATCCGGTGAGCCGTCTGCGGCTCGTGCGATTGCACGGCCGCGATGCCGTCGAAAGGGCGCTGCCGTCCACTGCGCGCTGGCAGGCGGCGGTGGCCGCGGCGCGCGGCCTCGTCGACCGGCCCGCGCTCCAGCTCGACGCCGAACGCCCCGCTTGAGAGGGGATCTTGAGAGGGGACGGTCCCCTCCAGAGGGGACCGTCCCCTTTTCGGTCCCTTTTTCGGTTTCAGGCGCCGAGGTCGTCCAGAATGGAATCCGCCGCCGCCATCCGCGCAGCGCCGTCCGGTGCCGCAATTCGGAGCCGCAGGCGACTCGGCCCGTCGAGACGATAGCGTCCTCCCGGTTGCTGCACGAGGCGCAAGACGCGATCCGGCTCGACGTGGTGTTGCGGGCCGAATTCCACCAGGCCTGCGGCCACGCCGAGTTCGAAACGACGGATGCCGAGCGTCATGGCGCGCCGGCGCAACCGGTGCACGATAAGCAGAACCCGGGTCGGAGGCGGCAGCGGCCCGAAGCGGTCGATCAGCTCCGCCTCGAGATCGTCCAGGCGATCGAGATCCACGGCGCCGGCCATGCGCTTGTAGAGCTGGAGCCGCAGGTGCACATCGGGGATGTAGTCCTCCGGCAGCAGGGCGGGCAACTGCAGGTCGACCTCGCAGCCTGAGGAGAACGGCTGATCGAGTGCGGGCTCGCGGCCCTCGCGCAGCGCGGTGACTGCGCGCTGCAGCAGCTCGAGATAAAGGCCGATGCCGATTTCCTGGATCTGGCCGCTCTGCTCTTCGCCGAGGAGTTCGCCGGCGCCCCGGATTTCGAGGTCCTGGGTCGCGAGCGTGAAGCCGGCCCCGAGGTCCTCCAGGGACTCGATCGCCTCGAGGCGCTTGCGCGCGTCGTCGGGGAGGGCGGGCGCCGGGGGAGCCAGAAGGTAAGCCCAGGCGCGATGGTGCGATCGCCCGACGCGGCCACGCAGCTGGTGCAGTTGCGCGAGGCCGTACCGGTCGGCGCGATCGATCAGGATCGTGTTCGCGGTCGGGACGTCGATGCCCGATTCGATGATCGTCGTGCAGACGAGGACCTGGAACCGCCGGTGATAGAAGTCGAGCATCAACTGCTCGAGGTCGCGTTCGCGCATCTGGCCGTGGCCGACGCGAATCGTCGCCTCCGGAACGAGCCGTCGCAGTCGTTCCGCGAAGGCATCGATGTCCTCGACGACGTTGTGGACGAAATAGACCTGGCCGCCGCGGCGGATCTCGCGCAGGCAGGCCTCGCGGACCAGGCCGTCGCTCCACTCGGTGACGAAGGTCTCGATGGCCATCCTCTCGGCCGGGGGCGTGGTGATGAGCGAGAGGTCCCGCAAGCCGCCAAGGGCCATGTTGAGCGTGCGTGGAATCGGCGTCGCCGTGAGTGTCAGCGTGTCGACGTCGGCACGCAGGCGCTTGAGGCGTTCCTTGTGGCTCACGCCGAAGCGATGCTCCTCGTCCACGACGACGAGCCCGAGATCGCGGAAGGCGACGTCGCGCTGCAGCAGGCGATGCGTGCCGATCACGATGTCGATGGAGCCCGCCTTCAGGCCGTCGACGACCGCGCGTTGCTCGGTTGCGGTCCTGAATCGCGACAGGTTCTCGACCCGAACCGGCCAGTCCGCAAAGCGGTCGGCAAAGGTCTGCGTGTGCTGCTGCGCGAGCAGCGTGGTCGGCACCAGCACCGCGACCTGCCGGCCGCCGGTCACTGCGGCAAAGGCGGCACGCAACGCGACCTCGGTCTTGCCGAAGCCGACATCGCCGCAGACGACGCGGTCCATCGCGGTGCCTGCGCGCATGTCGGCGAGCACGGCCTCGATCGCATCGTGCTGTTCGAGCGTCTCTTCGAAGGGAAAGGCGGCCTCGAAGACGCGGTAGGCCGCATCGTCGTATACGATCGGCCGGCCCTCGCGCGCGGCCCGCCGTGAATAGAGATCGAGAAGCTCTGCGGCGACGTCGCGGACGCGATCTGCCGCGCGGCGGCGTGCACGCGCCCATTGCTCCGTTCCAAGCCGGTGCCAGGGCGCCGCCTCCGCCGACCCGCCAGTGTATCGGGTCACGCGGTCGAGCGAATGCACCGGTACGTAGAGCAGGTCGCCGCCCGCATACTCGACGACCAGGAATTCCGCCGGATGACCGGCCACCCGCATCAGCTTCAGCCCCCGATAGCGCCCGACACCGTAGTCGTCATGCACGACGGGGGCCCCGGGCGACAGCGACGCCAGCTCGCGCAGGATCGCCTCCGGATCGCGTTCGGCGCGCCGGCGGCGGCGTTCCTGGCGCGCGCGCTCACCGAACAGCTGCTCTTCCGCGACCAGGACGAACGAGCGGCCGGGCAGCATGAGCCCACGCACGTCGGGCGCGACTGCGAGACCGAGGCTGCTGCCGCTCTCCAGAAAGGCAGGCCAGTCCGCCGCCAGGTCGGCGGACAGGCCCTGGCGGCGCAATAGGTCGATCAAGACTTCGCGGCGGCCGGCTGAGTCGACGGTGACCAGGGCGCGGCCTCCGAAAGCACCCAGGAAGCCGGAGAGCTTCTGCAGCGGCTGTTGCGATCGTGCGTCGGCGCGCAGGTCCGGCGGCGCCCCCGCACCGAAGTTCAGGAAGGGAACGGAAGTCGAAATCGGTTCCACCTTGACGGGAGTCAGGACAACCCGCGGATGGGTGTCGAGCGCGGCCAGGACCTCGCTGGCGGGTACGAAGGATTCCGCAGGTGCCAGCAGCGGCCGCTCGCGGTCGTGGCGTCGCTCCTCGTAGCGCGCTTCGATCTCGGACCAGTAGCCGGTGAGCGCGCGCTCCAGATCCACAAGGTCGGCGATGACGCTGCCGGTCGGCAGGTAATCGCAGAGGCTGGGCGCGTCACCGAAAAAGAGCGGCAGCCAGGATTCGATTCCCGCGGGCATCCGGGCCGCCGTGACGGCGCGGTAGACGGGACATTGCTGCGGGTCGCCCTCGAACCGCTCGCGCCAGCGGCTGCGGAATTCGGCGATGGCTTCGGGCGATGACGGAATCTCCCGGGCCGGCAGGAGCGGCACGGCGTCGATGCGCCCTCCCGAGCGCTGGTTGGCCGGATCGAAGATGCGCACGGACTCGATCAGGTCATCGAACAGATCCAGCCGGTACGGCTGCGGTGCTCCTGCCGGGAAGAGATCGACGACCGAGCCACGAACCGCGAATTCCCCCGGGCTCAGGACCTGGGTGACCTGCGCATAGCCGGCGTCGGCCAGGCGCTTGCGCAGCCTCGCGAGGTCGATGCGCTCGCCCGCGGCCAGCTCGAATGCGTGGGCTGCGATGAAGGGCCGCGGTGGAAGCCGGTCGAGCAGCGCCGCCTGCGTCGTAACGACGATACCGCGGGCAAGCTCGGGAAGTGCCGCCAGTGTGCGCAGCCGCTCCGAAACGATATCCGGATGCGGCGAAAACGGGTCAAAAGGCAGGGTCTCGCGATCTGGAAACGACCAGAGCCCCTGCCGGCCCGCGGCAAAGAACCGAAGTTCCGCCAGGTACTGGTCGGCCTCCCGTCCGCTGCCGGCAACGACCAGCAACGGCGCGGATGCCGTCGCGGCGGCTTCGGCAAGAAAATAGGCCGGGCTGCTGCCATACAACTCGCCCCAGCGCACCGCTCCGGCGTGCGTCGGCCAATGTGCGACAGGAGTCGGTGGTTGAGTCATTCGGCATCCTGAAGGCAAGAGTCCCCGTTCCGGGCGAACCCGGCGGGGTCTCTGGTCAGCAGGATACCTCTCCCGAGGCTCAGCTGGCGGGCGCGCCCCTCACGAGGACGGCATGCAGGACGCGGTCGTTCTCGAAATAGACCGAGAACTGCGGATAGTCCCAGCGGCTGATCGGGGGATTGCCGACCGCGGCATGCCGGTTCGTCGGTTCGCCGAACCGGCTCTGGACTGCGGCCATCGTGCTGCCCCGATGCGGGTGGTCCGCCGCAACCGCGGAATCACCGTTCGCCATGCTGAGCGTCTCGGCCAAAGCGGGCATGGCCGCGCCGAGCGCAAGCAACACCAAAATGCGTAGGATAGGCATCGCGATACCTCCGATTCGAGTGTAGCACCGGGTGGGAGCCTGTCGAGGTTGCCACGATAAATCCTTGATAGGCTTTCCGAATCCTGTGAACCACTGCTCATGCTGACGCCGCTGCCGCTGGGCCTCGGATTGCGCTACGTGCGGGCCCGGCAGCACCAGTACTTCGTGTCGTTTATCAGCTGGGTATCCCTGGCCGGAGTCTGCCTGGGAGTCGCCGCGCTGATCACGATCCTCTCGATCATGAATGGCTTCGAAGGGGAGCTTCGCAGCCGGCTCCTGGCGCTTGCGGCGCATGCGACTTTGCCGGCACCGGCCAATCCGGGCGCCCTGCAGGCCCTGGCCGCCCGAGCGCGCGGCGAGCAGGGGGTCGCGAGCGCCGAGCCATTCGTGGAGGTGCAGGGCCTCCTCTCCCATGGCACGGCGCTCGCTGGCGTCGTGCTCCGCGGCGTCGATCCCGTCGACCATCCCGCCGGTTCGCCGCTTTCCGAAGCGATGATCGAAGGCCGGGTCTCGGACCTGGCCCCCGGCAGCCGGCGCACCGCGCTGGGCCGCGCGCTTGCCTATCAGCTGCAGGCCGCCGTCGGCGATCCCGTCAGCCTCCTGCTGCTTCGCAGCGGGCCGGACGGCGAACTCACGCCGCGGATCGGCGCGTTCGAAGTGAGCGGCGAGTTCGAGATCGGGCTTGCCGATCACGACGTCACGCTTGCCTATGCGTCGCTCGAGGACGTTGCGGCGCTCGCCGGGCCCGCGGCGACCGCAGGTATCCGCGTGTTCTACGACGATCCTTTCGAAGCCCCGGCGCGGACGCCCGCCCTCGCGGCAACGCTCGGCGTGCGAGGTGCCAGCGACTGGACGTCGGAGCACGCGGCCTATTTCCACGCGATCCGGCTCGAGAAGACGATGATGACCGTGATCCTCCTGCTGATCGTGTCCGTCGCAGCCTTCAACATCATCGCGAGCCTGGTCATGGTCGTTTCGGAGAAACGCGACGACATCGCGATCCTGCGAACCATGGGACTTTCGCGCGGCAGCGTCGTCGCGACCTTCATCGTGCAGGGCACGGTGATCGGCTGGGCCGGAACGCTGGCCGGCATCGGCCTCGGCATCCTGCTTGCGGCCAATGCGGGCGACATCGCGCAGGCGCTCGAAAGAGGGTTCGGCTTCGAGATATTCGACCCGGCCGTCTACTACATTTCGCGGATCCCGTCGGAGCTCCGCGCCGCCGATGTCGTGCTGGTGTCGATCACGGCCCTTGCCCTGACGCTCCTTGCGACGATTTATCCCGCGCGGCGCGCCGCGGCGACCGAACCCGCACAGGCGCTGCGCTATGAGTAGGACCGCGGCCTGGATCGGCCTGCGTTACCTGCGCGCGCGGCGGGACAATCGCTTTGTGGGCTTCATTTCGGGCATCGCAATGACCGGCATCGCGCTCGGCGTCGCGACGCTGATCGCCGTGCTGTCCGTCATGAACGGCTTCGAGCGCGAGCTCAGCCGCCGGATCCTGGACGTCGTCGCGCACGCGACACTGGAGGGCGACGGCGGACGGCTCGAGGACTGGCGTGAAATCGAGCGCCGGACTGGCGGCTCGCCGGGCGTGGTTGCCGTCGCGCCCTTTGTCGAGGGCCGCGGCATGGTGGTCGCCGGCGAGCGTTCGTCCGCCGTGGATCTCCGGGCCGTGCTGCCAGGCGAGGAGCGCCGCGTGTCCGCACTCGAGCCGCATGTGTCGGGGCGCGGATTCGACGAACTGGAGCCGGGCAAGTGGCGGATTCTGCTCGGCCGCGGGCTTGCGGAAAAGCTGGCCGTTGCGCCCGGCGACTCCGTGCTGGTCGTGATCGCGCAGGGCAACGTGACGCCGGCAGGCGTCATTCCGCGCATGCGCCGCTTCACGGTCGGAGGTTTCGTCGACGCCGGCATGTACGAGTTCGACCAGGGTCTCGCGATCATTCATCTCGACGAGGCGCGCCGTCTCTACCGGCTGGGCGACGCCGTCACGGGGCTGCGCTACCGTTTCGACGACCCGTCCAGCGCAGGCCGGCGGATCCGCGCCATCGCCGAGTCGCTCCCGGGCCGTTACTACATCAGCGACTGGAGCCGCCGGCAGGGCAATTTCTTCCGCTCGATCCAGGTGACGAAATCGATCATGTTTTTCGTGCTGCTGCTCGTCGTCGCAGTCGCCGCCTTCAACATCATCTCGACACTCGTGATGGTCGTGAAGGAGAAGCGCGCCGACATCGCGATCCTGCGCACGCTCGGCGGTTCGCCGCGCGAAATGCTGACGATCTTCATGACGCAGGGCTCCATCATCGGCGTCGTCGGCACGGCGGCCGGCGTCGCTCTCGGGCTCCTGATCGCGGCCAACGTCACGCGGATCGTCGCCGGCCTCCAGCGGCTGACCGGCGTCACGCTGGTCGACCCGCGCGTCTATTTCATCTCCGAGCTGCCGGCCGATATCCGCTCCGGCGACGTCCTGCTGGTCGCCGGCGTGGCACTTGCGCTCGGCGTGGTTGCCACCCTGTATCCCGCCTGGCGAGCCGCGAGGACGCAACCGGCCGAAGCTTTGCGGCATGAGGTCTGAGGCACCCACGATGAATCCCGCCGTCGTCCTGGCCTGCGAAGGCCTCGTCAAGGAATTCCGGCAGGGGCCGGCGCTGGTGCGCGTGCTTGCCGGCGTCAATGCAAGCATCCTTCAGGGCGAGCGCGTCGCGGTTGTCGGCGCATCGGGATCCGGCAAGACGACGCTGCTGCAATTGCTGGGCGGCCTGGACTTGCCCACTGCGGGCCGGGTTCTGATCGACGGTCGCGAGATGTCGGCGCTGGATGACGCCGAGCGCGGGCGTCTTCGCAATTCGGCCATGGGATTCGTGTACCAGTTCCATCATCTGCTGCCCGAATTCAGCGCGCTCGAAAACGTCGCCATGCCACTGCTCATCCGGCGCACGCCGCGCGCCGCCGCCGCACGTGAAGCGCAGCAGCTGCTGGAGCGGGTAGGGCTCGGCGAGCGGCTCGATCACCGGCCCGCGCAGCTCTCGGGCGGCGAGCGGCAGCGGGCCGCGGTTGCGCGCGCGCTCATCGCACGCCCACGCATCGTGCTGGCCGACGAGCCAACCGGCAATCTCGACGGCCGGCACGCGCGCCAGGTGCTGGAGCTCTTGATGGAACTCAACCGCGAGCTGGGCACCAGCCTCGTCATCGTGACTCACGACCCGGGCCTCGCCGGGCGCATGGACCGTATGCTCGTCCTGGAGGAAGGAATACTGCGCGAAAGCGCAGCCTGATCGCGCCGCGCCGCTCGCGGCAGCCCGGCAGGATGCCCTGCAGTCCGTTGCGGGCAAAGACGCATGTTCGGGTTTGCGCTGGCATTTTGCGCGGGAGCCGCCGCCCTGCTGGCCCTGCCCGCGCTTTGGCCCGCGCCCGCCGCCGCCGCGCCGGCCGTCGCGGCGGCGCTCCTCCTGCGGCGACGGCCGTTGTTCGCAGCCGCCCTGGCCGGGTTCGCATGGACGCACTCCCTGGCGACGGTCTGGCTCGCATCCGGTTGGCCCTGCTCGTGGGATCGCGAAGCAGTCGCAATCAGCGGCACCGTTGCGGCGCCGCCGATCGAACGCGAAGGCCGCATCGATTTCGACCTTGACGTGATGCGAGCGCCGGGGTCGGGGCCTGCTCCACGACGCGTCAGGCTGTCGTGGTACGAAACGGATCGGAGACCGGCGCCGGGTGAATGCTGGCGCCTCGACGTACGCCTGCGCTGCCGTCGCGGCTTCGCCAATGCCGGTGCGCAGGACCGCGAGCTCGACTTGCTGCGCGATCGCATCGACGCGACGGGCTATGTGGTCGGCAAGAGCGTTCCCGAACGCCTGTCGCGGCCCTCGGGTCGTCCCGTCGAAGCGCTGCGCGCGCGCATCGCGGGCGGAATCGCCGCGGCCGTGGCGCCCGGCCCATCGGTTGCCGTGTTGCAGGGTCTCTCGGTCGGCGTGCGCGGCAGCATCCCGGACAGGCTCTGGGACGCGTTCGCCAAGACCGGCATCGCGCACCTGGTGGCAATTTCGGGGATGCATGTAACGGGCTGCGCGATCTTCGTGCTCGCCCTGCTGCGGCTCGCATGGCGCCTGCCGGCGCTCGCATCCGTCAAGATGCGCGTCGCCATCGAGTGCATGCTGGTGGTCGCCGTGACTGCGGCCTATGCTTTCATTGCGGGCGCGTCGCTCCCCGCCTTGCGTACGCTCGCGATGGTCTCGATCTTTGCCTGGCTTCGCTGGCTGCGTCGCAGCCTGCCTCTTCACGGAGTCCTGTCGCTGGCGGCGCTCGTGCTGGTCGCAGGCGACCCGCTGGCGCTCATCTCGGCCGGCTTCTGGCTTTCGTTTGTCGCGACCGCAGCATTGCTGGCCGTATTGACCCGCGAAACGGGCTGGCGGGGCCATCTGGCCGGGTTCGCGCGGACGCAGCTTGCGATCACGGCACTTCTCACTCCCGTCCTCACGGCCGCCTTCGGCCGGGTTTCGCTTGTGGCACCGGCGGCGAATGCGATTGCAATCCCGGTCTTCAGCCTGTTGCTGCTGCCTGCCGTGCTTCTCGGGACCGTGCTTGCCCCGATTGCGCCGGCCGCGGCGGCGTCGGTCTGGCGTGCCCTGGCATGGCTGCTCGACCGCGGCTGGCCGGTCCTGGAGACGGTCGCGGCCTGGCCGGCCGCCAGCTGGTCGCCCGCGGTGCCATCGCCCTGGCTGATCGCCGCCGCCGCGGCCGTTCCGTTTGCGGCCCTGTTGCTGCCGCTTTACGGACTGCGCTGCGCGGCAGCGGTCTTGCTAGTCTCCGTCACGCTTGGCCGTGCGGAGCGACCGCCATCGGGTGCATTCGAATTGACGGCCGTCGACGTGGGCCAGGGACTCAGCGTCGTCCTCGAAACGGCGCATCACGTGCTCGTATTCGACACGGGCCCACGATGGCGAGGCAGCGGAGCGGCGGCGCGTGTCTCGCTCCTGCCGTACCTGCGCGCGCGCGGCATCCGGCGAATCGACCGGCTGGTCGTGAGTCACGACGACCTGGATCATGCGGGGGGCGTCGAATTGCTCCAGCGCTCGCTTCGCGTGGCGCGGATGATGAAGGCACCCGGTAGCCATCTTGCCGCCGACGAGGTCTGCACGCAGGGCGAGGCCTGGCGGTGGGACGGCGTCTCGTTTCTCGTGCTGCATCCGCCGGCGGCCTTCCAGGGCAGCGACAACGACCGATCCTGCGTGCTTCTGGCGGCGGGTCCTGGCGGCTCTGCCCTGCTGCTCGCCGACCCTGAATCGGCGGCGGAGTCCGCGCTGGTCGCCCTGCCCGTGGCCGCCGACGTCGTGTTGCTGCCGCATCACGGCAGCCGCAGCTCGTCTTCGCCCGCTCTCGTGGGCGCGGTCTCGGCTCGGATCGGGATTGCTTCCGCGGGTTTCGGAAATCGATGGGGCATGCCCGATGGCGACGTCGTCGCGCGCTGGCGGGCCGCCGGCACGACCGTGCTGGTGACCGCGGACGAGGGCGCCATCCGGGTCCGGTTTCCGCAGCGAGCGGGCGGCATCAAGGTCGCGACGGAGCGCCGCGGCGGCCGGCGGTGGTGGCGAGGCGGCTAGGCGAAGGCGGGGTCGCGGGCAGCGGATCCGGGCTCACGGTATCATGCCGCGGCATGTGGGAAATCATCCTCGCGGGCGGCCCGGTCATGTGGCCGATCATCCTGTGCTCGGTGGTCGCCGCGGCGATCGTGCTCGAGCGGTTGTGGACGCTGCAGCGCAAGCGCGTGATTCCGCGCGAACTGACCGACCGGATCTGGAAACTGGTCGAATCGCACAGCCTGAATGACCGCCACATCGAGGCGCTGGCGCACAATTCTCCGCTCGGCCGCGTGCTCGCGGCAGGCCTCGCGAACCGCGACCTGGGCCGCGACATCATGAAGGAAGCGATCGAGGACACAGGCCGCCACGTGGTGCACGAACTGGAGCGCTTCCTCGGCACGCTCGGCACGATCGCGGCGATTTCGCCGCTGCTCGGCCTGCTCGGCACCGTGACCGGCATGATCCAGGCATTCGAAGCCATCTCGAACGAGGGTGTCGGCGATCCGCGGGTGCTGTCGGGCGGCATCGGCGCGGCGCTCATCACGACTGCGGCCGGCCTCATTGTCGCGATCCCGTCGCTGTTTGCGCACCGGTACCTGCGCGGACTCGTCGACCTGCTCGTCGTCGACATGGAAAAGGAAGCGATGAAGCTGGTGCGTGCGTTCGACCAGACGAGCCGGCGCGCGGACCGCGGCTCGCGGCGCCGCGACATCGCCTCATGAATCTCCGCGTAAGGCGCTCCGAGGAGGTCGAACTCAACCTGATCTCTCTGGTGGACGTCGTCCTGCTGCTCGTGATCTTCTTCATGCTCACGACGACCTTCGTCCAGGACGCGCGCCTTCGGGTGGAGCTGCCCCAGGCCGGTTCGGCGAAGGTCGAGCGGTCGGTCGACCCGATCGTCATTACGATCTCGGCGCAGGGCAGCTACCGCGTCAATGACCGGGCGCTCGTCAACAACGAGCGCGCCACGTTGAGTGCGGCGCTGCGCCAGGTGGCGGGCGGTTCGCGTCGCGGGCCGGTCACGATCCGCGCCGATGCCCGGGCGACACACCAGGCGGTCGTGACCGCAATGGACGTCGCGGCCAGGCAGGGCTTCACGCAGGTCAACATTGCGACCGTCAGCCAGCACCCGGAAGAATAGGGCGGAGCTGGCGCCGCTCACCGCGAGCGGACTCAGGACCTACCTTCGCCTGCTGGCGTACGCGCGCCCGCACTGGGCGATGTTCCTGGTCGGCGTCGTCGGCATGGTCCTGTACGCGTCGGTGGACACCGGGTTCGCGGTCCTCGTGAAGAAGTTCCTCGACGGCGCATTCGTCGCGCACGACAGCCGGATGCTGTACTTCGTACCGGCGGGAATCATCGTGCTTTTCTTCGCACGCGGCGTTGGCGACTACCTGTCGGTCTATGCGCCCGGCTGGGTGGGCCGGCAAGTGATCAAGTCGATCAGGCAGGACGTGTTCGCCCGCTACCTGCAGCTGCCGGTCTCGTATTTCGACCGAAACGGCGTCGCGGTGCTTCTGTCGAGGCTCACCTACAACATCGAGCTCGTGGCCGAGGCGGCGACGACCGCGGTCACCTGCATCATCCGCGACACGCTCACGATCATCGGGCTGCTCGGCTACCTCATCTACCTGAACTGGCGACTGATGCTGTTCGCGCTGGCGGTGTCACCCGTGATCGTCGGCCTCATCCGCCTGACGAGCCAGCTCTTCCGGCGTTACAGCACGCGCATCCAGGCATCCATGGGGGACGTCACGCGGCTGGCTAAAGAGTCGCTTGAGAGCCAGCGCATGATCAAGGTATTCAACGCCGAACAGCGGCAGGCGGCAGCCTTCAGGAAGGTGAACGAGCACAACCGGTCGAGCTTCATGAAGCTCATCACGGTCAAGGCCGTGTCGAATCCGGTGATCCAGATCATCGCGTCCGTCGGACTGGCCGCCGTGATGTACATGGCGCTTCGCGACGTGATGGAAAAGGGCCTGACGGTCGGCGAATTCACGTCATTCCTCGCGGCGTTGCTGCTCGTCTCGGCGCCCCTGCGGCGCCTCGTGAGCATCGTCGGGCCATTACAGCAGGGCATCGCGGCGGGAGAGAGCGTGTTCGAGGTGCTTGACGCCGGCATCGAGGACCGGGGTGGCGATATCGCGCTGCAGCG
The DNA here is from genome assembly GCA_963738285.1 of uncultured Gammaproteobacteria bacterium. Lineage (GTDB taxonomy): Bacteria > Pseudomonadota > Gammaproteobacteria > Steroidobacterales > Steroidobacteraceae > SCUD01. The sequence goes on along the minus strand of CAVTVX010000003.1, from coordinate 465,473 downwards.
CGCGCGGGGCGATCTCGAATTCCGCGACGTCAGCTTCACCTATGACGCCGAAAAGGGGCGCGTCCTGACGGGGATCAGCTTTCGGGTGGCGCCCGGTGAAACGCTCGCGATCGTCGGCCGCTCGGGCAGCGGAAAATCGACGCTGATCAGCCTGCTGCCGCGTTTCCACGATCCGGATGCCGGCAGGGTGATGCTGGACGATGTCGACATCCGCAAGTACCGTCTGCCCGATCTCAGGAACCAGCTCGCGCTTGTCAGCCAGGACGTGATGCTCATCGACGATACGATTCGCAACAACATTGCCTTCGGCGTGCCGGGCGCCGATGCGGACGCGGTGCTGCGGGCGGCCCGGGCGGCCCATGTGATGGAATTCGCCGATGAACTTCCCCGGGGACTCGAAACGCCGATTGGCGAGCGCGGGATGCTGCTCTCGGGCGGCCAGCGCCAGCGCGTCGCCATTGCCCGCGCCATCCTGAAGGACGCGCCGGTCCTGATCCTCGATGAAGCGACCTCTGCGCTTGATGCCGAATCGGAGCACCTGGTCCAGACGGCGCTCGCCGGACTGCTGCGCGGCAGGACCACGCTCGTGATCGCACACCGCCTGTCGACGATCGAGCAGGCCGACCGGATCATCGTGATGGACGAAGGACGCATCGTCGAGTCCGGCAGCCATTCCGAGCTGCTCGCGGCCGGCGGGGTGTATGCCGCCCTGCACCGGATGCAGTTCACCGTCTGAGGGGAGCGCGGACATCACGGGCTTGGCGAGGCGTCTTCACGACTGGCTGGTATCCACCTGGTACGGGACGTCCGGCCGCGGCCGCTGGCTGCTGCCGGCGGCCTGGCTGTTCGCTGCGCTCGCCAGGCTTCGCCGGTCGCTCTACCGGCCCGGCTGGCTCCGCAGCTACCGATCGCAGCGCCTGATCGTCATCGTCGGCAACCTGACGGTCGGCGGCGCCGGCAAGACGCCGTTCGTGATCTGGCTCGCGAACGAGCTGGCCCGCCGCGGGCTCGCGGTCGGCGTCGCCATGCGTGGCTACAAGGGGTCCGGCGGTCCGGCCCGCCGCCTGGGCAGTGCCGATTCCGCGGCCGCGGCCGGCGACGAAGCCCTGATGATCCGCCGCAGGCTGCCGGTGCGGGTGCCGGTCGCGGTCGCGGCGCGTCGAGCCGAAGCCGTGCGCCTGCTCGAATCCGACTGCGACGTCATACTCTGCGACGACGGGCTGCAGCACTACGCGCTCGCCCGTGATATCGAAATCGCGGTGGTTGACGGCATGCGCGGCTTCGGCAACGGGCGGCGGCTGCCGGCAGGCCCGCTCCGCGAGCCGGTGTCCCGGCTCGACGAAGTCGATGCGGTCGTCATCAATGGCCCTGGATTCGACCGGCCAGGTGCGATACGCATGCTGCTCGAACCGGTCGCGGTCGTGGCGTTTCGCGACGGCACGCGCCGGCCGCTGTCCGACTACGCGGGGCAGGAAGTGATTGCCGCGGCCGCCATCGGCAACCCGGACCGGTTCTTTTCGATGCTGCGGGCCCATGGTCTCCTGATCGAGACGCGGACGCTTCCGGACCACGCGCGGTTCACCCCGGCACTCGCGGGGGTCGGCCGGGGAAAGCCGGTCCTGCTGACCGAGAAGGATGCCGTAAAATGCAATGGCGTCGGCTGGAGCGAGGCGGGATACGTCGAAGTGACCCCGCGGGTGGATGTCGACTCGGCGGGAACCCTGCTTGAAATCATCGCCCGGCGCGCCGCGACGATGCGAGGATTGACGACGTGAGTGAGCGCTTGACGGACATTCTCGCCTGCCCGGTCTGCAAGGGGCCGCTCGTCTGGCAGCATGAGACCGGCGAGTTCCTGTGCCGCGCGGACCGGCTCGCGTATCCGGTACGGGACGGCATTCCCATCATGCTGCCGGACGAGGCACGCCGGCTGTCCCCGGATGACAGCGCGCTCGCGAGCCGCTAAACCCGTGTTTCGCGTCGTCATTCCCGCGCGGCACGCCTCGGCCCGCCTGCCGGGCAAGCCGCTCGCGCTCCTCGCCGGCACGCCGATGGTCTTGCATGTCCACCGACTCGCAGTGCGCTCCGGCGCGGTCGAGGTGATCGTCGCGACCGATGACGAACGCATCCGCGCGACCTGCGCGGCGGCCGGCGCGGCGGTCGAGATGACGTCGGCGCAGCACCGCTCCGGCACCGACCGGATCGCCGAGATCGCGGGACGGCGCGGGTGGAAGGCGGACGACATCGTGCTCAATGTCCAGGGCGATGAGCCCCTGCTGCCGCCGGCGCTGATCGCGCGGGCCGCCGCGCTCCTCGCGGACAACCCACGGGCGGCGATTGCGACACTCGCGACACCGATCGGGACTGAGCGCGACTATTTCGATCCGAATGTCGTCAAGGTCGTCACGCGCGCCGACGGCATGGCGCTTTACTTCAGCCGCGCGCCAGTCCCCTGGGACCGCGATGGCTCGGATGCGGTCCCGGCGAGCCCGGAGCGGCATCGAGGCGCACGGCGGCACATCGGCCTCTATGCCTACCGGGTGTCGGCCCTGGTTGCGCTCGCGGCGGCTCCGGCTTCAACGCTTGAACTTCGCGAGCGTCTCGAGCAGTTGCGCGCCCTCGACCTGGGCCTTCCGATCCTGGTCGAGGATGCAGCCGATGCCCCGGGCCCGGGCGTCGACACGGCGGAGGATCTCGCCCGCGTCGATGCCCTCCTGCGCGGCCGGAGCGATCGATGAATCGCGCAGCGAACCGGGTCGCCCCTTTTTATGCGGTCGAGATCAACCGCATCGCAAACGAACGCGAGCGTCGGGGACTGCCGGTCATTCACATGGAGGTTGGCCAGCCCTCCGCAGGGGCACCCGCGGCTGCCATCGCCGCCGGGCACCGGGCACTCTCGGACTGCCCGCTGGGCTATTGGGAAAGCGGGGCGCTCGCAGAGCGTATCGACCGGCACTACCGCGAGACCTACGGAATCTCGCCAGGTGACTCCAGGATTGTGCTCAGCCTCGGCGCTTCCGCGGCACTCGTGCTCGCAATGACCGTGCTGTTTTCGCGTGGAGCGCGCGTTGCGCTGCCGCGACCGGGTTATCCGGCCCATCGCAACGCCTTGCTGGCTCTCGGCCTCGAGCCGGTCGAGCTCGATTGTGGTGCCGACACCCGTTTCCAGCCGACGGCAGGGATGATCGCCTCGATCGACCCTGCGCCCGACGGGCTCATCCTGACGAGTCCGTCCAATCCGACCGGCACGATGATCCCGGCAGCCGAGTTGGCCGAGATCGCGGCCGTGTGCGCCGAGCGCGGCGTGCGCATCATCTCCGACGAGACCTATCACGGCATCACCTACGGCGAGCGGGCGCACTCGATCCTCGAGTACACCCCGGATGCGGTCGTGGTCAATACGTTTTCGAAGTACTGGTGCATGACCGGCTGGCGCCTCGGCTGGGCCGTGGTTCCCGGGCCGCTCGTGGAGACGATGCGCCGCTTTGCCGGCAACCTGTTCCTCGTGCCGCCAACCCTGTCGCAGCACGTAGCTCTGGCGGCGATGGACGAGACTGCGGAACTGCAGGCACATGTCGGGACGTATGCCCGCAACCGTAAGTTGCTGACGGATGCACTCGAGGACTTCGGCATCGGCCGCATTGCGCCGGCGGACGGCGCCTTCTACCTCTATGCGGACATTGGTGAACAGACCCGCGATTCGCTGTCCTGGTGCCGCGAGGTCCTCGATGCGACTGGAGTGGCGCTCAATACGGGTCTCGATTTCGACGGCGTCCAGGGCGGGCGATTCGTCAGGATCTCGTTCGCGGTGTCGACAGCCGAGACGTTGCGGGCGATCGAGTGCCTCGATGCCTGGCTCCGGCGGCGCAGGCGCGCATGACGCGAATTCTGTTTGTTTGCCTCGGCAACATCTGCCGATCGCCCACGGCGGAAGCCGTGGTGCGCAATCTGGCCCGGCAACAGGCGTCGGAACTCGCGCTCGAGGTGGCGTCCGCGGGCACGCACGGCTATCACGCGGGCAGCCCGCCCGACGAGCGCGCGATTTCCGCCGCCAGGCGTCGAGGCATCGACATGAGCAGACTGCGCGCCCGTGTCGTCGAAGCCGGGGACTTCGAGCGATTCGACCTGGTTCTCGCCATGGACGAATCGGTCTGTGAAAGGCTGCGCCGCATCGCGCCGGAGCATCGTGCCGGGCGCGTGCGCCTGTTCCTCGAATTTGCGCCCCAGCTCGGCAGGCGCGACGTGCCCGATCCGTACTATGGGGGAACGGCCGGTTTCGAGGAAGTGCTGGATCTCGTGGAGGAGGCCGCGCGCGGCCTGCTGGCCGCGCTCGGCAGCCGCCGCTGACTCAGTCCTTCGGGCCAAAGTGGTGCCCGTCACCCGGAGACGAGGACCACACCGTATAGGTCGACCCGGACTGGGGTTCCTGCGCCGGCGGAATCTCGGCGGGCGAGGGCGCGGCCACCGGCGGTGAAGGCGGCGACACAGGCGACGCAGGCGACGCAGGCGACGGGGACAATGGCACGTCCGCGGCGGGCGCTGCGTTCGTTACGGATTCCTGCAACCCGCCGGTGGCCGCATTCGGATCGCCATTGCGCTCTGCGATGGGCTGCGTGTCGTTCGGCCGATACGATTCCTGACGGTCGCGGCCACGGCCGCCGCGGCCCCGGCGACGGCGGCGGCGGCGCTGCGAATCGCCCTCGGTACCCTGTGGCTCCTGACGGGGGTTCGCAGCCGCGGGGGAGCGCGGCGGCTCCGCGGGCCGCTCTTGATGCCGAACCGGTTGTTCGCGGGATTCGCCGCCGCGATTGCGGGCGGGGCGCTCGCTGCGGTCCGGGTCGCGAGGGCGCTCACGATCCCGATTGCGGTTGCGGTCACGATCGCGATCCCGCCGCGGTCCCCGGTCGGGGCGTGGCGGGCGCCTTGCGCCGCGATCGTTCCGGTGATCCCGGGCATGACGGCCGCCCGGACGGTCTTCGCGCTGCGGCGCGCCCGTTGATCCGGAAGTCGTGGTCGTCGCTCCCGTGCCGCCGGCGAACCAGCCCTTGAGCCGGGTCCAGAAGCCCGGGCCGCGGTCACCGCGAGCGACGGCTGCGGCCGCAGCAGGAGCCGGCGCTGCCGGCGCAATCGGCTGTACTGCCGCAGGCGCCGCGACGGGCCGCTTGTCCGCCTGGGACTGGAAATCGAGCTCGACCGGACCCTGGCCCGCCATCTGGTAACTGGTCATGGCGTTTTCCGGCAGGGCCATCTCGTCGTCGCGCACTCGCCTGATCGAATAGTTCGGCGTCTGCATATTGGGATCGGGGACCAGCACGATGTCGATCTCGCGCTGGCTCTCGAGCCGGTGCAGCCATTCCCGCTTTTCATTGATGAGGAAGGTCGACACGTCGACCGGCAGCTGCGCCACGACGCGGGTCGTCCGATCCTTGCGCACCTCCTCGCCGATGAGCCGCAGCACGGCGAGCGCCATGGATTCGACGCTGCGGATCGTGCCCATTCCGCTGCACCGCGGGCAGGCCATGTGGGTGGACTCGCCGAGCGAGGGCCGCAGCCGCTGGCGCGACATTTCCATGAGCCCGAACCGAGAAATGCGTCCGAGCTGGATGCGTGCGCGATCCGACCGCACGGCATCGCGCAACCGGTCCTCCACGCCCTGCTGGTTCTTCTTCGATTCCATGTCGATGAAGTCGATGACGATCAGCCCGCCGAGGTCGCGGATGCGCAACTGTCGTGCGATCTCGTCCGCGGCCTCGAGGTTCGTGTTGTAGGCGGTCGTCTCGATATCAGCGCCGCGCGTCGCACGCGCCGAGTTGATGTCGATGGATACCAGCGCCTCGGTGTAGTCGATCACGATGCTGCCGCCCGAGGGCAGCACGACGGAGTGCGAGTACGCCGATTCAATCTGGCTCTCGATCTGGAATCGCGTGAAGAGCGGCACGTCGTCGACGTAGTGCTTGATCTGCCGCATCCCGTCGGCCGACTGGAAGCGCTGCACGTACTCGAGCGCTCGCTGGTGGGCGCCGGTTTCGTCGATGAGCACCTCGCCGATGTCGTCCGACAGATAGTCACGCAGCGCGCGGGTGACCGCGTCGCTCTCCTGGTAGACCAGGAAGGGGGCCGGGCGCTCGCCGGCGGCGGTGACGATGGCGTCCCAGTTGGCGCGCAGGTTGTCGAGGTCCCACTGCAGTTCTTCGGGACCGCGGCCGACCCCCGCGGTCCGCACGATCGTCCCCATGCCGTCGGGTACGCGGAGCATGTCGAGGGAGTCGCGTGTCGCATCGCGTTCCTCGCCCTCGATGCGGCGCGACACGCCGCCCGCGCGCGGATTGTTCGGCATCAGCACGAGAAAGCGGCCGGCAAGGCTGATGAAGGTCGTGAGCGCGGCGCCCTTGTTTCCGCGCTCCTCCTTTTCCACCTGGACGAGAAGCTCCTGGCTTTCCTGGAGCACGTCGCGGATGTTGAAACGGGCCCCGGGCGCGGGCTGGAACCGGAAGTACTCGCGGGCGACTTCCTTGAGCGGCAGAAATCCCTGGCGCTGGGCGCCGTATTCGACGAAAGCCGCCTCCAGGCTCGGCTCGACGCGCGTCACGCGCGCCTTGTAGATGTTGCCTTTCTTCTGCTCGCGGGACGGTAACTCGATCGACAGGTCGTAGAGCTTCTGGCCGTCAACCAGAGCGACGCGCAACTCCTCCTGCTGAGTCGCGTTGATAAGCATTCTTTTCATGGGCCCCATCCAAGGTGCTGGGGGCCGCTTCGCTGGGGATGTCGCGTGCTCTCATGGGAACGGTCTGCTCCACCGCAGACGTGGATCGCGGGCGAAAAGGAGCGGGCCGCAGCAGCTGGCTGCGGGTCGGTTCACTCCTGCACGAACCTCGGAGATCGACACGCGCGGGGCTTCACATCCGAACGAAGGGCCGGCGATGGTCCGGGCGAACCGGACCAACTAACATGCGGCCTGCCCGAAACGGCACCACGATTGAACGGGACCGACAGGGAGTGGCCGCGTACCGGTCAGCGGCCACGCTTCGCTTCGCAAAGCCTGCGCCGTAAGACCTGACTGCCGGCTAAGATATCAGATGCGCCCGGAAAATCAACACGTTAGAGAAACTCGGTGATGACTGGTCGAAAGCAGGCGTCGACCGTGCGGCGGGTGCGGGCAGGCGCCGCCTCGGAAGGCCAGCGCCTGGACAATTTCCTGCTGAGGGAACTCGCCGGCGTGCCGCGCAGCCGCGTCTACCGACTGCTCCGCCGGGGAGAAGTGCGTGTCAACGGCAAGCGCAAACCGGCCGACTATCGCCTTGCGGCCGACGACGAGATCCGCCTGCCGCCGGTGCGCGACCTCCCGGCTCGGGTGGCCGGATCGGTCGACGTCCCCGGTGACCTGAGGGCCACCGTGCAGGCGGCCATGGTGCACGAGGACGCGCGGATCCTGGTCATCAACAAGCCCGCCGGCCTCGCCGTTCACGGCGGTTCCGGGCTTGCCTTCGGCCTGATCGAGGTGCTCCGCGCCTTGCGGCCGGGCGAACCCCTCGAGCTGGCGCACCGGCTCGATCGCGATACCAGCGGCTGCCTGCTGGTCGCACGAACGCGCGCAGCGCTTCGCAGCCTGCATGCGCTGCTGCGCGAAGGCGCCGTCGAGAAGCATTACACGGCACTGGTCGCCGGGCGATGGCGCCTGGGCCGCAAGACGATCGACGCCCCGGTGCTCACGAACGCGCGCCAGGGCGGCGAACGCGTGGTGCGTGTCCACCGGGCGGGCAAGATCGCCATATCCGTCTTTGATCCTGTCGCCTACTTCGACCGGGTGGCGACCCGCATGGACGTCGCCATCCGGACCGGTCGCACCCACCAGATTCGCGTGCACGCGGCTTTTGCCGGTCATCCGGTCGCCGGTGACGAGAAATACGGGGATCGCGAATGCAACGCGCGCTTGCGGGGGCTGGGACTTCGCCGCATGTTCCTGCACGCCTCGTCGGTCACATTTCAATGGCCGGAAGATGGCCGCAGGTTCCGGATCGAGGCGCCGCTGCCGGACGACCTGGAGGCGCTGCTCGCGCGGCTTTCGAAGCGTGGCGATCAGTGCTGAGCGGGCGACAGCGGGTCGAGGCCGGCGGCGCGCAGCGCGCCCGCGAGCCAGATGAGCGGCAATCCCACGAGTGCCGTGGGATCCTGCGTTTCGATCGACTGGAACAGCGCGACGCCGAGGCCTTCGCTGCGAAAGCCGCCGGCGCAATCGAAAGGGCGGTCGATATCGGTGTAGCGGGCAATTTCGTCGGCAGAGAGCGTCCGGAAATGCACCAGGGTCCGGTCGACGTGTTCCGCGGCGAAGTCCGCGCCCGCGCGCAGCAGCACCACGGCGCTGTGGAATTCGACGGTTCGACCGCTGCTCGCAGCAAGTTGCTGGCGACATCGATCGGCATCGCCCGGCTTGTCGAGGACGCGGCCCCGGCAAACGGCCACCTGATCGGAGCCGACGACCCAGCTTCCGGGATGACGGTCGGCGACGGTCGCCGCCTTGGCTCTCGCGAGCCGAAGCGCCCGTGCTTCGGGCCGCTCACCCGCGTGGGCGGTCTCGTCCGCGCCCGGTGCCTCGACCTCGAAGGGGATGCGCAGGCGCGCCAGCAGTTCGGCCCGGTAACGCGAGGTCGATGCCAGGTAGAGGCTGGGTCTCATGGTCGCTCAGTGCTTAAAAAACAAGGGTTTGCACCGTCACTTCTTTGACACTCCCGGGCGCGATCACTATCATACCGCCCCCATGTCGGCGCCCCGGGATCGGCCGCTCGATGCGCTCGAGCTGGCGCGCAACAAGTCGCAGGTCGACCGCACTTTTCCACTGGCCGGATTCGCCCGATTGCGCGATCGACTGGCTGAGGCGACGGGCGGGGCGTCGGCGCGCATTGTGTTTCGCCTGGAGGGGGGAATGCCGGCGGCGCGGCTGACAGTGCAGGCTGACCTCGTGCTGACTTGCCAGCGTTGCCTGGGGCCGGTTCACCGAAAGGTGGAGTCGGATGCGCAGCTGGCGTTCGCCAAAGAGGGTACGCCAGCGCTGCCGGATGACCTCGAGGTCGTCGGGGGTGACCCGCGCACGCTCGACCTGGCGGCTCTCGTCGAGGACGAGCTCCTGCTGTCGCTGCCGATCGTTCCGCAACATGGCGCGGGCGAGGCCTGTGTGTTGCGGCGCGGAGCCGTGCGGCCGGGAGGGGAGGCGCAGGCGCCGGAGATGCGGCGCCCCTTCGCGGGATTGAAAGATTTGCTGAAACACTGACCTGGAGTAATTCATGGCCGTTCAGAAAAGCCGAAAGACACCGTCGAAGCGCGGGATGCATCGCTCGCACGACCGCCTGGCGAAGCCCGCCCTGTCAAAGGACCCGACGACCGGGGAGACGCACCTTCGCCACCGCGTGAGCCGCGACGGTTTTTATCGCGGCCGCAAGGTGATCGAGGTGCCCGCCGACGACTCCCAACAGGAGTGAGCCTGGCGCGCGCCCCCGGCCCCCGATGAACCGCTACTCCCGCGTCGCCGGCACCGGCAGTTACCTGCCGGAAAAAGTCCTCACGAACAAGGACCTCGAGGCGACGGTCGACACGACCGACGAGTGGATTCGCACGCGTACCGGCATCGAGCGCCGCCACATCGCCGCACCGGAAGAATCGAGTTCGTCGCTGGCCGAACATGCGGCGCGCCGTGCCCTGAAGTCGGCCGGAGCGACGCCTGCGGACGTTGATTTCATCGTCGTCGGCACGACGACCCCCGATCTCATCTTCCCGAACACCGGCACGCTGCTTCAGCAGCGCCTGGACATCCACGGCTGCCCTGCGTTCTCGCTTGAGACCGCCTGCAGCGGTTTCGTCTATGCGCTTTCGATCGCCGACAAGTACGTGCGCCTCGGCGAGTCCCAATGCGCCCTCGTGGTCGGCGTCGAGTGCCTGTCGCGATTCGTGGACTGGAGCGACCGCGCGACGGCCGTGCTGTTCGGCGACGGTGCCGGCGCCGTGGTCCTCACCCCGTCCGACGAGCCGGGCATCATCGGCACGCACCTGCACTCCGATGGCAAGTACCAGGACCTGCTGTACTTTCCCTACGGCGTTTCGAAAGGATTCGACACCCTGCGCAGCAATTCGACGGACGGCCTGAAGATGCAGGGCAACGAAGTCTTCAAAGTCGCGGTGCGGACTCTCTCGAAGCTCGTCGATGAAACGCTCGCCAAGAACGGCATCGAACGCAGCGAAATCGACTGGCTGGTTCCGCACCAGGCGAATCTGCGCATCATCCAGTCGGCGGCGGACAAGCTCGGGCTGTCGATGGAAAAGGTCGTCGTCACCGTGCAGGACCACGGCAACACCTCTGCCGCCTCGATCCCCCTGGCCCTGGACACGGCCGTGCGCGACGGGCGGATCCACCGCGGGCAGTTGTTGCTGCTCGAGACCTTCGGCGGAGGCTTTACCTGGGGTTCGGCACTGATACGCTATTGATGCTGAAACCCGCGGCGGAGAGGGCGGTCCATACCGGCATGCGATTCCTGATGTTCACCCTGGCGCTCGTGGCGGCCCTGCCGGCCGCTGCCGAGGAGTTCGCGCTGCCGGCGGACGGAAGCGACGCGATCGGCGAGACCATCACGACCCGGACAGAAGCGAAGGACACGCTGCTCGACGTTGCGCGGCGTTACGGTCTGGGTTACGAGGAGATCACGAACGCGAACCCCGGCGTCGATCCCTGGTTGCCCGGTGCCGGCACGGTCGTCATCGTGCCGAAACAGCGGCTGTTGCCACGGGCGCCTCGCACGGGCATCGTGATCAATCTGCCCGAACACCGCCTTTACTGGTACCCGCCGGCGCCGGCGGGCCAGGCGCCGACGGTCTGGACCTTTCCGGTCAGCATCGGAAAGATGGACTGGAACACGCCGCTGGGGACCACGCGGATCGTGTCCAAGGTCAAGGATGCCCCCTGGATACCGCCGAAGTCGGTCCGCGAGGAGCATGCGAAGCGCGGCGAGTTTCTTCCGGCGGTGGTTCCGGGGGGTCCGGACAATCCGATGGGCCGCTACAAGATGGCGCTCGGCATTCCGGGCGGCGCCTACCTGATCCACGGCACCAACCGGCCTGCGGGTATCGGCATGCAGGTGACCCACGGCTGCATGCGCCTCTATCCCGAGGACATCGAGACGCTCTTCAACATGGTGGCCCTCAACACGCCCGTCGCCATCGTGAATCAGCCCTACAAGTGGGGCTGGCAGGACGGCGAGCTCCTCATCGAGGTCCACCCGGCGCTGCAGGAAGACACCACCGAAGCGCCCACGCTCACGGACCTCACGCGCCTCATCGTCGAGGCGACGCGCTCCGACCCGCTCGCGATCGACTGGATCGGCGCCGAACGGACCTGGCGCGAGGCCCGCGGAATCCCGACGCCGGTCTCCGTCGCAGGATCACGCACCGCGGCGCTCGCCCCCGGGGAACTGGCCGGCCCATAAAAGCAAAGGCCCCGCGGTGTCGCCACCGCGGGGCCTTTCTATTGGCGTTAAACGTCGATTACTTCGACATCGACTTTTCGAACATGCGATTCAGCTTCTCGCTGTTCGCATCGCAGCACTGCTGTGCCGCCTGCGCCGCAGACGCAGCCTGATTGGCCGTGTTCTGCGCCGAGGTGGCAGCCTGCTGTGCGGCGGCTGCGGCACGGCTTGCGCCGTCCGCCGCGGTCTTCACGCCGTCCATGTCACCGGACAGCTTGGCGACCTGGGACTTGAGCGAGTCGACTTCCGCCTGCAAGGGCTTCAGATCGGTGCAGCCGGCGCCCAGGGCGATGACGGCGGCAGCGACGCCCACCTTCAGGATGTTGGTCATGAGATTTTTCTCCACAAGGTTGCATGGAACGTTACAAGCCGCTTGCGCGGATGCACGGCGCCGGCGGTCCTTCCTCTCCGCGCGGTGGCCTTGCGGATCGTAACGTATCAGCGCGGCAGGTGAAAGCCGCTTGCGCGCTTGTCGCGGTCCGGCGACAGCGCGATGTCAGTGGTTGTCGGACACGACGTGCGTTTTTGCGCGCGTGTACGTGATCGAACGGACGTCGAGTATGCGCGGCGTGCAGCCGGGACCCGGCTCGTTCGCTCCGCCGGAACTTCAGTCGCTCACTCGCCGGTCCCGGCGGCACGCGTGTGGTCCTGCCGCGTGATCGGGATTGCGGTGCAGGGACGGAAGACCAAGGCCGATTTTGCGACGGGTGCTTGCCAGACGCCTTAACCTGTATATAATCACAGTGACTGATCATGCATACAGGTGGATCATGACGGACGATCTCACGCCCCGCCAACGCCAGATCCTCGAGTTCATCCAGGACGCGATCGCCGCGAACGGCCTGCCGCCCACGCGCGCGGAAATCGCGGAAGCGCTCGGCTTCCGTTCCGCCAACGCTGCGGAAGAGCACCTGCGCGCCCTGCAGCGCAAGGGCGTGCTCGCGCTGATCGCAGGCAGCGCGCGCGGTATCGTGCTGAAGGATGCGCTGCGCGAGCAGTTTGGCTTGCCGCTCATCGGCCGCGTGGCCGCCGGTCGCCCGATCCTGGCCGAGGAGCATATCGAGGGGCGCTTCCAGATCGACCCGGCGCTGTTCAGCCCGCGGCCGCATTACCTGCTGCGGGTCAGCGGCATGAGCATGCGCGACGTCGGCATCCTGGACGGCGACCTCGTCGCCGTGCACCGGTCGCCCGACGTCCGCAACCGGCAGATCATCGTCGCGCGGCTCGAGAACGAGGTGACCGTCAAGCGCTATCGCCAGGAAGGCTCGATCGTGTGGCTGCTGCCGGAAAACCCGGAGTTCGAGCCGATCCGTGTCGACCTGCGCAAGCAGTCGATGACGATCGAAGGCGTGGTAGTCGGCGTCCTGCGGCGCGGCAGGCCGGACGTCATGCAGTGAGCGACTCGCTCGCGGAGCTGCTGCGTCATCCCGCGCTCTGGCGCGGCGGCAGCGCGGGCGCACCCGAGACCGTCCCGACCGGCTTCCGCGCTCTCGATGCACGCCTGCCGGGTGGCGGATGGCCTCTCGCCACGTTGATCGAGCTCCTGGTGCCGGCTGTGGGGGTCGGTGAAATCCGCCTGTTGCTGCCGGCGCTCAGGACGCTCGCGGCGGCGGCAGGTGGGGGGCCGCGCTGGATCGCCTGGCTCGCTCCGCCGCACCTGCCGTACGCGCCGGCCCTCGCCGATGCCGGGCTCGATCCCGCGCGCATGCTGGTCATCCGGCCGCGCGCCGGGCAGGACAGGCTTTGGGCGATGGAACAGGCCCTGCGCTCCGGCGCCTGTGCAGCGGTGCTCGGCTGGACCGGCGAGGCCTGCGACCCGGCGCTTCGCCGGCTGAAGCTGGCGGCGGAAGAGGGCCGTACCCCGGCCTTCCTGTTGCGGTCCGCCGCCCATCGCGGCGACGGCTCGCCGGCCGCGCTCAGGCTCGCGCTCACCGCGCGGGACTACGGCCTCGACGTCGAAATCCTGAAGAGCCGCGGCGGCGGACCGGCGCGCATCGAGCGCCTCCTCATCCACTGAGGCGGTCCAGATGCCCGAGGGATACCCGGCCACGATCGCGCCGGCACCGACAAGCCGTCGCCACGCGCTCATGCCGGTCCCGACGCCGCGCGCGAAAGTCGCTGCCGGCGCGACCGAACTCTGGCTCGCCGCGCATTTCCCCCGCCTGCCGCTCGATGCCCTGCTGCCGGGCACCGGGCAGGCGCGCGCGGCGGTCGTCACTGCCCTTGACGATCCCCGTCGTGCCGTCATCGCCTGCAACGAGCGCGCGACACGCCAGGGCATTGCGCCCGGCATGAGCCTCAACGCGGCGCTCGCGCGGGTGCCGGGATTGCGGGTCCTGGAGCGCGGGCCCGCCGCGGAGGCGGCATTGCTCGACCGCCTGGGGCGCTGGGCGCTGCAATTCACGCCCGTCGTCAGCCTCGAGCCGCCAGGGGCGGTGCTCGCCGAAGTGCGCGGCAGCCTCGATCTCTTCGGTGGCGCCATGGCGCTCGTGCGGCGCGCGCTTGCCGGCCTCTCGACGAGCGGCCTTTCGGCCTCACTCGCGATCGCACCGACGGCGCGTGGCGCGCTGTGGCTCGCGCGCGCCGATCTCGCGATGACCGTGACCCGCGCCGACGCGATGCCGGGCATCGCGGCGCAGCTGCCGCTGACCTGCCTGCAGTGGCGAGAGAAGACGATCGCGACACTTGCCGGGCTCGGCATCCGGAACGTCGCGGATCTCCTGCGGTTGCCGCGCGCGGGCTTCGCCACGCGCTTCGGGCCGCGGCTGCTCGATGAACTCGACGAAGGGCTCGGCCGTCGCCCCGCCCCGCGCCGGCGCCACGTCGTGCCGGAGCGCTTCGACGAACGGCTCGAGCTTCCGGCCGCCGTGGAGACCGTGGCCGGGTTGCAACCGCCGCTCGAGCGCCTGCTGGCCAGGCTGGAAAACTTCCTGCGTGCCCGCGCGTCCGGCACCCGCTTGCTGCGTGTGGATCTCCTGCATCGCGGGCAGGCGCCCACGCGGCTTCGCGTGACGCTCGCGCGCATGGCCGGCGATGCGACTCATCTGCGGGTATTGCTGCGCGAGCGGCTCGGACGATGCCGGCTCGCGCTGCCTGTCGTCGCGCTCCGGCTGCGCTCCGGCGTCCTGTTGCCGGTCACGCTCCGCGATGCGGAGCTTTTCGAGCGTGGCCGGAACGCGGACCCGGAGGCGACTGCGCAGCTGCTCGACCTGCTGCGCGCGCGGCTCGGGCGCGATGCGGTGTTCGGCGTGCTGCCAGTGCCCGAGCACCGTCCCGAGCGTGCGTTTCGGATCGCGGAGCCGGGTGGTGCAGCCGCACTGCCGGTGTCCTGGCCGGCTGCGCGCCCGGCGCGCCCGCTCTGGATGCTCGCCGAGCCGCAGCCGCTCGACGACTGGGAAGGAACATTCGTCACCGGGCCTGAGCGCATCGAGACCGGCTGGTGGGACGGGCACGACGTCCGGCGCGATTACTACGTCGCGCTCAGCCGCGCGGGCGTCCGGCTCTGGATTTTCCGCGAACGCCCACCCGGCCTGCGTTGGTTCCTCCACGGGGTCTTCGGCTGACGGGCATTAGGCAATGCGAAGCCATTTCCAGTTCGCGCCGCCCGGGATCCGGCGGGGTTCCTCGCTCGCAAATGCTGCCGGAACTTTAAGCATTTGCTCGCGAGGACCCCGCCACCTCGGGCGGCGCGAATGGGTTGGCAGCGCGTCGTGCGGGCGAGCGCGCCGGGACCCCGCGAGTGAGCGACTAAAGTTCCGGCGGAGCGAACGAGCGGGAGTCCCGGCAGCGAAGCCCGCGCGACAAGCGTGACTTCCCGCGAGCGTGACGCGAGATGTCGTATGCGGAACTGCATTGCATCAGCAACTTCACGTTCCTGCGCGGCGCCTCGCATCCGGCCGAACTCGTCGCGCGCGCGAAAGATCTCGGCTACACCGCGCTCGCACTGACCGACGAGTGTTCGCTCGCGGGCGTCGTGCGGGCCCACGCCGCCGCGCGCGAGGCGGGGCTACCACTCGTCATCGGCAGCGAATTCAGGCTCGCCGACGGCCTGCGCCTTGTCGTGCTCGCCGCCAGCCGCCGTGGCTACGCGGTGCTCGCGCGCCTCGTCACGCGGGGCCGCCGGGCGGCCCCGAAGGGGGAGTACCGGCTCGCGCGGGCCGACTTCGACGAGGGGCTTGAAGACTGCCTCGCCTTGTGGCTGCCAGGCGGCGCCGAGCCGGCGGTCGAGGAGGCCGAGTGGCTCCGCGAGCGTTTCCCCGGCCGGCTCTGGGTCGCCGTGGAGCTCACGGCCGGAGGCCGCGACCGTGAACGGCTGGAACGCCTCGCGGCGCTTTCGCACGGTCTCGGGCTGCCGGCGGTCGCGGCCGGCGACGTGCACATGCACCAGCGCAGGCGCCGCGCGGTGCAGGACCTGCTGACCGCGGTGCGCCTCAAGACGACCGTCGCGCAGGCGGGCCACGCGCTGCAACCGAACGGCGAGCGGACGCTTCGCCCGCCCGGGCGGATCGCAGCGCTGTACCCGCGCGCCCTCGTCGACGCGACGCGGGACATTGCCGAGCGTTGCCGGTTCTCGCTCGACGAGCTTTGCTACGAATACCCGGAGGAGATCGTGCCCGCTGGCACGACGCCCGCTCTGCACCTGCGCCACCTGGTCGAGGAAGGTGCGGCGCGGCGCTGGCCGGGTGGCACGCCCCCCGCCGTGCGGGAGCTCCTCGAGCGCGAGCTCGCGCTGATCACCGAGCTCGGCTACGAGCGTTATTTCCTGACGGTGCACGATCTGGTCGAGTTCGCGCGCAGCCGCGACATCCTGTGCCAGGGTCGCGGCTCGGCGGCGAACTCCGCCGCCTGCTATGCGCTCGGCATCACCGAGGTGGACCCGGCGCGCATGTCCATGCTGTTCGAGCGTTTCATCTCGCGCGAGCGCAACGAGCCGCCGGACATCGACGTCGACTTCGAGCACGAGCGGCGCGAGGAGGTGATCCAGTACCTCTATGCGAAGTACGGTCGCGCCCGCGCCGCGCTGACGGCGACCGTGATCTGCTACCGGCCGAAGAGCGCGGTGCGCGACGTCGGCAAGGCACTCGGGCTCGATGCGGCCCAGGTGGACCGCCTCGCGCACGCGATGCAGTGGTGGGACGGCCGCGAGGTCGAGGACTCGCGGATCCGGGACGCGGGCTTCGACGTGTCGAACCCGCTCGTCGCGCGCGTGCTCGCCCTCACGCGCGAGCTGATCGGGTTTCCACGGCACCTGTCGCAGCACACCGGCGGCTTCGTGATCTCGCGCGGCCCGCTCGAGGAGCTCGTGCCGGTCGAGAACGCGGCGATGCCGGAACGCACGGTGATCCAGTGGGACAAGGACGATCTCGACGAACTCCGGCTCCTCAAGGTCGACGTGCTGGGCCTCGGCATGCTGACCGCGATCCGCCGCACGCTGGCACTGGTCTCGGCAAGACGCGGGCGCGAGTTCCGCCTGTCCGACATCCCGCCCGAGGATCCCGCCGTCTACGAGATGATCTGCCGTGCCGACACCATCGGCGTGTTCCAGATCGAGTCCCGTGCGCAGATGGCGATGCTGCCGCGGCTGCGGCCCCGTCGCTATTACGACCTCGTCATCGAAGTCGCGATCGTGCGCCCCGGCCCGATCCAGGGCCAGATGGTGCATCCGTACCTGCGCCGCAGGAGCGGGCGGGAACCGGTCGTGTATCCGGGCCCGGAGGTCGAGTGCGTGCTCTCGCGCACGCTCGGCGTGCCGATCTTCCAGGAGCAGGTCATGCAGCTTGCCATCGTCGCCGCGGGCTTCACGCCGGGCGAGGCGGATCGCCTGCGGCGTGCGATGGCGGCCTGGCGGCGCAAGGGCTCGCTGGGGCCGTTCGAGGAGCGGCTGGTCGAGGGGATGCGCGCACGCGGCTATGACGAGGGCTTTGCGCGGCAGGTGTTCCAGCAGATCCTCGGCTTCGGCGAGTACGGCTTCCCGGAGTCCCACGCCGCAAGCTTCGCGCTGCTCGTCTACGTCTCGGCCTGGCTCAAGCGGTATGAGCCCGCGGCCTTCTGCTGCGCGCTCCTCAACAGCCAGCCGATGGGCTTCTATGCACCTGCCCAGCTCGTGCGTGACGCGCGTGCGCACGGCGTCGCCGTGCTCCCGGCCGACGTCAATGCGAGCGACGTGGAGTCATCGCTCGAGGGTGCGGAAGGCGGCCGTGTCGCGCTCCGCTTCGGGCTCGACCGCGTGCGGGGACTGTCGCGGGAAGCGGCAGCCCGGCTTTTGGCCGCGCGCGCGGAAGGCCCGTTTGGCCGGGTGCCCGAACTCGCACGGCGCGCGCGGCTGTCGCGGCGTGATCTCGAGGCGCTCGCCGCGGCAGGAGCGCTCGCGACGCTGGCCGGCCATCGCTATCGCGCGGCCTGGGACGTGCTGGGCGTCGAGCCGGCGCTGCCGCTTGTGCCGGCCTCGGAACGGGAGGAGGGCCTGCCGCTCCTGCGCGCACCTTCAGAGGGCGAGGACATTGTCGCGGACTACCGCGCACTCGGGTTCACGCTGGCACGGCATCCGCTTGCGCTCCTGCGGCCGGGTCTCGAGCGGGACGGCTGGCTCACGGCCGGGCAGGTGGCCGAGCTGCCGGATGGTGCGGCCCTCCGGACCGGCGGCATTGTCGTCACGCGCCAGCGGCCGGGCAGCGCCGGCGGCGTGATCTTCGTGACGCTCGAGGACGAGACGGGCTACCTGAATCTCGTCGTCTGGAGCCGGATCGCCGACCGGCACCGGAAAGCCATGCTGGGGGCGAGGCTCCTCGGGGTCAGCGGGCGCCTGCAGCGGGAGGGGGAAGTACGGCACGTCGTGGTCGACGCCCTGGAGGACCGCTCTGCGCTGCTGGGGGCGCTGCTTACCCAGGCGCGGAGCTTCAGATAGGCGCGGGAGGGGACGGTCCCCTTCGACGACGGGTCTTCCTGCAGGAAACGATGGCGTGATGTCGAAGGGGACCGGCCCCTTCATCTGAAAGGACGACACGGCGTCGAAGGGGACCGGCCCCTATGGACGCCGGCGGGAAGTCGGGACGCGCCGTGACCTCTTCAGGGGCCCTGCACCGGTCTCGTCAATGTCGTAATCGTCGAAGTCGGACAGCAAGCCCGCCGTGCGCTTGTCTTCGCGCATGCGCTCGAGCTTGCGCCAGGCGGGTTCGCCGGCCGAGCTGCGGGCGCCGCGGCGCTTGCGGGTATCGAAATCCCGCATCAACTGGTCGACGTCGAGGTCCTCCGCGGCTTCCTCGAGTTCGTCCGGTTCCTCGTCCTCGAATTCTTCCTTGGGCTTCTCGATCATGCGACCGGTCCGGGGTCACTGCCGGGCCGACTTATAAAGCGCGGCGGCCCTGGCTGCAAGGGGTCTCAGTGCACAAGCTGATTCAACTGGAAGATCGGTAGCAGAAGCGCGATGACGATCACGAAAACGAAAGCGCCCATCAGCAGGATCATGACCGGGCCCAGGATGTCGACCGCCGTGTTGACCACGCCGTCGAGCTCGCGTTCCTGGTTGTCGGCGGCACGCTCGAGCATCGCCTCCAGCTCGCCGCTCGTCTCGCCGCTCGCGACCAGGTGAACGAGCATCGGCGGGAACAGCTTGCTGGCGCCGAGCGAGCGCGCGATCGACGCGCCCTCGCGCACCCGGACGGCCGCATCCTCGACCGCCCGGCGCATGGTCGTGTTGGTAACGACCTCGGCCGCAATCCGGAGCGCCTCGAGCACCGGTACCGAACTCGCGGCCAGGATCGACAGCGTGCGCGCAAAGCGCGCCGCGTTGTTGCCCCGGGTGATGCGGCCGACCAGCGGCAGGCGCAGCTTGAAGGCGTCGTAGCGCCGCCGGGAAACCGGGTCGCGCAGCCAACGGCGGAATCCCCAGACCGCGGCGATGATCGTTGCCAGCAACAGCCACCACCAGGCGCGCAGGAAATCCGAGGCCGCGATCAGGAGCCGCGTGAGGATCGGCAGTTCCCGCTCTCCCGCTTCGAACACGCGGACGACCTCGGGCACGACGTAGCCGAGCAGGAGGCCGACGATGCCAAGGCACACGACCGTGAGCAGCACCGGGTAGATCATCGCGTTCCTGATCTTCTGCTCAAGGACCTGTCGGTTCTCCGTGTAATCGGCCATGCGCTCGAGCACTGCGTCGAGGTGACCGGACTGCTCGCCCGCAGAAACCGTCGCGCGGTAGATTTCGGGGAATACCGTCGGAAACGCCGCCAGGCCCTCGGCCAGCGTGCGGCCTTCCATGACACGGGACCGGACCCCGGCGATGACGTTGCGCACGCGCACTTTCTCGCTCTGCTGCGAAACCGCGAGCAATGCCTCCTCGAGCGGGATGCCGGAACGGACCAGGGTGGAAAGCTGCCGCGTCAGCAGCGCGAGGTCCGCCGAACCGATTCGTTTGCCCAGAGAAAACGAGAGCGTCCGGGGCGGTGGCGCATCGCTGACCTCGGTGACAGTGACCGGCAGCAGCGACTGGTCGCGGAGCAACTGGCGGATCTGGCGCGGGCTGTCGCCGTCCAGGACACCGTGCAGCTCGCGGCCGGCGGCGTCGAGCGCCGTATATTCGTAGGCCGCCATCACTCTTCGCGCGTGACGCGGAGCAGTTCCTCGAGGGAAGTCACGCCGGCGAGAACCTTCGCGCGGCCGTCGTCACGGATGCCGGTGGTCAGTTCGCGCGCCTGGCGCTCGAGTTCATGTTCGCCGGCCCCGTCGTGAATCATCACGCGCATCCGGTCGTTGACGATCACGAGTTCGTAGATGCCCGTGCGCCCCCGGTATCCGCTGCCGGCGTCCGCCCCGGGGCGGTACAGGGTCGCGCGCCCGATGTCGCCGGGGGCGAGCCCGACGAGACGGGCTTCGTAGTCCCCCGGCGGATAGCCGATCCGTGTCTCCGGATTCAGCACGCGCACCAGCCGCTGCGCGACGACGCCGAGCAGCGTGGAGGCGAGCAGGAAGGGCTCGACACCCATGTCGCGCAGCCGCGTGACAGCACCGACGGCGGTATTCGTGTGCAGGGTCGACAGCACGAGATGGCCGGTCAAGGACGCCTGGACCGCGATCTGCGCGGTCTCGGTGTCGCGGATCTCGCCGACCATGACGACGTCCGGGTCCTGGCGGAGTATGGCCCGGAGCCCACGGGCGAAGGTCATCTCGACCTTGGTGTTGACCTGGGTCTGTCCGATGCCGTCGATGTAGTACTCGATCGGGTCCTCGACTGTCATGATGTTGCGCGTGCGGTCGTTGATGCGCTCGAGCGCCGCGTAGAGCGTCGTCGTCTTGCCGGAGCCCGTCGGGCCGGTCACCAGGATGATGCCGTGGGGCTTGTGGATCAGGGCGTCGATCATTCCCTGGACCCGAGATTCCATCCCGAGCGAGGAGAGATCGAGCCGCCCGGCCTGCTTGTCCAGGAGGCGCAGCACCACCCGCTCGCCATGCCCCGAGGGGAGGGTGGAGACGCGCACGTCGACCGCCCGGCCGGCGATTCGCAGGCTGATCCGGCCATCCTGCGGGAGGCGCTTCTCGGCAATGTCGAGGCGCGACATGACCTTGACGCGCGAGATCAGGAGCGGAGCGACCGCGCGCTTGGTCTGCAGGACCTCGCGCAGCACGCCGTCGACGCGGAAACGGATGACGAGGCGGTTTTCGTAAGGCTCGATGTGGATGTCGGAGGCGTTTTCCTTGATCGCCTGCGTCAGCACGGCGTTGATCAGGCGGATGACGGGGGCGTCATCCTCGCTCTCCATGAGGTCCGAAGGCTCGGGCAGGCCCTCTGCCAGCCCGGCGAGATCCGTTTCACCCTCGATGCCCTCGACGATCTGGCCGGCTTCGCCGCTGCCGCCTTCGTAGGCCTTGCGGAGCAGCTCGTCGAAGGCCGGAGCCGCAACGCGTTCGATTACGAGGGGAATCCCGAGGAAGCGCCTGAGCTCCGCGACCGCCGCGGGCTGCGCACCCTCGCGATAGACAATCTGCGCCTTGCCGTCGGCCACGCCCCGCACCAGGACGCCGTGGCGCTTGGCGAAGGCGAAGGGTAGCCGGCCGACGGGCGCGATCGGTCCGGCCGGCATGCCCGCGATCATGGAGCCTGTCCCGTCACCGCGGCGGCGTCACCGGCGGCTGTTCGGAGCCGGGCGCCGGCGCGGGTTCGACTGCCGATTCGACCGCGGAATCCTGCTCGTCCTGCGAGGGCGGCGGCGGCGGCGTCGGCTGCGTCGGGCCGACCAGAGGCGGAAGGGTCGGCTGCTTCGCGCCCGGCATCATCTTCACCTTGCCCTGGTTGCGGTCGATCTGCAGGTCCCGCAGATAGTTGTACTTCGCATTGGTTTCAATCGCCGCCTGCTCCGCATTCCGCAGCACGCGCGGACGGATGAAGACCATCAGATTGGTCTTTGTCTTCTGCGTGTTGCGCACGCGGAACAGGGCTCCGATGACGGGAATCCTTCCGAGCACCGGCACGCGGCTCTCGCTCTCGGTCAGGCGGTCTTCAATCAGCCCGCCCAGCACGATCATACCGCCGTCGTCCACCAGAACGCGGGTCGAAATTGTCCGCTTGTTGGTGACCAGGTCCGTGCTCGAGACCTGGGCCGCGGCGGCGGCGATGCCGGAGGCTTCCTGCTCGATCTTGAGGAGAATCGTGTCCTCATCCGTGATCTGGGGCGTGATCTTCAGGATATTGCCGACTTCCTTGCGCTCGATGGTCTGGAACGGATTGACCGCGCCGGCGGCGGCGCCCGTGTTGGTGAACTGGCCGGTGAGGAACGGCACTTCCTGCGCCACCTTGATCTGGGCTTCCTCATTGTCGAGCGTAATGACCGACGGCATGGAGACCACGTTAGTGTCCCCGTTGCTCGCGAGCGCGCGAAGGATCGCGGCGAAGTTCGTGCCGGTGTCCTGCCGGCGCCCGCCGCCGACCGTGAATCCACCCGGGGCGCCGGAGGTCTGCGAAGAGGGATCGTTGATCGCGGCCGCGACGTCCCCGAGGCTGACGCCCGCAATCGGCTGGTTGAAGAGGCCGACCAGGAAGTTGTCGCCGGATCCGTCGACAATCCAGTTCACGCCCAGGTCGCGCGAGGCGTCGGTCGACACCTCGACCAGCATGGCCTCGATGATGACCTGGGCCCGCCGCACGTCGAGGCGGTCGACGACCGACATGAGGGAACGCATGGTCTTCGGGGGAGCCGTGATGACGAGGGCATTGGTTTCCGGTTCCGCCCAGATCGTCACCGACTTGTCGACGCCGCCCGCAGCCGCCGCCTGGGCGGCCGCCGCTCCGCCCGCGGCGGCGACGGCCGCGCCCGACTGCTCCTTGAGCTTGGCGGCGAGCTTTTCGGCGTCGGCATATCGCAGGTAGCGCACCTGCGTGTCGCCGCCCGCCTCGAGGGGCGTGTCGAGGTGAGCGACAATCGTGCGGAAGCGCAGTCGCTGCGACTGTTCGCCGCTCACGAGCACGCTGTTCGTGCGCTCGTCGGCGACGATTCGCGCGCCGCCCGCGGCCTCGGCACCCTGCGCGGCCGATAGCGAATTGATCACGCGGACGATTTCGGTCGCCGAAGCATGCTCGAGCCGGATCACTTCGATGTCCTCGTCGCCGCTGCGGTCGATGCGCTGGATGATTCGTATCATGCGATTCACGTTCGCGGCGTGGTCCGAGAGGATCAGCATGTTGGCGCTGGGGTAGGCCGCCAGGTGCGCGGACTGCGGCATCATGGGCCGCAGGATCGGGACCAGCTGGCCGGCGGAGACATTGCGCACCTGGATCACCTGGGTGACGATCTCGTCGGAGGTGGCGCTGACGCGGTCAGGCAGGTCGTCGCCGGGCACCTGGCGGGCAGTGGCATCCGGGATGATCTTGATCACCGGTCCCGACGGCACGGCGATGAAGCCATGGACCTGCAATATCGCCAGGAACGCCTCGTAGAACGCGGCCGGACTCATTGGCGAGGTCGAAAGCATCGTGACCTGTGCCCGAACCCGGGGATCGACGATGAAAGTCTTTCCCGTCACCTGGCTCACGGCTTCGATCACCTGGCCGAGATCCGCGTCCTTGTAGTTCGGCGTGATCTGGGCGCCTTGCTGCGCGGCCGCACCGAGCGGCAGGACGCAGGCGAAGAGCACGGCGAGGCGGATGAATCGCGTCATGGCGTCGTTCCTCTGGAGACCGGTCTTCATTCGGTCGCCTCGTCCGTGGAATCCGGGTCTTCCGCTTCCTCATCGGCCTCGGGCGGGGGCTGCATCTGCTGCAGGACGGCGGCCGGATCGACGGTAATCTGCTGTTGCTGGCCTCCCCGGTCGACTGTCAACGTGACCGCGGAGCCCTGCCCGATCCCGCGCAGGATCTCGAGGCCTCGATTGGGATCGTCGAGCGCCGCGCCGTTCACCGCCATGACGAGATCGCCCGGCTGCAGGCCGAGGCCAGCAAACTGAGCCCGGTTGCGCCCGGGATACACGCGGTATCCGCGCAGAGACCCGCCCGCGAAGACGGGCTGCGGACGCAGCAGGTCGCCGCCAGAGGCGGGATTCTGCACCAGCAACTGGCGCACGCTGTCGGCAAGCGAGGCATTCGGCGCCGCGACCGGCGCGAATCCGGCGACGCGCGGCGCCACACTGCCCGCGCCCACGGTGAGGCGCGGCAGCAGGAGGGATTCGCGCGATCCGTTTCGATCGAGAATGACACGGTCCGGATAGACGGCGAACAGCCGGGTGCCGCCCGGAAGAGAAGCACCGGTCGCATAGACACGTGCGGGCTGACCGCTTGCGCCGATGATCGCCCATCCACGCTCAGGCTCGGCGCCGGCAAGCGTGCCGGCAAGCGTGAGGCTGGCGGACGTTGCCGGCGCCATGGATGCGTCGCCGGTGTTGCTGGCCACGCCGAACAGGTGGGCATTCACGATGGCGGTCAGGTCGACCGTCGAAGCCGGCGCGGGCACGGCCGGCGCCGCCTGCATGGCGTCAGAATCCCGGGAAGCGAGAACCCGCCACAGCAGGGCCGCGAGCTGCGCCGCGATCACGATGACCAGGATGACGCCGACGATCGAGGGCGCGGCGCCGGCGAGGCCCGGCGCAGCGCCACCAGCCGGGCGGCGCCATGGCGCGACGATACGATCAACTAGCTGCATGCGGTGTCAGGTCCGCGGACCGGGGAACCGCGACATGATACGGGTTGCCGGCAGAGGGCCACAAGGCGAAAAGCGGCCGGAAACCGGAGTAACGGCGGGCACTTGTGCGACACTTCTCAAACCGGGCTCGCGAAGGTGTCGCCATTTGGCGAATGACGGACCCGTCACTTGTGCGGCAGGCGTGGCAACCCTATAAATGAACCGAGGGTGAAGGACGGGCGAAACCGGTGGCCGGTGACAAGGAACGGGAGATCGGGCAGGGCGGTATCGACCTGGTGGTCGAGGAGGCGCAGCCGAAACTGCGCAAGCCGCCGCTGTACCAGGTGGTGCTGCTGAACGACGATTACACGCCGATGGAATTCGTGGTCGACGTGCTCGAACGGATCTTCAGCCTCGACCGGACCCGGGCGACCCGGGTGATGCTCGAGGTGCACACGAAGGGAAAGGGTGTCTGCGGGGTGTTCACGTACGAGATTGCGGAGACGAAAGTGGCGCAGGTCATGACATACGCACGGCAGCACCAGCACCCGCTGCTCTGCACGATGGAGGAAACCTGATTGCTGTCGAGTGAGCTCGAATACTGCCTGAACGAGGCCTATCAAAAGGCCCGCGACGCGCGCCATGAGTACATGACAGTGGAGCACCTCCTGCTGTCGATCCTCGACGCGCCGCGCGTGCGCGAGATCCTGAAGGCCTGCGGGGCGGACCTCGCGCGCCTCACGGGAGAGCTCCAGAAGTTCATCGACGAGACGACGCCGGCGCTCGCAGCCGAGGATGACCGCGAAGTGCAGCCGACGCTCGGCTTCCAGCGCGTGCTGCAGCGCGCGGTATTCAACGTGCAGTCGAGCGGCAAGAAGGAAGTGACGGTCGCGAACGTGCTGGTCGCAATCTTCAGCGAGAAGCAGTCGCACGCGGCCTACCTGCTTTCGCTGCAGGACGTCACGCGCCTCGACATCGTCAACTACATCTCGCACGGCCTGCCTTCCACCGGAGAAGGACGCGACCCTGCGCGCGAAGAGGGCGCCGCCGGCGAACGCGACGCCGGCGAGGACAGCGGCACGGCTGCGCTCGAAAAGTACACCATCAACCTCAACGCTCTGGCCGAAGCCGGCCGCGTGGACCCGTTGATCGGACGCCAGCTCGAGGTGCAGCGAACGATCGAAATCCTGTGCCGACGCCGCAAGAACAACCCGCTTTACGTGGGCGAGGCCGGCGTCGGCAAGACTGCGATCGCGGAGGGGCTGGCGCGCCTGGTGATCGAGAAGAAGGTGCCGGACGTGCTTGCGGACTGCACGATCTATGCGCTCGACATGGGCGCGCTGATTGCGGGCACGAAGTACCGCGGCGACTTCGAGAAGCGCCTGAAGGGCGTCGTCGGCGAGCTCAAGAAGAAGCCGGGCGCGATCCTGTTCATCGACGAGATCCATACGGTCATCGGGGCCGGTGCGGCTTCGGGCGGCGTCATGGATGCCTCCAATCTGATCAAGCCGCTGCTGGCGAACGGCGAGCTGCGCTGCATCGGTTCGACCACCTACCAGGAGTACCGCGGGATCTTCGAGAAGGACCACGCGCTTGCGCGGCGCTTCCAGAAAATCGACGTGGTCGAGCCCTCCATAGCCGAGACCATCGAGATCCTTCGCGGGCTCAAGACGCGGTTTGAGGAGCACCACGGGATCACCTATGCGGACGATGCGCTGGTCGCGGCCGCAGAACTCGCCGAGCGGCACATCAACGACCGGCACCTGCCGGACAAGGCGATCGACGTCGTGGACGAGGCCGGGGCGTCGCTGCGGCTGAGGCCGGCGGCCGAGCGCGAGGGCACGGTGACCGTCGCTCACGTCGAGGCGGTAGTCGCGCGCATCGCGCGCATCCCGGCGAAAAACGTCTCGACCTCCGACCGCGAAGTGCTCGCGAATCTTCAGCGCAACCTGAAGCTCGTCATCTTCGGCCAGGATGCCGCGATCGACGCGCTCGCCGCCGCAATCAAGATGTCGCGGGCAGGGCTCGGCGACGAGAATCATCCTGTCGGCAGCTTCCTGTTCGCTGGCCCGACCGGGGTTGGCAAGACCGAAGTGACGCGCCAGCTCGCGATCGCGCTGGGCGTCGAGTTCCTCCGCTTCGACATGTCGGAATACATGGAACGCCACACGGTCTCGCGCCTGATCGGCGCGCCTCCCGGCTACGTCGGGTTCGACCAGGGCGGCCTGCTGACGGAGGCGATCGCGAAACAGCCGCATTGCGTGCTGCTCCTAGACGAAATCGAGAAAGCGCACCCCGACGTCTTCAACCTGCTGCTGCAGGTCATGGATCACGGCACGCTCACGGACAACAACGGCCGGAAGGCCGATTTCCGTCATGTCATCATCGTGATGACGACCAATGCCGGCGCGTCCGAGATGAGCCGGGCGAGCATCGGGTTCACGCAGCAGGATCACGCGACCGACGGAATGGAGGCGGTGCGCCGCATTTTTTCGCCTGAATTCAGGAACCGCCTCGACGCGATCATCCAGTTTGCGTCGCTCGACGGGCCGACGATCGAGCGCGTCGTCGACAAGCTGGTGATCGAGATCGAGGCCCAGCTCGAGCAGAAGGCGGTGGCGCTGTCAGTCGATGACGAGGCGCGCCGCTGGATTGCCGCGCGCGGCTATGACCCGAAGATGGGTGCGCGCCCGATGGCGCGCGTGATCCAGGAGCACGTGAAGCGGCCGCTCGCCGAAGAGCTGCTGTTCGGGCGGCTCGCGGGCGGCGGGAGCGTGCTCGTGTCGCTCGCGCCGGGCGGCGAAGGTCTCGCGCTCGACATCCGTCCCGCCAAGGCGCCGGAACTGCTCGGGCAGGACTAAAACGAAGGGGACGCACCCCTTCACGAATATGAAGGGGTGCGTCCCCTTCGCTTGCTTCAGCGCGCCCTGTAGATGATGCGGCCCTTTGTGAGATCGTAGGGCGTCAGTTCCACCGTGACCGTGTCCCCGGTCAGGATCCGGATGTAGTGCTTGCGCATCTTGCCCGAGATATGGGCGGTCACGACGTGGTCATTCTGGAGGCGGACGCGAAAGGTCGTGTTCGGCAGGGTTTCGACGACCTCGCCGTCCATCTGGATTGCCTCTTCCTTAGCCATCGCGCCCCGGTGCTGTAGCGGAAACCCCGCGGATTGTGCCGCAGGCGCATCCCGTGCGCAATCGCGTGTATCATCCGCACCACATAGGCACTCTCGAATTGATCAGGGCCGGAAGCCGGGCTTCGAAGTCCCAGCGCGGAATGTTGCGGCTGCCGAGACTCGCGAGGTGCGGGCTCGGCATCTGGCAGTCGATCAGCGGCACGTTGCGCAGCTGACATTCAGCGACGAGCCGCGCCAGGGCAACCTTGGATGCGTCGGATTCACGCGTAAACATGGATTCGCCGAAGAACACGCGGCCCAGCGCGACCCCGTAGAGCCCGCCGACAAGCCGGCCCTTGAGCCAGGTCTCGAAAGAGTGCGCAAGGCCGCGCCGATGCAGCAGCAGGTAGGCGTCGCGCATCTCACGCGTGATCCAGGTGCCCGGCATGCCGCGGCGCGGGCCGGCACAGGCGTCGATGACCTCGCTAAAGGCCGTGTTGATGCGCGTCTCGTAGCCCCGCTTCGCGATCGAGCGCGCGAGGCTGCGTGAAATCCTGAACTCCGCAGGCAGCAGCACGGCGCGCGGATCAGGGGCCCACCACAGGATTGGCTGTTCGGCTGAATACCACGGAAACACGCCGTGGCGGTACGCGTGGATCAGCCACTCGGGCGTCAGCATACCCCCGACCGCGAGCAGGCCATTCGGCTCTTTCAGGGCGCGCGAAGTCGGCGGCAGGGCCGCCGGCGGGTCAGTCTTCTGCAGCCAGGCAATCCCGGACATCGGGATCGAGCCTAGCCCGGATGTCGGCTCGCCGGAAGGGCAGGTGCCGCGCGGCCTCCTTCAGCCACGCGCGACGGCCGGCGCGCTCCTGCTCGAGCCACTGCCCGATGGCCGCGCCGAAGCGGCGATCCGCCATCTCGTGCATCGACCAGACCGGGGTCGGCAGGAAACCGCGCAGAAGCTTGTGTTCGCCCTGGGTGCCCGGCTCGAATCGGGCAAGACGCTCGCGGATGCAGTACTCGATGCCGCGGTAATAGCACAGCTCGAAATGCAGGCTGTGATATTCGCCGGTCGCACCCCAGTAGCGCCCGAATAGTGTGTCGCGGCCGCGCAGCGAAATGGCGCAGGCGACCGGATCGCCATGGCGCAGCGCCAGCTCGACGACGAGGGCGTCGGGCATCGTACGAGCGAGGCGCGAAAAGAACGCGCGATTGACATAGGGCGCATTGCCATGGCGCATGAAATTCATCGCATGCAGGTCGTGCACGACGCCGATCGTGTCCTCGTCGAGGTCGCCGCCGCGCAACGAGCGGCACTCGATGCCAGCCTCGATGACGCGACGCCGTTCCCGGCGCAGCTTCTTGCGCTTTTCGGCGGTGAAGCCCGCCAGGAAATCGTCGAAGGACCCGTATGATTCATTGCGCCAGTGAAACTGGCAGTCGAGGCGGGGCATGAGTCCGGCGGAGCCGAGGAGATTGCGGTCGTGCTCGTCCGGAAACAGCACGTGCAGCGACGAAGCGCCGTGTGCCTGCATCGCCTCGCGGGCGGCCGCGAGCAGTTGCGCCCGGGCCGGTTCATCCGCCGCGAGCAGCCGCGGTCCGGTCGCCGGCGTGAAGGGCACCGTGCTGACGAGACGCGGGTAGTAGCTCAGTCCCGCGCGGTGGTAGGCGTCGGCCCAGGCGAAGTCGAATACAAACTCGCCCCAGGAGTGCGACTTGAGATAGAGCGGGAGGGCGCCATGAAGCCTTCCGTCACGCGTTCGAAGCAGGACGTGGCAGGCGCTCCATCCCGTGTCGGGCGTCGCGCAACCCGTTTCTTCGAGTGCGAGCAGGAATTCATGGCGCAGGAATGGCGGATCGGATCCGGGCAGCGCGTTCCACTCGGCCGCGTCCACCTCGGCCAGCGACCGTGCAATGCGCGCATTCACGGCTCAGCCGGTGGCCAGGCGCTCGAGATAGCGATCGGCGTCGAGCGCGGCCATGCAGCCCGTGCCGGCCGAGGTGACGGCCTGTCGGTACACGTGATCCGCGACGTCACCCGCGGCGAAAACGCCGGGCACGCTCGTCGCCGTCGCATCGCCCGAGTTGCCCGACTTGACGACGATGTAGCCGTCCTTCATGTCGAGCTGGCCCTGGAACAGCCCGGTGTTGGGCGTATGACCGATGGCGATGAAGACTCCCGTGACTTCAAGGTCGTGGGCCGACTGGTTCCGGGTCGAACGCAGGCGAACGCCGGTGACGCCCTGCGGATTGCCGAGAACCTCGTCCACGGTGTGGTCCCAGAGCAGCGAGACCTTCTTTTTCTCCTCGAGGGCACGCAGCCGGTCCTGAAGGATGGCTTCTGCGCGCAGCTTGTCGCGGCGGTGCACGAGGGTGACGTGCGACGCGATATTGGTGAGGTAAATCGCCTCTTCGACGGCGGTGTTGCCGCCGCCGACGACGGCGACCCGCTGGTCGCGATAGAAGAACCCGTCGCAAGTCGCGCAGGCGGAGACTCCGCGGCCGCGGAACTCGGTCTCTGATGCGAGGCCGAGATAGCGGGCCGAGGCGCCGGTTGCGATGACCAGGGCATCGCTGCGGTACTCCGCGCTTTCCCCGACCAGCCGAAATGGCCGCCGGTCGAGTTCGACACGCACGACGTGATCGGACACCACTTCGACGCCGAATCGTTCCGCATGCCGCCGCATGCGATCCATCAGGTCCGGGCCGAGCAAGCCCTCGACGTCGCCGGGCCAGTTGTCCACCTCGGTCGTCGTCATGAGCTGGCCGCCGGGCTCAAGGCCCGCGATCAGGAGCGGATCGCGATTGGCGCGGGCGGCGTAGACCGCCGCGGAATATCCGGCGGGACCTGAGCCGAGAATGATGAGCCGCGAGTGGCGGGGGATCGTCATGTGTATAGTGGCTTCGACAGAGCGCGGGCCTTGCGCGTGCGGGCACACCGAGCATGGGTGCTTGCCGCTCGATTTGCAACGCTCTTATAATCAATTGCTTATGAAAGTTTCCTTATCAGGATTCTGAGTCGTGGCCAAGACTGCCGCCGAGGCCCTCGGCTCGGATGCCAAGCTTGATCCGGTGTTCGCGCGGGCGCTTCGCGAGGCGATCTTCTGGTTGCTCGCCGCGCTCGCGCTCGTGCTGCTGATCGCGCTGGCGAGTTTCGATGCGTCGGACCGCAGCTTCAGCTACACGGGTGAACCCGGACAATTCACAAACCTCATCGGCCCGCTGGGCGCCTGGCTGGCGAGCGCGCTCTACCTGTTGTTCGGCTGGCCGGCTTTCCTGTTCCCGGTCGCGATTGCGTTCAGCGCGTGGGCCGGGCTCAAGCGCGCACCGGGCGTGCCGGGCCACGGCCGGTCGACGATTGCATTGCGCGTCATCGGGCTCGTGGCCGCACTGGCGACCAGCTGCGGGCTCGCCACGCTGCATTTCGGTGCGGCGGCGCTGCCTGCGGGCGCCGGCGGCATACTCGGGAGCCTCGTCGGCCAGGGCCTCTCGCAGGTCGCCTCGGTGCTCGGCGCGACTCTCGTGCTGCTCTCGCTGTGGTTCGCGAGCGTCCAGCTGTACACGGGTGTTTCCTGGTTGACGGTCATGGACTGCCTGGGTCACTGGGTGCTGGAAGGCGCCGCCTGGGTACGCGGGCGGCTCGCAATCTCGCGCGATCAGGCGGTCGGCAGGGAGTCGCGCGAGGCCCGCGAGACCCTGGTGCGGGAAGTGCAGAAGAGGGCGTCGACGCGCACGCCTCCGCGCATCGAGCTGCCGGCGCCGCCGGTTCCCGAGCCGAGCAAGCGCGTCGAAAAGGAACGGCAGGTGCCCCTGTTCGCAAAGCCGCCTTCGCGCGACCTGCCGGAGCTCAAGCTGCTCGATGAACCGCCGCTGCGGGAGAAGACTTATTCGCCGGAGGCGCTCGACGCGATCTCGCGACTGGTCGAGATCAAGCTGAAGGACTTCGGCATCGACGTCGAAGTCGTCGCGGTGCAGCCGGGCCCGGTCATCACGCGCTTCGAGCTGAAACCGGCGCCGGGCGTCAAGGTCAGCCAGATCAGCGCGCTGGCGAAGGACCTCGCGCGCGCGCTTTCGGCCATCAGCGTCCGCGTGGTGGAGGTGATCCCTGGCAAGTCGGTGGTCGGCCTCGAGATCCC
Source organism: uncultured Gammaproteobacteria bacterium (assembly GCA_963738285.1). Taxonomy (GTDB): domain Bacteria; phylum Pseudomonadota; class Gammaproteobacteria; order Steroidobacterales; family Steroidobacteraceae; genus SCUD01. The sequence continues at coordinate 433,612 of CAVTVX010000003.1, read as the reverse complement.
GAACGAGACCCGCGAGCTCGTGACCCTCGGCGAGATCCTCCGGTCGCGCGCCTATGACGAACTGGGCTCACCTCTCGCGCTCGCACTCGGCAAGGACATCGGCGGCTCCCCGGTCGTGGCGGATCTCGCGAAGATGCCGCACCTGCTGATCGCCGGCACGACGGGGTCCGGCAAGTCGGTGGCAATCAATGCGATGGTGCTCTCGCTGCTCTACAAGAGCTCGGCGGAGCACGTGCGACTGATCCTGATCGACCCGAAAATGCTCGAGCTGTCCGTCTACGAAGGCATCCCGCACCTCCTCGCGCCGGTCGTGACGGACATGAAGCATGCGGCGAATGCGCTGCGCTGGTGCGTGGCGGAGATGGACCGGCGCTATCACCTCATGAAGGCCCTCGGCGTGCGCAACCTTGCGGGCTTCAATCGCAAGGTGCGCGATGCGATCGAGGCGGGCGAGCCGATTCCGGACCCGCTCGTCGCGCGGCTGCTGGCGGCCGGTAAATTCGAGGGCGAGGTGCCGGCGCTGCAACCCCTGCCATTCATTGTCGTCGTGATCGACGAACTCGCGGACCTCATGCTGATCGTCGGCAAGAAGGTCGAGGAGCTGGTCGCGCGGCTGGCGCAGAAAGCGCGTGCCTCGGGAATCCACCTGGTGCTCGCCACGCAGCGACCGTCGGTGGACGTCATCACGGGCCTCATCAAGGCGAATATCCCCGCCCGAATCGCGTTCCAGGTTTCCGCAAAGGTCGATTCGCGCACGATCCTCGACCAGAACGGGGCGGAATCGCTGCTCTCGCACGGCGACATGCTGTACCTGCCGCCCGGAACCTCGACGCCCGACCGCGTGCACGGCGCATTTGTTTCCGATCGCGAAGTGCACGCGGTCGTCGAATCCCTGAAGGCGGGCAGCTCTCCGGTATACGTCGAAGAGGTGCTCACCGGCCCGCAGGAAGGTGCGCCAGGCCTGCCGGACGAAGCGGGCGAGGGCAGTGGCGAGAGCGCGCCGGATGGCGAGCAGGATCCCCTGTACGACGAGGCGGTCCGCATCGTCACCGAATCCCGCCGGGCGTCCGTCTCCGGAGTCCAGCGTCGGCTCAAGATCGGCTATAACCGCGCCGCGCGACTCGTCGAATCGATGGAGGCGGCCGGCCTCGTCGGTCCGCTGCAGTCGAACGGCAGCCGTGAAGTGCTGGCGCCGCCCCCGCCGGAATCCTGATGAAATACGCCGTGCTGGCATTCCTGGCGACGCTGCTGCCGCCGCTCGCCGGAGCCGACGCAGCGGCCGACGCGAAAGCCGCAGAACGCCTCGAGGCAACGCTCGCCGGCCTTGCGGGCCTGCGCGCCGAGTTTCACCAGACCGTCACCAATGGCGAGGGCACACAGGTCGAAACGGCGGAAGGAACGGTCGCCCTGTCGAGGCCGGGACGATTCCGCTGGGACTATCGCGAGCCGCCCCAGCGAATCGTTTCCGACGGAAGGACGGTCTGGTTCTATGACATCGATCTCGAACAAGTGACCATCCGGCCGGCTGCCGAGACGCTTGCGGGTACGCCTGCCTTGCTGCTGTCCGGCCAGGGCGACCTGCGCGTCGACTACGACATTGCAGACGGCGGCGAGGACGATGGGCTCTCCTGGAGCCGCCTGACGCCGAAGAGCTCGGAGGGCGACTTCCGGGAACTGCGCGTCGGAATCGCCGGCGGACAGCTGCGGCGTATGACGCTGGTCGACCGCCTTGGACAGACCACGCGACTGGAGTTCGATCGCATCGAGCGCAATCCGCGATTCGACGAGGCCACGTTCAATTTTGAGCCGCCGCCGGGCGTTGACATCGTCGGCCGGGTGGCGGCAGGCGACCCATGAGCGAAGCAGCCCTGCAGCGGCTGTGGATTGCAGCGGTCTTCCTGCTGACGGCGGCCATCGTCGCCGCGAGCCTCTCCCCGCAGCCGTTGGTTCCGAATGAGGTACTTTCCGACAAGGTGGGGCACTACCTGGCTTACCTGGCGCTCGCGCTCATGGGTTCCGGCATCGCGGCGCCGGAGCGCCTGTGGCGAACGATGCTGCGTTGCTTCCTGCTTGGAGCGGCCCTCGAGGTGGCGCAAGCGCTGTTCACCGTGCATCGCGTCGCGGAGTGGGGCGACCTGATCGCGGATTCGGCGGGCATACTGACCGCCTGGCTCGCCGCGGGCAGCGGTCGAGCCGGCTGGGCGTTTCGCGCGGCCAAGTGGATCGACCGGCACCGTTCATCCTGAGAAAGGCTGCGAGCGGATAGAATCGGTCGATGGCGCGCAGACAGGCCGAGTTCCCCATGGACGCACCGGAGGCGGGATACAGGCCGCTCGCGGATCGCATGCGGCCGCGGACACTGGCCGAGTTCGCGGGCCAGTCCCACTTGCTTGCGCCCGGCCGGCCGCTGCATCGGCTTCTGACGGAAGGCGCCACTCACTCCATGGTTCTCTGGGGTCCGCCCGGCAGCGGCAAGACGACGCTCGCCCGGCTTGCGGCCCGCGCCTGCCGGGCGCATTTCATCGCATTCTCGGCCGTCGCCGCCGGCGTCAAGGACATTCGCGGGGCAGTGCTGGAAGCCCAGGCTTCGAGGCGGGCCGGCGGCCCGCCGACAGTGCTGTTCCTGGACGAAGTGCATCGCTTCAACAAGGCGCAGCAGGACACGTTTCTTCCGTACGTGGAGGACGGCACGCTGGTATTCATCGGTGCAACGACTGAAAACCCTTCATTCGAGCTCAACTCCGCGCTGCTGTCCCGCGCACGCGTCTACCAGCTGAAGTCGCTGACGACAATCGAGCTTTCGGGCCTCCTGGAACGCGCGCTGGCAGATTCGCCGCATGGGCTCGGGTCGAGCCGGCTGACCGCGCCGCCGGAGGTGATAGCGCTCCTCGCGGATGCCGCCGACGGCGACGCGCGGCGCGCGCTCAACCTGCTTGAGGTCGCCGCGGACCTGGCGGCGGACGCGGCGGCGCCCGGCATCATTTCACGGGACGTCGTGCGCGAGGCCACGGCCGGCGGTCACCGCCGCTTCGACAAGCGCGGCGAACTCTTTTACGACCAGATATCGGCACTCCACAAGTCGGTGCGCGACAGCGATGCGGATGCCTCCCTTTACTGGCTCTGCCGCATGCTGGACGGCGGCTGCGATCCCGGCTTCATTGCGCGCCGCCTCGTGCGCATGGCGAGTGAGGATATCGGCAACGCAGACCCCCGTGCGCTGACGCTGACGCTCGCGGCCTGGGACAGCTTCGATCGCCTGGGAAGCCCGGAAGGGGAACTCGCGCTTGCTCAGGCCTGCATTTTTCTCGCGCTCGCGCCAAAGAGTAATGCCGTGTACACGGCGTTCGGTGCCGCCATGGAGGATGCGAGGACGCAAGGTACGCTCGACGTGCCATTGCACCTGCGCAATGCGCCGACCCGGCTCATGAAGGAGTTCGGTTACGGCAAGGGCTACCGTTACGCACACGAGGAACCGGACGCCCTCGCGGCCGGGCAGTCGCATTTCCCGGACGCCATGCAGCCCCGCCAGTATTACGAACCGGTTCCGCGCGGACTCGAGTTGAAGTTGCGCGAGACCCTCGAACGTATCCGGGAAGCGGCCGGCGCGAGGGCGCGCGAAGCGACATCACGGGACGGCGAACATGCTTGACATCCGGCAGCTCAGGGCCGACCCGCAGGGCGTCGCGGCCAACCTGGCGCGGCGGGGATTCGCGCTCGACCTCTCGCGGTTCAGCGTGCTCGAGGCGCGCCGCAAGGAGGCGCAGGTGGCCGTCGACGCGCTGCGCAATGAGCGCAATACGCGCTCCAGGGCCATCGGCCACGCCAAGGCTCAGGGCCAGGACGTCGTATCCCTGCTCGCGGAAGTGGAGACGCTCGGTGCCCGCCTCACGAAGGGGGAGCAGACGCTCGCCGGCCTGCAGGGCGAGCTTGACCGGTTGCTGCTCGACTTGCCGAACCTGGTCCACGACAGCGTTCCGTCCGGCCGCGACGCCAGCGCCAATATCGAGCTGCGACGCCACGGCGATCCGCCGCAATTCGAGTTCGAAGCCGCCGATCACGTGGTCGTCGGTGAAGGGCTCGGCGGCCTGGATCCGGCGGCCGCGAGCCGGCTTTCGGGGGCGCGATTTGCCGTGCTCACCGGCCAGGTGGCGGGCCTGCACCGCGCGCTCGCCCAGTTCATGCTGGACCTTCATCAGCGTGAGCATGGCTATCGCGAAGCCTGGGTGCCTTACCTCGTGACGCGCAAGACACTCACGGGAACGGGCCAGCTTCCGAAATTCGAACAGGACCTCTTCAGGCTCGCGCGGGACCCCGCGGAAAGCGAATTGTTCCTGATTCCGACGGCCGAGGTCCCGCTCACCAACCTGGCGGCCGACCGTATCTTCGATGCGACGGACCTGCCGCTGAGGTTCGTCGCGCACACGCCGTGCTTCCGGTCAGAGGCCGGCTCCTACGGCAAGGACACGCGCGGCCTGATCCGGCAGCACCAATTCGACAAGGTCGAGCTGGTGCAGATCGTGCGCCCGGAGGATTCCTATCGCGTGCTCGAGGAGCTCACGGGTCATGCCGCCCAGGTGCTCGAGCGGCTCGAATTGCCGTACCGGGTCGTCGCGCTCTGCTCGGGCGACACCGGCTTCGCGAGCGCCAAGACCTACGACCTGGAGGTCTGGCTGCCCGGGCAGGGCGGCTATCGCGAGATCTCGTCGTGCAGCAACTGCGAGGCGTTCCAGGCCCGACGCATGCAGGCGCGCTGGCGCAATCCGGAGACGGGCAGGCCGGAGCCGGTTCACACGCTCAATGGCTCGGGCGTCGCGGTCGGCCGCGCGCTCGTCGCTGTCCTCGAGAATTTCCAGCAGGCCGACGGCAGCGTCATCGTTCCGTCGGTCCTGAGGCCCTATCTTGGCGGCGTCGAACGCCTCAACCCAGCCTGATCAATCGTCACTCGCGACACCCAGCCGGTGGAGGAGGCTGCGGCCGGCGACGGGCAGGGGGTGTTGCGTCACCACGTTGCCGGTCGCGAGCGGGGTCTCGCGGACGTCGGTGCGCTCGGCAAGAACGAAGGGATTGCGGTCTATGTCACTGGCCGCCAAGCGGTTTCCCGCCCGAATCGCGATTATAGTATTGGCCAATCACTTGGCATCCGGATCCGGATGATGTTCCGGATTCGCGGTAGCGGCATCGATCGGCCGGACGGAGAGGTGGCAGAGCGGTTGAATGCACCGGTCTTGAAAACCGGCAGCCCTTCACGGGGCTCGTGAGTTCGAATCTCACCCTCTCCGCCACTCATTCAATTCGGCCGGCTCCAGGAGTACCCTGCGACTCGGTGCCTCGGGAGAGGGCACTGGACAGTCAAGGGGAGAACGATGAGAACGATAACGATCGTGTCACATAGACTCGGGCTGGTCATGGTCGCCGGGTTGATGACCTGCAATCTCGCCTGGGCGGGCTCACAACTGGAGTCCACCCGTTCGAGCTGCGGTGTGATCAATTGTGCGGGCATGACGGTCAGGGGGATTCACCAGGCGAACGAGCCATTCGTCGTCCAGGTCTATGCAAGGGAGGGCGAATGCCTTCGACTGGATATCGACGTGCAGACGGAGGACATGGCGATACTGCTGTTGTCACCCTCCGTCAACTTCGGTCTGCTCAACGACGACCGCGACTTTGCCGGCGGCGATACACGGCCGCTGATCGCCACGGAACCCATTCCATGGACGGGCTGGTATACCGTGGTCGTCAGTTATTTCGATCTCGATAAGCGGGTCGCGAGATTCAATCTCAACTATGGGCGCTATCCTGCCGGCAACCTCAATTGTCAGCCGGCGCCCGCGGCCAGCGCCCAGCGATTCCAGCCCATGGGGGGCGACCTATCGAAGGCAGGAATGCCGGCGGCCGGCGCGGCGGATGATGACGGACAGGACGACTAGGAGATAGCGGCCTCTTGGCCGATTCAACGAAAAGCGGCCCCGGCCTTGGGGCGGGGCCGCTCGAGGGTGCCGCCGAACCATCGGGCCTCAGCATGTCATCGGCCGCGATGCGGGAACTTGCCGAACGCGCGACGGAACTGATCGTCAGGCGCATCACCAGCCTGCGCGGCGAGCCGGCCTGGCGCGGCGCATCGCGGGCGGAACTGGAGCCGCTTTTGCGTGAAGCCGCGCCAGAGCTTGGCCGGGACCCGCTCGCGGTACTGGATCGCGCGGCGCGTGAGGTGTTGCCGGTCGCCGCACGTGTCGATCACCCGCGCTTTTTCGCATTTGTGCCTTCGGCACCGACGTGGCCCGGCGTGATTGCCGACTACCTGGCCGCCGGATTCAACACGTTCCAGGGCACCTGGCTGGGCTCGAGCGGCCCGAGCCAGCTCGAACTCGTGGTCATCGACTGGATCCGGCAGTGGATCGGCTTCCCGGAATCCGCCGGCGGACTATTCACCTCGGGCGGCTCGGCGGCGATCCTCGACGCACTGGTCGCGGCCCGCGAACGGGCGGGAGCGCCGGACCGGCCAGCCGTCCTCATGAGCGACCAGACGCATTCGGCGGTCGAGCGGGCCGCGCGGATCATTGGCGTTCGTCGGGACGGCATCGTCTCGATTCCGTCCGATGCGCATTTTCGGCTCCCGGTCGCTGCACTGGCCGCGGCAGTGGAGAAATCGCGCTCGAACGGCCTCGTGCCGATCGCCGTCTGCGCGAATGCCGGGACCACGAATACCGGAGCGATCGATCCGCTGCCGCAGATCGCGGAATTCTGCGCCTCCCGCGAAATCTGGCTGCACGTCGACGCGGCCTACGGCGGATTCGCCGCCCTCACCGACCGCGGCCGGCGGCTGCTCGCGGGGCTCGAGCGCGCCGACTCGATCAGTCTGGACGCGCACAAGTGGCTGTTCCAGCCTTTCGAGGCGGGCTGCGTTCTCGTACGCGATGTACAGACGCTGGTGCGCGCCTTCAGCACCAGCCCGGATTATCTGCAGGACACCAGGCTGGGCCTCGACCACGTCAATTTCGCGGACCGCGGTTACCAGCTGACGCGCTCTTTCCGCGCACTCAAGGTCTGGATGTCGATCCAGACATTCGGGCTGGCGCGCTTTCGCGCGGCGATCGCCCATGCCATGGAGCTCGCGGAACGGGCCGGCGGACTCGTCGCGAATACCGCAGGCCTCGAGCTCCTCAGCCCGGCATCGCTCGGCGTCGTGTGTTTTCGCTACCGGCCGACCGGCGCCGACTGGACGCCGGAACGCATCGAGAAGCTGAACCAGGCAATACAGGCGCGCGTCATCGAATCGGGAACGGCGATGATTTCCTCGACGCGGCTTCGAGACCTGTACTCGCTCCGCCTCTGCATCATGTCGCACCAGACCACCTGGAACGACGTGCGCGAAACGATCGAGGGAATCGCGTCGATCGGGGGGGAACTCGCCGGCGCCTGATGCGAGCGATACGGCCCGCGGGCGAGGTATCATCGAGCCCATGCGCAAGGAATATGCAAGCCTGCGACGCCGGCCCCTGCTGGCACCGGTATGGCTTGCGGCGCTTGCGGGCGTGCTGGTCATCGGACTCGGGTTCTGGCTCGTCAGCGCGGCCTCGACGACGACCGTCTTCGTCATGCGCCACGCTGAAAAAATGGCGTCCAACCCGCAGGACAAGGACCCCCCATTGTCCCCCGCGGGCGAAGCACGAGCGCTCGAACTCGCCCGGCATTTCGGTCAGGCGCCGAAGGGACAGGGACTCGATTCCATCATCGTGAGTGAATTCCGGAGGACGCAGGACACGGTGCGGCCGCTCGCAAACCGGCTCAGTATTCCGGTCATCGTGATGCCCGCACACGACCCTGCAGGCGCCGCCAGGCGCGCGCTGGCCGAGAATCGGGGTGGCCGGGTCCTCATCGTCGGCCACTCGGACACGGTGCCAGAAATCGTGAAGCAACTTTCCGGCGTCGACGTCGGGCCGATGTCCGAGACCGAGTATGGAATCGTCTACCTGGTCGCGGTACCGCGTTTCAGCCGCGCCGCGGTCACCCGGATTGATCTGCCTTAGCCGCGATCGCACGGCTCACGAATTCCCGGTGGCGGCCGATTCGCAAGTCGGCTAGCACGGCATCCACGATCCGCCGCCTGCCATCGACCAGGAATGTTGCGCGCCGGACGCCGATGCCGAGCGGGCCGTCCACGCCAAAGGCCTTGATTGCCGATTTGTCCTGGTCGGAAAGCAGCATGAAGGGCAGTGCGTGTTGTCCGCGGAATCGGCGATGACTCTCGGGTGACTGCGGGCTCACGCCCACCACCCGGAGGCCGGAGCCGAGGATCTTCGTATGCAGGTCGCGCAAATCGCAGGCCTCCCGCGTGCAGCCCGGGGTGAAGTCCGCCGGATAGAAATAGAGGATCAGGGGCTGCCCGCCGATCAGCTTCGAAAGCCGCTGGCGGCGGCCGTCCTGGTCGGGGAGGATGAAATCGGGGGCCTCGTCACCGCGCTTCAGCATGGTCTGGCGTCCTCTCGGGATTCGGGGCCACGGTAGACGGTTTCCATGATCGCGTAATTCGAGCGGTGCATGCCGAGCCGGGCGTAGACGCCCTGGGCCCGGTCATTGCACCGGTCGCCATAGAGACGGATGCCGCAGGTCCGCGGGTCGTTCCGGGCGAGGCCGGTGACTTGGCCGAAAAGGGCACGGAAAACTCCGCCGTCGCGGTGCGCAGGCAGCACGTCGACCGACTGGATCCACAGGAAGTACCCGTTTCGCCAGTCACGCCACTCGTAGCATGTCGGATCTTCATCGGCCGGCCAAGGTACACGAACGCGGACTGCGGCGTCCTCGTGCGCCGGCTTGCTGCCCCGGCGGCACCTCTTTACAATCCCGCCCCTCATTCGTGGGGCGGTAGCTCAGCTGGGAGAGCGTCGCGTTCGCAATGCGAAGGTCGAGGGTTCGATCCCCTTCCGCTCCACCAATTTCCTCCCTCCGGGTCGTTGACACCGTGCCGCACCGGGCCTAGCGTGAAGCTCGGGCGTGGCAGGCCGCGACGCCTTTTTCGGCGTCGATCATTTCTGGAGAAACGACATGGCAGCGAGAAAGAAGTCAGCAAAATCCGCGCGACGCCGCTCGAACAAGAGCAAGCGCCGCTCGGTCCGCCGGAAAGTCGCCCGCAAGAGGACCGCCGTGAAGTCGAAGTCGCGCAGGGCGGTCCGCAAACCGATCGCACGGATGAATGCCCGGTCCGCCGTCCGCAAGGCCAAGAAGAAAGTCCGGCGGGTCGCACGCTCCGCGCGCCGCCGGGTCAGGGCGGTGAAGCGCGAGGCTCGCTCGGCAATTCGCGGCACGGCGAAGAATCTGCGCGCGGCGACCCGCGAGGCCGAAAAGGTGGCGGACGAGCTCGTGACCGCAACGGCCGCCAGGGTGGAACAGGCCGCAGTGGCGGTCGATCAGTCCATGGCCGAAACGAGGCCATCTCCCTCATCGGCATCCACTCAGGCCGCCTGAATCGCGCGAGGGGTCTCATCCGACCCGGGACCGGCCTGCAAGGCCGGTCCTCGGGTAAGATTTTCGATCGTCCGCCCCGGTAGCTCAGTGGATAGAGCGGCCGCCTCCTAAGCGGCAGGTCGTCGGTTCGACTCCGGCCCGGGGCGCCAGTCCCGAAGACGTACCGGAATGGTCCGGTATAATCGGACAGGCCATGAGCCGTTCCCTGCGCGAACTCTACGAATCGAGCCCGTTCTCGAGCGCGCAGGCGCCGTACGTCGAAGAACAGTACGAGCGTTTCCTTGCGGACCCCGCGAGCGTCAGCTCCGAGTGGCGTGAATTCTTCCAGCCATTCCAGGGCGCGGCACGCTCGGCGGGGCGCCCGACGGCCGCCAGGCCCGGGCCCGGAGCCCCGGGGCGCGTCACGGCCCAGGCGGCTGCTGCCGCGGCTTCCGCCGACGGCGAGAAGCAGGCGGCCGTGTCCCGGATGATCCGCTTCTACGCCAACCGCGGCCACCTGATCGCCGATATCGACCCGCTCGGCCTGATGCAGCGGCCCATGCCAAAGGTCCTGGATCCGGCTTACGTCGGCCTCGCGGAATCCGACATGAATACCGTGTTCCACACGGGCAGCCGTACGGCTGGCGTCGACAAGCAAATGAAGCTGTCGGAGATCCTCCGGCAGCTTCGCCACATCTTTACCGGGCGCATCGGCGCCGAATTCGCCCATGTGTCGACGAGCGAGGAACGTCTCTGGCTCCAGGACCGCTTCCAGGACGGCCGGCTGAATCATCGCTTCACGACCGAAGAGCGGCTGAACTTCCTCTGGCAGCTTTCCGCCGCCGAAGGCCTCGAGCGCTACCTGCACACGAAGTACGTGGGCCAGAAGCGTTTCTCGCTCGAGGGTGGCGATGCATTGATACCGCTGCTCGACGATATCGTGCAGAAAGGCGGGGCATCCGCTATCGAGGAAATCGTGATCGGAATGGCGCACCGGGGCCGGCTCAACGTGCTGGTCAACGTGCTCGGCAAGTCGCCCTCGATGCTTTTCTCGGAGTTCGAGGGCAAGCAGGAGCACGACGCCTCCACGGGCTCGGGCGACGTCAAGTACCACAAGGGCTTCTCGGCGGACCTGCGCACGACGGGCGGCAACGTCCACGTCGTGCTGGCCTTCAACCCCTCGCATCTCGAGGTCGTCGACCCCGTGGTCGAGGGCTCGGTGCGCGCACGCCAGGAACAGCGTGGAGATGCGACCGGCGCCACGATCCTGCCCCTCCTGATACACGGAGACGCCGCATTCGCGGGGCAGGGGGTCGTGACGGAGACGATGCAGTTGTCGCGCGCCACCGGCTTCGCGACCGGCGGCACGCTGCATGTCGTCATCAACAACCAGATCGGGTTCACGACCGGTCCCGCGGACGCGCGCTCGACGCTCTATTGCAGCGACGTCGCGAAGATGATCGAGGCTCCGATTTTCCACGTGAATGCCGACGATCCGGAAGCCGTCGTCTTCGTCGCGCGCCTTGCGCTCGACTATCGCATGAAGTTCCGCAAGGACGTCGTGATCGATCTCGTGTGCTACCGTCGTCACGGCCACAACGAGGCCGACGAGCCGGCGGCGACGCAGCCGCTGATGTACCAGGCCATCCGCAGTCACCCGACGGCGCGCCAGATCTACGGCCGGCAACTGGAGCAGGACGGGCTGCTGGACGAGGGCCAGGCTGCGAGGATCATGGAAGACTACCGCCGTGGACTCGACGAGAACCGGCCGCAGGCGCGCGCCTTCGCCGGCACGAGCGGCAACAAATTCACCGTGGACTGGAGCCGGTACATCCATGGCGACTGGTCCAGGCAGGTTCCGACGGCGGTGGACCGTGCGCGCATGGACGGTCTCGCAAAGACACTCACCAGGCCGCCTCCCGGCTTCACGCTCCATCCGCGCGTGCAGCGCGTCGTGGACGACCGTGAGCGCATGTATGCGGACGAAATGCCGCTCGACTGGGGCGCGGCCGAAACCATGGCCTATGCAACGCTCCTGACCGACGGTTATGACGTGCGCCTGACCGGCCAGGACTCGGCGCGCGGGACCTTTTTCCATCGCCACGCGGTATGGCACGACCCGGCCACCGGCAAAGTCGACATCCCGCTCGCCCGCGTCGCCGGGGCGAAAGTCCGCTTCAGCGTGACCGACTCGACGCTCTCGGAGGAGGCGGTTCTGGGATTCGAGTATGGCTACTCCACGACGGATCCGACCACACTCGTCATCTGGGAAGGCCAGTTCGGGGATTTCGTGAATGGCGCGCAGGTCATCGTGGACCAGTTCATCACGTCGGGTGAGGCGAAGTGGGGCCGGGTCTCGGGCATCACGCTGTTCCTGCCGCATGGCTACGAAGGTCAGGGTCCCGAGCACAGCTCCGCTCGCCTCGAGCGTTTCCTGCAGCTTTCCGCCGAGATGAATCAGCAGGTGTGCGTGCCGTCGACGCCGGCCCAGATGTTCCATATGCTTCGCCGCCAGATGCTGCGCGCGCTCAGGAAGCCGCTGATCGTGATGACGCCGAAGAGCCTGCTGAGACACAAGCTGTCGGTCTCGACCATGAAGGAGCTGGCCGAAGGGCGCTTCCAGCCGGTGATCGACGAGATCGATCCGGTTGAAACCGCCAGGGTCAGGCGCGTCGTATTCTGCAGCGGCAAGGTGTACTACGACCTGCTCGAGCAACGTCGTACGGAAAAGGATCCCGAGGTCGTGTTGGTTCGCATCGAAGAGCTGTACCCGTTCCCTGCGGACGAATACCAGGCCGTCCTCGACCGATATGCCGGCGCCGTCGACATTGTCTGGTGCCAGGAGGAGCCCCAGAACCAGGGCGCCTGGTACCAGATCCGCCATCGCCTCCAGGCGCCGCTCGACGCGAAACGGTCGCTTCGCTACGCGGGACGCGAAAGCGCCGCGGCGCCCGCGACCGGCCTGTACGCCATCCATCAGCGCGAGCAGGCGGGGCTCGTCGCAGCTGCGCTTTCGAGGACAGGTTCGTGAGCACCGAAGTCCGCGTTCCGCAATTGCCGGAATCGATTGCCGATGCGACGCTCGTCGTCTGGCACAAGAATGTCGGCGACACGGTGGCTCGCGACGAAAACCTCGCGGATCTCGAGACCGACAAGGTCGTGCTCGAGGTTCCGGCCCCGACCTCAGGGGTGATCAAGTCGCTCGACAAGACGGCCGGCGCGACCGTCACGAGCGGCGAGCTGCTTGCGGTCATCGAAGAGCGGGCGGTGGCGGCCGCCGCGAAAGCGGGCGGTAAGCGGGAGACGCCCGTGCAGGCGGAAGCGAAGAAAGCCGCGCCGGCCCGGGCCGCGACAGCCGCGCCGGCCAGCAACGAAGATGCGGCCGGCAAGCTTTCGCCGGCGGCGCGCCGTCTGGTCGAGGAAAACCGGCTGTCGGCAGGGCAGATCGCGGGCAGCGGCCGGGACGGCCGGATCACCAAAACCGACGTCGCGCATCATCTCGAGGCGGCGTCCCCGTCGGGCGCGGCGCGGGCCGCTCCGGCGGGACGCGCTGACCAGCGCGTGCCGATGTCGCGGCTGCGCGCGCGCATCGCGCAGCGCCTCGTGGAGGCGCAGTCGACGCAGGCGCTGCTCACGACCTTCAACGAAGTCGACATGCAGGCCCTGGTAACGCTGCGCGCGCGCTACAAGGAGCCGTTTGAGAAACGCCATGGCGTGCGTCTCGGCTTCATGTCCTTCTTTGCCAAGGCCTGCGTGGAGGCGTTGCGGCGCTTTCCGGTCGTCAACGCTTCGGTCGAGGGCAGTGACATCGTCTATCATGAATACTACGACCTCGGTGTCGCCGTCTCGACCGATCGCGGTCTCGTTGTCCCGGTGCTGCGCGATGTGGACCGCATGGGCTTCGCGTCGATTGAGAAGGCCGTGACGGGTTTCGCCGAGCGCGCACGGAATGGCTCGATCACGATCGAGGAACTGACCGGCGGGACCTTCTCGATCACGAATGGCGGCGTGTTCGGCTCGCTGATGTCGACGCCGATCGTCAATGCGCCGCAGAGCGCCATTCTCGGCATGCACAAGATCCAGGACCGGCCGGTGGCGGTCGACGGCCAGGCCGCGATCCGGCCGATGATGTACGTCGCGCTCACCTACGACCATCGCATCATCGACGGCCGAGAGGCCGTGCAATTCCTGGTCGCGGTGAAGGAATCGCTCGAGGACCCGGCGCGGCTGCTGTTGCAGGTTTGAGGACACCCCGTCATGTCTGACCGTTTCGACGTCATCGTCATCGGGGGCGGCCCCGCAGGCTATCCCGCGGCGATTCGCGCAGCCCAGAACAAGCTCTCGGTCGCCTGCATCGACGAATGGAAAAATCGCGACGGCAGCGCCGCCTTCGGTGGCACCTGCCTCAACGCGGGATGCATTCCGTCCAAGGCGCTCCTCGAGTCGACCGAGCTGTTCCACCGCGCACAGCACGAATTTGCCGCGCACGGCGTCAAGCTCGAGGGCGTCGCGTTCGACGTCGCCACGATGCAGAGGCGCAAGGGCGGCATCGTCCGGCAAATGACCCAGGGCATACTGTCGCTCTTCAAGGCCGCAGGGGTCACGCCGCTCACCGGTCACGGCCGCCTCTTGCCAGGGCACGACGTGGAGTTCACGGGGCATGACGGCGGGCAGCGGACGCTGCAGGCCAGGCATGTGGTACTTGCCTCCGGTTCCGAGCCCATGCCGCTTCGCGGGGTCGAACTGGACGGTCAACGGGTCGTGGATTCCTGGGGCGCACTGGAATTTCCCGAGGTGCCGAAGCGGCTTTGCGTGATCGGTGCGGGTGTCATCGGACTCGAGCTCGGCAGCGTCTGGCGCCGTCTCGGCGCCGAAACCGTCGTGCTGGAGGCGCTCGAACGGTTCCTGCCGATGGCGGACGCCGCGCTCGCCAAGGAAGCGCTCCGCCACTTCAAGAAGCTCGGTCTCGATGTTCGCCTTGGCGCCAAGGTCTCGGGTGCGAAGGTCGGAAAGGACGGCGTCCAGGTCAGCTACTCGGACGGCTCGGGCAGCCAGGCGCTGTCGGTCGATCGGGTGATCGTGGCCATCGGGCGTCGGCCATTTACCCGGGGTCTTCTGGCCGAGGGCACGGGCGTCGTCCTGGACCAACGGGGATTCATCCAGGTGGATGAGCACTGCCGCACGGGAGCGGATGGCGTCTGGGCCGTCGGCGACTGCGTACGCGGGCCGATGCTCGCACACAAGGGCAAGGAGGAGGGCGTGGCGGTTGCGGACCAGATTGCCGGCCAGTACGGGCACGTCAACTACAAGGTCATACCGTCCGTGATATACACGGCACCCGAAATCGCCTGGGTGGGCCAGTCCGAGGAGCAGGCGAAAGCGGCCGGTCGAAGCGTCAAGATCGGCAGCTTTCCGTTCGCCGCGAGCGGCCGCGCCCAGGCGATGGCGGCGGTAGCCGGTTTCTGCAAGGTCGTCGCCGATGCCGGCAGCGACGAAATCCTCGGCGTCCACGTCATCGGGCCGATGGCGGGCGAGCTGATCGCGGAGGCCGTGCTGGCGATGGAATACTCCGCGAGCAGCGAAGACCTGCAGCGCACCATTCACGCACACCCGACGCTGTCGGAAGCCGTGCACGAGGCCGCGCTCGCGGCCGACAAGCGCGCGATCGACATTCCGAATCGATAGGGCCTGCGCCGGAGGGGACGCCGAAGGGGACCGCCGAAGGGGACGGTCCCCTTCAGCGAAAGGCCGGCATTTCGTTCGCGATGGCGGAGGCTGAAGGGGACCGGCCCCGTGGCTATCGTGGTCGCGGAAGGGGACCGGCCCCGTGGCTTCATGCGCAGCGCGTCAGGTGCGGCGGCGGGCACTGATGATTCCGGGCATCGCGGACAATCGCGCGAGGAGGCGGTTCAGGTCCTCGAGTCCGCCCACGGCGACGCGCAGCGAAAGATCGGCGCTGCCCTGCGCCGGGTCGCCGTGCGACGCAAGGCGCTCGATGTCGATCCTTTCCTCGGCCACGACCGTCGTGACGTCGCGCAGTAGCCCGCGTCGGTCCATGGCGCGAACGACGATCTCGATCGGATAGCGCCGTCCCGCGGATTTCCCCCAGTCCACCTGCAGCAACCGCTGCGGCGCGCGCGCCGCGAGCCGGGCGAGATTCCGGCAGCCGGCGCGGTGCAGGGTGATGCCCCGGCCGACCGTGACGTAGCCCGTGATGGGCTCCGGCGGCACGGGATTGCAGCAGCGCGCGTGGGTGGACATCAGGCCGCCGACGCCCTCGACCTGGACGGCCGCGGCCGGTTCGCGGCGCGCCGGGCCGATGTGCGGCAGGTCGGAACCCGGTGTCGTGGCCGCCTTGCCGCGCAGGCGCCGCTCGATCGCGCCGGACACCTGGACGACGCCGAGCTCGCCGGAACCGATGGCGAGGTGCAGCGCATCCGCGCTCGGCAACCCGAATTCCCCGACCAGGTCCGAAATCAGCGCGTGCTCGGCTCCGAGCCGCGCGAGCTCACGCTCGAAAATCTCGCGGCCCTCGCGGCGGTTCTCTCCCATGTCGCGCCGCTTGAACCAGGCCCTGACCTTCGCGCGGCTGCGCGGGGAGGCGAGGAATCCTTCGCGCTCGACGAGCCAGTCGCGGCTGGGCTGCGGCTGCTTGCCGCCGATGATCTCGATGACCTCCCCATTCGCGAGCCGGTGATTCAGCGGCACGATGCGGCCGTTGACCCGGGCACCGCGGCATCGATGCCCGAGCTCGGTGTGGACGTGGTAGGCGAAATCGATCGGCGTGGCGCCGCCAGGCAGGTCGACGACCTCGCCCTTCGGCGTCAACGCGTACACGCGATCGTCGAACAGGTCCGCGCGCACGCGGCTCAGGAAGTCGCTGTCGCTCTCCGTCTCGGACGCGGGCGCAAGCAATTCTCGCAGCCACTCGATCTTCCGGTCGTAGGCGGCGTCCCGCGCAGTCCCTTCTTTGTACCGCCAATGCGCCGCGACACCCAGCTCGGCATGTTCGTGCATCTCGCGCGTTCGGATCTGGATTTCGACCGGCACGGCCGCCGGCCCGATCACCGCGGTGTGCAGCGAGCGATAGAGGTTGTCCTTTGGCGTCGCGATGTAGTCGTCGAATTCGCCCGGGATGTAGCGCCAGCGCCCGTGGACCACGCCAAGAGCCGCGTAGCAATCCTCAAGCGACGCCGTGACGATCCGAACGGCCCGCACGTCGAACATCCGCTCGAACGCGAGGTTCTTGCGGTGCATTTTCCGCCAGATGCTGTAGATGTGCTTGGGTCTCCCGACGACTTCCGCGGCGATCCCGGCGCGCCCGAGCTCGCCGGAGATTTCCGCGATCGCGCTTTCGATATATCTTTCGCGCGCGGCGCGCGACTCCTTGAGCCAGCCCGCGATGCGGCGGTATTCCCCGGGCTCGAGGTAACGGAACGAGAGGTCCTCGAGCTCCCATTTGAGCTGCCAGATGCCGAGTCGGTTGGCGAGCGGGGCGTAGATCTCGCGTGTTTCCCAGGCGAGGTGCAGCCTTTCGCCCTCGTCGAGCTCGCGAGCCCGCCGCATCCGGCGCAGCTGTTCGGCGAGACGTACGAGAACCAGCCTCGGGTCGGTGACGACCGCGAGCAGCATCCGGCGCAACGCATCAGCCTGGCCCGCAGAAAGGCCCCGGCCCGGGGCCCATGGTGCGCCGGCCCGAAATTCGCCGAGGCGCCCCAGCTCTTCTGCGAGCGCGGTCGCGGCCTCGCCGATCGTGGCGACGGCCTGGGCGCGCGTCAGCAGGCCGCGCGCGAGCAAGGGCTGGAGCAAGGCGCCCGCTATGATTTCCCGCTCCGCATCCAGCGCGGCGATGATCTCCGCGGTCTCGTCGCCCAGCTGGCGCGCTGCGGCCCAGTCCCCGGACGTCGTGGACCGCGCATCGAGCGCGGCGCGCAACTCGTCCAGCACGGCCGCGCCGGCGGCCGCTCCCGTGGTCGTCGTCTTCATGGCGAATGGCTATCATAACTCCCATGGTGCGCATCCTCGGTCTCGATCCCGGATCGCGAATCACGGGTTACGGCGTCGTGGACGTCGGCAAGACGGGCGTCCGGTATATCGCGAGCGGCTGCATCCGTGTCGGCCAGGGCGCCATGGCGGGCCGGCTCCTCGAGATCCACCGTCACGTCACCGAACTCGTGGACGCCTTCGCGCCAGGCGAGATCGCGATCGAGCGGGTCTTCATGCACCGCAACCCCGACAGCGCCCTGAAGCTCGGCCAGGCGCGCGGCGCCGCACTGTGCGGTGCCTGCCACGGGGGCGCCCCCGTGTTCGAATACGCGCCGCGAGCGGTCAAGCAGACGGTGACCGGAACGGGTGCCGCCGAGAAGGCGCAAGTGATGCACATGATCAAGGCAATGCTCGCGCTCCGGGGCCGGCTCAGCGCGGACGCGGCCGATGCGCTTGCCATCGCGATCTGCCACGCACAGCATCGCGGCAGCCCCGGCAACGCGCGGACCGGAAACGGCCGATGATCGGCCATTTGCGCGGCCGGCTGGTCCGCAAGGCGCCGCCGGCGCTGATCGTGGAAGTCGGCGGCGTTGGCTATGAACTCGAAGCCCCGATGTCGACCTTCTATCGCTTGCCCGAACTCGGCAGCGAGGTGGAGCTCCATACGCACCTGGTCGTGCGAGAGGATGCGCACCTGCTCTACGGTTTTGCCACCGAAGACGAGCGCCGCCTGTTCCGCGACCTGCTGCGGGTCACGGGCATCGGGCCAAAGATCGGTCTGGCGCTACTGTCGGGCCTCGACGTCGACACCTTCATGCGCTGCATCGAGGCCCAGGACGTCGAGGCCCTGACCCGCATTCCCGGTGTCGGCCGGAAGACCGCCGAACGGCTGCTGATCGAGATGCGAGACCGGATTCGCGCGCTTGGGCTGCTGTCCCCGGGCGCCCGGAAGCTCGATCCGGCCGCCGGAGTGCACGCCGAGGCCTACGCCGCCCTGGTCGCGCTCGGCTATCGTCCGCTCGAGGCGACGCGGCTGCTTGATTCCGTCAACGACGATGTCGCCGTCACCGAGGAACTCATCCGACGCGCATTGCAGGCGGCGGCCCGGTAGGATGCCATTCCGTGATTGAGCAAGACCGCGTCACCGCCGCTGTGGCGACCCGCGAGGACGAGGACCTCGCGCGGACGTTGCGCCCACGGACCCTGGCGGAATACGTGGGTCAGGAACCTGTCAAGCAGCAGATGGGCATCTTCATCGAGGCAGCCCGCCGTCGCAGCGAAGCGCTCGATCACGTGCTCATCTTCGGCCCCCCGGGGCTCGGCAAGACGACGCTCGCACAGATCGTCGCCCACGAACTCGGCGTCGGGCTGCGCCAGACGTCCGGTCCCGTGCTCGAGCGTCCCGGCGACCTCGCCGCCATTCTGACCAACCTGCAGCCTCGCGACGTGTTGTTCGTCGACGAGATTCATCGGCTGAGCCCGGTGGTGGAGGAAATCCTCTATCCGGCCATGGAAGACCGCCAACTCGACATTCTGATCGGCGAAGGTCCCGCCGCGCGCTCGATCAAGCTGGAACTTCAGCCATTCACTCTGGTCGGCGCCACGACGCGTGCGGGGCTGCTGACGTCGCCGCTGCGTGACCGCTTCGGCATCGTGCAGCGGCTCAATTTCTATACGACCGAAGAGGTCTGCCGCATCGTGACGCGCGCCGCAGGCATCCTGGGCCTGGCGATCGATGCGGCGGGCGCGCAGGTCCTCGCGCAGCGCTCGCGAGGCACGGCACGCATTGCCGAACGCCTGCTGCGCCGCGTACGGGATTACGCCGAGGTCCGCGCCGCGGGCCGGATCGATGCGGCGGTTGCGACTGCGGCGCTTGACCTGCTTGACGTTGATCGCGCGGGCTTCGACCAGCTCGACCGCCGTTTGTTGTTGACGATCATCGAAAAATTCGACGGCGGCCCGGTCGGCATCGAGAGTCTCGCCGCGATGCTGAGCGAAGAGCGCGACACACTCGAGGATGTCATCGAGCCCTACCTGATACAGCAGGGCTTCCTCGTGCGATCGGCGCGCGGCCGCGTGGCGACACCGGCCGCCTGGCGCCATTTCGGCCGTGAGCCGCCGCAGATCGACGCGGGCGGCGGCAACCTGCCGCTGTTTCGCGGCTAGGGAAACGGCATTGGGGCTTTTCACGTTCCCGGTGAGAGTCTACTGGGAAGACACCGATGCCGGAGGAGTCGTCTATTACGCGAGCTATCTCCGGTTCCTGGAACGCGCCCGCAGCGAGTGGCTGCGCGCGCTCGGCATCGACCAGGCAGCGCTGCTGCGCGACGAACGCCTGCAATTCGTCGTGGTCGAAGCGAACATCCGCTACCATCGGCCCGCACGTTTCGACGACGAGCTCGTGGTCTCGGTGAAAGTGGACGAACTGCGCGCAGCGTCGGTGGTATTGGCGCAGGACATCCGTCGCGGGCCGGCCTCCGGCGAGCGCCTGATCAGCGCCAGGGTTCGCGCCGCCTGCCTCGCATCCGACAGCCTGCGCCCCCGGCCGTTGCCGAGGGCACTGACGGCGCAATTCTGAGGAAGTCGCCTTGAACGAGTCGCACTCGATTCTGCAGCTGTTCATCCAGGCCGGCCCGGTCGTGAAGGTCATCATCGCGATCCTGCTGCTGGCATCGCTCTCTTCATGGACCATCATCTTTCGCAAGAAGCGGCTGCTGTCGCAGGCGGAAAGTGAGGCCAACCGTTTCGAGGGCACGTTCTGGTCCGGCGGGGACCTCGGCAAGCTTTACCGGGCCATCGGCACGCGAAACAAGGCGACGGTCGGCATGGAGAGCATCTTCGAGGCCGGCTTCGGCGAATTCTCGCGGCTGCGCACCCAGTCGGTGCCGGCCGGCGAGCTCCTCGAGGGGGTGAGGCGCACGATGCGGGTCGCGCAGCTGCGCGAGATCGACCGGCTCGAGGCAAGCCTGGCGACGCTCGCGACCGTGGGCTCCACCAGCCCCTATGTCGGTCTCTTCGGCACCGTCTGGGGCATCATGGGCGCCTTCCAGGGACTCGGCAACGCGCAACAGGCGACGCTCGCCATGGTCGCTCCGGGCATCGCCGAGGCGCTGATCGCAACCGCCGCCGGCCTGTTCGCTGCCATACCGGCGGTTGTCGCTTACAACCGCTACGCGGACAAGATGAGCCGGCTCGAGCTGCGCTACGACGCTTTCATGGACGAGTTCTCGACGCTGCTCCAGCGCCACGCGGCGTCGAGGGCCTGACATGACGCCCGTCACGCGCCGCCGCCGCCTGATGGGCGAGATCAATGTCGTCCCCTACATCGATGTCATGCTGGTCCTGCTCATCATCTTCATGATCACCGCGCCGCTCCTGACCCAGGGCGTGCAGGTCGAGCTGCCCGATGCAAATGCCAAGCCCATCGACCCGGAGCTCCTGAAGAATCGCGAGCCGCTCGTCCTGTCGGTGGATCGCGACGGGCGCTACTACCTCAACATCGGCGGCGACGAGGATAGTCCGATCGGCGAGGCCGAGGTCGCGCGCCGCGCGGGGGCGGTGCTGGCGCGCGATGCCGCGATGCCCGTGCTCGTGAAGGCCGACGAGCGGGTTCCCTATGGCAGTGTCGTGCGCGGGATGGTGCTCCTGCAGCAGGCGGGCGCGACGAAGATCGGCTTCCTGACCGACCCAAAGGCGGTACGCGCGCTCGAGGAACTCGAGCGCAATCGATGAGCCGGATCATGCGGCCACCCATTGCGCCCGTCGGCTGGTCGATTGCGCTGCATGCGGTCCTCGCAGGCCTGCTGTTCGTCGGGCTCACGTTGCCCAAGCCAAAACCGGAGCTGGTCGTGCTCCCGATCGATGCGGTGGTCGTCGACGATGCCGTGCTGCAGGCGGCGGGCCGGAAACGGCGCGAGAAGGAGCGCGTCGAGGTCGAAAGGCAGCAAGAAGCGGCGGCCCAGGCCGAGGCAAAGCGGCAGGAAGAGGAACGGCTCCGGGAGGCAGAGAACGAACAGCGTGCGGCCGAAGAGGAACGCCTTGCGGCCGAGCAGAAGGCTCGCGCCGATGCGGAAGCGAAGCTGAAAGCGGAGTCCGAAGCGGAGCGCAAGGCCACGCAGGAGGCCGAGGCCAGGGCGGCGGCCGAAAAGAAGCGCATGGCCCAGGCGGACCGCGCGCGCGTGGAGCGGGAAGCGGACCTGCGTGCGCGGCTTGCGGACGAGGAAACCCGGTCCAGCGCCGGTTTCCAGAGTCTGAAGGCGAGCTACGTGCGCGCGATCCAGGCGCACGTGGAGCAGCGCTGGTTCGAGCCGCCGGGCGTTGCCGAAGGGCTAAGCTGTACGATCTACGTGACGCAGATTCCAGGGGGCGAAGTGGTCGGCATGCGATTCGGTTCCTGCAACGGCGGCGCCGCCGTGCGCCAGTCGATCGAGACGGCTGTCCGCAATGCATCGCCCTTGCCATCGCCCCCGGAGCCCTCGCTTTTCGAACGCGAGGTTGAACTCATCTTCACGCCCAAGGAGTCCCGCCGTTGATGTTACGCCGCGCTTTGCTTGCCCTCGTCGTCCTCGCCTGGCCCGCCAGCCAGGCCGGGGCCCAGCTGACCGTCCAGATCCTGCGCGGCATGGCGGAATCCGTGCCGATCGCCGTCATACCGCTCGCCTGGGAGGCCCCGGGCGAAGTCCCCTGGGACGTCGCGGCCACCGTCCAGGCGGACCTCGAGCGCAGCGGCCGGTTCCGGCCGCTGCCGCGCTCGCAACTGGTCGAACTGCCCCATGCGGCGGCCGATGTGGACGCAGCCGACTGGCGCATGCTGAAAGTGGATTACGTGCTCGTCGGCCGACTGTCTCCCATGCCCGACGGACGATTCGAGCTGCGCTATGAGCTCGTGTCCGTTGCCAATGGCGAGCGGCTGCTGGGCACCACGATGCCTGTCGATGGCCACGCGCTCAAGCGAGCCAGCCACCGCGTCTCGGATGCCGTCTACGAAAAGATCCTGGGAGTACGCGGCGCCTTTGCGACGCGACTCGCGTACGTGGCCGTCGACGGGCCCGTGACGCGCCGCAACTACCGGCTGATCGTTTCGGATGCCGACGGCGACAACGAGCACGTGGTGTTCGGATCGCCGGAGCCCATCATGTCGCCGGCCTGGTCGCCGGACGGGCGCTCGCTCGCCTACGTTTCCTTCCATACCGGCCTCGCTGCCATCTACGTGCAGACCCTGAGCACCGGCAACCAGGTGCAGGTGTCCGCCAGGTCGGGCATCAATGGGGCGCCGGGCTTCTCACCGGACGGCCGCCAGCTCGCACTCGCGCTCTCCCGCCGCGACGGCAATGTGGACGTGTACGTGCTGACACTCGCAACGCAGGAACTGAAGCGGGTGACGGACGACCCGGCGATCGATACCGAACCGGCCTGGGCGCCGGATGGGCGTTCACTCTATTTCACGTCGGATCGAGCCGGGGGGCCGCAGGTGTACCAGGTCGGACTGGAAGCCGGCGCCCGACCGAGGCGAATCACATTCGACGGCAGCTACAACGCCAGGCCGCGGATTTCACCGGATGGACGCCGGTTGGCGGTGGTCACGCTGGACCGGGGCGCCTACCGGATCGCCGCGGTCGATGCCGGACACGGCGGTCTGCAGATCCTGAGCGGCGGCCAGCTCGACGAATCGCCCTCGTTTGCGCCGAATGGCGCCGACATCATCTACACCAGCCGGGTTCAAGGGCGCGACACGCTCGCGATTGTCTCGAGCGACGGCCGGGTCCAGCAGCAGATCGCGGCGAGTGCCGGCGAGCTGAGGGAGCCTGCCTGGTCGCCCTTCCTCGACTAGCGGGCGTGGCGTGCCCGCGATGGCTGTGTTAGAAGAACGCGGCACGACTGCCGCGGCCCCGTTGAAACAAGGAGTCCGAGCGATGCGACCGTTGTCTGTCCTGTTGCTGGTGATTGGCACCCTGATGCTGGCCGGTTGCCCCAAGAAACCGACCACCGTTCCGGAAACATCGGGATCGACGGTTGAGGGAAGCACCTCGAGTGCCGGTCCCGGGGAGGGGCAGATCGGCGAGGGCCGCGAACTGCCGGGCGCGTCCGGGAGCGTATCCGGCGGGCCGGCCGGCGTCGCCAACGTCATCTACTTCGACTTCGACCGCAGCGATATCCGCCCGGAATACGCGTCGCTTATCAGCGCACAAGCCAAGTTCCTCGCGGCGTCGAGCAACATTCGGATCCGTGTCGAGGGCCACACGGACGAACGCGGCTCACGCGAGTACAACATTGCGCTGGGTGAACGGCGGGCGCAGGCCGTGCGACGGGCGTTGATGCTCCAGGGCGCGGGCGATGCCCAGCTCACGACCGTCAGCTATGGCGAGGAACGGCCCGCCGTCCCGGGCAGCGACGAGGCGGCCTATGAGAAAAACCGGCGCGTCGAACTCGTCTACGGGCGCTGACCGGCCGGCGATGCGGCACAACCGCCTGATCACGGCCGCTACGCTGGCCGCCATCGCGGCGACGCCTGCCTGGGGACAATCCAAGGGTGAGCGACTCGACCTGCTGGAGTCGCGCATGGGCGCAGTCGAGCGACAGCTCGAGAACCAGGGCCTGCTCGAGATGTCGCGCCAGATTGAGACGCTCACGGAGGAACTCCGGAAACTTCGCGGCGATTTCGATCAGCTGCAGCACGACCTGGAGCGTTCGCGGGCACAGCAACGCGACCAGTATCTGGACCTCGACACCCGCCTGCGCGCGGCGGAGGCCGCGTTGACGGCGTCCCAGGGTGAGGTCGCGCCCGGCGGGCCCGAGGCAGAGTACCAGGCGGCTTTCAACCTCCTGAAGGACGGCAAGTACGACGAGGCCGCCGCGGCGCTGCGCGACTTCCTAGCGCGCAATCCCCAGCATGAACTCGCCCCGAACGCCCAATACTGGCTCGGCGAGGCTCATTACGTGCGCCGCGACTTTGCGGCGGCGCTCGCGGCCTTCAAAAGCCTGCTCGACACCTACCCGGGGACACGCAAGGCGCCGGACGCCCTGCTGAAGGTGGGCTACTGCCAATATGAGTTGAAGCAGCCGGGCCCGGCGCGCGCCACGCTGACACGGGTGGTGCAGGAATTCCCAGATACCCCGGCCGCGGCCGAGGCCAAGGCCCGGCTCGATCGCCTGGGCCCGGAAGGCGGCTGAGGAGAGGGGGTGTCCGCAGAAGTCTCGGCTGTTCCGGCCGCCGCCAGGCTGCGGATCACGGAAACGTTCCTGTCGGTCCAGGGCGAGGCGAATGCCGTCGGCTGGCCCACGTTTTTCATCCGACTGACGGGTTGTCCGCTGCGCTGCCGCTATTGCGACACGGCCTATGCATTTCACGGCGGCGAATGGCGTACGGTCGCGCGCCTTGTCGATGAGGTGCGCGACTCCCGCGCGCGTCATGTCTGCGTCACGGGCGGCGAGCCGCTTGCGCAGCGCCCTTGTCTCACGCTGCTGACCGTCCTGTGCGAGGCCGGCTTTCAGGTTTCGCTCGAAACCAGCGGCGCCATCGACACGAGCGCCGTGGACGCTCGCGTCGTGCGCGTCGTCGACGTGAAAACCCCCGGCTCGGGTGAAACACGGCGCAATCTCGAACTCGGCATCCACGACCTGCGCAAGACCGACCAGCTGAAGTTCGTGATCTGCGACCGCGCCGACTATGAGTGGAGCCGGGACCGGGTCCGCAATGAGCGCCTCGACGCGCGCTGCGACGTCCTTTTCTCGCCAAGCTATCAGCAGCTCGCGGCGGGCCAGCTGGCCAGCTGGATCCTCGCCGACCGGCTCCCGGTCCGGTTCCAGGTCCAGCTCCACAAGGTGCTCTGGGGTGACGTCCCCGGTCGCTGATCCGCAGGGAGTGGCGGGCACGCCGGCTGTCGTGCTGGTCTCCGGCGGCCTCGATTCCGCGACCGTCCTGGCGATCGCCCGCGAGCGTGGGCATCGCTGCCACGCCCTGTCTTTCGACTATGGCCAGCGGCACGCGGTGGAGCTCGGCGCCGCTCGCCGTGTCGGCAAGGCGCAGGGCGTCGTCGAGCATCGGGTGCTCGTCATGCCCATCGGGGAATTCGGCCATTCCGCCCTGACCGATCCGGCGATCGCCGTGCCCGAGGCCGCCGGGGAGGGTATCCCCGTGACTTATGTCCCCGCACGAAATACCGTCTTCCTCGCCTGCGCACTTGGTTTTGCCGAGACCATCGGCGCGCAGCACATCTACATCGGCGTGAATGCGATCGACTATCCAGGCTATCCGGACTGCCGGCCGGAATTCATCAAGGCCTTCGAATACCTCGCCAACCTCGCGACGCGGGCCGCCGTCGAGGGACGCGCCACGCGCATTCAGGCGCCGCTCGTCGAGTTGTCGAAGGCAGACATCATTCGCCGCGGCGTGGCGCTCGGCGTCGACTATGCGATGACCGTGTCCTGCTACCAGCCGGATCCGCAGGGACGCGCCTGCGGCCGCTGCGACAGCTGCCGGCATCGGCGCGCGGGATTCGAGCAGGCGGGTATCGCGGATCCCACGCGCTACAGATGAACAGGCGCATGCGCTCAGGTATCATGCGCGCCCCTGATGCGGGCCGTTAGCTCAGTGGTAGAGCATCTGGCTTTTAACCAGTTGGTCGGTGGTTCGATCCCACCACGGCCCACCAATGAAACCAAACGTTTCAAGAGCGAGGGCAGGGTACTTGCTGCCGAAAGGCAGCGGGCTTGAGTTTTGCCGTCTCGTCGGTACGCCGCCGGACAAACAGACAGTCGCCTGCCGTCCTAGAGTCGCGCCGGATCCGGGGGTTTTTGGACAATCCGTGGCGGCTTTATGAACCCATCACCCATCGCTCCCCAGGCTGACCGTGAGTCCGACGGCTCCTCGGCTTACCTGATCTGGGACAACGCGAAGGATGCCCGCGAGCGCCATCAAGCCCCGATCGATTCCGATTCCACTGCCATATATTTCTGCAATGCCGCAGGAATCATTGTCTACTACAACGGCCTTGCCGCGGAACTCTGGGGCCGGACTCCTGCGATTGGGGACAGCGACGAACCATTCTGCCGCCCATTCATGCGGTATCGGGCGAACGGCCGCCCCTGGCCTGACGGCCAATTACCGATGGCCGACGTGCCAGTCGGCAAGGTTCCAGGAATTTATGACGCCGAAGCCCATATCCAGCGTTCCAACGGATCCCGGGTTGTCGTGATTGTGAACATTGTCCCGTTGATCGACGTCGACGATGTCATTGTGGGAGCCATCAATAGCTTTCGCGAAAATCCCCTGCGTAAGAGTCTCAAGTAACGCACGCAGGCGAATTGCGCCAAGCAGGCCCGGTACCGTGCCTTATTTGCGAGCCGCCCGAATCGCGATCTCAGGAACCGAGCTCGTTGATCGCGCGATAGGCCTGTTCAACCGCTGCCGGAAGCAGGGCACTTGCGCCCGCATCTGAATTGGCGATGGCGATGCGACCGAATCGCTTGCGGGCACGCACATGCGCATAGCGTTCGTCATCCGGGTCTTCATAGACCGGATCGAACAGCGGGTTGTAACCATAGGCGTAGCCGTGGGACCAGCGGTTGACGGTGATGCCCGCAATGTCATCGACAGGATCGAAGCCGCCCGCGGCCAGGGCGCCGGCAAGCTGGCTGCGAATGTTGCGTTCGACGGTTTCGAACGAGGTCGAGAGCAGTTCATAGCGCCCTGCACGGAACTGCTCGCGTGCATTGAGCCCGGAGTTGTCCGGGTGCGGGAAACGTTCCAGGTGCGCCACGACTGGATCGTCGGGCCCGTCCGCATAAGAATAGCCACCGAGGCTGACCGGAAAGTCCAGCATTGCGACGACGTGATAACTCCCCGGTGCGATCATGGCGCCGATGCCCAGCTTGCTCCACGCCCGCCAATTGCGCAGCGCAACCGACGTGTAGAGGATCGGTTGCTTGACCTGCATGGCCAGCGCCTCGCGTTGGCCCGCGGGCAGTTCGGGACAAAGGTACGGAATCATGGCGTTGTAGCAGGCCAGGACGCAGCATCGGGCGCGCACCCGATACAGTTGGCCGCCCCGCACGTAGGACACTTGGACTCGTTGCGCTGAATCGGGATCACCCGCGTGCTGCACACCCACCACCGTGCTGTTCAGGCGCAGCCGAACCGGCGCCTTCTGCACGTCGAGAGCGGCATAATCGAAGCGTGCCAGAATGACGTCTTCCATGGTCCGTCCGGGCGCTATGGCCGGAATCAGGCTCCGAACCAGCAGGCGCGCGACCGACGCATTGCCATCGGGAAAGTGATAGATGTACGGCTCTGACTCCCACCACGCTTTCGGGAGACCGGCGGCCCCCCGCCCGGGCAGCCCGGCATAGCCGAGCGCCTCGATCGCGGGCGTGGCCTCGATGCCGACGCCGGAATCGCTGGTCAGGTCCTGTAACAGGCGAAATGCATCCGGGTCCCGCATGTTCAGGTGCTTGGCCAGAAAATCCCGATAACTGATTGAACCCAGGTACTTTTCTCTTTCGGCAGGCGGGATGTCCCCCAGCCTGTCATCCGGGTTGGTGAGCAGGTCAAGCAATTGCGTCCTGGCCGGAGCCGATAGCGGCATCTGCGCCAGGGCATGCTCCGCCGACAGGCTGGGCGATGCCAAGGGCAGGTAACTGCCGAGCACGCCAAGGTCGAATGGGACCGTGCGTTCCACACCCCAGCGTTCGCGGCAGAAATGAATGCCCGCCGCCAGTCCATTGCGCCGATAGAACGACTGATCGTACGCGTTGCCGAGCCGGCGGATATCGACAGTCAGTTCGCGCAGCAGCTGCTTGACGGTTGTGCCATAGCCGCCCGGCTCTTCCAGTGACTGGCTGCCGCCATAGCCCAGGACCGTCCGGCCGCCGCCCTGAAATTCGTTGCGCTTGGCGTGACCGCCGAAATCATCATGATTGTCGATGATGAGGATGCGCGCGTCCGGGTGTCGTTTCCTGAAGAACCACGCGGCAGACAGGCCGCTGATCCCGGCGCCGATCACCGCGAGATCGTAGATCTCTGCGTCGGGTTCCTCCGCGGCGCCCCAGTCGCGACGACCCTCGCGTGCCAGCTGGTGGGCCGTCTCGAAGGAGCCGGCGTGATTGCCGCGCAAACCGGTGAGGGCGGGCGGATAGTATCTCCCGGTGACGCCGCCAACCTGCGAAGCTGCGGCCGGGTCCGCCAGCGTCCGACCCGGCATCAGGGTGCCGACTGCCAGCGCCCCAAATCCGTTCAGGATGTCCCGGCGTGTGATCCGGCAGTCCATGCCGAGTTCGCGGTCTCGAGGTTTCACGTCCCCGATGATAACGCCGCGATCGGCAGGCCGGCGCGAGGCGCGCCAGCGTTCCGATTTCCGCCTTCAACTGGATATCGGGTCCGGTCACGAATGACGGTATATTCGGTCCCGGCACCCGGAGGTCAAGGATGACTGGAACTCGCGCCGTGATTGCCCAGTTCTGCGACGACGTCCGGCAGGAGATCGGCAACAAGTTCTCGCTGATGGGGTGTTACGGCACCGATCTGTACGTGCCCTCGTTTCCCATCACGCTGCCGAAGCTTTGCGTGTTCGTGTATGCCCGGACTCCCAGACAACAACCGTTCCGGCAATTGACGCTTCGCCTCATGCGAGGCGATGACGTGCTCTCGGAGCTGGTCGCGAACCCGGACCGGCTCGCTTCCGATGATGCGGCGCCCGACTGGGCGCGCTGGCTCACCATGACCGGCATCCTGGTTGTCGCGCCTTTCCATGCCGCCGGGCCCTGCAGGCTGCGCGTGCTCGCCGAAACCGAGTCGGGAACCGTCGAAAGCGGGCAGTTCCTGGTTGCGAGAATGCCTTGACGCGTCCGTACGCCGGCATCGCGAGTCCTGGGCGCTTCGGATGATGGAGCGCCGGGGCGGGCGTATGATTCGCGCCCGGACGCATGCCGGCCATGGAGATACCTAATGCGCGGTTTTCCCGTCTGGATCCTGGTGTTGGCGAGCCTTTCCGGATGCGCGACGTGGCCTGGCGGTCGCCGCTGGGGTGAGAACGCGACCATTTCCCCTGGCTGGGAGCACGTGCGCCATGCCGCGGTGGAGGCCGCGCGCGATCCCTGGGTCTGGGCGCCGCTTGCGGGTGCCGCAGGCCTGCAAATTGATGGCTGGGACCGGCGGGTTTCGGACTGGGCGGTCCGCGAGACGCCCCTGTATGGCTCCCGTGGGAACGCGGAGACTTGGAGCGACGATCTGCGGGATGCCGCCGCGCTGGCCGAAGCCGCCACCTCCCTGCTGGCCCCCAGCGGCGATGATCCCGGCACCTGGGTGGCGAACAAGTCCAGGGGGTTCGCGCTCGATCTTGCCGCCATTGGCGCGGCGAGTGGAATCACGCATGTGCTCAAGACCACGACCGGGCGTACGCGGCCTTCCGGCACGAACGACGAGAGCTTTCCGTCCGGCCACACGTCCGCCGCCGCGACCTTGGATCGGCTGGCGGCGCGCAATCTCGACTATTTCTCCATGCATACCGCGACGCGCCAGGGTTTCACATACGGTCTGGATGCGCTGACGATCGCGACGGCCTGGGCGCGCGTCGAGTCGGGCGCGCACTATCCCTCGGATACGCTGGTCAGCATCGCCCTCGGCAACTACTGCGCCAATTTCTTCAGGCATGCGTTCACGAAATTGGACGGCAGCGGCTTGCAGGATTTCGCGGTCGTGCCGGCACGCGACGGCGTGCTGTTGCGCTACGACGCGAGGTTCTGACAGGGCGGTCCCGGGGTCGCAGCGGGTGACGGCGCGGCCCGGCATTTCAACAGCATCGATTGCATTCCCTGGAGCGCCGTTCAAGCTCCGTGCGGTAGAACGCGCCGCGATCCAGCGGCGCCGCGCCCGGATGCCGGCGGCGCACATGTTCGACGTAGCGTTCCCAGGCATCGTCCCCGGTGATCGCGCGCAGGCCAGTCCAGAACCGTCGGCATGCCGCCGCGACCGCGCTCATGACAGCTGTGTCGCCACGTAAGGCGACTCGGTGCTCGGTGCCAGGCGCCCTCCGGACAGGTGCCGATAGCAACCCCGTAGCATGTCGATCACGATGGTCCAGACGACTATCAGGAAGAACAACGTCAGCCAGCCATCGAGCTGCTGGTTGAAGATGAGCTTGGAGGCGACCGCCGCGCGGTCCGGCCCAAGCGTGCCGGCCGCCAGCTTCTCCGCGAGGTCCCCGGCGGCGGCAAAGAACCCGATTCTTGCATCGTCGCTGAAGATCTTCTGCCAGGCCGCCACGGAAGTGACGGTCACCAGCCAGGCGAGCGGGACTCCCGGCACCCAGGCATGACGCAACCGGCCGGACTTCACGAAAATTGCGGTCACGACAGCGAGCGCGATGGCTGCCAGCATCTGGTTCGCCATGCCAAAGAGCGGCCATAGGATGTTGATGCCGCCATTCGGGTCAATGACGCCGATATAGAGGAAATAGCCCCAGCCAATGCAGATCAGGATGCTGGAGACCCAAACCGATGGATACCAGGAGGTTCGGCCGAGCGGTGCCCAGACCGTACCGAGCGCGTCCTGCATGATGAATCGCCCGACGCGCGTGCCTGCATCCAGCACGGTCAGGATGAACACGGCCTCGAACATGATCGCAAAGTGGTACCAGATGGCGTACAGGCCCCTGCCGAATGCCGAGCCGAAGATATGAGCCATGCCGACCGCCAGTGAAGGCGCCCCGCCGGTCCGGCCGTACAGCGTCTGCTCGCCCATGCTCTGGGCCAGCGACTGCATCTGCGCGGCGTCCACCGGGAAACCCCAGGAGGTGATCGTCGCCGTTGCCGTCACGGGATCCGCACCCACGACGCCGGCCCCGGTATTGATCGCGAAATAGACGCCCGGGTCCAGCACGCAGGCCGCGATCAGCGCCATGATCGCGACAAAAGATTCCAGCGCCATCGAGCCATAGCCCACCATCCGAACATCGGTTTCGCGCGAGATCATTTTGGGTGTCGTCCCCGACGACACGAGCGCGTGAAAGCCGGAGATGGCGCCGCAGGCCAGCGTGATGAAGAGGAACGGGAACAGGCGGCCGCTGAAGATCGGGCCCGTGCCGTCGATGAACCGGGTCAGTGCAGGCATCTGGATGTCCGGCTGGAGCACGCAGATCGCGATTGCCAGCAGGAAGACGACGCCGAGCTTGATGAATGTGGAGAGATAGTCCCGCGGGGCGAGCAGGAGCCAGACCGGCAGGATCGCGGCCACGAAACCATAGCCGATCACGAACCACGCGAGCGTCTGCGCATCGAGATCGAACAAGGCGTGAAGGACGGGATTCCGGTCCACCCAGCCGCCGGCCGCCACGGCCAGGAGCAGCAGCGCGACGCCAATGGCCGTCGCCTCCAGCACGCGCCCCGGCCGAAGTACGCGAAGGTAGACGCCGATGAGCAGGGCGATCGGGATGGTCGCGAACACCGTCGCCGTGGACCATGCGCTGTGGACCATGGCCTTCACCACGACGAGCGCGAGCACGGCCATCAGGATGATCATGATGAAGAGGGTACCGACCATCGCGGCGGACGCACCCACACGTCCGAGTTCGTCGCGCGCGAGATGGGCGAGGCTGCGGCCATCGCGCCGGGTCGAGCAGAAGAGCACGAGCATGTCCTGCACGCAGCCTGCGAGAACGGCACCCACCAGCAGCCACAGAGTGCCCGGCAGGTAGCCGAACTGGACGGCCAGCGTCGGCCCGATCAACGGCCCGGCGCCGGCGATCGCCGCAAAATGATGTCCGAATACGATCGAGCGGTGCGTCGGCACGAAGTCGCGCCCGTTGTCGAGACGCTCGGCGGGCGTGGCGCGCGTGGGGTCGAGCCTGAGGACACGCGTCGCGATCCAGCCACTGTAGAAGCGGTAACCGATGAGATAGGTGGATGCCGCGGCGACCACGAACCAGAGCGCATTGATGGTCTCGCCGCGATGCAGGGCGATGCCGCCAAAGGCGGCCGCGCCGGCGATGGCAATCGCGAACCAGGCTGCGCCGCGCATCAGCCGCGATATGGACATCTCTGGAAGCCTCCGTCAGCCCGCGCCACGATAAACGGAGCCCATGAGTCGCGACAAGCCCGGTTCAAAACCACGGCCGTCGATCCGGGTCCTGCAGCGCGCGTAACAGGAAGCGGCGAATTGCCGGGAGGGCGTCGTCGGCCGGCATGAGCTTTTGCTGCTCCATGAGGCGCGCCATGTCGCGGATCGAACGCCCGCCGTCAATCATGGCAAGCAGGAAGGCGTAAACGCGGGTGGACAGGGCTTGGGCGCGAAACTGGGGCAAGGCGGGCACCGGGAGCTCCGCCCGCCGGATCCATTCCGGTATTTCGCGCCCGGGAGGAGGAGGCGCCGCTTCCGTTTCCTTGAGCGCGCAGAAAGTGATCACGGACTCCTGACGCGCATGCCGGCTGGCGGGCGAGGCCAGATAGGGCTGCCGCGCTTCCTGCGCCACGGGCCGTCCGAATCCGGCCTGCGGCAGGCTCGCGAGGAGTTCCTCGAGACTCAGGGCATCGGCTGGCGTCGCGTCCGCAAATGCCAGCGATCCGTGATTGATCCAGCGCCCTCCGGGCGCAAGCAAGGCATTGATGCGCGGCAGGAGACGCGTCACCGGTTCAGCCGCGACGTCGATGAACCAGGGCGTGAGCACGAGGTCAAATTGGCCCGGCAGGAAAGGCGGTGCGCTTGCATCGGCAAGGACCCACTCGAGGCCGGCATCCGGCGGCCCGGGTGCCGCATGACGACGCAGCACCGCGTGGTCCGCGATCGTGCGTGGTGCGATCGGAAACTCATACAGCTCGAGCGGCGGACCCGCGAGGATACGCGACGCCGCCAACAGGAAGAGCGGATTGAAGTCGAGCGCGACGGTGAGCCGCGGTTTCAGCGCCTGGTGCAAGTCATAAGCCAGCCGACCGGCCCCGGCACCGAGCACCAGCAACCGGCCCGGCGCGGCTTCCGGAGGCAGGATTCCGAGGACCGACTCGAGGCCTGCGCGATTCTCGGCATCGCCCCAGCACCAGTCGCGATGCAGGTTCGGATAGTAGGTGGAGAGGCCCTGGTTCAGCGGCAATTCCGTGGCGAGCGCGACGTGCACGGCGTGCGCTTCTGCGCGCCGGTCGATCCCGAGCGGCTTCATCAGCTCCCGAATCCGCGATGCCTGGTCATCGAGCGCGGCCGCCACATGTTCGACGCGCGCTCGGGTCAGACTGCCGGGCCCTTGGCCGTCGAGGGCCGATCGTTGCCTGGCGGCTTCGCCCGCGTAGTGGGTCAGCAGATGGTGCAGGCGGCCGCGCCACTCCCTTAATGCGAGTTGCGGCTCGGGCATCAGCCAGGGAATGCCGCCAAGCGACGGAAAATCGATGCGGCATGCCAGGCAACCGGAACCGGCCAGCCGCGTACCACAAGCCGGGCAGGCGAGCAATTCCGACAACGCCCGGGGGATGCTCATGGCCTCATCATGCCGCAACACCGGATCGGTGGTGAGCGCGAGTGCGGCCGATTATCATCTGCAGGTGCCAGTCGATGCCTGCCGTGAATACCACCTCGTCGATCGCGCGGGACCGGGCGGGCGTGTCGTGTTGCGCCAGGACCCCGGCGACGGGACGCGTTTATTGGTCATGAGCGCATATCGCGGACCGGCATTGCCGGCGGCGGTCGCCAATCCGCGGATCGAGTCCGGCGGCGGACACGGGATCTGGCGGCTCATCGGTGACCACGGATGCATCACGTTCCATGCGAGCGCCGTCGACGTCATCGAGACGCGACCCGCCCTCTACGAATCGCTGCACCGGCGCTTCACGCTGGCGCCGCGCGACCGGCTGGCCCTGCGCGTCCTGCTGGCGCTGCTGCGACTGCCCGGCGGAGCCAGGCTCCTGCGGCGCTGGCAGGCGAGGCGCGGCGCATGAACGCGGAAGACCTCATCGTCCAGGTGACGTTGGCCGTGATGGTTCTCGCGCTGATCGCCGCGGGCTGCGTCGCGGGCTATCGCCGCTGGCGCCGCTATCGCGCCCGACGCCTGATCGTCAAGTCGTTCGAGTCCGTCTCGGCGGAGACCCTGCGCGACGTGCTGATACCGGATGGCAGCGGTGGCCAGCTCCACATCGATTTTCTGCTCCTGACGGGGCATGGGCTCCTGGTCGTGGACTACCGCGACGTCGAAGGAATCGTGTTCGGCGGCGAACACATGCGCGAATGGGCCGTGATGAACGGCAGCGCCCGCACCACGTTCCTGAATCCTCTCGAGGCGCTCTACGACCGGGTCGCCGCGGTGCGTCTGCTCGCGGGCGACGCGCCCGTCGACGGCCGCATCATCTTCACCGAACGCTCGAGCTTCCCGAAAGGCAGACCGCCCCGCGTCATGCGGCTGGACCTTCTGGAGGGGGAGTACCCGCCGCCTGTTGCCGGCACGGCCCATCCCGCCGAGCGTTACCGGCCCGGCTGGGAGCAGTTGAAGTCACAGGCGGAACCGAGTCCGCTCGCGCGACGCTAGCCTGCGTCTCGCGAGCCGTGGTCGGCGATGACGCGCGCCACGCAGACGGTCAGCTTCTGCGCATACTCGAGATGCAGGAACTCGTTGGGGCCGTGCGCATTGGCATGCGGGCCGAGGACGCCCGTCACGAGAAACTGCGTTTCCGGGAAGCGCTCACCCAGCATGCCGATGAACGGGATGCTGCCGCCGGTCCCGAGGTACATCGCGTCTTTCCCGAACGTCGCGCGCGAGGCTTCCCGCATCGACGCCTCGAGCCAGGCTGCGACTGGCGGCGCATCCCAGCCGGCGAGGGAGGATCCAACCTCGAATTGGACGCGCACACCATAGGGAGGATCCGCTTCCAGACGTCTCTTGATCGCGGCGGCCGATGCCTGGGCATCGGCCGTTGGCGGCAGGCGAAACGATAGCTTGAATGCGATGCGCGGCAGCAGGACGTTTCCTGCATCGTTCATGG
Organism: uncultured Gammaproteobacteria bacterium; assembly: GCA_963738285.1. Lineage (GTDB taxonomy): Bacteria > Pseudomonadota > Gammaproteobacteria > Steroidobacterales > Steroidobacteraceae > SCUD01. The sequence goes on along the minus strand of CAVTVX010000003.1, from coordinate 398,236 downwards.
CCGGGAGGCCCGCGGCGCCCGTGATGGCGAGGGTCGACCGCCAGGTGTTGTTGAGCAAGAGCTCGACAGGGGAATCCGACAGCGGCCGCGCGCCGGGCACGAAGGGCAACTTGCCCGCGATCTCCCCGCCGAGGACGCTGGCGGCCGCCCGCGCCTGGTCGATGCGCGGCGCCGGAATCGGCACCGTCAGTTCGTCCACCAGCAGGTCGCCGGTCACGTCGCTTTCGACCCGGGCGAGCAGAGTGCGCGCGATGCGGAACACGGACGGGGCAATACCGGTTCCCGCCCCGGAATGCACGCCCTCGGTCAGCCCTTCGACCACGAGGTCGCCGACGAGATTGCCGCGCAATGAGGTCGTGCACCAGAGTTGCTTATAGTTGCCGCATTCGGCATCGAGACAGACGACGAGACTGGGAATCCCGATGCGTGGCGACAGGCGCTCGACGTAATGAGGCAGGTCGTAGCTGCCGCTCTCCTCGCAGGCCTCGATGAGCACAATGCAGCGCGCATGAGGGATCTTCTGTTCCTGCAACAGGCGAATTGCCGTGAGCGACGAGAAGACTGCGTAGCCGTCGTCGGCGCCGCCACGGCCGTAGAGCTTGCCGTCGCGCAGCACCGGCTCCCAGGGCGAAAGTCCCTTGGCCCAGCCCGTGAACTCGGGTTGCTTGTCCATGTGGCCGTAAAGCAGGACCGTCTCATCGCCGCTGCCGGCCACCTCGCAGAGCAGCACGGGCGTCCGGCCTTTCTCGCGCACAATTTCGACCTGGAGTCCCGCAATGGGCTGTTCGCGGCACCACGCCGCCATCAATTCGGCCGCCCGATCCATGTGTCCGTGCGCCTGCCAATCGACGTCGAAAAGCGGCGACTTGTTGGGAATGCGGATGTAGTCGCACAGCCTCGGGACTATGGAATTCCGGAAGATCGTCTCGGTTGACCCTTGTGCTCGTTTGAAGTCCATGAATATCACCTATATCAATCCCATAGCGTCGCTACTTAACGTTAATCCAAAGAAGCGGCAGGCATTCAAGGTCGTCAGCGCGGCCAAAGACTCGGGTGCCTGACCACGACAGCGGGCCGTTTCCTCCAGCACGTACGGAAGATACGCCGGCTCGTTGCGACGCTGCGAGGGCCTCGGCCGAATGGTACGGGGCAGGAGGTACGGAGCGTCAGTCTCGAGCATCAGCCGTTCGTCCGGAATGAAGGGCGCGGCCGCGCGCAGCGCCTGACTGCGCCGCTCGTCGCAGATCCATCCCGCGATGCCGATCGAGAGGCCAAGCGCGATGCAGTCTTCCAGCTCCGCCGGACCTCCGGTGAAGCAGTGCAACACGGCCCGGGTTGCCGCGCCCGGGTGGGCGCGGAGCAAGGCCAGGAAATCCGCGTGGGCGTCGCGCTGGTGAAGGAAGAGCGGCCGCCCGTGGCGCTCCGCGAGGCGCAGCTGCATTTCGAAGGCGCGTCGCTGTTCGGGCTGCGGCGAGAAATTGCGGTAATAATCGAGCCCGCATTCACCCGCCGCAACCACCAACGGATCGGCGAGCAGCGCCTCGAGCCGCGGCGCATCGGCGTCCCGCAGGGTCGTCGCATGGTGAGGATGGACGCCGGCGGTCGCCCGCAGGCGGTCCGGATGGCGCCGGGCGAGCGCGACCGCCTCGTCGCTGTCGTCGAGCGTGCTGCCAGTCACGATCATTGCCGCGACACCGGCCTCGCGTGCGCGCACGAGGACGGGCTCGAGATCCGTATCGAAATTGTCGTGCGCGAGATTGGCGCCGATGTCGATGAGGGCGGCGGGCGTCACCGGGATCGCGCGGCTCAGGCCGCGCGCAGCGCCGTCGTCACGGGCTGGCGCGCGGCCCGCAACGCGGGGAGCAAACCGCCGAGCATCCCGATGGCGACGGCGATCACGAGTCCGTCCACGACCAGCGCGGGTGTGACGGTAAACCGGAACAAAACCTGGGTAAAGTTCGCCCCGAGCGTCGAGACCGCCATATTGTTGAAAAGCAGGAAGGCGACGACCGCGCCGAGTATTCCGCCCGCAAGTGCGAGCACGAGCGACTCCAGCATGACCGAGACGACCACGGGCGCGCCGCCGAAGCCGATCGCGCGCAACGTCGCGATCTCACGTGATCGCGTCCCGACTGCCGCGTACATGGTATTGAGTGCCGCAAATGTGGCCCCGAGCGCCATGATGAACGTGACGACGCTGGCGAGTGCGCCGATGGTCCGGCGGAAATTCTTGGTCTGCCCGCTGTAGTAGGCCTGCTCCGATTCCACGTCGACGTTGACGCGTGGATCCGCGGTCAGCGCGTCCTTGACGATCTGCAGTCCATTCGGGTTCGCGAGCTGAAGCCGGACGGAGCTGAAGCCCTGGCGGCTGAAGGCGGATTGGGCCACTTCCACGTCGGCCCACAACTCGCTTTCGTTGGCATCGCCCGACTCGAACACGCCGACCACGGTCCAGTCGGATCCCCGCATGCGGAGCGTCTTGCCGATTCCGGCGCCCTGGAACTGCTGGGTGACGCCGCGACCGACGATCAGTTCCTTCAGGCCCGGCTGGAACCGGCGCCCGTCGACGATCTTGAGCCGCGGCCGCAGGCCGAAAGCCGTCGGCTCGACCCCGCGGACGGTGATATTGGACCCCAGCGTCTCGCCGGTCTTCATCAGTTCGGCGATCACCATCAACTCTGCCGACGCAAGCGGCTGCCCGTCGGCGCCGGCGGCGGCGCCGGGCACCTGCTTGATGATCGTGGCTTGTTCGCGGGTGAGCCCGGAATTCAATTCCGCCTGGGACCCGCCGCGCAATACCAGCGCGACGTCCGGGCGGCCGGCGGCCTCGAGAGTGGACTGGAATCCCGAGGCCATTGCGAGCAGCGCCGTGAAGACGGCGACGACGCCCGCGAGGCCGACCACGATCACGAGTGAGGGCCCGAGCCGCTGCGGAATGCTCCGCAGCCCGAGTTGGGTGATCGCAACGACCTGCTTCAGCATGGCAACGCTCCGATCATCGGTCCGCCAGGGCATCGACGATGGTGAGCCGCGCGGCGCGCAGTGCCGGCAGCAGCCCCACGGCGAGGCTCAACACCACGATCGCACCCGCACCGGTCAACCAGACCTGGCCGTCCACCGCCACCGGCAGATTGCCGCCCGTGGCCTTTGTGATCCCGGCGCCGACCGGCGTCGCAACGGCGAGGCCGAGCAGGCCGCCGATGACGCAGAGCGCGGCCGCTTCGGCCAGCACGAAGGCGAGCACCGAGCGGTCGCCGAACCCGAGCGTCTTCAGGATGGCGAGCTCCGGCACGCGTTCGCGCACGCTCTGGGCGATCGTATTGCCGACGACGAGCAGCAGCGTGAAGAACACCGCAAACAGGATCCAGCGGACAATCAGTCCAATATCGCCGATCTGCTGGAAAAAGCCGAGATTGAAGTCTTTCTCGGTTTGGGTCTTGGTCTCGTCCGGCGAGTTTTCGAACATGCGGTCGATCGCCGCCGCAACCGCGGCCGCGCGGTCCGGGTTCGCGAGCTTGATGATGTAGACACCGGCCCGGCCGGAGCCGAACTGGTTCGCTTCGTCGAAGTAGGAGTAGTTGATCCAGCCGGCGTTCGTGCCGCGCTGCCATTCCTCGTCCTTGCCGTCGTAGATGCCGACGAGGTCGAAGGCCCAGGCCTTGCTGCCGTCCTTTTGCGGGAAGATGTTCGAGGCGATCGGCACCTTTTGCCCGATCTTCCAGCCGTACTGGTTGGCGAGGTTCCTGCCGGCGATCATGCCGGTGCGCGTGTTGGCAAAGGCCTTCCACCCGGCATCGGGCATAACGAGTTCGGGATAAACATCGTGCAGCCGCGCGGGGTCCGCCGCCTGGATGATGAGCTGGGTGTTCTCCTGCCAGACGCCGCCAAACCATTGGCTCCACATCACCCTGTCTACGCCCGGCACCGACTCGATCTGGGGCAGGAGGCGCATTGGCAGCGATTGTGTGAACGATACGCGCGCCTGAGTCACGAGGCGGGTCGCGCCGACGAAGTCGGCGCCGGCGGAGAACAGCACGTTCACCGACTGGAGGAGCCCGAACAGCAGAAAGGCCATGACGATCGACAGGAGCGTCAGGACCGTGCGCGTCTTCTTGCGCCCGAGGTTCGCCAGCACGAATCCGGTCCGCGTCACGGGGGGCTCAGGCCGCCGCCGCCTGCTCGAGCAACTGGCCTTTCTCGAGGTGCAGGATGCGCTTTGCGAATTCCGCGGCCTTGGGGTCGTGCGTCACCATCACGATGGTCTTGCCGTGCTCGCGGTTCAGCACCTGCAGCAATCCCAGGATTTCGTCTGCGGTCCTGCGGTCGAGGTCGCCGGTCGGCTCGTCGCAGATCAGGAGCGCGGGATCGGAGACCAGCGCGCGTGCGATCGCGACACGCTGTTCCTGGCCGCCGGACAGTTCCTTGGGCTTGTGACGCGCGCGGTCGGAGAGGCCGACGACCTCGAGGGCCACGGCAACGGACTTGCGCCGCTGTGCAGCCGAGAGGTTGGTCAGCAGGAGCGGCAATTCGATATTGCGCGCGGCAGTCAGCACGGGCATCAGGTTGTAGAACTGGAATACAAAGCCCACATTGCGCGCGCGCCACCTCGAAAGCGCCGCACCCGAGAGGCGGTCGATGCGCTCGCCCCCCACGTGAACCTCGCCGGAGGTCGGGCCGTCCAGTCCGCCGATCAGGTTGAGGAGCGTGGTCTTGCCGGATCCTGATGGGCCCATCAGCGCCACGAAATCACCCTTCGGGATGTCGAGCGAGAGGCCGTGCAGCACCTCGACGGTCTGCTTGCCGCGGATGTATGACTTGTGAACGCCAATGACACGAACCATCGCATCAGTCACTGCCTGTCTCCCGCGCCGCAACCGCAATGCCGTCCCTGAGGCCCTCGGGCGCCTCCACGATCACCGTGTCTCCCGGTGAAACGCCGGCCTGCACCTGCCGGCTGTCGCCGATCGAGCCTCCGAGCGTAACGGCGCGCCGCTCGGCCCGGCCATCGCGCAGGAGGAACACGATGTCCTTGCCGTCATCCTGCCGAATTGCGGCGGCCGGAACCAGTACGCCGCGCGCCGGGCGGGGTGCGGCGGAATTCGCGGGCCCCGATTCCAGGAAGGCGACGCGCACGCCCATTTCCGGCACGATGCGCGGATCCCTGACGCCAAGCGCTATGCGCACCTTGACCGTTGCCTTCGACCGGTCGGCGGTCGGGACGATCGCGATCACCTCCGCAGGTATGCGCCAGTCCGGGTAGGCGTTGAGGACGGCCTCCACTTTCTGTCCAGGCTGGACCCGGTTGATGTAGGCCTCGCTCACGTCGACCTGGATCTCGAGCGAATCCATGTCGACGACCGTGCCGATCCCGGTGCGGATCGAGCCGCCACCCGCGGAGATCGGTGAGATCATTTCACCGGGCTGGGCCGCCTTGACCGTCACGACGCCGGCAAACGGGGCGCGCACGATCGTGTTGTCAAGCTGGACCTGCGCCGCCTTCAGGGACTCTTCAGCGACTCTGACCGCGCTTTTCTGGCTCGCGGAACGCGCCTTCAGGGCCTCCGACTGCGTTCGCGAAGCGTCCAGCGCGGAAACGCTCGTGAGCTTGACTTCCGCGAGCTCCTGCTGCCGCTTGTACTCGCGATCGGCATTCGCGCTTTCCGAGTCCGCCTGCACGTATTGGGCGCGTGCAGAGGCGAGCTGTGCACGCCGGAGCTCGACCTCGACCACCGCCTCGGAATCATCGAGCGTCGCCAGGATTTCGCCCGCTGCGACGTGCTGTCCTTCCTCGATGCGCACGTCGCGCACCTTGCCGGTGATCTTGGCCGAGACGGTGGCCTGGCGCCGCGCCGTCACATAGCCGGTCGCATCGAGCACGGAAGTGCCGGCGCTCGTGGCCGGCATGGGGCGCGCGGCCGCCACGGTCACCTCGAGTGCCCGTTCGCGGTTGAAAAACCACAGGACCGCGGCGGCAGCGACGATGCCTGCGACACCCAAGGCGAGCCACAGGCGCAGGCGGGATGACGATCCCTCCTCGCGCGCATCACGGTCAATGCGCAGTTCCTTGAGCAGTTCGGATTTGTCCAACAGTATTTTTTCGGTCAGGCGTCCCGGAATGCAAAGTCTGCCACAGACCGGGGGCCCGCCGCCGCCTCGACAGGCATCAATCCGGGTGCCAGCGGAATCCCGTTGCCGCGATCCCGAGAAACAGGACGGTCATGAGCAGCAGCCAGCCGAGCTGAGGCAGCACCTGCGGCAGGCCGGCTCCGTCCAGCATCACTGCCCGCGCAGCCTCGAGCATCTGGGTCAGAGGCAGGGCCCGGGCCGCCTGTTGCAGCCAGGCAGGCGCCCCTTCCAGCGAGAACCAGACTCCGGAAAGCAGCATCATCGGCCAGGAAGCGAGATTGATGGCGCCGCTTGCAAGTTCCTCGCTCCCGATGCGGGCCGCCATCATGAAGCCGAAGGCGATCATCGACATTGCGCCGACCACGGCAATCAGCAGGAGCACGAGCACGTGTCCCTCGTTGTGGAAAGGCACGAGCAGGGCGAGTGCGCCATAGAGCAGCGAGGACACGCTGACGGTCAGGATGAGCCGCGAAAGAATCTGCGCCGCCCCGAATTCCGCGGCCGTCACCGGTGTCGCCGATAGCCGGCGCAGGAACCCGGACTTGCGGTATCGAACGACCACGAACCCGACGCCGAACAGGCAGCTGAACATCATGTTCATGCCGAGGATGCCGGGCAGGAGCCAGTCCACGTAGCGCACCGCCGCCCCCGTTACCGGCTGGCGTACCGCCCGGCCGCCGGCCGATTGGAGCAGGAGTTTTTCCGCGAAATAGCCCTTGGGCGAATCCTCGTTGACCCAGTAACGGGGCACATCGCGCAAATCAAGCAGCAGGTCCGCCTGGTGACGCTCGACCTTGCGCACCGCCGCGTCGAGGTCGGCGGCATCGACCTGGTAAAAATCGACGTGGCGGGTGCCGAGGAACGGATGCAGTGTGGCGTCCAGGCTCGCGCCAGGCGGCGCCACGACGCCGACCTTGAGCAGGTCCTGTTCGCCGCGGCCGAATATCACTGCAAAGGCGACGACAAGCGCGAGCGGAAACACGATATTGAAGATCAGCGTCGAACGGTCGCGGAGGAACTCTAGGTTCCGGGCATGCCACACCGCAAACATTCGCCGCAGGTTCAAGTGCGCAGTTCCTTTCCGGTGAGCTCGAGGAAGAGGTCCTCGAGATTTCGCGGGCGGATCCGCAGGTGCCTGAGCGGCACGCCGTGGTCGAGGAGGGCCCGCAGGGCGTTCTCGACGTCGGATGTCGAGATCTCGACGCGATCCGCGGCGACCAGGACCGGAAGCGGAAACGCGGCCGTCTCGCCCGGGAAATCCTCGCGTGGCAACTCGAGGACGACGTCCTCGAAGTGTTCTTTCAGGAGCCTGGAGGGCTGACCTTCGGCGATGATACGGCCGCGATCCATGATCGCGATCGTGTCGCAGAGGTAATAGGCCTCCTCCATGTAATGTGTGGTCAGAAGCACGGTGCGGCGTTCGGCCTTGATCGAGCGGACGAGATCCCAGAAGTTGCGCCGGGCCTGAGGGTCGAGGCCGGTGGTCGGCTCATCGAGGAACAGGACCTGCGGGTCGTTCGCAAGAGCGATCGCGAGCAGCAGGCGCTGGGTCTGGCCGCCCGAGAGCTTGCGGTTGTCCCGGTTCGCCAGCTGCTCAAGCGCGCACAGGCGAATCAACTCGTCCACGTCGCGTCCGTGCGGATAGAGCCGCCTGAAGAGCTCCAGGGTCTCGCGCACCGTCAGGAAATCCTGCAACGCCGTCTTCTGGAACTGGATGCCGGCCTCGGCACGGAAGCGCGCGCCGATCGGCTCGCCGTGATAGAGCACCTGGCCGGAAGTCGGCACGGTGATTCCCTCCATGATCTCGACAGTCGTTGTCTTGCCGGCACCATTCGGACCGAGCAGGCCGAAACAGACCCCGGCCTCGATCGTGAAAGACACGCCGTCCACCGCGCGCACGCCGGGGTACTGCTTCACGAGATCGCGGACTTCGAGCACGGGCTGCATGGGCGTTGGCATGCTATATGATTGCGCGCGTGACGCCGAACCCGTTTCCGCACCTGCTGGCGCCGCTGGATCTCGGGTTCGTGACGCTGCCGAACCGGGTGCTGATGGGCTCGATGCACACTGGTCTCGAGGACCGCGCCGAGGACTATCCGAAACTCGCGGCATATTTCGAGGAACGCGCACGCGGCGGAGTCGGCCTCATGGTCACGGGCGGCATCGCGCCCAATGCGGCCGGCTGGACCAAGCCCTTCGCCGGCACGCTGAGCGGCCGGCGCCACCTCGCCCGCCACCGGCTCGTCACCGGCGCCGTGCATGCAGCCGGCGGACGGATCTGCATGCAGATCCTGCATACCGGGCGATACGCCTATCATCCGCTCGCCGTGGCGCCATCCCGGCTCAAGGCGCCGATTTCGCCATTCACGCCGCGCGAGCTCTCGAATCGCGGCGTCGAGCGACAGATCGCCGCGTTCGTGCGCTGCGCCTCACTCGCGCAGGAAGCCGGCTACGACGGAGTGGAGGTCATGGGGTCGGAGGGCTACTTCATCAACGAGTTCCTCGCTCCGCGCACCAATCGGCGCATCGACCGGTGGGGCGGCGACTGGCCGGGCAGGATGCGGCTGCCGCTCGAGATCCTGACGCGCTTGCGCTCCGCCGTCGGCCGCGAGTTCATCGTGATTTACCGCCTGTCCATGCTCGACCTGGTCGAGGGCGGCAGCAGCTGGAATGAGGTCGTCGAGCTCGCGCAGGCCGTCGAGAACGCCGGCGTGACGATCATCAACACCGGCATCGGCTGGCACGAGGCGCGCATACCGACGATCGCGGCCATGGTGCCGCGCGCGGCGTTCACCTGGGTCACGCGACGCCTGCGGGGCGCGGTCTCGATTCCGCTCGTGACGAGCAACCGGATCAACGACCCGGCCGTGGCCGAGCGCGTGCTGGCATCAGGCGACGCCGATCTCGTCTCGATGGCGCGGCCGCTGCTCGCGGACCCGGACTTCGTTGCCAAAGCGGCAGCCGGCCGGTCCGCTGAAATCAACACCTGCATCGCCTGCAATCAGGCCTGTCTTGACCTCGTGTTCGAGAACAAAGTGGCGAGCTGCCTCGTGAATCCGCGTGCAGGAAGAGAAACCGACCTCGTCTACCGGCCGGCGGAGAAGCCAAAGCGGATTGCAGTGGTCGGCGCGGGTCCCGCCGGGCTCGCCTGCGCGACGGTCGCGGGCCGCCGGGGACACCACGTGACGCTTTTCGAGGCCGCCGATCGAATCGGCGGCCAGTTCAACATGGCGAAAGTCATTCCGGGCAAGGAGGAGTTTCACGAGACGCTGCGTTACTTCGGGCGCGAGCTCGAGCTTGCGGGCGTGCGTATCCTGCTCGGGCATACGGCACACGTCGCTGAACTGGCGCGCGGCGATTTCGACGAAATCGTGCTCGCCTCAGGTGTCGTGCCGCGGGTGCCGGCGATCCCGGGCCTCGATCACCCGAAGGTGCTGTCCTATGTCGACCTGCTGCTGCATGGCCGGCCGGCCGGCCATGCAGTCGCGATCGTCGGAGCGGGTGGCATCGGTTTCGACGTCGCTGAATTCCTGAGTCACGACGCGTCCCATGCGGCCCCAAGCCTGGACATTCCCGCCTTCATGGGCGAGTGGGGCATCGACATGCGCCTCGCGTCGCGCGGCGGACTCGTGCCGGAGGCTCCGCTGCAATCGGCGCGCGAAATCTGGCTCCTGCAACGCAAATCCGCGCCGCCGGGACGCGATCTCGGAAAAACCACGGGATGGGTCCACCGCCTCGCACTCAAGCGCCGCGGCGTGCGCATGCTGGCTGGCGTCACGTACGAAGGCATCGACGATCGTGGCCTCGTTATCACTCACGGCGGTCAGGCACGCCGGCTCGAGGTGGATCATATCGTCGTCTGTGCCGGCCAGGAGCCGCGTCGCGATCTCGTCGCCGGCATCGAACAGGCCGGTCAACCCGTGCACCTGATCGGCGGTTCGAAACTCGCGACCGAACTCGACGCAAAGCGCGCGATCGACGAAGGTTCGCGGCTGGCGGCCGACCTGTGAGCATACGCGCGGGCGACCGGCAGCTGGACCTGCTCGACGTGTCGGCGCCCGCGGACAGCGCCTGGCGCGTGCGTGCGAGCCTGCGGGCGCGGCGCCTGACCGCGCGCGTGCTGCCGGGCGGCCTCGTCGAGATCGTCGTTCCCCGGGGCACCCGACCGCGCGTCGTCGAAGGGTTCGTGGCCCGGCACCGGCACTGGATCGAGCGAACGCTCGACCTGTACCGGGCTGCGGAGGCGCCCGGCGCGGACGGCCTGCCGTGCAGCATCCATTTTCCTGCAACGGGCCAAGGCTACACCGTCCGCTATGACGCCGCCGGAAGCCCGCCTCGGGTCCACATCGGCCAAGTTTCGGTCCGGCTGACGGGTCCGGGCGCCAGGCCAGCGTTGCTGCGCGACGCGCTGCAACGGTTTCTGATGCGCGAATCCCATGCGACGCTCGGTCCATGGCTGTTGCAGCTGTCGGCCGCGACCGGGCTGCGCTACCGGCGACTCCAGATTCGCCGCCAGCGCACTCGCTGGGGCAGCTGCTCGAGAAACGGCACCATCAGCCTGAATGCCTGCCTGATGTTCCAGCGGGCCGAGGTTGTCCGGTATCTGCTGGTTCACGAGCTCGCCCATACACGGCACATGAACCACTCGCGGCGATTCTGGCACCTCGTCCAGGAGCTCGAGCCGCAATGGCGCGATCTCGATGCCGCGCTGACCCGGGGCTGGCGCGAAGTCCCGTCCTGGGCCATCAGCTGAACCCGGCCTCGATGCCTCCCGCCGGCAAGCCGCCCCGCGCGCTGGCCTTTTTCGTGCTCGGGATCGCGCTCCTTGCCGTTTCCAACGGCTCGATCTTCGCACGACTCGCCGTCGCGCCACCGCTCGCGATTGCCGCGTGGCGCGTGGGACTTGCGCTGTTCGTCGTGCTGCCGCTTGCATTCACGGCGCCGCCGTCACCGCCCGGAAACCGGGCAGGCGCCGCCTTTGCAGCGGCCGCCGGTGCTCTGCTCGCGGTTCATTTCGCGACCTGGATCACCTCGCTGGCATACACGACGATCGCCCGCAGCGTGCTCCTCGTCAGCACCACTCCGATCTGGGTCGCATTGTTGCAGTTCGCGGCCGGGCGAGGGCCGCCGTCGCGGTTGACGCAGCTTGCGCTCGGCCTTGCAATCTCGGGCGCAGCCGTCGTGAGCGGCGGCGGGCTGGGCGGCGAATCCGCGCTGTATGGTGACTTGCTCGCGCTGACGGGCGGGATTGCCATGGCCGGCTACTTGCTGTTGTCGCGGGAAGCGCAGGCCGGCCTGCCTTTCCGTCGCTATCTCGGCATCGCCTACGGGGTCGCGGGCGCCGCGCTCTGGGCCGGCCTGCTCCTCACGGGAACTCGGGCGACCGGGTTCGATTCCCGCACCTGGTGGGCGCTTGCCGGAATGGCGGGGATCTCGCAACTCGTCGGACACGGTGGGTACAACTGGTCGCTCAGGCACCTCAATCCGCTGTTCGTCGCCGTCGTATCGGTGGGTGAGCCCGTCCTGGCCTCACTGTTGGGCTGGTGGCTGATCGGCGAGGCGCTGGACTGGCATACCGGTGTCGGCGGGCTGCTGATACTGGCCGGCATTCTGCTGGGCGCCCAGGCCGCGCGTCCGCGAACCTGACTGCGTCCGGGCCGCCGCCGCGCGCCCGCTCCGGTGGCGATGCAGGCGCCAGCCGAGCAATAGGGCCGCGATGGCCGCATACGCGAGCGGCTCGCGGATGTCCGCCTTGACCTGCCACCAGAAGTGAATGCATCCGAGGATCGCCGCCGGGTATACCAGCCGGTGCAGCTTCTGCCAGCGGCGGCCGAGCCGGCGCATGGCGCGGCGCGTCGAAGTCGCCGCGAGCGGCACGAGGATCAGGAGCGCCGTGAATCCCGCGGTGATGTAAGGGCGCTTGGCGACGTCGCCCAGCAGTTGCTCCCAGTTGAAAGCCTGGTCGACGAACAGGTACCAGAGGAAATGCATCGAGACATAGAAAAAAGCGAAGAGTCCGAGCATTCGCCTGAATAACTGCAGTCTCGGCCAGCCGCCAATGACTCGCAAAGGCGTCACGGCGAGCGTGAGCAACAGGAATCGCAGGCCCCAGATCCCGAGCGTGTCCTGGACCTTTTCGACTGGATTCGCGCCGAGCGCAGCGGCCGGCCCGGCCGTCACGTTGCCGGATTGCAGCGACAGGATGCCGGCGAGGAGCCAGGCCGCCGGCGCGAGGCAGAGCAGGAAGACGATTGGCTTGGCGTAGCGCCGTGCCAGGGTGTCTGCGTTCATGGCTGGCTAGAAATAGCGCGCGAGGTCCATGCCGCGATAGAGACCGGCCACCTCGTCGGCATATCCGTTGAATTTCTGCGTCGGTTGTCGCGCGAGGAAGTTAGACGAACCGATGCGCCGCTCGGTCTTCTGGCTCCAGCGCGGGTGGTCGACTTCCGGGTTCACGTTGGCATAGAAGCCGTATTCATGCGGCGCGGAACGCGCCCAGGTGGTCGCCGGCGTGCGCTCCGTGAACCGGATCCGGACGATCGACTTGACGCTCTTGAAGCCGTATTTCCAGGGGACGACGAGGCGCAGCGGCGCGCCGTTCTGGTTCGGGAGCGGCTTGCCGTAGAGTCCCACGCCCAGGATTGCGAGCGGGTGCATGGCTTCGTCCATCCGGAGTCCCTCGACATAGGGCCAGTCGAGCACCGGGTAGCGCTGGCCCGGCATCTGCTTCGGGTCATAGAGCGTCGTGAGTTCGACGTACCTGGCCCGTGACGTCGGCTGGAATCGCTTGATCAGGTCGCCCAGCGGGAAGCCGATCCAGGGGATGACCATCGACCACGCCTCCACGCAGCGAAGCCGGTAGATGCGCTCCTCTAACGGATGCGGCCGGAGCAGGTCCTCGAGCGCGAGACGACCCGGTTTCTCGCACTCGCCGTCGACTACGACTGACCAGGGGCGTGGACGAAGGCGATGCGCGTTTTCGGCGGGGTCATCCTTGCCCGTCCCGAATTCGTAGAAATTGTTGTACCCCGTGATTTCGGCAAACGAGTTCGCTTTTTCCTGCGTCGAATAGCGAGTATTGCGCTTGAACTGGAGCGGGCGATCGACCAGGTTGACCGCGAATACTTCCTGCGCAATCGATTCCGTGACGGTCGCCGCGGCGCCGATGCCGGCCAGGCCCGCCAGGAACTCACGCCGCGAGCGGTAGACGGCTTCTGACGTGATCTCCGACGGAAGTGTTCGCGGCTGTCGGCTCATGCCGATTGGACCGGGTCAGCGGGTGGATTGTTACGCCAATCGTCGGTGCGAAAGCCATGCCGTCTCGCATCGCGCCGCAAGGCCGGCCCTGCATTCACCAACACGGGTTCGTCCACCACGGCCAGGTGGTCGAAATCCGAGCGCGCGTTGCCGTAGGCGGCGAGCCGGGCGCCGGGAAAACGCAGCCGAAGCGCCTCGACGCAGCGGCGTTTCTCCTCCGCCCGGCAGTTCGCGGTCCGCAGCGAACCGTCGAGACGCCCGTCCAGCCAGGCGACCCCGGTGCAGATCCACTCGTCGAATTTCAGACGGCGCCCAAGATCCGGGACGTAAAGGTCGACGCTCGCTGAGAGCAGGACGAGCCGGTCACCGGCACCGCGGTGCAGCCCGATCGCCCCCAGCGCCCCGGGACAGAAATCGGCATCGCCCAGGCCGGAGACGAATTCAACAGTCCAGGCCCGGACCGCCTCCCGTGTCGCACCGCCCATCGCGGCGCGAATGAGACTTGATTTCAGACGTCCGCGATCACGGTCGGCCGGATACCGAAGCAGCGCAGCCAGCGCCCGCCCCGTGAAACCTGCACGCGGGTGCCTGTGCCGCCAGCCGTGCAGGTAGGGAAGAAATGTGTCCTTTCGCGTGATCGTGCCGTCGAGATCGAAGACCGCGATGCGCATCGCGGCCGGGCTCAGGCGGCGAGCTGGCGCAAAACGAAGTGCAGGATGCCGCCGTTGTCCATGTACTCCCACTCCTTCGGCGTGTCGACACGGACATTGACCTTGAAGCGGGTGACTTTGCCGGAACCGCTCCTGGCCTGCACCGTGGCCGTGCGGCTTCCGGCGCCGAGGTCCACGACGTCGTAAATCTCGGTGCCGTCGAGCCCCAGAGAGCCCGCCGTCTGTCCGGACTGGAAGGTGAGCGGAAACACGCCCATGCCGACGAGGTTTGCGCGATGGATCCGCTCGAAACTTTCCGCGATCACCGCCTTGACGCCCAGCAAGCTCGTGCCCTTCGCCGCCCAATCGCGCGAGGAACCCGTGCCATATTCCTTGCCGGCTATTACGACCAGCGGCACGCGGTCGGCGAGGTACTTCATCGCGGCATCGTAGATCGGCATCCTTTCGCCGTCCGGCTGGTGGCAGGTCACGCCGCCTTCGACGCCGGGCACCATCAGGTTCTTGATCCGGATATTGGCGAAGGTGCCCCGCATCATTACCTCGTGATTGCCGCGTCGGGAGCCATAGCTGTTGAAGTCGGCCGGCAGGACGCCGTGCTTCTGCAGGTACTGCCCGGCCGGTGCGTCCTTCCTGATCGCGCCCGCGGGCGAAATGTGGTCGGTCGTGATCGAGTCGCCGAAGAGTCCCAGACAGCGCGCGCCCTGGACGGTCGGAAGTCCCGGCGGCTGTCTGTTCATGCCATCGAAATAGGGCGGGTCCCGGATATAAGTGCTGTCGCCGTCCCACACATAGGTCTTGGACGCCGGAACGTCGATACCCCGCCAACGTGCGTCGCCATGGAATACGTCGGCATAACTCTTCGAGAACATGTCGGCGGAGACATTGCGGGCGATGAATTGCTGCACTTCATGGGCGGTCGGCCAGATATCCTTCAGGTAGACCGCTTGGCCGTTGCTGTCTCGGCCGATTGCATCATCCGTCAGGTCGACATCGACCGTGCCAGCGAGTGCATAGGCGACGACGAGCGGGGGCGAAGCGAGGAAGTTCATACGCACTTCCTGGTGAACGCGACCTTCGAAATTCCGGTTTCCCGACAGCACTGACGCGACCGACATCCTGTGGTCGGTGATCGCCTTCGAGATCGGCGGATTGAGCGGGCCGGAATTGCCTATGCAGGTGGTGCATCCGTACCCGACAACGTTGAAACCAAGCGCTTCGAGGTCGACCAGCAATCCCGAGCGTTTCAGGTATTCGGTGACGACCTTGGAACCCGGGGCGAGCGAAGTCTTGACCCAGGGCTGAACCGCGAGGCCACGGCGGCGCGCATTGCGTGCGAGCAGCCCGGCGCCGATCATGACAGCCGGATTCGAGGTGTTCGTGCAGGAGGTGATCGCGGCGATCACGACCGCGCCGTCCTTCAGGTCGAACGCGCTGCCGCCGTCGCTGACCCGCGCAGGTCCTGTCGATTTCCATTTGTCCTGGTCCCGCTCAAAGGCGTCGCGATAGGCTTTTTGCATGTCGGCAAGCGCCACGCGGTCCTGGGGACGCTTCGGCCCGGCAAGCGACGGCTGCACCGTCCCGAGATCGAGGTGCAGCGCGTCGGTGTAGGCCGCGTCCGGTGCGCCGTCGTGCCGCCACAGGCCCTGCTTCTTCGCATATTCCCGCACCAGGGCGATCCGGCCCTCGGAACGCCCTGTAAGGCGCAGGTAGTCCAGAGTCACGTCGTCGACGGGAAAGATGCCGCAGGTCGCGCCGTATTCCGGAGCCATGTTGGCGATGGTTGCCCGATCCGCCAGCGGCAATTGCGCGAGCCCGTCCCCGAAAAATTCCACGAACTTCTCGACGACGCCGCGACGTCGAAGCATCTCCGTAACCGTCAGGACAAGGTCGGTCGCGGTCGCTCCCTCGGCAAGCCGGCCGGTCAGCTTCACGCCGATGACTTCCGGAATCAGCATCGTCGAGGGCTGACCCAGCATCGCGGCTTCCGCCTCGATGCCGCCCACACCCCAGCCCAGGACTCCGACACCATTGATCATGGTGGTGTGGGAATCCGTGCCGACGACCGTGTCGGGATAGGCGAGACCCTGGTCGTCCGAAAAGACGACGCGTGCCAGGAACTCCAGGTTGACCTGGTGGACGATGCCCGTGTCCGGCGGGACGACGGAGAAATTGTCGAAGGCCGACTGGCCCCATCGCAGGAACGTATAACGCTCCTTGTTGCGCTGGAACTCGAGCAGGGCATTGAGGTTCAGCGCGTCCGCGGACCCATAGTGATCGACCATGACGGAGTGGTCGATCACGAGTTCGGCCGGAATGAGCGGGTTGATGCGACCCGGATCGCCGCCGAGCTTCGCCATCGCGTCGCGCATGGCCGCCAGATCGACGATGGCCGGCACGCCCGTGAAGTCCTGCATGATCACGCGGGCCGGCGTGAAGGCGATCTCGCGCTGAGGCAGCTTGCGGGGGTCGGCTTTGGCGAGCGCCAGGATGTCCTCGCGCGTGACGTTCTTTCCGTCTTCGTGCCGCAGCAGGTTCTCGAGCAGGATCTTCAGCGAGTAGGGGAGACGCCCGATGTTGGGTTCCGCGATCGCGTCGAGCGCGAAGAAGTCGTAACTGCGGCCGCCGGCCTCGAGCTTGCGGCGGGCCTGGAAGCTGTCCTGCATGAATCCTCCAGCGGGTGCAGGGTCATTATAACGCCGCCGCCAAGACACTCCTCGCCGTCGTAGAAAACGACGTACTGCCCCGGCGCCGCGCCGCGCAGCGGCTCCTCGAAGCGCACTTCGACCCCGTCGGACTCGGGCTCGACACGGCAGCCGGCATCGGGCTGGCGATAACGCACTTTCGCCGTGCAGGAAAATGACCCGGACGGCGCTGCGCCCGCAATCCAGTGCGGCATCGCCGCGTGCAATCCTCTGCAATAGAGCGCGGG
Organism: uncultured Gammaproteobacteria bacterium; assembly: GCA_963738285.1. Classification (GTDB taxonomy): domain Bacteria; phylum Pseudomonadota; class Gammaproteobacteria; order Steroidobacterales; family Steroidobacteraceae; genus SCUD01. The sequence continues at coordinate 381,253 of CAVTVX010000003.1, read as the reverse complement.
ATGTCGGGCGCCCTGGACCACCACAAGCACATTGCGAGCAATGTCCTTGGCCGCGACGAACCAGGGTTCGCCGCCGGCGCCCCGCAATCCGCCCACGCCGAGACCGCTGCGCTGGCCGAGCGTGTAGCGCTCGAGTCCGCGATGGCGCCCGATGACGGCGCCGTCCGCGGTCTCGATCCGGCCCGGGCGTTCCGGCAGCCAGCCCCCGACGAAATCGCCGAACGGGCGCTCTCCGATGAAGCAGATCCCGGTCGAATCGCGCTTTTCCGCGACCGGCAGGCCCCGCTCGCGGGCAATCGCCCGCACCTCGGGCTTCCTGATCCCGCCAACCGGGAATTCACAGAAAGCGAGCTGGGCCGCATCCAGCGCGTGCAGGAAATAGCTCTGGTCCTTGTCGTCGTCGATCCCGCGCTGGAGCCGCCCTCCGGGCCCGATCCGCGCGTAATGGCCGGTCGCGAAGCGCTCTGCGCCGAGTCGTCGCGCGTAGTCGAGCCCCACGCCGAACTTGACCTCACGGTTGCAGAGGACATCCGGGTTCGGCGTGCGCCCGGCCTCGAGCTCGGCCAGGAAGCGCGCGAAAACGCGCTCGCGATATTCCGGCGCGAAGCTGGCCTTGTGCAGCGGTATGCCCAATTCGCCGGTGATGCGTCTAGCGTCCTGGAAATCCGACGCCGTCGTGCAATAGCCCCCGTCGTCCTCGATCCAGTTCGACATGAACAGGGCCTCGACGCGGTGGCCGGCATCCTGGAGCAGGGCCGCGGCGACGGCCGAGTCCACGCCGCCGGAAAGCGCGACGATGATGTGCGCCATGAATCAGCCCGCGGCCCGGCAAAGCGGGTCGCCCGACATCGGTACCCGGCTCAGCATCTCGAGCGGATAGCGCTGGCCCAGCAGGTAGTCTTCGACGCAACGCAGGACCAGCGGACTGCGATGCTCGGCGGCGCGCGCCAGCAGCTGTTCGCGGTCGAGCCACAGGGTGCGGATGATGGCGCGATCGAGCGTCGCGCCCGCAACCCGCCCGCCGAGCCGGCCCGCGAACGCGACTCTCAGCACGGTGCGGCCAGCCGGGCCTTGCCAGAGGTAGAGACCGGTGACGGCGTCAGGCCGGAATTCGTGCGCGGTTTCCTCGCGCGTCTCGCGCACGACGGCCTGGACCAGCGACTCCCCATCCTCGAGATGTCCGGCGGGCTGGTTCAATACGACGCGACGCGCGGCGCGTTCCTGTACGAACAGGAACCGGCCGCCCTCTTCGGCGACGGCCGCGACCGTCAGATCGACCTTCAGGGACATGAATCGATTATAGAACGCCGAGGGGACGCCGAAGGGGACGGTCCCCTCTAGAGGGGAGCGTCCCCTTTAGAGGTGCTGCTGGCGGGTCTCGGCTTCCGGTTCGCTGGCGATCCAGATCTCGTCGAAGTAATTCAGGTAGCGGCGCGCGACGACTGGATCGTTCATTTCGACGATGCCTTCCCAGCGCGAGGCCTGGAGGCGGTAGACGAGCGCGCGATCGTCGGCAATCAGGAATGCAGACTGGTTGTCTCGGTTTTGCGCCTTCACCCGCCGGATCTCGATGTGGCTCGTGATGCGGCGGGCGAGGTGGACGAACTTGCTGCCCTCATACACGACGCGGGAGGGATCGGCCAGCAGGACGCGCACCTTCGCATAGCTCTTCGCGAGGACGAGCTTCTTGACGGTCTCGAGAAACTGCGGCTGGTCGTAGACGGCCGGTTCGAGGTCCTGCGTGTACATCGTAAGCAGACGGCGGGCCGCAAACGCAACCTGCTGCGTGGCGCTGCGCGCCTCGTCGAGCGTCGCGATGATGGAACGCGTGCCCGTCACGCTCTGCCGCTGGGTCTGCACCGATGTCACTCCAGGACGAGCGTCATCCTCACGTGAAGTATGCCCGCCTCGTCGAACACGTCGCCCTCGCTCGCGAACCCGAGCTTTTCGTAGAAGGGCATGGCCTGCACTTGCGCGTGCAGGTATGGTTCGCGGATGCCCAGGCGACGCGCCTCGTCGAGGAGTCGGCTCAATATCAGGGTGCCGATACCCCGGCCGCGCAGTCCGGCAAACACCGCGATGCGGCCGATCTTACCGGCGGGGTTCATGCGCCCGGTGCCAACTGGGTCACGGTTCAGGCGGGCAATGACGTGAACGCTGGCCCGGTCCTCGTCATCCCACTCCGAGGATTCGGGTATCTGCTGCTCCCGCACGAAGACTTCGCGGCGGATGCGCTCGAGAACCGGGCGATCCGAATCCCAGTTCGCGAGCACACATTCTAATTGCGGGTCCGCCATGGGCGGCCGTCACAGCGACCGCGCGAGCGCCTCGGCGAGGCCGGTGTACGACGCCGGCGTGAGGCACTCGAGCCGGCGCCGGGTCTCCGCAGGCAGCTCGAGCGTCGCAACGAAGGCGCGAAGCTCCGCGGCGCCGAGGCCCCGGCCGCGCGTGACTTCCTTCAGTCTTTCATAGCCGCCGGCGACGCCATACGCACGCAGTGCCGTCTGGATCGCCTCCGCCAGCACTTCCCAGTGAGCATCGAGGTCCGCGGCGATGCGCGCCGTATCCGGTTCGATGCGCGCAAGCCCCGCGAGCGTCGAGCGCCAGGCGAGCACGGAATGCGCGAGCGCGACGCCGAGGTTGCGCATCACGGTCGAGTCCGTGAGGTCGCGCTGCCAGCGCGACACCGGCAGCTTTTCGGCGAAGTGACGGAGCAGCGCGTTCGAGACGCCGGCATTGCCTTCAGCGTTCTCGAATGCAATCGGGTTCACCTTGTGCGGCATGGTCGAGGAGCCGACCTCTCCCGCGACCACCTTCTGGGTGAAGTAGCCCAGCGCGATGTATCCCCAGAGGTCACGGCAGAGGCCGACCAGGACCGTGTTCGCGCGCGCCAGCGCGTCGCAGAATTCCGCGACCCAGTCGTGCGGCTCGATCTGGGTCGTGTGCTCGTTCGGAGTCAGCCCGAGGCTTTCGACGAGCTGGCGCGACTGCCCGCGCCAGTCCACAGACGGGTCTCCTGCGACGTGCGCGTTGAAATTGCCGACCGCGCCATTGAACTTGCCGAGCGCCTCGACGCGAAGGAATGCGCTCGAGGCGCGCCGCAGCCGCGCCGCAAAGTTCGCGGCCTCCTTGCCGAGCGTGGTCGGCGACGCCACCTGGCCGTGGGTGCGGGCGAGCATTGCGAGCGACGCATGGCGGCCGGCCAGCGCCGCGAGATGGTCCGCCACCGCCGCGACCGCGGGCAGCAGGATCTGCTCGCGCGCCGTCGCAAGCATCAGCGCATAGGCGAGGTTGTTGATGTCCTCCGACGTGCAGGCGAAGTGCACGAACTCGAGCTGCGCCGGAACCGCTCCCGCGCCGGCGAGCTGCTCCCGCAGGTAGTATTCGACGGCCTTGATGTCATGGTTCGTCTGGCGTTCGAGTTCCTTGACGCGCATGAGGCCGGCGTCGTCGATGCCGCGCGAAAGCGATTCCAGCCTGGCGCCGGCCGCGGCGGGCAGGCGCGCAAGCGCGGGAAAGACGGCCGATTTTGCGAGCTGGCGATACCAGGCCGCCTCGACCCGGACGCGATGGCCGATGAGCCCCGCCTCGCTGAATACCGCGGCGAGGTCGGCGCATTTTTCGGCATAGCGGCCGTCGAGCGGCGACAGCGCGTGAAGGCGGGTGTCGGTCATGGGCCAGGGGCGCGAATGATAGAATGTCCATGTTACTCGTGAGCGACAAAGACCGCATCGAAAAGGACAGCTTCGGCGAGATTCGCGTCGCCGCGAGCGCGCTGTGGGGCGCCCAGACACAGCGCGCTGCGGAGAACGTCAGGATCGGGCGGATCGCCATGCCGGGCGAGCTCATCCGCGCGATCGCCCTCGTCAAGTGGGCCGCAGCCGAGACCAACGGAGAACTCGGCGAGCTGCCCGCACCGCTGGCGTCGGCCATCGCCGCTGCCGCGCTCGAAGTGGCGGGGGGCCGGCACGCCGGGCAGTTCCCGCTCGGCGTGATGCAGACCGGCTCCGGCACCAGCACCAACATGAACGTCAACGAGGTGGTTGCCGAGCTCGCCGGCAGGCAGCTGGGACGGAAGGTCCATCCCAACGACCATGTCAATCGCTGCCAGAGCAGCAATGACGTCATTCCGACTTCAATCCATGTCGCCGCGGCGCTCGCCGTCCATGCCTCCCTGTTGCCATCCTTGCACGCCCTCGCCGCGGCGATCGGCGCCAAGGCCGCGGAAGTCGGCGAGCAGGTCAAGGCCGGCCGGACGCACCTGATGGACGCACTGCCGATCACGATCGGCCAGGAGATGGGGGCCTGGCGGTCGCAGGTCGAGGATGCGGCGGCGCGGATCGATGACGTCCGCCCCCGCCTGCACCGCCTGGCGCTCGGCGCGACGGCCGTCGGCACGGGCGTAAATGCTCATCCCGAGTTCGCGCAGCGCGCGATCGCCCGCCTGGCCGCGCGCACGGGCCTTGGACTCACGGGCGCGCCGGACCGTTTCGCGAGCCTTGCCTCGCAGGACACAGCGGTCGAACTGTCATCGGCGCTGCGTGGCGCGGCCGTCGTGCTGCTCAAGGTCTCGAACGACCTGCGCTGGATGAATTCGGGCCCGCTCGCCGGACTCGCGGAAATCTCGCTGCCGGCGCTGCAGCCGGGCTCGAGCATCATGCCGGCCAAGGTCAACCCGGTGATACCGGAGGCCGTGGCCATGGCCGCGACCGAGGTGATGGCGCACGATGCCGCGGTCGGCATGGCGGGAGCCTCCGGCAACTTCCAGCTGAACGTGATGCTGCCGCTGATCGCCTACTGCCTGCTCGACAGCATCGTGCTGCTGGCCGACTCCGCGAATGCGCTGGCCGAGCGCGCGATCCCCGGACTGACGATTCACTCGGCCAGGATCTCGGCAAACCTGGCGCGCAACCCGATGCTTCTGACGGCGCTCGCGCCGCGGATCGGCTATGACCGCGCGGCCGCGATCGCCAAGCGTGCAGCGTCCGAATCGCGGCCGATCCTGGATATCGCCGCGGAAGAGACCGGCCTGCCTCGGGACGAACTTGCCCGCCTGCTCGATCCGGCGCGGCTGGCGCGCGGGAAGGATGCGGGAACGTGAATGCGACCGCATCATTCGAGCTGCACCGGCTGCCGACGGCGCGGCTCCGCTCGGAACTGCGCAACCGTCTGGCGGGAGATCGGGCATCCGGCAATCCGGGTGTCGGCCACGACCGGGGTGCGAGCCCCGGCTGGCTGGAATCCCTGCTGCCGGCGGCGACGATGCGCGCCGCCGTGCTGATACCGATCATCGACCGCGGCGACGACCTCACCGTGCTGCTGACATTGCGGGCGGATGACCTGAAGCATCATGCGGGGCAGATTTCGTTCCCCGGGGGACGCCTGGAGGCCGAGGACGCGGATGCCATCGCGGCAGCGCTTCGCGAGACGCGGGAGGAGGTCGGGTTGCAGCGCCAGTTCATCGAAGTCCTCGGCCGCCTTCCGGACCACACGGTGATCACGGGATTTCGCGTGACACCCGTCGTCGGACTGGTCCAGCCAGGCTTCGAACTGGTCCTCGATCCGACCGAGGTCGCGGGCACATTCGAGGCGCCGCTGCGGCACCTGCTCGACCCTTCCAAGCGCGCGCGGCGCACGCGACGCATCGCGGGCGAGGAGATCGAGACCTTCGACCTGCCCTGGGGCAGCTTCAACATCTGGGGGGCCACGGCCGCGATGCTGCTGACACTCCGCGAAGTCCTCGCCGGCGCGGGGCCCCATGGCCGTTGACCGGCTGCTGGCGATCATGGACCGGTTGCGCGACGCCGACCGCGGTTGCCCGTGGGACCTGCAACAGGACTACAGGTCAATCGCGCCGCACACGATCGAGGAGGCCTACGAGGTCGCCGACGCGATCGAACGCAACGACCTTGCATCGCTACGCGACGAGCTCGGCGACCTGCTGTTTCAGGTCGTCTTCCACGCCCGACTTGCCAACGAGCAGGGCGCCTTCGATTTCGAAGGCGTCGTGGACGCGATCTGCGACAAGCTGATGCGTCGCCATCCGCACGTATTCGGCGATGCCGTGGTCGGCGGTGCGGCCGACCAGACACGTGCCTGGGAACGGATGAAGCGCGAGGAACGCGCCGCCCGGGGCGAGGACGGGGCGCTCGCGGACGTGCCAGCCGCGCTGCCGGCGCTCGCCCGCGCGCGCAAGCTCGGCGCCCGGGCGGCGCAGGCTGGTTTCGACTGGCCGGACGCCGGCGGGCCGCGCGCCAAGATTGACGAGGAGCTTTCCGAGCTCGACCACGCATTGTTGACGGGAGACGCCGGCCAGCGCGAGGCCGAGCTCGGCGATCTGCTGTTCTCGATCGTCAATCTCGCTCGGCATCTGGAGCTGGACCCGGAGACAGCCCTGCGTCATGCCAATGAGCGGTTCGTCCGGCGCTACCGCCATGTGGAGGCGGCGCTCGAGCGGCTTGGCCAGCGGGCGACCGGGGCACCGCCCGGACTGCTCGATCGCCTGTGGGCGGCCGCCAAGGCGGAAGACCCGTGAAAAGGGGGCCCGCCGGTCCCCTGAGGCCGTTCAGGACGCATTCATTCGGTGCGCACTAGATTGGCAACCGTGCCAATCAAGGAGGCGCACCATGTCACGCACAACCCGGGTCTTCGCAGTGGCCGCAGGCCTTGCTCTCGCGTCGGCCGTGGCGCTCGCTGACAATACCGGCTCGCCCTACGATGACCGCTACGCCCGCGAGGGCGACTATGATTTCGCGCCCGTCGTCCACGTCGAACCGGTTCGCAGGCAGGTCCGCGTCAGCGAACCGGTCCGCGAATGCTGGCAGGAGACCAGTTACGCATCGGAAGGGCCGTTCTCGTACAACCACATCGGGGGCACGCTGCTGGGTAGCGCAATCGGCGTCGTCGTCGGCAACCAGATCGGGCACGGTCGCGGCAAGGATGTCGCGCGCGTGGCCGGCGCCCTGGCCGGCGGGGCCATCGGCCACAACGTGTCGGTCGACCGGCAGCGCCAGCTGTATGGCACGCCGGGCCGGACCTACGAGCGCTGCGATGTGCACTACCGAGACAGCTGGGAAGAGCGGATCGACGGCTTCGAAGTGACCTACGAATATGCCGGGCGACAGTACGTCACCCGGATGCCCTACGACCCGGGCGAGCGGATCCGCGTCCGAGTCGACGTCACCCCGACCGCGGGCTGATGGCCTGCGCCCGGGCCGCCCGCGCGGCCCGGGCGCGCAGTTCCACTAGAATGCCGACATGGAGATGAGCCGGTCGATGGCCCTCGCGGTGCTTTACCTGTCGCTTGCGGCGGCTACCCTGCCGTGCGAGGAGGCGTTCGCCGCGAACGGTCATCGAGGCCGCGACGGCGGCGAGCGGACCTTCGCGGACCGGGCGGTTTCGCTCGACGAAGCGGTCGCACAGGCCGAGCGCCGTTACAAGGCGCGCGCGGTCCGGGCCGAGGAGAAGCGCCACGGCGATCGCATCGAATACCGGATCCGGCTCCTGGGCGATGACGGCCGCGTATTCGAAGTCCGAATCGACGCCGCGACAGGCCGCGAGGACTGATCCGCGTGCGCCTCCTGGTGGTGGAGGATGAGCCCTCACTGCGCGAAACGCTGGTGCAGCAGTTCCGCACCGCCGGTTTCGCGATCGACGCCGCCGCCGACGGCGTCGAGGGGGAGTTCGCGGGGCTCGAATACCCGATCGACGTGGCGGTCGTGGACCTCGGCCTGCCGGGACGCTCGGGCCTCGACGCCATTCGAACGTGGCGAAAGTCGGGCAAGTCCTTTCCCGTGCTCATCCTGACCGCCCGCGACAGCTGGCAGGAAAAGGTGGCCGGCCTCGATGCCGGCGCCGACGATTACGTGACCAAGCCGTTTCGCTTCGAGGAGGTGCTGGCGCGCGTGCAGGCGCTCCTGCGGCGCTCCGGCGGGTGGTCCCAGCCGCTCCTGAAATGCGGCGCGATCGAGCTCGACACCCGCGCCCAGGAAGTGCGCGTTGACGGAATCGCAGTAGAACTCACGGCCTTTGAGTACCGCCTGCTGGAGTACCTGATGTTGCGGGCGGGCCAGGTCGTCTCCAAGGCCGAGTTGACCGAGAAGCTCTATGAGCAGGACTTCGAGCGTGACAGCAATACGATCGAGGTCTTCATCGGCCGTCTGCGCAAGAAGCTCGATCCGGACAACCGGCACCCACCGATCGAAACCTTGAGGGGACGCGGCTACCGGATTACGCGCGGCTGATCGTGTTGCCATCGGCTCCATCGCTGCAATCGCGGCTGATCCTCACGCTGGCCGTCCTTCTGCTGGTCGCGGCCGCTGCCGCCGCCTGGGCGCTCGATTCCCTGTACCGCAATATCGGCCTGCAGGCGCTCGAAGACGTCCTCGATGCCCAGGTGATCGCACTCATCTCCACGGCGGAGATCGGTCCGGAGGGCCGGCTGGCGCCCCAGAATCTCGCCGAGCCGCGACTCGCGACGCCAGGCTCCGGACTCTACGCCGAGATCCTCGGATCGCACGGAAGCTGGCGATCGCCTTCTACAGTCGGCAGCGGGCTGAATCTCGTCGCGGAGCCGCGTCCGGGGCAACGGCAAATCGAGCGCGCGCAGCTTGCGGACGGGACGCGCGTGCTGGGTCTTTCGCTCGGCGTGCGCTGGGAGCCGCCCGAAGGGGAGCCCCGCGACTTCGTGATCCGCGCCGCGCAGAGCCTCGAGCCCTGGTACCGGCAGGTCCTGCGCGTGCGCACGGGCATCATCACGGGCTCCGCCCTGCTCGGCCTCCTCCTGCTCGGTGGGCTCGCGGTCGCGCTGCGCGTCTCCCTCGGCCCCTTGCGCCGCCTCGAGAGTGAAATTGCCGACATCGAGGCGGGCCGGCTCGACCTGCTCAGCGCCGGCTGGCCGCGTGAACTCGCCGGCGTGACCGGCAACCTCAATGCGCTCCTGGTCGGTGAGCGCAAGCGGCTCGAACGATACCGGACGACGCTCGGCAACCTCGCGCACAGTCTCAAGACGCCGCTGGCGGCCCTGCGCGGCCTGGTCGAACAGGGCGACTTGCGACCCGAGGCGCTCGCCCCGCAACTCGAACGCATGCAGGCGATCGTCCAGCACCAGCTCAAGCGCGCGGTGTTCGGCGGCAGCGGCGCCATGCTGACCGACCTTGCAGTCATCGAGCCGCTCGAGCAATTGCGGTCCGCGCTCGGGAAGGTCTACGCGGACAAGCCGCTGAAGCTGGCACTCGCGGTCGCGCCGGGGACGGCGTATCCGATCGACGCCGGCGACTTCCTCGAACTGGCCGGCAACCTGATGGATAACGCGTGCAAGTACTGCCGGGCTCAAGTCCTGGTCCGCGCGACACCCTGGACGGCCGCCGGCTGGCGCAGGCCCGGTCTCGTGCTCGAGGTCGAGGACGACGGCAGCGGCATCCCGCCCGTCGAGCGTGCGCGCGTGCTGGAGCGGGGCGCCCGGGCGGATGAGAGCGTGACGGGGCAGGGCATCGGCCTTGCGGTCGCGCGCGAGATCGCCGCGGCGTATTCCGGCGCGCTCGAGATCGGCGAGAGCCGCCTCGGCGGCGCGCGGTTGTGCTTGCGGCTGCCCGGCCGCTGAATCCCGCTACTTCTCCGGCTGCGGCGGCTTGGTCAGCGGCGCGATGAGGTCGATCGGCAGGGGGAATACGATCGTATTGCTGCGTTCGTTGCCGAGTTCCGTCAGTGTCTGCATGTAGCGCAATTGTATGGCGCGCGGATCGGCGCCCAGCAGCTTCGCGGCCTCGACCAGCATCGCGGCTGCCTGTTTCTCGCCCTCGGCGTGGATGATCTTGGCCCTTCGCGTCCGTTCCGCTTCGGCTTGCTTGGCCATTGCCCGGATCATGCTTTCGTCGAGGTCGATGTGCTTGATCTCCACATGCGATACCTTGATGCCCCAGGCGTCCGTCGATACGTCGAGGATCTGCTGCACGTTCGCATTGAGCTTTTCGCGCTGCGCCAGCATATCGTCAAGCTCGTGCTGTCCGAGCACCGAGCGCAGGGTGGTCTGCGCCAGTTGGCTCGTGGCCTCGAACACGTTCGCGACCTGGATGATCGCCTTGCCCGGATCGACGATGCGGAAATAGACGACGGCGTTCACCTTGACCGACACGTTGTCGCGGGAAATGACGTCCTGCTTCGGCACATCGAGGACGATCGTGCGAAGGTCCACGCGCACCATCTTCTGGATGACCGGCCACACGATGATGAGTCCCGGGCCCTTGATGCCATCGAAGCGGCCCAGGAAGAAAATCACGCCTCGCTCGTATTCCCGGAGCACGTTGATCGAGCTCGATAGGAGCATGAAGATAAGTGCGGCGATCACGAGCCAGAAAATCGGGAATCCGATCATGGCAAACCTCCTGTCATTCCAACGGCGAAACGTGCAGCGTCAGGCCCTCGACCCGGTCGACGCGCACGCGCTGTCCGCGCCTGACCGGCGCGCTGGTGACCGCATTCCACGTCTCGCCCAGGATTCGCACCGTTCCGGTCGAAGTGAAGTCCACGAGCGCTTCCGCGGTAGCGTTGATGAGTTGCTCGGCGCCGGTGACGACGGGGCGACGGCGTGAACGCATCGCAAGCCAGATGGTCCCCAGAATTGCGGCGCCCGCGAACACCGCGATGCCGCCGACGAGTCCGCGGTTGACTATCGCACCGGGCGCATCCGTGTCCATCAGGACGATCGAGCCGATGACGAACGCGGCCAGGCCGCCGATGCCGAGCGCGCCGAAGCTGGGCACGAAAAACTCGGCGATCATCATGGCGACGCCGAGCATGACGAGCGCAAGGCCGGCGATATTGACCGACAGCACCTGCAGGGCATAGAGGCCGAGCAGCAGGCACACGCCGCCCACCACGCCCGGCAGGACGGCGCCCGGGTTATACCCTTCGAATATCAAGCCGTAGATCCCGATGATCAGCAGTCCGTACGCGACCAGGGGATTGGTCAACACGGCAAGCAGGGACGTGCGCCAGCCCATTTCGACGTGCTCGAGCGTCAGGTCCTGGGTCTCGAGCAGCCGCCTGCCTCCCGGCAGCGACACCTCGCGTCCGTTCAACGCGCGCATCAGCTCCGGCAGGTTGTCGGCCACCAGGTCGATTACGCCGCGCTCCAGGGCCGCGTTGGCCGTCAGGCTTGCCGCCGTCGTCACCGCGGCTTCCGCAAATTCCGTATCGCGGCCCCGCAATTCGGCGATGCTGCGGATGTACGCCACCGAATCATTGATCGCCTTGCGGTCCATGCGGGTGGCCGCACCCGCGGCCCCGGCGTCATCGCCCTTGCCGTCCTCGCGGCGCGTGTCGGGCGGCGATCCGCCGATCGGCACCGGCGTCGCCGCACCCAGGTTGGTAGCCGGCGCCATGGCCGCCACATGGCTCGCATACAGGATGAAGGTTCCGGCACTGGCCGCACGAGCGCCGGGCGGCGCGACGTAGGTGACGACCGGAACGGTGGAGCTGAGGATCGCTTGGATCATGTCGCGCATGGAATCCGACAGACCGCCCGGCGTGTCGAGCTGGAGGATCAGCAATTCAGCACGTTCTTCCTCGGCTTGCTCCAGCGCCCGCTCGAAAAATTCGCGTGTCGCGGGGCCGATCGCGTCTTTGATCTCGATGAACACGGCGGTCCGGGACCGGCCCGCCGGCGGCTCTGGAGGGGCAGGGGCCTGCTTCGCAACGGCCGAGAGCGCGAGGCCTGCCAGTGTCAGCACCACGAAGCGGATGGTGCCGGAATTGCGCGGGCGGGACATGCTGAGATCCTCCGCGGCGGACGCTAATCATAGCAATAGGCGGAGCGCATGGAGGAAATCGACGCGAAATGGAAGGATCGATCGGCCGCTCTCGCAGTCGCAGCGCCCCGTCTCGCTACAGGGACGCGCCCATGGCCCACACAGGTGGCGACTGGGTCATCAAGCGCCGGGATCAGGTGACGTCGAACTTGATGCCCTGGGCGAGCGGCAGGTCGCTCGAGTAATTGATCGTGTTGGTCTGGCGGCGCATGTAGGTCTTCCAGGCATCGGAGCCGGCCTCGCGGCCCCCACCCGTGTCCTTTTCGCCGCCGAACGCGCCGCCGATCTCGGCGCCGGAAGTGCCGATGTTGACATTCGCGATGCCGCAGTCGCTCCCGGCCGCCGACAGGAAGCGCTCAGCGTGCTGGAGCCGGTCCGTGAAGATCGCGGAGGACAATCCGTAGTCCGTGTCGTTGTGCATCTCGATCGCCTCGTCGAGCGTCGAAAACGGGATGAGGTAGAGGATCGGCGCGAAGGTCTCGTGCCGCACCACGGGCATGTCGTTGCGGGCGCGGACGATCGTCGGCTCGACGAAGTAGCCGGAACCCGGAAGCACGCGCCCGCCGCAAAGCACCTCGCCGCCCTGGCCGCGTGCGTCGGTGAGCGCGGCTTCGTACTGGCGAACCGCCGAGGGACCGACCAGGGGCCCCATCAGCGTCTTCGAATCGAGGGGATCGCCGATCCGGACCTGCCTGTAGCTTGCGACCAGGCGGCGCCCGACCTCGTCGATCCGCGACTCGTGCACGAGCAGGCGGCGCGTGGTCGTGCACCGCTGGCCGGCCGTGCCGACCGATCCGAAGAGCACCGCGGGCACGACCAGGTCGAGGTTCGCGAATTCGTCGACGATGATCGCGTTGTTGCCGCCCAGCTCGAGGAGGCTGCGCCCGAGCCGCGCGGCCACGCGCTCACCGACCCGTCTTCCGACGCTGGTCGACCCGGTGAAGCTCATCAACGCGACGCGCCGGTCGTCCACGAAGCGGCTGGCGAGCGCATTGTCGGCGGGGATGAAGAGCTGGAAGATGGGAGGCAGCCCGGCGGCTTCGATCACCTCGTTGCAGATGCGCTGAACGGCGATTGCGCAGAGGGGCGTGTGGTGCGAGGGCTTCCAGACACTGACGTCGCCGCAAACCGCCGCGATGAACGCGTTCCACGACCATACCGCGACCGGGAAATTGAACGCCGAGATGATTCCGATCACGCCGAGCGGATGCCACTGCTCGTACATCCGGTGCCGGGGCCGCTCGGAATGCATCGAAAGACCGTAGAGCATCCGCGACTGGCCCACCGCGAAGTCGGCAATATCGATCATTTCCTGGACTTCCCCGTCGCCTTCCGCCTTGATCTTCCCCATCTCGAGGCTGACGAGGCTGCCGAGCAGGTCCTTTCTGGCGCGGAGGGCCTCACCCACGAGCCGGACCGCTTCCCCGCGCCGCGGCGCCGGCACGTCGCGCCAGGCGGCGAATGCTTCGCGAGCGCTCGCCATAACGCGATCGTAGTCCGCCGCCCCGGCGGCGCGAATGCGGGCGATGACTTCGCCGGTCGCCGGGTTGACCGAATCGACGAGCGGCCCGCCGGATTCCGGGTGCCACTCCTTGCCGGACCACGCGCCCGGGTTGACCGCCGAGAGGCCGAGGCCCCTGAGAATCCGCTGCGTCTCGCCCGAGACCCTGTCCTGAACCGCCTTTCTCTCAGTGTTCATACGAGCGCTCCTGCGCGGCTGCGCTGCCGGCCTGCCTTACCCTCGACGACGATCCGCCCCGAAATGGACTTGTCCGAGCCGTGGCTGTACCACGCGCCGAAGCGGTTGGCGAGCACTTCCGGCAGGCGGAACTGTTCCTGGCGCACGAAGCCGCGATAGGCTTCGGGCCGCGCCAGCACCAGGTCCACCACCGCCGTGATGCCTGCGGCCGTCGTCACCTGGATCGCCGACCAGAGCCGGCCGAGGATCTCCTGAGGATAGATCTTGTTGACGTAATTCTCCTCCCGCAGTTCCCCGTCCTGGCGCCCGTTGACCGCGACATAGACGATCACGACATCCTGCAACGTCCGGGGCACTGCGTTTTCGAGGATGCGCTTCAGCGTCGCGCGGTCCTGGTTCAGCTTGAGGTCGTTCATGAGCAGTCGCATCTGCTCGCAGTGGCCGGGATAGCGGATGGTCTTGTAGTTCATCTGCTCGCAACGGTCGCCGAAAGTCTCGCCAAGCGAGCCGAGGCCGCCGGACGTGTTGAATGCCTCGTACAGGGTGCCGTCAATCTCGATCTCCTCGAGTCCCTCGAGGGGGGCGGCCTCCACGGGGCGCCGGTCCGCAATCCCGAAGCAGGGGTTTCCGTATTCGTTGATCAAGCCGTCGGTGGACCAGGTGAGCGAATACTTGAGCACATTGCTCGGGTGCTGGGGCAGGGCACCGACGCGCATCCGGACGCTACGGGGTTCGTCGAAATGGCTGATAAGCTCGTTTGCCGCGATTGAAATGAAACCGGGCGCAAGACCACACTGCGGCACGAAAGCGGTGATCGCGCCCTCGGAGGTCGCGCGCACTGCGCGAGTGACCTCGACGTCTTCGGTCAGGTCAAAGTAGTGCAGGCCTGCGTCGCGCGCGACTTGGGCGACGCCCGGATTGCAGTAGAACGGAAGCGACGAAATGACGGCATCGCAGGGATGATCGGCCACGTGCTTCGCGAGCTCGGCCGGAACGGCGGCGTCCAGGCCATGCGCCGCGACGTTTTGTTTGCCGTGCGCGCCCACGACCGCGCGCGCCGCCTCAGCGCTCACGTCGGCGAGCTGAACCTGGTAATCGCCGGCATCCGCCAGCAGCCCTGAGATCAGCGCGCCGATTTTGCCGGCGCCCAGGACCAGCACTCGATGCATTTCATTTTCGCTCGAAATTGGGTGGCGCATTCTGCCCATTTCACACTGCATAAACCACCCCTTGGAAGCTTTATTTTTGCAGTGCAATGAATCCGTGTACGATGTTTTGACGATGAATATCGCCATCGAATCCGGCGCCTGGACGCCCGACGGCTGGCAGCGCTTGCCGGCCCTGCAACAGCCTGTCTACAAGGATCCTGCCCGGCTGAACCGCGTGCTGGCCGAACTTGCGCGGCTGCCGCCGATCGTCGTGTCCTGGGAGATCGACCAGCTCAAGGATGAACTGGCGGCCGCACAGCGCGGCGAGCGCTTCGTGCTCCAGGGGGGCGACTGCGCGGAAGGATTCAGCGACTGCGACTCCGACACGATTGCGCGGAAGCTGAAAATCCTCCTGCAGATGAGCGTCGTGCTCCTGCACGGGCTCAAGAAGCCGGTCATCCGGGTGGGACGGATGGCGGGACAATTTGCAAAGCCCCGTTCGGCGGAAACCGAGACCCGCGACGGATTGACCTTGCCGAGCTACCGCGGGGATCTCGTCAATCGATCTGCATTCACCGCGGCTGACCGGGAACCGGACCCGGAATTGCTGCTGCGCGGCTACGAACGCGCGGCGCTCACGCTCAATTTCGTGCGCGCCCTCGTCGACGGCGGTTTCGCGGACATGCATCATCCGGAATACTGGGACCTCGGTTTCCTGCAGCACGCCAAGCTCCGCGACGCCTACCGGAAGATCATCGACTCGATTTCGGATTCGCTTGATTTCTATGCGGCAATCTCGGGCTCGCCCGTGCACGATGCCTCGCAGGCGCGCTTTTACGCGAGCCACGAGGGCCTGCATCTCCTTTACGAGCAGGCGCAGACGCGCTACCTGAAGCGTCGCCAGCGCTGGTACAACCTGTCGACCCACATGCCGTGGATTGGCCTGCGCACGGCGCGGCCGGACGGCGCGCACGTCGAGTACTTCCGCGGAATCGCCAATCCGATCGCTGTCAAGGTGGGCGAGGGCATGAATGCCGATACTCTCGCCAGTCTCGTCGGCATCCTAAACCCGCGGAACGAACCGGGGCGCCTGACGCTGATTCACCGCTTCGGCGCGAAACGGATCGACGGCTCTTTGCCGGCCCTGGTGCGTGCCGTACGGGACAGCGGTCGGCAGGTACTCTGGGTCTGCGATCCGATGCACGGCAATACCGAAACGACGCCGCAGGGCGTCAAGACGCGACGTTTCGAGAACATCCTCGAGGAGGTCGAGTCCGCCTTCCGGATTCACGAAGAGAACGGATCCATCCTCGGCGGCGTGCATTTCGAATTGACCGGCGACGACGTCACGGAATGCACGGGAGGCGCCCGCGGCCTTGCGGACGGCGATCTTGCGCGCGCCTATCACACGACCGTCGATCCGCGACTCAATTACGAGCAGGCGCTCGAGCTCGCCATGCTGATCGGCCGCCAGAGACTGCCGCGTACCCTTTGAGTGATATCAGTAGCTTATAATTGGAACCTGATAGCTCACATGATGTGATTCCGGGGTCGCCGCGAGGCATCGTGCCCGAATGGCGCGATGTCCTGACGCCGGCGGCAATCGCGTTTGTCAACGAACTGGCGGACCGATTTTCCGAGGAGCGCCTCGCACTGCTCGCGCGCCGGGCGGCGCTGCAACGCCAGTTCGATGCCGGAGCGCTGCCCGAATTCCCCGACGAGACGCGGCCGTTGCGCGACGCCGACTGGCGTGTCGGCGGGATTCCAGACGACCTGCGGGATCGGCGCGTGGAGATTACGGGTCCGCCCGATCGCAAGATGGTCATCAACGCGCTCAATTCGGGCGCAAACGTCTTCATGGCGGACTTCGAGGACTCGCTGTCGCCGACCTGGAGCAACCTCATCGAAGGGCAGGCAAACCTGATGCTGGCGGTGCGCCGGAGTCTCACGCATGTTGCACCGGACGGAAGGCAATACCGCCTCAACGACAGAACGGCCGTCCTTCTCGTGCGCCCGCGCGGCTGGCACCTGCCGGAGAAACACTGGCTTCAGGGCGACGAGCCGATTGCGGGTGCCTTCGTGGATTTCGGGCTCTTTCTCCATCACAACGCCGCGGAACTCCTGCGCCGCGGCAGCGGGCCATACTTCTACCTCCCAAAGCTCGAGAACCGCTTCGAGGCCCGCCTCTGGGCGCAGGTGATTGAGCACGCCGAGAAGTCGCTTTCCCTTTCTCGCGGTACGGTCAAGGTCACGGTCCTGATCGAGACCATCACGGCCGCATTCGAAATCGACGAAATCCTTTACGAATTGCGCGACTGGATCGTGGGCCTCAATTGCGGGCGCTGGGACTACATATTCAGTTTCATCAAGAAATTCGGTCACCGCCGGGAATTCGTGCTGCCGGACCGCGGCGCCGTGACCATGACGTCACATTTCCTGCGTGCATATACGCAGCTGGTCATCCAGCGCTGTCATCGCCGGGGGGCCTTTGCGATGGGGGGTATGGCGGCCCAGATCCCGATCAAGAACGACCCGGAGGCCAACGAACGCGCCCTGGCGCGCGTTCGCGCCGACAAGGAGCGGGAGGCGGGTGATGGACATGATGGCACCTGGGTCGCCCATCCCGGGCTCGTGCCGATTGCGCGCGAAGTGTTCGACCGGCTGATGCCCGGCGCCAACAACCTTCACCGGCTTCGCGATGACGTATCGGTGACGAGCGCCGATCTCCTGAAGGCTCCTGCGGGAGAGGTCACGCATGCAGGCCTACGGAACAATATCGACGTGGGCATTCGATACCTCGCATCCTGGCTCGGTGGCAACGGTTGCGTGCCC
The DNA here is from genome assembly GCA_963738285.1 of uncultured Gammaproteobacteria bacterium. GTDB lineage: Bacteria > Pseudomonadota > Gammaproteobacteria > Steroidobacterales > Steroidobacteraceae > SCUD01. Next base: position 363,767 of record CAVTVX010000003.1, on the reverse strand, counting down.
ATTCATCACCTGATGGAGGATGCCGCCACGGCAGAAATATCGCGAGCGCAGATCTGGCAATGGGTGCGGCACGAGACGCCGCTCGAGGATGGGACCGCCGTCACGCTTGCCCGGGTCCGCTCGGAGGCACAGTCCGTCCTGGCCGCCATCCGCGCCGAGGTCGGCGGGGCCGCTTTCGCCGCCGGACATTTCGAGCGCGCGGGGGATCATCTCGACCGTTTGACGGCGAGCCAGGAATTCGAGCCGTTTCTGACCCTCAATGCCTATGACGACATCGATTGATCCAGGAGCATTCATGACATTGCAGTCCGCCGCACAGATCGAGAACCAGTGGAAGGAGAGCCCGCGCTGGAAAGGCGTGACGCGCGGTTATTCGGGTGCGGACGTCGTGCGCCTGCGCGGAAGCGTGCATGTCGAGCATTCGCTGGCGCGACTCGGCGCGGAGAAGCTTTGGCGCTACCTGCACGAGCTGCCGTTCGTGAATGCACTCGGCGCGCTGACCGGCAACCAGGCCATGCAACAGGTCCGGGCCGGACTGAAGGCCATCTACCTGTCGGGCTGGCAGGTCGCCGGCGACGCGAATCTCGCGGCCGAGATGTACCCGGACCAGTCCCTTTATCCGGCGGATTCCGTGCCCTCGGTGGTCCGGCGCATCAACAACACGCTGCTGCGCGCCGACCAGATCTGCCATGCGGAAGGCCACGAGAAGATCGACTGGATGCAGCCGATTGTGGCCGATGCCGAGGCCGGATTCGGCGGCGTCTTGAACGCTTTCGAACTCATGAAGGCCATGATTGCGGCCGGCGCCGCCGGCGTTCATTTCGAGGATCAGCTCTCGAGCGCCAAGAAGTGCGGCCACATGGGCGGCAAGGTGCTGGTCCCCACGCAGGAGGCGATCAACAAACTGGTCGCCGCGCGCCTTGCGGCCGACGTCAGCGGGGTCCCGACGCTCCTGGTCGCCCGTACGGACGCCGAATCGGCGAGCTTGCTGACCTCGGATGTCGACGTGCGCGACCATGCTTTCATCGCCTCCAGGGAGCGGTCCGCCGAGGGCTTCTTCGCCGTCAAGGCGGGCATCCCCCAGGCCGTCGCCCGCGGCATTGCCTATGCGCCCTATGCGGATCTCGTGTGGTGCGAGACGGCCACTCCCGACCTGAACGAAGCGAAGGAATTCGCCGACGGCGTCCACCGGCAACACCCGGGCAAGTTCCTGGCCTACAACTGTTCCCCGTCCTTCAACTGGCGCAAGAAGCTTGATGACGCGACGATCGCGAAGTTCCAGCGCGAGCTCGGCGCCATGGGTTACAAATTCCAGTTCATCACGCTCGCCGGTTTCCACGCACTCAATTTCTCGATGTTCGAGCTCGCCCGCGGCTACCGGGAAGAGCAGATGAGCGCCTACGTGGCGCTCCAGCAGGCGGAATTCGCGGCGGAAACGGCCGGCTATACCGCGACCAAGCACCAGCGCGAGGTCGGAGCCGGCTATTTCGATGACGTGACTCAGACCGTGACAGGGGGCAACTCGTCGATCACGGCAATGCACGGTTCCACAGAGGAGGTGCAGTTCAAGGCGCGCTGAGCGTCGCATGAAGGGCGTGAAGGGCGCGGCCTTCAACGCCGATTGCCGGCTTTGTCCGCGGCTGGCGGCCTTCCTAGATGAAGTGCGCGCGCGCCATCCCGCCTACCATTGCAGGCCCGTGGCGCCTTTCGGCAGCGTGCGCCCCGGGCTGCTCGTTGTTGGACTCGCACCCGGCCTGCACGGCGTGAACCGCAGCGGCCGGCCATTCACGGGCGACCATGCCGGAATCCTGCTTTACCGGACGCTGCACGCGCAGGGATTCGCGACGCGCGCGGAATCGGTGGCGGCGGACGATGGCCTGCGCCTGAGGGGATGCAGGATCAGCAATGCGGTGAAATGCCTGCCGCCCGGAAACAAACCGTTGCCCGGCGAGATCCGGCAATGCAATCGCTATCTCGAGCGCGAAGTGGCCAGTCTCCCGCGGGGCGCCGTGATCGTGGCGCTGGGAACCATCGCGCACGGGGCCGTGCTGCGGGCCAGCGGCCTGAAACCGGGACGATTCAGGTTTTCACATGGCGCCGAATACGCGCTGCCCGGTGGCCGGAGACTGATCGACTCGTACCATTGCAGCCGGCTGAACACCCATACCGGGCGGCTGACCCCGGCAATGTTCACGGCCGTCTTTGCCCGAGCACGCCACTTGATTGGAAGCTGAACATCGCCACACCATGACCCGGTGAGCGAATTCGATGCCAGGGCCTACGTGAGGCGGCTACCCGACCGTCCGGGCGTCTACCGCATGTTCGACGCCGACGGAAAGACCGTCTACGTCGGCAAGGCCAGAAGCCTCAAGGCACGCGTCGGCAGTTATTTCCGGACCGACCGGCTCGAACCCAAGGTGCAGGCGCTGTTGCGGGTCGTCGCCGGCATCGAAGTCTCGGTGACCAATTCCGACACCGAGGCGCTCCTCCTCGAGCACAACCTGATCAAGAGCCACCGTCCGCGCTTCAACGTGATCCTGCGGGATGACAAGAGCTTCCCGTATGTGCACCTCTCCGCCCACGAATATCCCCGCCTGTCTTTCTACCGCGGCTCGCGGCGCCTGCCCGGCCGCTTGTTCGGGCCCTATCCCTCGGCGAGCGCCGTCCATGAGACATTGAACCAGCTCCACAAGCTGTTCCGGCTGCGAAGCTGCAAAGACACGTTCTTTGCGAACCGTTCCCGCCCCTGCCTGGAATACCAGATCGGCCGTTGTTCCGCCCCGTGCACCGGCCTGATCGAACCCGGGGCCTATGCCCGGGACGTCGAATCCGCCGTCATGGTGCTCGACGGCCGTGCAAAGGATGCCACCGCCCGGCTGGGACGGGACATGGATCGCGCGGCCGAGCGCCTCGATTTCGAGCGGGCGGCAGTTCTGCGCGACCAGCTGGCCGCGCTCACGGACATCCAGTCGCGGCAGGTCGTGACGCGGGCGCGCGCGGGCGCCGACACGGACGTCATCGCGGTCGCAGGGGAGGGCGGCGAATTCAGCATCGCGCTGATGTTGATCCGGGGCGGACAGGTGCTCGGCACCACGACGTTTCATCCCCGGGCGCCGATCAGCGATGCGCCCGAGGTCCTGTCCGCATTCGTCGCACAGCACTATCTGGAGAGCGACCCGCCGCCGCGAATCTATGTTTCACATGCGATCGAAGATGCGGAAACGCTCGAGGCGTCGCTGACCGAGCGCGCCGGCCGCAAGATCCGCATCGGCAAAGGCCGCCGCGGCTTCCCCCAGCGCTGGGTCGCCCTGGCGATGCAGAATGCGGCAAACGCGCTGCGCATGCGGGAGGCCACGCAAGCCGGACTGGCCGGGCAGTTCGCGGAACTCCGCGATTTCCTCCGTCTCGACGTACCGCTCGAGCGCATCGAGTGTTTCGACGTGAGCCACACCCAGGGCGAGGCGACCAGCGCATCCTGCGTCGTATTCGGGCCGGCCGGCCCGGTCAAGGCGGAGTATCGCCGTTACAACATCGAGGGCGTCGAGCGCGGCGACGACTACGGGGCGCTGCGCCAGGCGCTGCTACGGCGCTACCGGCGACGCAAGCAGGAGGAATCGGCGCTGCCCGACCTGCTCCTCATCGACGGTGGCAAGGGGCAGCTTGGGGAAGCGATGGACGTGCTCCGCTCGCTCGAGCTCAAACTTCCCGCTGTCGCCGCCGTCGCGAAAGGCGCCGACCGGCGCGCCGGACAGGAGCGTATTTTCTTGGCGGGCCGCGACATGGCCTCTATACTTCCGCCGGACTCGAAGGCACTGCACCTGGTCCAGCGCGCACGCGACGAAGCGCACCGGTTCGCGATCAGCGGCCATCGCCGCAAGCGCGCGCGATCGCGGCAGACTTCGATGCTGGAGTCGATCGCGGGGCTGGGTCCTTCCCGGCGTCGTGCGCTGCTCCGGCATTTCGGCGGCCTCCAGGGCGTGCTGCGCGCGGGAGTCGAGGACCTGGGCCGCGCCCCGGGCATTGGCCCTGCGCTGGCGCAGGCCATTTACGAGCATGTTCACCCGGGAGCGGAATGAGGGGCCCTTTCACGATTCCCAACCTGCTGACCGGCCTTCGGATCGTCCTGATACCTGCGATCGTCCTGCTCTATTACCTGCCGTACCACTGGTCCGACATGGCCTGCGGTCTCCTGTTTGCGCTCGTCGGCATCACGGACGCTTTCGACGGCTACCTGGCGCGCAAGCTGGGACAGGTTTCGCGCCTGGGTGCATTCCTCGATCCCGTCGCCGACAAGCTGATCGTCGTCACGGCGCTCGTGCTCATCGTCAGCCGGAATCCGGTCTGGTACGTGACGTTGACGGCCGCCGTCATTATCGGCCGCGAAATCGCGATATCGGCGTTGCGCGAGTGGATGGCGGAGATCGGCGCCCGCCGGAAAATGAAGGTCACCGGCGTCGCCAAGTTCAAGACGATCGTCCAGATCGTCGGGCTTTCGATGATGCTGTTCCGCGAAAATCTGCTCGGCCTGCCGATCTATGAAATGGGCCTTGCGCTCACCGTGCTGGCGGCCGCACTGACGCTGTGGTCGATGATCGTCTATCTCGTTGAGGCCGGGCCGGAATTGCGCGGTTCCGGCGGAACTTGACAGTCCGGGGTGCGCTCCTAGAATGTCGCCTCCGGATTGGCACGGTTCCTGCGGGAATAGCTCAGTTGGTAGAGCGCAACCTTGCCAAGGTTGAGGTCGCGAGTTCGAGCCTCGTTTCCCGCTCCAGATTTCACGGAAACCCCGGGACGCCCTTCCGGGGTTTCGTGTCTAATGCCCGCCAAGGCTAGGTGGCAGAGTGGTCATGCAGCGGCCTGCAAAGCCGTGTACGCCGGTTCGATTCCGACCCTAGCCTCCAGCCGCCGCATCGCGTCGGGGCCCAGCAGGACGCAGTCGCCCGGCAAGGTCGACATGCGCCTAGACGCCCGGAATTCGGGCCACCGGCGCCTCTGAAGCAGCCTGCGGCCGGATCGACTGCAGGTGGCGCGCAAGGTTGCGCGCGTGGTCTCCGACGCGTTCCAGCGACTTGAGGACGAACGCCGCCTGCAGCGCCTGCTCGAAGTGCTGCGGATCCTCGGTGGCGCGGCCCAGCAGGCGGCGTAACCCCACCAAATACTCGGCGTCGAGTGCCCGGTCGCCGGCGATCACCGAAGCCGCCAGCGCGCACTCCAGGCTGTCAAAGGCCAGGAGCGACTCCCGCAACAGCGCGACTGCGAGTTCCCCGAGGTACCGAACGTCGCGCATCGTGTCCGGATCGGGCCGGCCGGCGCCGCCGAGCACGACCTTTGCAATCTTCTTGGCCTCATCGCCGACGCGCTCGAGTTCGGCGACCGCCTTGGACAGGGCGATGACGATCCTCAGGTCGGACGCCACGGGCTGGCGGCGCGCGATCAGCGTCAGTTGCTCCTCGTCGAGCGCGACATCGTAGGCATTGATCGTACGTTCGCGCTCCAGGACCTTGGCGGCGCATCCTGCATCCCACTCCGCATAGGCGCGCGTCGCTTCCCGGACCTGATCGAGCGCAAGCCCGCCCATCGCGATGACGCGCATGTGGAGCGAGGCCAGCGCCCCGTCATAGGCCTTGTTGATGTGACCTTCGATCATCTAGCCGAAGCGGCCGGTGATGTAATCCTCGGTCAGCCGGTGACGGGGATTCGTGAACAGCTGGTCGGTATCGCCGACCTCGACGAGCGTGCCTAAATGGAAATACGCGGTGCGTTGCGACACCCGGGCCGCCTGCTGCATGGAGTGCGTGACGATGACGATCGCATACTTGTTGCTGAGACCGTAGATGAGATCCTCGATGCGCGCGGTCGCTTTCGGATCGAGCGCCGAGCACGGTTCATCCATGAGGATGACCTCCGGTTGAATGGCGATCGTCCGGGCGATGCATAGCCGCTGCTGCTGGCCGCCCGACAGGCCTGTACCCGACTTGTCCAGTCGATCCTTGACTTCCTCCCACAGGCCGGCGCGTTGCAGGCTTGAAACGACGATCTCGTCGAGTGCCGCGCGATTCCGGGCGAGCCCATGCAGGCGCGGACCATAAGCGACGTTCTCGTAGATCGACTTGGGGAATGGGTTCGGCTTCTGGAAGATCATCCCGACCCGCGCCCGCAGCCGCACGGGGTCGAGCTCCTTCGCATGGATGTCATAGCCATCGAGCAGAATGCTCCCGGTCACCCGGGCACCCGGAATCAGGTCGTTCATGCGATTGAGACAGCGCAGGAAAGTCGACTTGCCGCAGCCGGACGGGCCGATCATTGCGAGCACCTGCCTGGGACCGACGTCGATGCTGACATCCTTGATCGCGCTCTTGCCGTCATAGGTCACATTCACGTGCCTGCATGAAAACACCGGATCCGGGAGCGTCGGCGTTCCAAGCGTCTCGCCCGGCAGCTTGGACTCGAGCAGCGCCGCGGAACCGGCGCCGTCTCCTTTGCCGATGACGATGCCGTCGACCGGCGTGCGGCTCGTGGTCCCTGGTTCGCCTGCTTCGCCCGCGTCGACGGGTCCGCCTGGTCCGCCCGTGGAGGTGGCGGTATGAACCCCCGGCATTGGCTGATTCCCACCCATGTTGTCCATCGTCATTGCCTCTCAGCCGAATCGCCCGGTCACGTACTCATCCGTGCGGCGATCGCGTGCCGTCGTGAATACCTGGGCCGTTGGGCCGGCCTCGATCAGCTCACCGAGGTACATGAAGGCCGTGATATCCGAGATGCGCGCCGCCTGCTGCAGGTTGTGCGTGACGATGGCGACGCAGTACTTCTCGCGCAACGACTGCAGCGTTTCCTCGACGCGCAACGTGGAGATCGGGTCGAGCGCCGCCGTGGGCTCGTCGAGCAGTATGACCTCCGGCTGGACGGCGATCGTGCGCGCGACGCAAAGCCGCTGCTGCTGGCCGCCGGACAGGCTGCGACCGTCATGGCTCAGCTTGTCCTTGACCTCGTCCCAGACCGCCGCATCCCGCAGCGCCGACTCGACACGCCCCTCCAGTTCGGCACGCGGCATGCGCCGCGACAGGCGCAGCCCGAAGGCAACATTCTCGAATACAGACATGGGAAACGGAGTCGGCTTCTGAAACACCATGCCGACGCGGAACCTCAGATCAACGACGTCGACGGATGAGTCGAGGATGTTGATCCCATCTAGCAGAATCTCACCCACCGCGCGCTGCCCCGGGTACAGCGCGTACATGCGGTTCAGCGTCCGCAGCAAAGTCGACTTGCCGCATCCTGACGGGCCAATGAAAGCCGTGATTCGCCGGTCCGGCAGCCCGAGATTGATGTCCTTCAATGCGCGAAGATCGCCGTAATAGAAGTCGAGGTGACGGATGTCCACTTTCGTTTCCGCCATTCCCTCTGCGGGCGGCTCGGCGGCCAGTGCCGCCGCCACGCTGACCGGTTCGCCCAGTTCGTTCATCCCCGCTTGCCCTGGACGGCCGACACGATGACGCGCGCGGCGATGCTGAGTGCGAGGATGGTGAAGGTGATGAGGAGTGCGCCCGACCACGCGAGTTGCTGCCAGTCGTCGTATGGGCTCAGCGCAAACTGGAAGATGACGACCGGCAGATTGGCCATCGGCGCATTAAGATTCGTGCTCCAGAACTGGTTGTTCAGCGCCGTGAACAGCAGCGGCGCCGTCTCGCCGCTGACGCGGGCAATGGCGAGCAGCAGGCCGGTCACGATGCCGGCGCGAGCCGCCGGGTAAATGACCCGCGTGATCGTCCGCCAGTGATACACGCCAAGCGCGGTCGATGCGTCCTTCATCCCCTGCGGAACGAGATTCAACATGTCCTCGGTCGTGCGCACCATCACGGGTATGGCGATGACGGAGAGGGCGACCGCCCCGGCCAGCGCCGAGAAGTGACCCATCCGGATCACCAGCAGCTCGTATACGAAGAGTCCCACGATGATCGAGGGCGCGCTCAGGAGCACGTCATTGACGAAACGAATGACGGTACTGAGCGCGCTCGAGCGCCCGTATTCCGCGAGATAGGTGCCCGCGAGGATACCGACCGGTGCGCCGATCAGGATGCCGATGACGGTCATGACAATGCTGCCGTATATCGCGTTGAGCAGTCCGCCGGCGCCACCGGGTGGGGGTGTCATCTCGGTGAACAACGATGTCGAGAAGCCCGCAAGACCATGGCCGACCAATGTCCACAGGATGGCGCCGAGGCAGATCAGTCCGAGCAACGTTGCCACGACCGAAAGAGCGAGTGCCAGCACGCTCCTCACCTTGCGCACCTGCAGGCGGTTCATGCGGTTGACAGGGCCCTGTGGCCTAGCCTCAACAGCATCAGGCGCGCGCAGGCGATCACGACGAAAGTGATGATGAACAGCAGAACCCCGAGCGCGACCAGCGAAGACGTGTAGAGATCTCCCACGGCTTCGGTGAATTCGTTGGCGATTGCCGCGGATATGGTCGTTCCCGGCGCCAGGATCGAGGCGCTTATACGGTGGGCATTGCCAATGACAAACGTCACGGCCATTGTCTCGCCGAGCGCGCGTCCAAGGCCGAGCATGATTCCGCCGATCGTGCCCGTCCGCGTGTACGGCACCACGACCTTCCAGATCACTTCCCAGGTCGTCGCGCCAAGCCCGTAGGCGGATTCCTTCAGCACGTCGGGCACAGTCTCGAATACATCGCGCATGACCGAGGCAATGAAGGGCAGCACCATGATGGCAAGGACAAACCCGGCGCTCAGGATGCCGATGCCGTACGGCGGACCCTGAAACAGCGGCCCGACCACGGAAAGCGATCCCAGGTGATCGATGAGCCAGGGCTGCACCTTCTGCTGCAGCAGCGGCGCGAGCACGAACAGGCCCCAGATGCCGTAGATGATGCTCGGCACGCCGGCCAGAAGCTCGATTGCGACGCCCACCGGCCGCTTCAGCCACTTGGGGGCCAACTCGGTGAGAAAAATCGCGACACCGAAACTGACCGGCACGGCAAGCAGCATGGCGATCAACGAGGTCATCAGCGTGCCGTACATCGGAGCCAGCGCACCGAAATCCTCCGTCACGGGATTCCAGATCTCACGGGTGAGAAAATCAAGCCGGAAGTGCGCGAGCGCTGGCCAGCCGCCGGCCACCAGGGCCACGGTCACTCCGCCGAGGAGCATCAGGACGAGCAGCGCAGCGACCAGTGAGGCACCCTGGAAGACGCGTTCGCCCAGACGCTGGCGCGCAAAGCGCGCGGATTCCACGAGAAATGTGCTTGAAACTTCAGCCATCTGTGTCGTCGCCCAAGGGACGCGTTGGTCGCCCTCGAAACCGGCAATCGAAGGCGGCCAACGCGGGGTTCCGCATTATGAACGAATCGGGTCCGGCGTAGCCCGCCAAACGCCCCGATCCCGGGGTCAGTTCATGGCCACGGCAGGCGCACCCTTGATCGAAGTCTTCCAGGTCGCGCGAATCTGCTTGATGAGCGCGTCGGGCAGCGGCACATAGTCGAGTTCCGCAGCCATTGCCGCGCCTTTCCGGTAGGACCAGTCAAAGAACTTCAGTGCCTCCGCGGCCGCGGCTTCATCAGGCGGCGAGCCGTAAATGAGGATGAAGCTCGCCCCGGTGATCGGCCAGCTCCCCGCGCCCGGCTGGTCCGTCAGGATGAGGTAGTAACCGGGCGCCTTGGACCAGTCGGCGTTGGCGGCCGCGGCCTGGAAGGCCTCCGCCTTGGGCGCCACGGTCTTGCCGTCATGGTTGATCATCAGCGCATTCGCCATCTTGTTCTGCTTGGCATACGCATATTCGACGTAACCGATGGCGCCGACGGTCTGAGTGGTCATGTTGGCGACGCCCTCATTGCCCTTGGCGCCGATACCGACCGGCCACTGGACCGACGAATTGGCACCAATCGTTTCCTTGAACTTCGGGCTTCTCTTGGACAGGTAGTCGCTGAACAGGAAATTCGTGCCTGAACCGTCCGAACGATAGATCGGGGCGATCGCGAGATCCGGCAACTTGAGCTTCGGATTCAGCTTGCGGATGCGCGCGTCATTCCACTTGGCGATTTCGCCCATGTACATGCTGGCAACGGTGGCGCCGTCGAGCGTCAACTGCCCGGCGCCGACTCCCGGCACATTCACGACCGGTACGACGCCGCCGATGATCATCGGAAATTGCACCAGGCCGGCCTCCTTGAGGTCATCAGGCTTCAGGGGCATGTCGGAAGCGCCAAAAGTCACGGTCTTGGCCTTGATCTGCTTGATGCCGCCGCCGGAGCCGATCGACTGGTAGTTGAGGCCGATGCCCGTCTCCTTCTTGTAGGCGTCCGCCCATTTGGCATAGACAGGGTAGGGGAATGTGGCGCCGGCACCCGAAATGTCCGCTGCCTGCGAAACGGCGCCGATCGCAAATGCGGCCGCCGCAGCGAGTATCTTGACTTTGAATGAATGCATTGCTTCGCTCCTCAGAAAATTTAGAACTGCACCTGGGCCCACACGCCGACTTCGTCGTACTTGCCGTCGACCAGTCCACCGATGGTGCCGTTGCTTGTGCTCACCGTGCCGCCGCCGTCCACCTTTTCATGCTTGTACACGAAAGCGATGTCAACGTTTTTGCGCGCATGGTACGTGAGCCCCGCATTGTAGTACTCGTCCTTGAGATCGGGATTGAGATCCTTGCTGGTCTTGGCGGAGTCGCCTCTTGCGAACACGCCAACCTTGTCCGTGAAGTTGTACGAGCCCCAGACGGAATAGCCGTCGGCCTTGTCGCTGGCGGTACTCGTCACTTGTGCCCAGTCATTGGCCTCGAAATACTCCGCACCGAGCCGCAGCGGCCCGTTCACGTAGGCAACCAGCACGTCCGTGCGAGCCGCAGTGTGCAGCGCCGGCGTTGGACTGCCTTCGACATCCTTGCCGAGCTTGCCGGAGTAGCCGCCGATGGCAATCGTCAGCCCCTTGACGGGCATGAACGCGAAGCGCGCCTCCACATCGACGCTGCTCGACCGCGTCGGATTCTTGTAGCCCGCGCCGTTGATGACCGCCACTCCGTAGTCGAATTTTCCGTCGGCGACCTTACCCCCGGCATGCAGGCCCCAGTCGGCCGAGGTGCCGAATTTGAGCCGGTCGACGAGGACATTCTCGACGAAGCGGTATCCATAGAGGCCTTCGGCGAATGGGACCCAGGGGAGGTCAGCCGATCCCGCGCGAATGACGAACGCATCGGAAAGCTTCGCCTGCACATAGGCCTTCTTGATGTAGACCTGCGTTTCGCCGTCATTGCTGACGTAGTTGAAATCGGTCGTTACATTGACTGACCAGATGTCGTCGAATTTGTGCGTCGCGCCGAGATAGAAACGCTTGACGTCAATACCGATCCCATTCGTCGCAGAATCAACGCCGTCGTTCTGCAGGTCATAGTTGGTGAAATCCACGTACATCCTGCCATTGATCGTCGTGGTCTCCTCGTCGGCCGCCGCTGCAGGCATTGCGGTCAGCACGCCAAGACACGCGACCGCGCATGGAGCGGCGAAGGCTTTCTTGCTCATCGTAGAAACTCCGCTAATGGACAAGCCAGATTTGGCTGCGGAGATTTAATAGCGTGAACGTTACGGTTTTGTGTCATCGAGGCGGGGCCGTGCCTCGCCGCGCGAAACCGCCAACGCCCGGCGGCAAGCCCTCGCGTGAGAACTTGAGATAATAATCGGCCATAACCGTCAGAAAGAAGTGAGTAAATCGGCTCTTGGGAAGAGCCCGTCGGCTCCGTCGTCGAGGCATCCATCGATCAATTCGGTCATGACGCCCGGAAGGCGCCCGAGCAGGCTCGCAAAGCTCAGCCGCTCGCAGATTGCTAGGATGGTTCGCCAGGCGTGACGCCCCGGTGGCGGAACGGGTAGACGCTACGGACTTAAAATCCGTTGGCCGCAAGGCCTTGCAGGTTCGATCCCTGCCCGGGGCACCAATGTCCGATCCGCCGTGGCCGCAGGCACCGCGTCAGCTTCACTGCTCCGTCGTTCCGAACCGGTAGCGAAAAGCGACACCGACGGTCCATGCGCTGTCGTCGTAAGGCCGCGCGCCCAGCGTCAGCACGGTCGGCAGGGTATCCGGAGCGGCATCCTGGAGCATCCAGTCCTCGGCGGGCAGGCTCTCGTAGCGCAGCTGCACGACCGCCGTGAGATTCGGGCCTGCCAGGTATTCGACCTCGGCGCGCAGGCTGTCGAGCGTCGACTCGAGGTCGGGAAAGCCCGCTGGACCGCCGCCGCCCGTTACATTGATGCCGGTATTGCCGGCGGCGCGCGTGTAGTCGAAACGCATTGTGACCTTGCCTTCGAGGGCGGTCAGCCTGAACCCGGCGCCCAGGCTGTAGAAATCATCGGACTGCGCGGCCTGCCAGTCGGGCGCTGCATGCGCAGCGCTTCCCGTCGTGTCGGTGTCCATGCCGCTGAAGCCGGCCGTCAGGTAGACGGAAGCTTTCTCGCCCAGGGACCAGTTGAGGTCCGCGGCAACGCGCAGCTCTTCACTGCCCGTGATGCCCAGCGCGCTGCCCGAATAGTCGAGATCCTCGTACGACGCCTGCAGTCCCAGTGCGATCGGCCAGTCGGGCGGCGATGCGGTCGCGGTCAATTCGCCAAATTGGCGATATCGGTAGGCCAGATTGTATTTGCGAAGCAGCGGATTCTGGCCAAGGTCGACGGCCAGCGCCTCGTCGTAGCGATCGGTTTCGCGCCGCGCAACGCCGCCCCACGCGGAGAGGTCGAGATAGGATGTCGGCCGCCACTGCAACCGCCCCCAGCCGCTGTCTTCGGTTTGTCCGGCGACCTCCTGGAACGTGCGATCGAGTTCGGTCCGGTCGTAGCCGCCCGAGACCCTGAGGCGCGACGACCAGTCGTATTCGGCGCCCGCATTGAGGCGGAATCGCCGAAAGCCGTAAGGCAAGTTCTCCTCGGGCTCGTTCGAGAGGAAGGTGTCCGCGACGACCCGTGACCAGGTTTGACGTGCCGTATTGTTGTCGCGCTCGTCATAGCGCAGCGCCAACTTCACGCGGGCGCGCGGCAGCGGCCTGGAGACGAGCGTGAGCGCCAGATTCGTCGTGTCGACGGTTCCGTCGAGCCGGGGAACGGGGAGGGGCTCCGGCGCCAGGTTGGCGTTGGTCGTATACGGCAGCAGCGTGTCGTTTTGCCGGCCGCGGCCCACGGCCGCCGAAAACGACGCGTCGGTCGCCAGGCGGACGAACCGGTAACCGCCCGAGAGCGCGAGTTGCTGGAAATCATTGTCCGGCGCCGCGGCAAGGGCGCTCTGTTCGGCGCCCGGGGCCGTGGTGAAAGGGCTCTCCCATCGGTAGGCCGTCGCCGCGTCATTGAAGAAAGAGCCGTAATAAGCGAGGGTCGCGTGCCCTGCAGGTCCCTGGTACTTGAAGCCCGCGTCCACCTGGTTCGTGAGGTAGTCGAACCGGCGCGGCAGCAGGCTCGACTGCGTGTAGTACGCGCCGCCCTGTACCTGGTTACCGTCGCGCTCCTGACGTTCCACCCGCGCAAACATCTGCAGCTTCGGCACAGGCCGCACGCTGCCCCCGATCTTGAGCGTCCTGCGCTCGCTCTCGATATCGACCGGTGTGAGACTGTCCGCAAGGTCGGCGAAGCCCGCAGTTGTTCCCCCCGGCGTCCACAGGTCGGGAAGCTGGAGCGAATGGCCGGGGCCGGGTGAAAACACGGATTGCGTGGTCTGGTACTGGTGGCGCGGCAGTTGCCGATATGAGAGATTCAGGTCGAACGAGCCTGGGCGACCGCCAGCGACTTCGACGACGCGCGAGTCGAGTCCCAGGTCCTCCGCCTGGAAGCCGACGCGGTAATCGTCCGTGACGCGATGCCCCTCGCCGTCGGCCGTCAGGTAGCCGCCTTTTTCGTCATAACCGGTCGCGTCGCCGATTGCCGCGGAATCGTCGCTGACGTACACCGCGCCGGCCGTGAAACTGGCTTCCCCACCTCGCGCAAACGGACAGCGCTCGCACTTCCAGCTGGATGTGTCGGGCCCTCCCGCGTGCGCAGCAGGCGCCGCCAACGCGAGCGCGGCCGCCAGGCACCCGAGTGCTCTGCGGCTCCTGCCATCCAACGCCACCGTCAATCCGGTCCCGCTCAATCCAGCCTCCCGCAACTTCAGCGCATCAGCTTCGACCCCGAAGGGTGATTCGAGCCATGGATCTGGGAATGACAATTCAGGCAGCCCTGTCCCAGCAGGTAGGCCGACGGCGTGCCCGACGCCAGGCCACCGGCATCGTGGGCGATGCTGGGATGGCCGCTCTGCGAATGACAGCCCTGGCACAGCAGCGGCGCCCGGCTCACCAGCATTCCCGGCTGGTTCGAGCCATGCGGGGCGTGGCAGATCGTGCAGTCCTCCGCGACCGGGGGATGCTCCCAGAGAAAGGGGCCGCGCTTGTCCGCGTGGCACTGGTAACAGGTGTCATTCACGGTCTGGCGAGCGAGCAGCTTTTCCGTCGTCGCGCCGTGCGGATCGTGGCAGCCGGTGCAGGCCATCTTGCCCTCGCGCAACGGATGGCCGTAGGGCTTGAGCGCGTCGCTGCGGCGGAACGCATGGCAGGTGAAGCAGCGATCCGCCTGCGTCGACACCCGCATGACCGGATCCTGCGGGGTGTGCACGCGATGGCAGCCGGCGCAGCTGACGTGTTGATCTTCGTGCGCGCTCCCGTGCCAGGCGAACCCTGACTCAGACTCGTGACAGCCGAGGCACATCGAGTTCTGGGTCTCGACGCTGGCGCCCGACTCGGCATCGAATCGGATGACCTGGACCATTTTGCCGTCGACCTGCTGCAGGCTCGCATGCGCGCCGCCCGGACCGTGGCAGGCCTCGCATTGCAGCTGGCCGTGGCCGAACGGGCTGCGCGAGTCGGCGGGAGCGCCGTGCCGCGTCTGGAAAAGGGCAACGACCTGGGGCGTGTTGTGGCAAAGCAGGCAGGTATCCGCGCCATTCGGCGAATATTGGCCGGCAGCCGGTGCCTGGGCGCTCGAACCGGCCGGCAGCATGGCGATGCTGCCGAACAGGGCGACGATCAGCGGCAGCGGCACGCTCCCCATGCCACTGGCCATCAGTTGAACTTGAACGCCCCGACTCCGTGCACCACCTTGACATCAGCCACGCGTCCGGGACCGTGGCAGAGCGCGCAGGTCTCGACGCCGGCCGAGATCAGCGAGCTGTCGGCCGCCTTGGTGGCCGCGAAATCGCCGCCATTCTGGATCATGTGCTGGCGTGCGAGATCGCTCGTGTGGCAGGCCGAGCAAACCGACGCATTCGGCGAAATCACCACGTCGTCGGTCGGCGACGCCAGGTCGGCTCCGACATCCACGGTCGTTCCGTGCACGGCCCCGGCGTCAACCGGGTAGTACGTGTCCGGCTGGTGGCAGCCTTCGCAGTTGTTGAGGCGGCCCGGAAAACCGACCTCGAACGTAATCGCACTGCTGCCGAAGCCGCAGACCTGGAACGGCACGCCTTCGTGGCCGCCACCGTCCTCCCCCGACGCATGGATGGCGTGAATCATCCGTTTGAAGTCGATCGCCTGATTGCCCGCACCAAACTGGGCGAGGCAGGCGCCGCCGCCCCGCTGGGCCACGTCGGTCATGTTCGGGTTGTGGCAGGTGACGCAAATCTCCGGCTTGTTGGTGCGATTGTTGCCGTGGACCGAGAGCTGGAAGTGGCAATCGTCGCACTTGGTGATGTCAACGACGGTGCGGCGCGCGACCGCGGCCGCGTCGGTGATCGGCGCATAGGACACGGCGCTGGTCACTGCGATGCGATCCAAGGTGCCGTTTTCGTCGGCATCGACGGCCGGATGACCCTCGATCCCGACCGCCGCGCTGCCGACCGCGGTCGCCGGAATCGCTGTCGTCGAGACGACCGTGAACGTGCCGTCTCCATTGTCCGTGGATGCGCCGCCGCAGGCCGTCAAGGGATTCATCTGGACGGGGAGCGCCGGCGTCAAGCCGCTGTCGCGGTTCGTGTAATCGGTCGTGCTCCAGGCGACATCGACCGATAGGCGGCTGTTACCGCCGGCGCAGGCCGTGAACGGCGCGTCCGTCTGGATGTTGTAGGGTGCGTCGCCGTTCGTCGGGTCGGTCACCGAGAAGGTCACCGCCGGGAACTCGCCGACCCCGGTCCCGGAGACGCTCACGATGTTGAACTTGAAGGCGCCGCTCGCGGTCGCCGTGCGCACCTCATGGGCGACCGTGGTCCGCACCAGACGGCCCGCGGAATTGGTCACGGTGGCCTCGGGGCCATGGCAATCCAGGCACTGGGTATCGTTGCTGAAGACCAGGCCGCCTGGATGGACGCCGTTCTCGATGGCGAAGTCGTGCACGCCGTTCGCGCCGTCGCCGTCGTCGTAGTGACAGGTACCGCAGGCGGCGCGATTGGCCACAGTCCGGTAATTGCTGGCGTCGGGCGTATCGGCGTCGCTCTCCTCGTGGCAGGTCTGGCAATTGCGGATGTCCTGCGGAAACTCGACGTCGGACCACTCGTTCACGCTGCCCCCGAAACCGATGATCTGGTAATCGGCCCGGGCCGAGTGAATGCTGTGGATCAGCCGCTTCATGTCGATGGTATTGCCGGTATCGCCATCAATCGACGAAGGGTTGTGACAGGCGACGCAGTACTGGACATCGGTGCGGGGGCCGCCGTGGAAGTTCAGCACGTCGTGGCAGGCATCGCAGGTGTCGTTGTCGACGATCAGCCGGGTAAATGTCGGCGCACCGCCCGCGGGAACGAAATCGTAAATCCCGTTGCCCGTGATGGGCGGCTGGTTGCGGATCTCGATGCCGAGCCGATGGGTCTTCGTCGCGTCGAACACGGGGCCACCGGGATACGAGGTCAGGGCCATCGCGAACGTGTACTGGTAGGTCCCGTCACCGTTGTCGACGAACGTGCCGGCCGATCCGGCCTCGGCGTCCGCTTGCGCGTCCGGGATGCCGCCGCTCGAGCGCGTGACGTAGGAATGCCATTCGCTCGAAGCGCCGCTGCCGGCAGGCGCCGGGGACAGCTCGGACAGCACGAAGCGGATGTCGGCGGCGGTCAGGCCGGTCAAGCCCTGGTTGAGGTCGTTCGTCAATTGCAGTGCGATCACCGGTGCGCCGCCGCCGGCAGGCACGGTCACGCTGTCGACGGAGATATTGACGGACTCGGCACTGCCGATCGGAACGCCACCGCCCGGGCCCGGAGGTCCGGGCTGGCCGGGTGGCCCTGGCGGGCCCGCCGGCCCTTGCGCGCCGGTCGACCCGTTGTCGCTGCACGCAGCGACGAGGAGTCCGGCGAACACAAAAATGCCGAAGCGACCGATGATTTTCCCTGCCATGAAGTCCCCTTGCGCGCAGGCGGAATCATGTCCCCGTTTGCCACATGCTATCAGACAATCGACCGGGTCGATTGCGTTCCAGTGGATCCGCTGCCAAATCTCCTGGGTCTTTCACTAACATGGGACTTATGCGCAGGCCTCACGTCGAGCCGCAATCGCCGTTCAGAGGCCCGACACCCGCCAGCGGCGCAGCCGCAATGCTGGTTGCCGCGGCCTGGATCAGCGGTCCTGTTGTGGCACAAACGGTTCGCGCCGACGCCGGCGAGGACTTCCGTGCCGTTTACGCGACCCCCCAGGAAGTTGCCCAAGGACAGCGCATCGCCGAAGGCACCTGCGCCCGCTGCCACGGCCCGAAAGGCGTCAGCCCGGCCAAGGGCGTTCCGCATCTGGCTGGCCAGCGGGCCGTCTACTTGCATCGAGAGCTGCTCGCCTACAAGGCGGGGTCGCGCGGAAAGAACATGATGGCCGAGGCAACGACCTTCCTGAGCGATGAGGCCCTGTACAAGGTCGCGGCCTGGTATGCGAGCCTCGACCCAGCGCCGCCCGCGCTGGCCACCGGCTCGCCCATGGCTGCGGCGACGGCTGAGTCTCCGGAACCGGTGTCCGCCGGTCGGGCGGCTGCTGTCAGCTGCGGGTCGTGTCACGGGGAAGCGGGAGTCAGCTCGATGCCGGGGATGCCGAGCCTGGTTGGCCTCGACCCGAAGTACCTGGTGACGGCGGTGAATGCCTATCGTAGCGGACAACGCCGGCACGATCTGATGAAGGCATTGGTCTCGGGACTTTCGGAAGCCGAAATCAGGAATATCGCCCTCTATTACGCCTCGCAGAAGCCGGGCAGGGCCAAGACGCCGGCTTCAGGCGACAAGGCGGCGGGACAGGCAGCGGCAGCCGCCTGCGCCGGTTGCCATGGAGAGGCAGGCGTCGGCGCCGGCAGCGTGCCGAGTCTCGCGGGCCAGGACGCACAGTACTTCGCAACGGCGATGCATGCCTATCGTGACGGGACGCGCACCGATGCGATCATGAAAGGTCCTGCCGCCACGGTAGCCGACACGCAAGTCGCGGAACTTGCCGCTTACTACGCGAGCCTGCCGCCGCAGGCACCCAAATTCACACGGCCTCTGAGCGTCTCCGATTGGGTGGATCGCTGCGACCGCTGCCACGGCGTTAATGGCAACAGCAGCGACCCGCGCATTCCGGCGCTGGCGGCCCAGCGCACTGACTACCTGGAGCCTGTGCTGCGGGCATACCGGACCGGCGCGCGCAAGAGCCAGACGATGTCGGCGATGGCGCAAGGGCTGACCGACGCCGATATTCGCCAACTGGCGGATTACTACGCGCGCCAAAGGGCGCGGCCGGTCACGTACGTCCAGCTGCCGCCGAGGACCAGCCCGTGACTGCGAACAGCCGTGCGCGCCGCAAGGAGCGGAATCCGCAATGAATGAAGTCCCTCTGCACCGGCTCTACCATCACTTTTCGGAACTGCCGTACAGCCTGCGGGCGCTGTACACGGCGGTCCTGATCGTCATGAGCATCGGCTACCTGTTCGCGCTGATTTACCTGTTCCACACCTACGCCGCCCGCGACGGCAATCCGGCGTCGCTCTCGTACCAGGACCTCGTGATCGCCTATAGCGGTAGCGGCAAAGCCTCGCGCCTGGAATCGGCATTGCGCGGGCCAATGTCCACCATGCTGCCGGCGGACGAACTGAACCAGGTCATTGCCTGGGTGCAAAAGGGATCGAATCGCGGGGTCTATGAGACCGACATCCGGCCAATGCTGGAGGAGCGCTGCATGGGCTGTCACGACGGCAGCAACCCGCACCTGGCGAACCTCAGCACCTACGACGACCTGCTCAAGGTGACCGAGCAGGACACGGGCGCCGATATCTTCACGCTGGTCCGCGTGTCGCACATCCACATGTTCGGGATCAGTTTCATTTTCTTCATCGTGGGACTCATCTTCAGCCATGCCTACGTACGGCCCGTGTGGTTCAAGTGCACGGTGATCGTCTTGCCCTTCGTGGCCATCCTGCTCGACGTCAGCTCGTGGTACGTCACCAAGCTGTACCACCCCTTCGCCTGGGTCGTCATGTGCGCGGGCGCCGCGATGGGGCTTTGCTTCGCGCTGATGTGGGTCGTGTCCATGTATCAGATGTGGATTTCGCCCACACCCGCCCAAGTCGCGCAAAGGGCGGACGCCGACCGGCATGGGGTCGGCTGAGCTGCTAACGGGCGGGCTGGCCGGCGTAGAAAGAAGCGAGGCTCTCGATGATGGGGTCGCTGTAGGGCAGGCTCATGTTGTGCATCATCGAGCTTGCGCGCCGATCGTCGCGATACGCTCGCAGTGCCATGATCAGGTAATCGCGGTCCTGGCCGCTGATCTTCGGCACCGCAAGCGAAGGATTTTCCACTCCGGCGCCGTGGCAGCGATCGCACTTCGCGATCAGTTCCTGCACGAGTGTCTGTCCTTTTTCGGCGGGCCGCGACTCCTGCACCGAATAAAAGGCCGCGATATCCTCGATGTCCCGCCGCTTGAGATCTCCCACGTACGCCTGCATCCCCTGGTGGCGGCGCGTCTTGCTGTAGGACTGGATCGCGTTCACCAGGTAATGGGCATCCTGCCCGGCCAGGTTCGGCGTCGCCGCATCAGTGCTCACGCCGTGCGAGCCATGGCAGCCACCGCACACGGCGGTTAGCGGCTCGCCGGCGGCGGCATGGCCGAATGGCGGTGGCCCGCGCTTCGCGGGCGTCTGGGATGCGAAATAGAGGGCCACGCTCTCGACGTCCAGCTTGCTGAGGCCGCGCAAGAGCGAGTGCATCGGGTCGCTGCTGCGCACGCCGTTCAGGTACTCCTGGATGGCGACGACCAGGTAGTGCGGCTGCTGGCCGGCCAGGCTCGGAATCCCGGGGGAGGTTGCGTTACCGCCTTCGCCATGGCAGCGGGAACAATCCGCAGCGAGCGCCTCGCCATGCTCGTAAGGCTGGAATGGGGGAGTGCCCGCGCTGCCGTTGCCGGGCAGCGGCGGCAGTCCGGCATAATAGCCGACCACGTTGCGCACGTCTTCCTGGCTCAGGCTGCCGAAAATGTCGCGCAGAGCCGCATGCGTGCGCCTGCCGTCCTGGTAAGCCGCAATGGAGTCGAGCAGATAGCGCTCGCTCTGTGCCGCGATGGCGGGGATGCCCGGGGCGGCGCCTCTCCCGTCAAGGCCGTGGCAACCCCGGCAATCGCGTTGCGCGAGGACCTTCCCCCTCTCGAGGTCTGATGCAGGCAGCGGCTCCGGCTGCAATGAAGCCGGCGATTCTTCCTTCTTCGAACAGCCAAGCAGCGCCGCCGAGACGGCCATCACCAGAATGAGTCTTTTCATCGGAACCTCGGGGCCAGGACGATACTACTCCGTTAACTGCTGGACAGGCTGCTGAAAAAACCGATCAGCACCAGCAGCAGCAGGACAAGACCGAAGGCCAGGAGGACGATGCCGAGAATCTTCGAGGCCCTGGTCATGCGCGGCGAAGGCATATTGACGAGGTACTTTTCGAGTTGCCCTGACGCGACGAGCTCGTCGTATTCCAGCGTGTGCTCCCGCCGGAACTGCTCGAGCGGCATCGACCCGGTGAACATGACGATGTCGGGAGGCGGCAGTTTGTCCGGCCGGAAATGATTGTTGAAGAAGTGCACGGTGAACAGGAACAGGATCGCAAGGAAGGCTTCCTCGCCGTGCGCCAGCGTCGCGATGTTGAATATCCAGCCGGGCAGGACCGAGGCCGTCCACTCCTTGAACCAGAGCATCAGGCCGCTGCCTCCGACGATCGCCAGTCCCCAGAACGGCGCCCAGTAGTCGAAGCGCTCCCAATAGGTCCAGCGGCCGAATACGGGTCGCGGGCCCTTGCCCACGAACCAGCGGAACATTGCGGCAATGTCCCTGAGATCCTGCAGGCTCGGCACCAGCGAGGTGTGCCCGAACCAGTTGAAGCTGCGCCAGCGGGGCGCGAAACGCACGATGAAATAGATTACATGGCCGACGAAGAGCCCCAGGATCGTCACCGCCGCGACCCGGTGGATGATCCCGACCACGCGCGGACCGCCGAGCGCCTGCACGACGGCCGATGCCCATGCGGTCCCAGCGTAGAAGGCCGCCATACCGGTCAGGGAAAGGATCATCAGCGCCACCGCGAACAGCAGGTGGACCAGACGCCACCCGGCCCCGAAGCGCCGGTAGTACTTGCCCTCGAACTGCAGCAACGCGCCAGTTTGCACGTGAGGCCGGAGTCTCTCAGCCTGGCGCTCCTTGTATTCGCGGTAGAACCAGAGCGCCGAGTGGGTCCAGAAGAACAGGAACACGCCGATGATCAACGTCGCCATGAACTTCGACGCGATCCACATGTAGGGATAGTGCTCGTAATCGTCGGTCGTCGCGTGAGGCTCGAAGGTGACGAATCCGGCGGTCGCGCCCGCATGGCATTTACGACAAGTCTGAAGCCGGTTGGCGGGATGCACGCTGGACGCCGGGTCCCTCACGCGCTGAATGCCGTGACTCCCGTGGCAGTCGAAGCACTTCGCCGTATAGGCGTAGCCGAGGACGTTGACCTTGCCGTGATACGTCTCGATGTAGGACTTCAGGCTGTCGGCGTGGCAGCTTCCGCAATTGCGCGTGATGACCAGCCTCGTCGAGTCCATGGCCGGACTCTCGACGTCGTGGGTCGTGTGACAGTCGGAGCAAACCGCCGCCGCGCCATTGCGGGCCTGCAGGACTTCGCGCCCATGTACGGACGTGGCGTAGATCTTTCGCTCCGCCGCATGGCACTTGCCGCAAACGTCCGGGATGTCCAGGCGCCAGGCGTCGTGAATCGCCGTTCCCTTCGGATAGACGTAATGGGCGTCGTGGCAGTCATAGCAAGTCGCGTTCGTCCGCGACTGGTCTTCCATACTCGGCCGCGCGTGAATTGACTTCATGTAGCGGTCAATCTGCGTCTTGACCATGGCCAGCTTGTCGGCGTCCGCCGGCCTGCCTTCGCGCCGTGCCTCGTCCCACAGGCGCTCGTGGCAGCGCACGCAGCCCACCCTGAATTGACCCGCCTTGCCGTGCGGAATGCTCGTGATGTCGGCATGGCAGCCGACGCAGGTGCGCTTGCCGTGCACGCTCCCGGCGAACTTGTCCGGATCAACGTACAGCGAGCGCATCGTGCCGTCGGGGCCTGGTACGGCAAACCCAGGATTGCCGTGGCAGGCGAGGCATACGGAATTGTCGAAGGCGGCCGTCGCAAGACGCGGCGCCAGCGCGGCGACAATGGCCAACGCTTGGACGATCCGACTGGCCAGCCGGTCAGAGCGCGCCGGCATCTTGAATGCGTGCCCGCCTCATGGACTCAATTGTTCTTGGCGCCTTCCTGGATCCAGGTCCTGAGCACTTCGATGTCCCGCTCGGGGAGCTTGCCGCGGCCGTGCGGCATGCGAATCGACGGGTCGGCGCGGCCCTCGACCAGCACCATCAGGTTGCTGCCGAACGCATCGCCCGGCACGACGAACGCGCCGTATTTGCCACCCTTCATCAGGGACTCGTAAGTGCTCATGTCAAATCCGCTGGCTTCAAAGCCTGCCCCGCCGGGCTGGTGGCACTCGAGGCAGTTCTCGCGGAGTATCGGCTGGACGTCGGTGCTGAAGCTCACGCCGTGCGGGGCGCAGCCCGCGAGCAGGGAAACCGATACGAAGGCGGCTCCGCCGACACGGATGCGCTGCTCCATTCGTCTCCCTTCGCCCGGCATCGCGCCAGGCCAGATCACTTCATCAGATCGAGGATGTACTCGACGGCGGCCTTGACGTCGTCGTCTGACGCGGCCCCGCCCTTTGGCGGCATCGCGCCTTTGCCCTTGAGGACGATCGCGGTCACGGCCTCGGGCCCCTGCTTGACCATTGGAGCCCACGCCGCCTTGTCGTCGGTCTTTGGTGCCAGCATCGCGTGACAGCCGGCGCAGTGCTTCTCCCACACGGCCTTGCCGTCGGCGGCAATGGCCGGCGTCGCAACAATTGCAGCGAAGACTGCCGTAACGACGGCTAGCGGACGACTCATTTTCATTACCCCTCTCGTGCTGCCGGCGACCTTCGTTCAAATGTACTAGCGATGAGGTCGCGCAACAATAGCCGCGTGTTCTCGGCAACTAGAGCGCCAGGCTGCCTGCAAGCCGTCTAGAATGCACGCGTGTCACCCGACGAGGCACAGACGGGGGTCCGCGGTCTGCCGGCCTACCTGGTGAAAACGTACACGTGGGCGTACCTGCACCCGCGCAGCCCGCAGTTGCTCGATCGCCACCTGGTGGTGAACAGCATCCTCTGGGGGAATTACCGCCGGCTGGTCGAGGATGCGTGCGCGGAGATCGAGCCGGGCCAGCAGGTCCTGCAAGCGGCGAGCGCCTACGGCGACCTGTCGTGCCGCCTGGCGACACGGATCGGTGAAAGCGGGCACCTCGACATCATCGACATTGCGCCGCTGCAAGTCGATCATTGCCGCAGGAAGCTGACGCATCACCGTAATGTCCGGGTCCGGGTCGCGGACGCTGCCGAACCCGGCGGCTCCGGCTACGACGCCGCCTGCTGTTTCTTTCTCCTGCACGAGGTGCCTGAAATGCGCCGGCGACCGATCGTCGATGCGTTACTCAAGGCCATTCGCGTGGGCGGGAAACTGGTGATCGTCGACTATCACCGGCCGGCCCGCTGGCACCCGCTGCGGCCGGTCATGTGGGCGGTGTTTCGGAGTCTCGAGCCATATGCCGAGAGCCTGCTGGCAAGCAGCATTCCGGATCTTGCGTCCCGTCGCGAAGACTTGTCCGTGCGGATCCAGACGCGCTTTGGGGGCCTGTACCAGAAAGCCGTCCTGGTTCGCCTGCGCTAGTCTGGTATATTCGGCGCGGTCCTCCAATCGGTTGAATGTTTCGCTTGCAAGAATCTATTTTTGCAGGACTTTCATGCAGCGGGATCGATGTCTGGCGAGGCGAAAGCCAAGTCCTTGCCGGTGTCGGATTCGAGCTGCGGGCGGGCCAATGCATACAGGTGGTTGGCCCGAACGGCTCGGGCAAGACGACGCTGCTGCGCGTCGTGACCGGCCTGTTGGCGCCCGAGCGGGGCAGCATCGAGTGGGGCGGCCGTGCGATTCGCGGCCGGCAGGATGAATGGTGTGCGAGCTTCAGCTACCTCGCGCACAGCGATGGCCTCAAGTCAGAGTTGACCGCACGCGAGAACCTCGAATTCGAGGTGCGGCTGCGCCGTCGGGTCGCCGATTCGGAATTCGGCAAGGCGCTCGAGCAAGTGGGACTGGCAGCCGCCGGCGATCTCGCTGCCGGCGCGCTTTCGGCCGGGCAGCGCAGGAGGCTCGCGCTCGGCCGGGTACTGCTCACGGCCGCGCCGCTTTGGGTTCTCGACGAACCTTATACCCATCTTGACGCGGCGGGCATGGCGTTCGTTTCGGGGGTCATCGGCCGCCACCTCGATGCAGGCGGCGCTGCACTTATCGCCGCACACCAGCCGCCTGCGATCCCGAATCACCAACCGCACCGACTGGAGCTCGGCTGATGGGTGCCACGAACCTGTTCGCGGCAGCCGCGCTCACCTACCGCCGCGATCTGCTGCTGGCCATCCGCCACTGGGGCCAGGTTGCGCAGCCGCTCATCTTCTTCATGATGGTGACGACGCTCTTCCCGCTCGCCCTGGGCCCGGACCTCGAAACCTTGCGCGGTATCGCAGCCGGCACGCTCTGGGTCGCTGCGTTGCTCGCGTCGCTGCTCGGGCTCGAACTCCTGTTTCGCGCGGACCACGCCGACGGCACCCTGGAACAGTTGCTGCTTGCAGGGCAGCCCCTCGCGATGCTGGCCTTCGCCAAGGGCCTGGCGCACTGGACGGTCTCCGGCCTGCCCCTGGTGCTGCTCTCGCCTGTCGTTGCGGCCGGGCTCGGCGCGCCGTCCGGGGCCACTGGCACGATCCTGCTGTCGCTCGCTTTCGGGACCGGAATCCTGAGCGCCCTGGGTGCGATTGGCTCGGCGCTGACCCTGGGCCTGCGGCGGGGCAGCCTGCTGCTCGGCGTGCTGGTACTGCCGCTGGCCATGCCGACTCTGATCTTCGGTGCCCGCGCCGTCGACCTGTCGATCCATGGCGACAGTGCGCGCGGGCCTTTGCTGTTGCTGGCGGCCATGCTGGCGCTGGCGCTGACGCTGGCGCCGCCCGCCGTCGCCACTGCACTGCGGATCAGTGCAGAGTAGCGCCATGGACTTCACGTGGTTTCACAGGCTCGCTTCGCCGCCGCACGCCTACCGGATGGCGGGCCGGATGCTGCCCTGGTTCGCCTGGCCGGCTGGACTCCTGATCGCGGTCGGCCTGTACGGCGGCCTGGTGCTGGCACCGCCGGATTTCCAGCAGGGGGATGCATTCCGCATCGTCTACGTGCACGCGCCCAGCGCCTGGCTGTCAATGCTCGTGTACACAACGATGGCCGTGGGAGCGGCGATCGGCCTCATTTGGCGCATCAAGCTTGCGCATGCCGTCGCGGCGTCGGCGGCGCCGATCGGCGCATCCTTCGCCTTCCTGGCCCTGGTCACGGGGTCGATCTGGGGCAAGCCCATGTGGGGCACGTGGTGGGTGTGGGATGCCCGGCTGACATCGGAGCTCCTGCTGTTGTTCCTGTATGTCGGCGTCATGTCGCTGCGCGCTTCCATCGACGACCGGGAGCGTGCGGATCGCGCTTCCGGGCTGCTCGCCATCGTCGGTGTCGTGAACCTGCCCGTGATCCACTACTCCGTGTACTGGTGGAACACGCTGCACCAGGGCGCGACGCTCACGAAGTTCGACAAACCCTCGATGGCGGGCGACATGCTGTGGCCACTGCTCGTGATGCTCGCCGGTTTCACGCTTTACTTTGGGGCCGTATTGCTGGTTCGCGTGCGGGGCGAAATCCTGCTGCGCGAGCGCGACGCGGCCTGGCTCAGGTCGGAACTCGCACGGTGAGTGACTTCCTCCACATGGGTGGTTATGCGGCCTTCGTCTGGCCCTGTTTCGCGCTGGCAGCCGTTGTGTTCGCCTTGAACGTATCCGCAGCGAGGCGGCTGCACGCGGCCGCTCGTGCCCGGGCGCTCCGGCGCGGCACGGCGGGGCCGGGGGCGACATGACGCCGCGGCGCAAGCGCCTGCTCGCGGTCGTCGCGATCGTCGCCGGTGTCGGCGCGGCGACCATCCTCGCAATTCTCGCGTTCCAGGACAACCTGCTGTATTTCTACAACCCCTCGCAGGTCATCGCGGGCGATGTGCCGGGCGGGCGCACATTCCGGATCGGCGGCATGGTCACGGAAGGAAGCCTGAAGCGCACGGAGGGTACGCTGGAGGTGCGCTTCGTCGTCACTGATTACCAGCACTCGGTCCCGGTGCGATACGAAGGCCTGTTGCCAGACCTTTTCCACGAAGGAAAGGGAGTCGTCGCGCATGGCAGGATGACGCCCTCGGGCGAGTTCGTCGCGGACGAAGTGCTCGCAAAGCACGACGAGAACTACATGCCGCCGGAAGTGGCGGAGTCTCTGCACACGCCGACCCCGGCGAGGGTATCCCAATGATCCCCGAACTCGGCCACTTTTCGCTGATCCTCGCCTTGCTCCTGTCGATCGCCCAGGCCGTCTTCAATCTCGGCGGCGCGGCGCGGCGCAACGAGGCGTGGATGGCCGCGGGGCGCTCGGCGGTCGTCGGGCAATTCGTCTTCGTCGCGCTCGCATTCGGCGCGCTTGCGTGGTCCTTCATTCAGCGCGACTTCTCGGTGCTCTACGTCGCCTCCAATTCCCATTCCGAGCTGCCGCTCTTCTATCGCATTGCGGCCGTCTGGGGTGCGCACGAGGGTTCACTGCTGCTCTGGGCGCTGTGCCTGGCCGGCTGGACGCTGGCGGTCACGGCCTTCAGTGGCTCGCTGGCGGCGCCTTTCCGCAGCCGAGTGCTCGGCGTCCTTGCCCTCATCAGCGTCGGTTTTCAGCTTTTCATGCTGACGACCTCGAATCCCTTCAAGCGGTTGATTCCCGCGGCTTCCGAGGGACTCGACCTCAATCCACTGCTGCAGGATTTTGCGCTCACCGTACACCCGCCGATCCTCTATTGCGGCTACGTCGGATTCTCCGTCGCATTCGCTTTCGCCTGCGCGACACTGCTCGAGGGCCGCCTGGATGCCGCCTGGGCCCGCTGGACACGCCCCTGGACGCTGGCGGCCTGGCTGTTCCTGACGGTTGGAATCGCGCTGGGCAGCTGGTGGGCGTATTACGAACTGGGCTGGGGCGGCTGGTGGTTCTGGGACCCGGTCGAGAATGCCTCGTTCATGCCCTGGCTCGCGGGTACGGCCCTCATCCATTCGCTCGCCGTCACCGAAAAACGCGGCCTCTTCAAGAGCTGGACCCTGCTGCTCGCCGTGACCGCTTTTTCGCTGTCGCTCCTCGGCACTTTCCTGGTGCGCTCGGGCGTCCTCATCTCCGTGCACGCGTTCGCCACCGACCCGGCACGGGGCGTCTTCATCCTGGCATTCCTCACCGCCGTGATTGGCGGGGCGCTCGTTCTCTACGCCTGGCGCGCGCCGCGCCTCAAGTCGGCGGCCGGATTCGAGCTGACCTCGCGCGAAAGCTTTTTGCTTCTCAACAACGCCCTGCTCGTCGCCGCGCTCGCCCTGATCCTGCTTGGGACGCTGTATCCGCTCTTCATGGATGCACTCGAACTCGGGAAGATCTCGGTAGGGCCCCCGTACTTCGAACTGGTCTTCCTCGTGCCGATGTTGCCGCTGCTCACGCTGCTCGGTGTCGGCATGCACGCCGCGTGGAAGCGCGGAATGCTCGGCTCGGTGAGGAACCGGCTTTACGCGGCTGCGGGCATTGGCGCCGTCGGCGCCGTGCTGATTGGCGCCGCTGCCTACGGTGAGATCCGGCCGATGACGACGCTGGGGTTCGCGCTCGCGCTCTGGGTGATGGCATCCTCCCTCGCCATCCCGATAACCCGCTTGCGCGCACGCCAACCATTGCCGGCGGCCGTCCTCGGCATGGTGGTGGCTCATTTCGGCATCGGACTCACGACGCTCGGCATCACGGGCGTGAACTCATTCAAGATCGAAAAGGACGTGGCCCTGGCGGTCGGCGACTCGGCCCGGATTGCGGGCTACAGCTTCAAGTTCGCGGCCCTGCAGGACGTGACGGGGCCGAATTACACCGGGGTCGAGGCGGAGGTGGACGTCTCCCATGAGGGCCGCGCCGTCACCGTCCTGCACCCGCAAAAGCGGCTGTACAACTCGGGCGGCAATGCCATGACGGAGGCAGGGATCGAGGCGGGAGCCGGGCGGGACCTGTTCGCGGCGTTGGGCGATGACCTCGGGCAGGGCCGATGGAGTCTCAGGCTGCAATACAAGCCGCTCATCCGTTTTGTCTGGCTTGGCGCGATCCTGGTTGCGCTCGGCGGCGCGCTCGCCGCCTTCGACCGGCGCTACCGCGTGACTGCGCCGGCGCGCGTGGGTGAAGGCGTGGCCCCGGCCCCACCATGAGAATCCCGCTGCGATTCCTGTTGCCGGCGATCGCCTTCGCGGTGCTCGTCGGGTTTTTCGTCGTCGGGCTGCAGCGCAAGCCAGGCGAGATCCCTTCGCCCCTGATCGGCAAACAGGCGCCGGCATTTTCCCTGGAATCGCTTGCAGATCCCGCCCGGAAAGTCGGCACTGCGGATTTCCGGGGCCGGCCATGGGTGCTCAATGTCTGGGCCACCTGGTGTGGAGGTTGTCGTCAGGAGCACGCGGCCTTGCTCGATATCGCGCGCGCGAATCGCGTGCCGATTGTCGGCCTCAACTGGCGCGACGACCGCGCGCTTGCCCTGCGCTGGCTTTCGCAGCTCGGCAACCCGTATGTCACCGTGGCCTATGACCCGGAGGGCCGGGCGGCCATCGACTGGGGCGTGTACGGCGCGCCTGAAACTTTTCTCATCGACGCAGGCGGGCGCGTGATCAGGAAGCAGATCGGAGAGTTGACGACGGAAGCCTGGGAACGCGATTTCGTCCCGCTGTTGCCGCCGGCCGCTGCCAGCCCGTGATGCGCGCCGCGGCCCTCATCGCGCTGTGCCTGCTCGGCCCACTCGCGGTCGCCGTCGACTCGGGCCAGCGATTCGAGGATCCGGCCGAGCAAGCGCGCTATGAGCGTCTGATTCATGACTTGCGCTGCCTCGTCTGTCAGAACGAAAGCGTGGCCGATTCCAACGCGCAGCTCGCCAGCGATCTTCGGCGTGAAGTCGAGGAATTGATGCGTGCCGGTCGAAGCGACGCCGAAATCCACGCTTTCATGACCGACCGGTACGGCGACTTCGTCCTCTATCGCCCGCCCGTTGTGCCGCGGACCTGGCTGCTCTGGGCGGCGCCCGCCCTGTTCCTCGCCAGCGGCCTCGCCATCGTCGCGGTGGTCGTGCTGCGCCGCGCCCGCGCCGCGCGCGCGAATCCGGCCGCGCTCGAAGAGGAGCCTGATCGCCCGTGAACTTGTTCATCGCGATCTGCGCGCTCTTCCTGGCGGGCGCGATCGTCCTGCTCGTGCTGCCCTTGCTGCGCCCGCGCGCTGAAGGCGAGCCGGTGCGGCCGGCCCCTGTGGCGGCAATTGTCGTCGTTGCGCTGATGCCGCTTGCGGCCCTGCTGATTTACGTGCAGGCGAGCAACTGGGACTGGCACGCGAATCCGGAAGCGTCGGTTTCGACACCGGATCTCGAGCACCACGCGAATCCGGAGGCGTCGGTTTCGACTCCGGACATCAAGCGCATGGTCGAACAGTTGCAGGGAAAACTCGCGAAGCAACCCGACGACATCGAGGGCTGGAAGCTGCTCGGCCGTTCGGCAACCGTGCTGGGCGACTTTCCGCTTGCACGCAGCGCATTCGGCGAGGCCTACACGCGCACGCAGGGGCACGATGCCGAAGCCGTCGTCGGTTATGCCGAGTCGCTCGTCCTGATCGACGAGCGGGAGATTGACGGTCCCGCCGCGGAGCTGTTCGAACGGGCGCTCAAAATGGCGCCCGAGAATCCGCGCGCGCTCTGGTATGGCGGCATCGTCGCCTACCGGCGCGGCGACATGGCGCTCGCGCAACGGCGCTGGGTCGAGCTCCAGAATTTCGACCTGCCCGCCGATCTGCGCCAGGTGCTCGCGGAACGGCTTGCCGAACTCGAGAAGACGCAGGGCAAGCCGATTTCCGGGGCTGTCGCGGCCCCGCCGACCGGCGCCGTCGAGATCACGATCGCCCTCAGGCCGGACCTTGCGGGCCGCGTGCGGCCGGGCTCCACCCTGTTCGTGATTGCGCGGCGCGGCGGCAGCGGCCCGCCACTCGCGGTGCAGCGCCATCCAGCGCGCGACTGGCCGGTCTCCGTTCACTTGAGCGATGCCGATGCGATGCTGCCGGGCACTTCGCTCGCCAAAGGCGGAGCGCTCACGCTGATCGCGCGTATTTCGAGGAGCGGGCAGCCGATTGCCGCCAGCGGCGACCTCTTCGGCGAGGTCAGCTATGATTTCGCCTCGGCCCATCCGGCAAACATCACGATAGACCGGATCGTTCCGTAATCCAGCGGCCGGAGGAGCGCCATGGGGCCGGCCGTCGTCAATTACCGCTTTCGGCGTCTGCCATCGGTTTTCCGTTACTTCCCGCGGGCCGTGTTCGGCCGGCGCAGCGGGCTCGTGCCGGCCGGCCATGCCGTGCCGCGGCTGGCAGGCGGCGTGGAATCCGCCAGTGCGCGTCCGGGCCACCTGGCGCGCTACCGTGCGATCTGCGGCTTTTCCAACGACGGCTGCCTGCCCATCACCTACCCGCATGTGCTAGCCATGCCGCTGCACTTTGCTTTGCTGACCCACCCGCGCTTCGTAGTGCGCCTCATGGGGCTCATCCATGTCGCCAACGAAATACGGCAGGTCCGGCCTCTGCCGGCCGATCGCGCAATCGGCCTGAAGAGTTGGATCGAAGGTCACCGGGAAGCGGATCGCGGCCACGAGTTCGACCTCTATACGGCCGTGGAAGACGGGGAGGGCATGGCCTGGCTGGAGAAATCGACGCTGCTCGCGCGCCGGCCCGCGACCGGCAGGCAGGCCGCGCGTGGCGCCCGCCAGACCCTGCGTCACGAAAAACCTGGGGAAACGGATCGGCCGGATGTCGTTGCGATTGTCGTGCCGCGGGCTATGGGCAGACGTTATGGCTGGCTCTCCGGCGACCTGAATCCGATCCACCTGGGCGATCGAGGCGCACGTCTCTTTGGGTTCGAACGGGCCGTCGCGCACGGCATGTGGTCCATGGCGAGGTCGCTTTCCGCGCTCGGCGGCGATACGCTCGCGCCCCCGGTGAAAGTCCATGTCGAGTTCAAGTCCCCGCTCTTCATGCCCTGCGCCGCGCGCCTCGAGCATTGGGCGCGCGACGGCCGGCGCGTATTCGTGCTGAGGGACGCCGCGAGCGAGCGCCCGCACCTGGCCGGCTCGACCCGGGCCGGCTGACCCGATGATGGCCGCACTGTTGCGCCGGGTACTTCTTGCCAAGCCGGGCGAAGAGGGGGCGGTCGGTCTGGCCTTTGCCTACTTTTTCATGCTGATGTGCGCCTACTACCTGTTGCGCCCGCTCAGGGACGCGATGGCGATCAGCGCGGGACTCGAAAACCTGCCATGGCTCTACACCGGCACTTTCATCGCCATGCTGGCCCTGACGCCCTTTTTCGGGGCGCTGGTGTCACGGGTTCGCAAGCAGCTCCTCCTGCCGATTACCTACGGATTTTTCGCCGCCAACCTGCTCGTGTTCTACCTGCTCTTCAAGATCATCCCGGACGCGCAGTGGCTCGCCATCTCTTTTTTCATCTGGCTGTCGGCATTCAACATGTTCGTGGTCTCGGTATTCTGGAGCTTCATGGTCGACGTCTTCCGCGACGACGAGGCCAAGCGCCTGTTCGGGCCGATCGCGGCCGGTGGCGGCACCGGCGCGATCCTGGGGCCGCTCCTGATGCAATTCCTCGTACCCCGCATCGGCGTCGACGCGGTCGTCGGGCTCGCGATGTTGCTCCTGCTCGGAACGCTGCCCTGCATCCGAGGGCTGGCCCGCTGGGCCGAGGCCAAGCACGGTCACTTCGTGCTGCCGCCGGAGGATCCGGAGGCGCGCATCGGCGGCGGCATCCTCTCGGGTTTTCTCATCGTCGCGCGATCCCCGTATCTCCTCGGAATCTTCGGGATCATCGCGCTCGGTTCGATCGCCGGCGTCTTCATGTACAACGAGCTGCTGCGGCTCGTCGAAGCCAGCTATCCGGACCTTGCGACGCGCGCCCAGTTCTTCGGCCAGCTCGACACCGTCGTCAACATCGCGGCCTGGGTATTCCAGGGCGCGATCGTCGGCTGGCTGATCCGTCGCTTCGAACTGTCGGGCGCGCTGGTCACGATTCCGATCGCTTCGCTGATCTCGTTTCTCGTGCTCGCGGCAGCGCCGTTGCTCATGGTTCTTGCCGCGGGCCAGGTCCTGCGGCGCGCGGGAGAGTACGGCATCGCCAAGCCGAGCCGCGAAGTCCTGTTCACGGTTGCGGACGCGGAAACTAAATACAAGGCGAAAAACTTCATCGACACCGTCATGCAGCGCGGCAGCGACATGGTGGGCGTGTGGCTCTTCTTCCTGGTCCAGTCGGCCGGCGTCGGGCTCGTCGGGTACTCCTCGATTTGCGCGGTCGGGATGGTCGCGGCTATCTTCGTTTCGCTTGCACTCGGCCGCGCATTCGAGCACCGGCGGGCGGGCACTTCGTGAGCGCCGGTCGGTCCAATCGCAGTCCAATGGACGGATATCGGCATGAGCGGACGGACCGGCCCGGGGTCGCGGCTGACGCGGCGCAGTGTTTTGGGATTGCTGGCGGCATTCATCGCCCCCCGCATGGCGGTGGCCGAACCTAGCCCCATCGAGCGTGCGATTCCGCGCAGCGGCGAGAAGCTGCCTGCGCTGGGGCTCGGCACCTGGCAGGTACTGGACGTCCCGCCGCAGGGCCCGGACTTCGATGCCGCCCTGGCGGCCGTACGAAGCTTCCTCGAGACGGGCGGCCGCGTGATCGACAGTTCACCCATGTACGGGCGTTCGGAGGAACGCGTGGGCGATGTCCTCGCAGCGATACGACCGGTCACGCGACCCTTCCTGGCCACCAAGATCTGGGCGACCGGCCGCGCGGCGGGGGAGGCGCAACTCGCCGATTCGCGCCGTCTCTTGCGCGCGAAGACACTCGACCTGGTGCAGGTCCACAACCTCCAGGACCTCGGCGCGCACCTGGCAACCCTGAAAGCCGCGCGGGACACCGGTACGGTGCGCTACATCGGCGTGACACACTACCTGGCCAGCGCCCACGCGGAGCTCGAGCGTGTCATCCGGCGCGAGAAGCCGGATTTCATGCAGGTCAATTATTCGCTCGCCGAGCCGGACGCGGGCACGCGACTGCTGCCGGTCGCGCGCGAGCTTGGCGTCGCCGTGCTCGTCAATCGCCCTTTCACGAAAGGCTCGATGATCGAACGCGCAGCAGGCCGGCCCTTGCCGCCGGTCGCGCAAGAGCTCGACTGCGGGAGCGCAGCCCAGCTCTTCGTCAAGTGGGTGCTCGGGGATCCGGCCGTCACCGTGGTGCTCACCGGTACCCGCAATCCGCGCCACGCTGCCGAGAATCTCGCGGCGGCCTCCGGTCGGGCGCCGGACACCAGGCAACGGATGGCGATATCGGACTGGTATGCGGGACTGCCGGGCTAGGGTGCTTTCCCTAGTGGCAATCAGGATACTTGCAGTCGAAAGCAACGGTAATTTCTACAGGAGTCCGCCATGATCGACAATGTCAACCAGTTTCTCGGCGCAGTCGCCGATTCCGGGTTCGCCAGGGCCGCCCGTCGTTCCGCGCGCACGATCTGGAATGCTCACCGCGCAGCGTTCGAGACGACCCGCGTTGAAGCTGGCAAGGTATTCGAGCTCGTGATCGGCGAAGGCCAGAAGCTCACCACCCGCGCCAGGCCGTCGGTCGTAAAGAAGACGACGACTCGTCGCGCGAATCACCACACGGCACGCCGCAGCAGGCGCCACGCCGCCTGAGCCGGTCCAAGCCGCTGGTGTACGATGGATCCTCCCGTCGTACACCAGCCGCATGCCCACGAGTCCAAAGTCCAGACCCGGCCGGCGCACCCGCCAGCGGATCCTCGACGTCACGCTAGCGCTCTATAACGAGCGCGGCGAACCCCAGGTTTCCACCTCCCTGATTGCGTCGGAAATCGGCATCAGTGCCGGAAACCTGCACTATCACTTTCGGCGCAAGGACGAGCTGAGCGCGGCGCTGCTCGATAAGTTCGTCGGTGAGCTCGACGCGCTGCTGCCGCCGCCCGGCTGGCGCGCGGACAGCGTGGAGGACGTGTGGCTGCTGCTGCACCTCATCCTCGAGGCGTTGTGGCGTTATCGATTCCTGTTCCGCGACCTTAGCGGAATCATGTCCCGCGACCGGCGCGCCGGAGTGCGGCTCGCGACCGTCCTGGAGCGCTCCGTGCAGGCATCTCGCGGCATTTGTCTCGGCCTCGTACAGCGGGGCATGATGACGGCTACCGGCGCGGAGATCGACGCACTTGGCGAGAACATTGCCGTCGTGGCGCTGTATTGGCTCTCGTTCGAATCGGCACGGCATCCGCGCGGCGACCCGTCCGGCAAGTCCATGTCGCGCGGCGCTTACCAGGTCCTCATGCTCGTGGCGCCTTTCCTGCTGGCCGAAAGTCGGGTCCACCTGGAGCGGCTCGCGGCGGAGTATCTTTCCGGATAGGCGGACCGGGAGTGCCCGGAGGAGTGATCGCCTTGTCAAAGCGCGTGTCTCGAGTCGGCAGCGAACGCAATGAAATGGTGCAGCGCCAGATCGCAGCCCGCGGGATCCGCGATCCACGAGTACTCGCGGCGATGGGGCGGGTGCCCCGCGAGCAGTTCCTTCGCGAGAGCCTCGCTGAATTCGCATACCAGGACACGCCGCTGCCCATCGAGTCCGATCAGACAATCTCTCAGCCTTACATCGTGGCGTACATGACCGAGTGCCTCGGCCTGCTCGGCGGCGAAAAGGTTCTCGAAATCGGCACCGGCTCCGGCTATGCGGCGGCGGTGCTCGCGGAGATCGCCGGTGTGGTGTACACGGTCGAGCGCTATGGGAACCTGGCGTCCGGTGCCACCGAACGCCTCGAGCGACTCGGCTACCATAACGTGCACGTGCTTCACGGGGACGGCACGCGCGGCTGGCCCGAGCACGCACCTTTCGATGCGATCGTCGTGGCTGCCGGAGGCCCGGAAGTGCCAGCCTCACTGCGGGAGCAGCTGGCGATGGGCGGACGACTGGTGATCCCCGTCGGGCCTTCCGTGAGGTCACAGAGACTGGTGCGCATCACGCGTACGGGCGAACACGCATTCGACGAAGAGGATCTGATTGCCGTCGCGTTCGTTCCTCTGATCGGGGAGCAGGGGTGGGAAGAGGGCGCAGAACGCCCGGCGCGCGCGCGCCATCCCGAACCCGCCCGGCCGGGCAGGGCGCTGCCGGACTTGGTTGCGGACGCCAGCGAGCCGTTCTCGGAAATTGATTCTGCGAACCTGGCGGCGCTTATGGAGCGCATCGGGGACGCGCGCGTCGTCCTGCTCGGCGAATGCACGCACGGCACCAGCGAGTTCTACCGCATGCGGGCGAGGATAACCCGCGAATTGATCCTGCACCGGGAATTCACGATCGTTGCGGCCGAAGCCGATTGGCCCGATGCCGCCCGGATCGACCAGTACATTCGTTTCGTCGAACGACCGGCACACGACTGGACGGCATTTGCGCGATTTCCGACCTGGATGTGGCGAAACTGCGAGATGCGGCAACTGGTGGAATGGCTGCGCGCGCACAACCACGGTCTGCCTGTCACCGACCAGACGGCATTCTACGGACTCGATCTCTACAGCCTCTTCACGTCGATCGCCGCCGTCCTCGATTACCTGGACGACGTGGACCCCGACGCGGCCGCAGTCGCGCGGCACCGCTACGGCTGCCTGTCTCCCTGGGAATCCGACCCCGCGACGTACGGATATGCAGCGCTGACCAATCGCTATCGATCCTGCGAGGGCGAGGTCGTCCGGATGCTCCAGGATTTGCTGGCCGCCAGGCTCGGCTTGTTGCAGGTGGACGGCGACCGTTATTTCGACGCCGTCCAGAATGCACGCATCGTTGAGCAGGCGGAGCGCTACTACCGGCTGATGTACTACGGCGGTCCGGCGTCGTGGAACCACCGTGACACCCACATGTTCGACACGCTGAAGCGGGTGCTCGAGGCGCGCGGCGCCCGATCGAGGGCCGTGGTCTGGGCGCACAATTCGCACGTCGGGGACGCGTCCGCCACCGAGCTTGGGACCCGGGGGGAGACCAACATCGGCGAACTCTGTCGTCGCCACTTCGGCAGTGCTGCCTATGCGATCGGTTTCGGTACCGATCGAGGGACGGTCGCGGCCGCCAGCAACTGGGACGCGCCAATGGAAATCAAGGACGTGCGGCCGTCGCACGAGCACAGCTATGAAAGGGTCTGCCATGACAGCGGAGTGCGGCAGTTCCTGCTCGACCTTCGCGGCGCGCGCGAGGTACGCCGGGAACTGATGGAATCTCGCCTGGAGCGGGCGATCGGCGTCATCTACCGCCCTGCGACAGAAATGGCGAGCCACTACTTCGCGGCGCACCTGCCGAGGCAGTTTGACGAGTACATCTGGTTCGACGAGACGACCGCGATCCGGCCTCTGGAAAGCCGCGAACTGGCCGGCACGCCGGAAACCTATCCCTTCGGCTTGTGACGGGCGCGCAACTGGCCGCGACGTTGATGCGCGGATTCGCATCGGCAACCGGCCTGTCGGGGGCTGCACGACCGGAGCGTTACTTGTGGACCGACGCATTTGCCGTCTGCAACTTTCTTGGCCTTTACCGCCGGACGGGTGACGGCGAATACCTGGAGCTCGCATTGCGGCTCACGGACCAGGTGCATCACGTCCTTGGACGGCACCGCGACGGCGATCCGCGTCAAGGCTGGATTAGCGGACTGGACGAGGCCGAAGGCGAGCGCCATCCCACGCGCGGGGGACTGCGCATCGGCAAGCCGTTGCCCGAACGCCAGCCGGGGGAGCCGTTCGACCCGCTTGAAGAGTGGGATCGCGACGGGCAGTACCTGCATTACCTGACACAATGGATGCACGCCTTGCATCGCGTCGCCCAGGAGACCGGCAACCACCTGTTCACCGACTGGGCGATCGAGCTCGCTCAAGCGGCACACGCAGCGTTCGCACGCCGCGACGCGAAGCTGCCAGGCGCGCGGCTCGTCTGGAAAATGAGCATCGACCTTCGCCGCGTACTGGTGTCCTCGACGGGCCAGCACGACGCCCTCGATGCGCTCACGTCGTACCTCGAAATTCAATCGGACCGGTCTGAGCTCGAGCGCGAGCTCCGCGAGGCACGCGATCTGTGTTCGGCAGGCACATTTGAAACCGAAGACGCCCTGGGAATCGGCGTCCTGCTGACGGATGCGTACCGTATCGCCGCCCCGAATCGACGCGACCGGTCACCCGAACGCGCGCTGCTGGCGAAACTGTTGATCGCCGCGCGGCACAGCCTCGACCTGTTCATGCGCGCCGATTCGTTGTCGGCGCCTGCCAGGTCGCGTCTGGCGTTCCGGGAGCTTGGCCTTGCCATCGGCTTGCATGCGATGCAGCGGCTACTCGACGCGGCCGACTCCCAAAGCGGCATCCATGAGGCCTTGGCCGGACTCGCGGACTGCGTTCCGCTGGCGACCCGGATCGATGGCTTCTGGGCCGGGGCGGAGCATCGGGCGGTCTCATCCTGGACCGCTCATCGCCACATCAATGACGTGATGCTTGCCGCCAGCCTCCTGCCGGACGGTTATCTGGGACCCTGAGCGGGGGGCGTGAAGTCAGATACCGCAGGCCGTGCCGGGCGCGTACGCCGTATTTACCTCCGCCCCGGACCTACCGATCCTTCGACAGTTCGATGAATTCCGGGTCGTCGCGAAGGCTAATGAAATCGGGGTCGTGCATCATCCACTGGAAATTCGTGACGCCGGCGGCAATCGCCTCGCGCAACGTCGAAATCGCTTTCTTCTTTTCGCCCAGCCGCGCGTACAGGCAGGCGCCGTTGTAGAGCATCAGCGAGTCCCCGGGCGCCAGCGCAAGCGCCGCTGCACTCTCAGTGAGCGCCTCTTCCCGGCGCCCGGTCTCGAGAAGCGCAATCGAATAGAACAATTTTGCGCGGGCGTCGTCCGGATTCTGAAGCAGGTAGTTGGGCAGAATCTCCATCACCTTCCCGAGAGCAGCCGCGGCCTCTTCGGCGCGCCCGAGGCTCTCCAGGGTCTGTTTCACGTCGAGGTGGGCTACGTAGAACCCCGGCTTGATGTCGATGGCCCGCTGGAACAGTTCAAGCGCCTCGGTGAAATTTCCAGTCGAAAAATGGATCCGCCCCAGGGTCCAGTACGCGATGAAGTTGTCTGGATCGAGTTCGATGGCCTTGCGGCCCGAGGCCGCCGCTTCCTCGAATTTCCCCCAGATGAAATAAGACAGCCCCATCGCGGCATACGCTTCGGGCAGGTTGCTGTCGTACATCAGCGCCTTGAAACTGAATTCCTGCGCCTTGTCCCGGTACTTGTCCTGGCGCGAAAAATACTGGTACATCTGGCCATATGCGCCGGAGCAGGCCGCATAGGCTGCGGCATAGCGCGGATCGAGCTCGATGGCCTTCTCGAACAGCTGGATCGCGTATTCGACGCTGCGTTTGGTCAGGCGATACAGGTAGTCCTGCCCGCGCAGGTACAGGTCGTAGGCCTGGACGTTGACGGTCTGCCGCTTCGTCAGCGACAGCTTTTCCGTGAAGCTGAGCTTGAGCTTCAGCGCCTCGACGATCTGCTTGGCGACCTGCTCCTGGATCTCGAAGATGTCGTCGAGCTTGCCCTTGTAGGTGTCGCCCCAGATCTGGCGGTTGGTCACGACGTCGACGAGCTGAACCGTGATGCGGACAGAGTCCTGGAACTTTCGCACGCTGCCGCCCACGATGTAGCGCGCGCCCAGTTCGCGGCCGACCGCCTTGATGTCCTGTTTCGCCGCCTTGTACTGCATCGAGGCCCAGCGCGACACCAGTTCGATCTCGCTGACCAGCGAGAGGCGGGCGATCAGCTCTTCGGTCAGACCGTCGCTGAAATAAGCGTCATTTTCATCCTGGCCGATGTTGTCGAACGGCAGCACTGCCAAGGCGCCCGATGTCATCAGGGACTCGGAACCGTGTTCCGACGCCTTGAACGGGCCCGCTTCGCGTGGCCCGGCCGCAGGGGAGGAGGGCGGGGCAGCCCGTGGCGCACCGACGGCCACGCCCAGCTTCTCGAGTGAGCGGAGGATGGACTTCAGGTGCTCGTCGGCATCACCGCGGAAATACTCAATGTGCTGGATTCCCGCGAGCGCGTACTTGAGGCTGCCCGGAATCTCCGTGGGCTCGAGGTCCACCGGCAGAATGTGCCCCTTGCGCTCACTGGCCAACAGGACTTCCTTGACGACATTCTGCGAAATTACCGCGGACTTCGAGACCAGCAGCAGCAGGATCTTCGAATTCGCGACCGCGTTGACGATCTCTTCGCCCCACATCGCGGCGCCGTCGATGTTGCGCACATCCATCCACAAACGCACACCGGCCGAGCGGAGCTTGCCCGTCAGCTCCAGGACCTTGTCATTGTCCAGGCGCGAATAACTGACGAATACTTCTTCCGGAGCTGCCATCCCCGTCCCGCGTCCCGTCGAGCGGGCTAGTCTATCTTCCTCGCGCACCGGAAGGCGGGCAGGGATGTCCGGGCACGCGAGCCGCTCCAGATCCGCATGCCTCCGTGTACGTCGAGCACCGGTGGATAGACGTGACTTTACATAATATACATTATGCGAACTATGATATGTCCGGGCCGATTGCGCGTACTAGCTCACTACAGCACCCTGGCTAGCCCCGCCGGCTCCCGTCCCCGTGAAGGAACCGAATCAGCTCAGTCAACGGCGGCGCAGTCTCGAATTTCCGGCCGGGCCCGGGCGCGGCGTCCCAGCGGGCGCGTGAGTCCAGGTACAACTGCGCCCCGATCTCGAGCGACTCATCGTCGTCCCTTTCGATGGGATCAACTGACTGGCCAGAGCCAAAGCAAGCCGATGCCGGTCAACACCGTGGCGCCGAACGCGAGGGCAACGTATCTCAGCAATGCTCGACCGCCGATGACGGCCGCCAGCACGGCCTTGAACGCCAGGTTCGCAAGGGACGCAACGACAATGAGCCGCCAGGCCGTCGCGGACTCCAGGCGGCCCTGATTGACGAGCTGCGATGTCGAGAGCGTAATCGCATCCATGTCCGTGAGACCCGACAGCACGGCGACGGGATAAAGGGCCTGCACGCCGAATTCCACCTTGGTGGCGGCGATCACGAGCGAGACCAATGCATACAGGCCCGCGAACGTCATGGCGACGCGCAGGTCTGCCGGGTTGCCATGCTGCGGCATCGCCACCTGCCGGTCACGCGCGATCAGGCAGAACAACGCCGCGATGACGACGCTGGCGGCGAGCATGACTGCCAACGGCGGCGCGATTTCCCTGAAATGCCCCGAGGCGACGACGCTCACTTCGGCGATCACACGGACAAATACGACGCCGGCTGCGATCACGATCACGAGCGCGGCGAGCCCTGCGCTCGCCGGCGATGACGCGGCCTTTCGCGAGCTGCTGACGGTCGTCGCCGTGCTCGAGACGAGCCCTCCAATGACGCCGGCCAGGACAGCGCCCTCCTTCGCCCCGAACAACTTGTAGGCGACGTAGCCTGTCAGGCTGATGCCGACGATCAGGACGACCATCAACCAGGTCTCGAAGGGATTCAGCACGTCGTAAGGCCCGTAGGTGCGATCCGGCAGCACCGGCAACACGACGAGCGATATCAGCACGAATTGCATGATCGCAGTCACGTCCTGCTCGCCGATCTTCTCCGCGAACGCATGCAGCGGACTTTTGAATTGCAGCAGCACCGCGATCACTCCGCCGAGTGCGACTGCGACGGCCGGTTCGCCGGTCACGAGGTAGGCGCCGATGCCGTACAGGAGCAGTGCCGCCACTTCGGAAGTCTGGCCCGCCTCATGAGGGCCGACCCGCGTCGACAGGTAGTTGCTCATGACCAGCAATGCAGCGAGCGCGACGAAGCCCGCCGCGACGACCCAGCCGCCGTGCTCGAGCGCAAGCCAGCCAGACAGCGTGCCGAATGCGGCAATGAGCGGAAATGTGCGTATGCCGCCGAGCGCCGATTCGGCCCGCTGGCGCTGCAGGCCGATGAGAAGCCCGAGCAACAGAGAAATGCCGAGCTGGCCGAAAAGCTTTGCCTCCATAATGCCGAAAGCCTAGCGCACCGAGGCACGCATGCGCCTGACCACAGCGACCGGATTCCCGTTGGTCGTGCTGTTCCTGCTGGCCGCGGAGCTGTTCGGCTGGGGGCCGGCGCTCGAGTACCGCCGGTCCGTTCTGGCCGTCGAGCCCTGGCGGCTCGTCACGGGCCATTTCGTGCACCTGTCCGTGCTCCACGCCATGCTGAATGGTGTCGCCCTGCTGCTGATCGGGCGGTTGTTCGCGGACCGCCTGCGGGCGTCGGAGTTATGGGTCGTGCTCCTTGGCGCCCCCCTCCTCATCTCGCTCGCGTTCTGGATCGCAATGCCGGGGCTGGCCTGGTACCGGGGCCTGTCCGGCACTCTGCACGCGCTTTACTTCGCCGGTTGCGTGACCTGGCTCGCGACGTCGGGCGGGCGAGATCGGTGGTTGCCGGCCGCCGCCCTCGTCATCGGCACCGCGAAAGTGCTGCTGGAGCAGCCTTGGGATTCGAGTTTTCCGTTCCGCGAGTGGCTGGGCGCGGCCGTCGTTCCCCAGGCGCACCTGATTGGCGCCTTCGCAGGCTCGGCGGCCGGGCTGGCATTCAAACAATTACGGCGCGGTATGGCGCAATAACGTATAAGGGAGTGCATGAGCGTGCATTCTTGAACGCCGGCGCCCCGATCTCCGCCAACCTGGCCGCGGCACTGCGATCTTATTACACGGCGTTCGGGCATCAGGTGCCGACCGACATCGTCGAGAAGTACGCCGACCGTTGCGGACCGCTGATGCTCGAGATCCGACAGGCCGTCGAGCTGCGCCAGCCGGTGCAAGCCTGGCTCGCCCGATCCAAGGCGCTCGCCGGCCCGCCCTGATCGGCGGACAGTCCCGGACTACGGTGCGCCCTCGACCAGGGTCAGGCTGCCAACCGATGCGCTCCGGCGCACCGCCCTGGCCACCCGATAACTTTCCGAGTCGTACCAGGCCTTCGCCTGGTCATAGCTCGGAAATTCGAGGATGACGACCCGGTTCACCGGCAGGTCGCCCTCGAGCTTTTCCGCCCGCCCTCCCCTCGCGATGAATCGCCCACCGAACGGCGCGATCGTTCCCGGCGTCAGCTTGATGTACTCGGCATAGCGGGCCGGGTCCTGCACGTCGATATTCGCGATGACATAGGCGCTCATCCGGAATTCTCCGCGTCCATTGCCAGATTCATACCCGTCCACGCCCACTGGTGGCCGCCTGGGCCACATCTGTCGAGTTGGCGCGTAACGGCGCGCCGCCGAACTACATCAGGCCTTTCAGGCGTTTCTTCTCGCGCTTCAGCGCGCGTTTCTCTTCCTTTGTGTGCTGGGGTTTCTTCCTCTCTTCACGCTTGCGATCCATGCCCTTGCTCATGGTAAGCCCCCGGGTTGGTCCACTCGACACTGATCGTAGGACAGGCTGGAGAAGGGTTCTCCCCCAAGCCTTTCGGGACTAAGCTTGGGGCCGGAGGTCCAAAAGCGCTAGCCCGTGACCGCGTCGGCAGACTATGCCGCACTTGTGCAGCGCAATTCGCCGGATGGGACCCTTGTCATGACTCCGGCGGGCCAAGTACTGCACTGGGGCGCGGCTGCCAATACGCTGTTTGGTTACAGCGCGCGGGAGGCAATCGGCCGTTCCTTCCTGGACCTGACCGTTCCAGTCGATCGATTCCAGGACGAGCGCGATCGGATCGAGGCCGCCGTTACCATAGGACAGGCGACATTCGAGTCGCTGCTGCGCCGAAAGGACGGATCTCACCTCTACGTCTGCATCACGCACCGCGCCGTAACAGCTCCCGGTTCCGGGGGAATGCTGATCCTGTCCACTCAGAAGGATGTCACGCAATTGCGCGTCGAGCGCGACGCCCAGCGCGTCGAATCCAGGTTCCACGATTTACTGGAAAGCGTGCCCGACGCAGTCGTCATCGTGAACCCGACCGGCCACATCGTCTACGCCAACGATCATGCGGAGCGACTGTTTGACTATTCGGCCGACGAGCTCACGGGAAGGTCGATCGAAGCCTTGCTGCCGGAGCGGCTGCGTTCCGCGCACATCGCGCATCGGGTCGGCTATTTCGCGGAACCGCGGCCACGATCAATGGGCATCGGGCTGGAACTGTTCGGGCTGCGCAAGGATGATTCCGAGTTCCCGGTGGAAATCAGCCTGAGCCCCATGCAGGTCGAGGACACCACGCTCGCAATGAGCGCTATCCGGGACGTCAGCCTGCGTCACCAGGAACAGGAGAAGTTTCGAGGCCTTCTGGAGGCCGCGCCTGACGCAATCGTAATCGTCAACCCGAATGGAGAAATCGTACTGGTCAATACTCAGGCCGAACAGCTGTTCGGCTATTCGCGCCAGGACATCCTCGGACAGCCGATCGAGATGCTGCTGCCTGATCGATTTCGCGAGAAGCACTCAGGACACCGTACCAGCTACTTCGGCGATCCGCGCGTCCGCCCGATGGGCGCGGGACTGCAGTTGTACGGTCAGCGGCGGGACGGCAGCGAATTTCCCGTTGAAATCAGCCTCAGCCCGCTGAAGACCGAGGAGGGAATGCTCGTCTCGGGCGCGATTCGCGACATCACCGACCGCAAGCGCATCGAACAGGAGCTGCTGGACAAGAACCTTGCCCTCGAAAAGGCGGATCATGCCAAGAACCAGTTCCTCGCGAGCATGAGCCACGAATTGCGCACGCCGCTCAATTCGATCATCGGGTTCACGGGCACCCTGTTGATGAAGCTTCCGGGGCCGCTGAATACGGAACAGGACGCCCAGCTGCGCACGGTGCAAAAGAGCGCGCGGCATCTGCTTTCCCTGATCAATGATCTCCTCGACCTTGCAAAGATCGAAGCGGAGCGGATGGAGCTGGCGATCGAGCGGGTTGACTGTTCTGCAAGCATCCGGGAGGTCGCCGAAGCGCTTCGGCCGTTGGCCGAAGCTAAAGGGCTCAAATTTTCCGCGAGCCTGCCTCCTGATCCCGTGATCGTCGCAGCGGACAAGCGCGCGCTGAAACAGATCCTGCTCAACCTGACAGACAATGCGATCAAGTTCACGGACGCCGGCTTCGTCAATGTGAATCTGCGGCGCAGACTTGGTCCCGGCCCGGCGCCAGTCGAAATCAGCATCGAAGACTCGGGACCCGGCATCAAGG
Organism: uncultured Gammaproteobacteria bacterium; assembly: GCA_963738285.1. GTDB lineage: Bacteria > Pseudomonadota > Gammaproteobacteria > Steroidobacterales > Steroidobacteraceae > SCUD01. The sequence goes on along the minus strand of CAVTVX010000003.1, from coordinate 318,861 downwards.
CCGAAGATCTGGCACTCGCCTTCAAGCCTTTTACGCGCCTCAACACCGGCACGCGGGCACCGAAGTCCGGGACCGGCCTCGGCCTGCACTTGAGCCAGAAACTGGCCGCCCTCATGGGCTTCAGTATCGATTGCCGAAGTACGCCGGGGCAGGGCACGACCTTCGTGCTGGTGCTGGGAGCCTAGGTCATGGCGGCGCGGATACTCATCGTCGAAGATGACTCGGCAAGCCTCGAACTGATCAAGTATCTGCTCGAGCAGACGGGATACACCGTGGGCACGGCGATGACAGGGACGGACGGCGCGAAGGCCGCACTGCAAGGCAACTTCGACCTGATCCTGTGCGACCTGCAACTGCCGGAGTTCTCCGGGTTCGATCTCATTCGCAAGTTGCAAACGGACCCCGATTGGCACGCTGTGCCCATTGTGGCGGTGACGGCCTACTCGATGCCGGGTGACCGGGACACGGCGATCGCCGCCGGATTCGCGGACTACTACACGAAGCCGATCGATCCCGAGTCGTTCCTGCGCGACATCGCTGCACACCTTCCGCCGCGCCTCAGGGCCGGCCGGTCCTGAATGGCCCGGATCCTCATCGTCGATGACGACGCGGCCGGCAGGGCGCTGCTCGTCACGCTGGCGCGCTATCGGGGGCACGAGACGTTCGAGGCCCCCGATGGCGCGGAGGCGCTCACCGTCGTGAGGGCCGAGCACCCGCAGTTGGTGATCTCCGACATTCTCATGCCGACCATGGATGGCTACGAATTCGTGCGAAGACTCCGCGAAGACCCGGTGTTGTCGGACACGCGCGTCATTTTCTATACGGCGAGTTACCACGAACGCGAAGCGCTGACGCTTGCCGAACGGGTGCACGTCGCGCGCGTGCTCGTCAAACCGGCGGAACCGGACGAGATCCTGCGCGTGATCGAGGAAGCGATCCAGGGAGGGCACACTGCTGCAATCGAAGGCTTGGGGAAGGATTTCGACACGGAGCACCTGCGCCTGCTGACCGACAAATTGTGGCGACGCACTTCTGAGCTCGAAGCCGCCAATGCAAAGCTTGCCGCCCTCGCCGACCTGCACGTGCAGTTGGCTTCCGAGCGTGACCCGAATCGGCTCCTGCAGCAGGTCTGCGGCAGCGCCCGGAGACTGTTCGGAGCGAAGTACGCCGTTCTTGCGGCCCGCGACAAGTCGGGCAACGGGCACCTGTTCCACGCGGTAAGTGGCATCTACACCGGCGGTCAGCAACCCGAGGTCCCGGTACTGGGCGCAGGCGCATTGGGCCGAGTCGTCGAGTCATGCACTCCCTGGAGGATCTCGCGCGACGACGGCGCCACGATCGATGCCGGCCTGCCTTCGGGCTATCCCCGGGCGCAGGCGTTTCTCGCGGTTCCCATCATGTCCCTTTCGCATTCCTACGGTTGGATCTGCCTCGCCGACAAGGTCGGGGCGAGCGGATTCAGCGAAGAGGACGAAAGACTCTTCGCAAATCTGGGCGCACAGGTCGGCAGAATCTACGAAAACGGCAGCCTGAACGCCGAGCTGCAACACCGCGCCCGGCAGCTCCAGGGCGAGATCGTCGAGCGCGAGCGGGCAACGACCGGGTTGCGGGCCAGCGAAGAGCGGTTCCGACAGCTCGCCGAAAACATCCAGGACGCGTTCTTCATCGCGTCCGGCGACCTCTCCGAGTTGTTTTACCTGAGCCCGGCCTACTCCGAAATCTGGGGGCAAAGCGGCCCCGATGCCGCGAGCTGCATCGAGATTCTCATGGAGTCGATTCATCCCGCCGATGCCGAGCGCGTGCGATCGGAGTTTGCGCACGCCGCGAAAAGCAGGTCGACAGCGGTCCTGGAGTACCGCATTCGTCGACGCGACAGGTCGGAGCGTTGTATCCAGGTCCGCATGTTTCCGGTCCTCGATGATGAGACCGCGGACGGCCGGGCCGTCGGAACCGCCACGGACGTGACGGACAGCCGTAGAGCCGCGGCAAGGATCGAGCACCTGAACCGGGTTTACGCGGTCCTGAGCAGCATCAACACGTTGATTGTCCGCGTGAGGGATCGCGACGAGTTGTTTCGCGAGGCCTGCCGGCTTGCCGTGCAGTTCGGCCGATTCGCCGTGGCCTGGATCGGCTGGCTCGACCCGGAGACGGGCGCGATTCCCGCGATTGCGTGGGCCGGTGCTAGGCCGAATGTCCTGGGGTCGGCCATTCCGGTCCTCGGGCCGGATCCGGGACAGGACGGCATTGTCGCCGCGGCTGTGCGAACCGGCGCGCCGCAGATCGTCAATGACGTGGCCGGGGATCCCCGTCGCATCGTTTACCGCGACCAGATACTCGCGGAGGGACTTCAGGGCATGATCGCGCTCCCGCTGATGGTCGGGGAGAAGGCCGCCGGCTGCCTGGTGCTCATGACCGTCGAGTCCGGGTTCTTCAATGAAAATGAATTGAAGCTGCTCGTGGAGCTCGCGGGCGATATCGCGTTCGCGCTCGATCACCTGGAGAAAGCTGACCGCCTCTATTACCTGGCTTATTTCGATGCACTGACGGGGCTTGCGAACCGCACGCTGTTCCTCGACCGCCTGGCGCAGAACCTGGCCCAGGCAGCCAAGGGCGGGCGCAAGATGGTGCTGATCGCCATGGCACCGGAGCGGCTCGGCACGATCAACGACTCGTTTGGCCGGCCGGCCGGCGACATCGTCCTCAGGCAGTTTGCCGAACGTTTCAAGGACGCCGTCGGCAAGGACGCGGGACTCGGCCGCGTCGCGGGCGACCAGATCGCGGTACTCATCGAAGCACCCGTCGACGAGTCAGAAGTGCTCGCCAGCGTATCGCGCTGGCAGGAAGAATGCTTCGGTCGCCCCTTTGAGATCCATGGCACGCAAATGCGGCTTGGCGCCACGGCGGGCATCGCGATCTTTCCGGAGGACGGAGGCGACGCGTCCTCCCTCCTGAAGAATGCCGAAGCGGCGCTCGAACGGGCCAAGACAACCGGTGACGAACACCTGTTTTACACGCAGCGCATGAGCGTGGCCGTCACCAAGAAACTGCTGCTCGAGCAGTCGCTGCGCGAAGCACTCGAGCACCGGGAATTCGAGTTGCACTACCAGCCCAAGGTCGACATCGAAAATCGCCGAATCAAGGGTGTCGAGGCGCTGATCCGGTGGCGCAACGCCGAACGCGGGCTGGTGCCCCCAAGCGAGTTCATCCCGCTGATGGAGGAAACCGGCATGATCGTGGCCGTCGGCGCCTGGGTGATTCAGAGGGCGGCGGAGGAACGCCAACAGTGGCGCCGCAAGGGAATTACCGCTCCCCGGATCGCGGTCAACGTGTCCACGGTCCAGTTGCGCAAGCGCGATTTCGTGCAGACTGTCCGGGTCGCCCTCAAAGACGCCGGCAAGGCGCCGGGGATCGATTTCGAGGTCACCGAGTCGCTCATCATGGATGACGTGGAGGGCAACATCCAGAAGCTCGAGGAGATTGCGCGCATGGGCATTGGCATCGCCCTCGACGACTTCGGCACGGGCTATTCGTCGCTGGGATACCTCGCCAAGCTGCCCGTCGAAACCCTGAAGATCGACCGTTCATTCATCGCAAAAATGCTCGACGATCCCGGCGCAATGACACTGGTCTCGACCATGATCTCGCTCGCGCATTCGCTCAAGCTCACCGTCGTGGCCGAGGGCGTGGAGAACGAGGAGCAGGCCAAGATCCTTCGCCTGCTGCGCTGCGACGAAATCCAGGGCTACTTGATCAGCAGGCCCCTGCCCTTCGACGACATGACGGAGTTCCTGACCCAGGCGGCTGGTCGCGAGGCTTGACGCCCGCGCGCGCGACCAGGTAATCGTAGAGGTCGTTCACCTCGTCGTCGTTCAAGTGCGAAAAACGGCTCTCGGCGACTTCGGTCATCAGGCCGAGCCTGCGGTTTCCCAGCGCGACGCCCGTTCTCATCAAGCGCGCAAACTCGATGCGCGAATAGGAAGCGGCCGCGACAAGGTTTGCCACGCCGCCGTCGGCTTCGCCCTTCAGGTCCATGCCGTGGCATTCGGAACACACCGTCAAGGCAAGGTATCGGCCCCGACCATGAGGCCCCCGCAGCTCGGCTTCAGTCGCCCAGGGCGCGCCTTCGGCGATCTCCTCCGCGTAGGCATAGGCCGGATTCACCAGGATCGCGAACCGGCCGAGCGGGCCAAGGTGGACTTCGGCGTCAGGTCCGTTGCCTGTCGGAAGGGAGCGCAGGAACGCGATGATTTTTCCGAGATCCTCATCGGACAGGTGGTAAAACATGATTGACGGCATGCCCCAGGTCGTGCGCCCGTCCTGGCGCACGCCGTGCCGGATCACGCGTTCGAGTTCCGAATCGCTCTGCGATGCAACGACACGCGTAAGGTCCGGCGCGACGATGCGATAGACCCAGGGTTCGTTCCACAACTCGCCGCCGGATACGCCCTTGCCATGGCAGCCGTCATAGCAGCCGCGGATCGTCGCCAGGCGGCGCCCATCGGCGATCGACGCGGTGTCACCCGGCACCGCGACCTCCCGCAGCGGCACGTCGTACGTCCGGCGCAATTGAGGTTCGGTTGCGATGTACACCAGAGAAACGGCGAGTGCCGTCAGTACGGCGATAGCGAGGGCCAGCTGGCCCGCGTAAGGGACCCAGCGCCTCAGAATCGTACCGTTCCCTGTAGCGCCCATGACGACCCGGGTTCGACAAAGCGCCACGCGCTGAACGCACCGAAGGTCCGGCCGGCCAGCGGAGTGTCATTGCCATAGGGCAGGACCTGCTCGCCAAAAATGTTCTTGCCGACCAGCGAAACGTCCCAGCCACCGTCCTGTGCGCCAATGCCGATGCGGCCATTGACCTTCGCGTAGGCCTCCTGGACCTGGCGTTCGTCAATCGTCGGCGCGACGAAATAGGCGTCCGAATGGTAAGCATCGACGTCAACGTGCATCAGCAGGTTCGCACCCAGCGGCCGCAAGTAGTTGCCGCCGAGCGTCATGACCCAGGGAGCCACGAACTCGTTCGTCTTGCCCTTGTAGTTGCAATTGAGGCCGTCCGTCGCGTCCGGTGCCTGTCCGAACGCGCATTGACCGATGTAATCGAGGAATTCGAAATCCGTGAAGGCCAGGCTGCTCGCGAATTGCAGGCGCCGCGTTGCCTGCCAGCGCATGTCGACCTCGAGCCCCTTGATCTCGGACTCGCCGGCATTGCGTACATTGAATCCAAGCACGCCATCGAAGGTGCTGACCTGGAGGTCCTTGAAGTCCGTCAGGTAGAAAGCCGCGTTCATTTCGAAGGTGCTGCCAAGCCGGAGCTTGGTTCCGAACTCGAGGCTGGTCGCCCGCTCTTCGCTGAACTCGAACGTGCCTACCCCGTTGGCGGGCAGGCAACCGGCGGGGGTATTGGGCGCCGTGCAGGCGGTGCCGGGTGGCACGGTCGGGTTGTTCGAGCGGGCGTCGAAGCCGCCAGACTTGGCTCCCTTGCTCCAGCTGACGTACATCATCGTGCTGTCGTCGGGAGCCCACTCGAAGGTCAGGGACGGCAGCAACCGGCCCTCATCGCGGCTCCCGGACAGTTCGTGCAGGTCGGTTCGCCGGATGTTGAAGACCGCCGCGTAGACCGGGGGCGCCGCGACGGCCTGCAGGCCCGCGAGCGGGTCGCCGTCGATCTCCGTGATCGTCAGCCTGCGCGTCGCATCCTTGTTGTCTTTCGCATAGCGCAGTCCGGCTGTCGCTCGCAGTTCATCGGTCAGGTTCAGTCCGAGCTGCGTGAACAGCGAATAGCTGTGGGCATCCTGCCGGAAGTGCCGGGGCGTTCCGGTGTCGGCTACGGCCGTGCCTGCGATGCCCTGCAGCGGCGTGCCATTGAACGCGGGGTTTGCATTCAGGAGCGGCACCAGCACGCTGTTGCCGGGGAGCAGGATCGTGTCCCGGTAGTCGACGCTCGAATTCTCGTAGTACGCGCCCAGGATGTAATCGACGGTGCCGCCGATCGGCGACGTGAGGCGAAGTTCCTGGCTCGCCTGGTCGAAGTCCTCGGCCATCGAGACGTTGAACACGTTGGCGCCGGTGAAGTCGCAGTCGCAAAGCTCGTCGAATTGGTACGCCGAATAGGCCGTGATCGAGGTCAGCGTGCTCTCGCCGAGCTGCCAGTCCACCTGCAGCACGAATTCCTCGGCGTCGTTGTTGCTGAAGTCGCCGTTCGCAGAACGGACGCCATCGGCCGTGTTGTCGAGCACGCTCGGGTCCTGGCCGAATGCACCCAGGATCTGCGAGTAGGTCAGTCCTGCGAATGGCCCGGCGGCCGCGGGCAGTTCCTGTGCGATCTCGATTTGCCGGCCGACGACGTCGAAACTGCTCACCTCCGCCTTGAGCGCCGCGGCGATCCGGTCGGTGACGTCGAACTCGAGCCAGCCACGGGCCGTCGTCTCTTCGCGGCCGGGCTCGACGGTGCCGAGCGTCGCATTGTCCAGGTAGCCATCCGTTTCACGGTAGCGCGCTGCCAGCCGGCCGCGGAGGCGGTCGTTGAATGGGCCGGATACATGCGCCGTCAACTCGCGCTCGCCATAACGCGGCTCGTAAAGGGCGGATACCATTCCGTCGAATTCTTCGGTCGGGCGAGCGGTCGTGACGTTGAGCGCGCCGCCCACGCTGTTCTTGCCGAACAGGATCGATTGCGGTCCGCGCAGGACCTCGACGCGCTCGAGGTCCAGGAACGGCGCGCGAGCCTGCTGCGACCGGCCCCGGTATACGCCATCGACGTAAGTGCCGACCGATTGCTCGAAGCCGGGATTCACGCCGGAAAAGATGCCCCTGATGGAAATGTTGTTGCCGATCGCCGTCTCGGTCATGAACAGGGTCGGCACGTAGTTCTTGAGGTCCTCGATACGCAGGATGCCGGCGTCGGCGATCTTTTCGCCGCCGACGGCACTCAGCGCGATCGGCACGTCCTGCAGCGACTCGACGCGTTTCTGGGCGGTCACGACGATCTCGTCGAGTGCCGTCGCCTCCTGCGCGGATGCGGCCGCGGTGGCGAGCGCAAGCGCCGTACCGACTGCAATCGCCACGCAACCGTGTCGCCGATATTTCAAGTCGATCCCCCTGCCGACCCGGCACAAGGCTAGCACCTGCCATGTATCATATCGCGATGACCGAGACCTCCCCGGGCCGGCGTCTGCGCGACGCCGTGGACGCCGAGCGGCCGTTGCAGGTGGCCGGCACGATCAATGCATTCAGCGCCCTGCTCGCCCGCCGTTCCGGATTCCGGGCGATTTACCTGTCGGGTGCCGGCGTTGCCAACGCTTCGTTCGGGCTGCCGGATCTGGGCATCACGAGTCTCAATGACGTCTGCGAGGACGCCCGCCGCATCTGCGGCGCATGTGAATTGCCGCTCCTCGTCGACGCGGACACAGGCTTCGGCGCCGCGTTTTCGATCGCGCGGACGACCCGCGAGTTGATCCGTGCGGGCTCCGCGGGCCTGCACCTCGAGGATCAGGTCCAGGCAAAGCGCTGCGGGCATCGGCCCGGCAAGGAACTGGTGCCGCGGGCCGAGATGGCGGATCGCGTCCGTGCCGCAGTGGATGCGCGCGGCGATGCGGACTTCGTGGTCATGGCCCGCACCGACGCCCATGCCGTCGAGGGACAGCAGGCAGCCATCGAGCGGGCGGCGGCCTACGTCGAGGCCGGTGCCGACATGATCTTTGCCGAGGCCCTGACCTCGCTCGATGAGTACCAAGAGTTCACGCGCGCCCTCGACGTGCCGGTGCTCGCCAATATCACGGAATTCGGTCGCACGCCGCTGTTCTCGGCCGACGAACTCGGGCGGGCCGGCATCCGGCTGGTTCTCTATCCGCTGTCGGCGTTCCGCGCCATGTGTCGCGCGGCACTCGACGTGTATGGCGCCATCCGCAGGGATGGCAGCCAGCGTGCCGTGGTCGATCGCATGCAGACGCGCGACGCACTGTACGAAGTCCTCGGTTATCACGACTATGAGCGCAAGCTCGACGAGCTCTTCGGCCGCGACCGGGAGCGGAAGGCATGAGCGACCGGGGCGCGCCCACCGGGCATTTCACGCCCAAGAAATCGGTCGCGCTGTCCGGTGTGGTCGCCGGCAACACCGCAATCTGCTCCGTCGGCCAGACCGGCAACGACCTGCAATACCGCGGCTACGACATCCTCGACATCGCCGAGACCTGCGAGTTCGAGGAGATCGCGTATCTGCTGATTCACGAGAAGCTGCCCGATCCCGCCGAGCTCACGGCATACAAACGCCGGCTGTGCGGGCTCAGGGCCCTGAGCCCGCGGCTGCGCTCGATCCTTGAATTGATTCCGGCCGGTGCGCATCCGATGGACGTGCTCCGGACGGGCGTCTCGGCGCTCGGCTGCGAGGCGCCCGAGGAACCCCCGCACGCGGCCGAGGGTGCGCGCCTGGCGGCGGATCGGCTGGTCGCCTGCGCAGGATCCATGCTCTGTTACTGGCACCACTTTTCGCGCGCGGGTTCACGGATCGACGTGCAGACGGATGACGATTCAGCCGGCGGGCATTTCCTGCACCTGCTCCACGGCAGGCCGCCCGGCGAAAGCTGGGTCCGCGCCATGCATACGTCGCTGATCCTGTATGCCGAGCACGAATTCAACGCATCGACGTTTACGGCGCGCGTAATCGCTGGCACCGGGTCCGACATGCATTCCTGCATCGCCGGCGCGATCGGGGCGCTCCGCGGACCGAAGCACGGCGGCGCCAACGAGGTGGCCCTGGAGATCCAGCAGCGCTACGCGGACCCTGATGCCGCCGAAGCCGACATCCGCCGGCGTGTCGCCGCCAAGGAGGTCATCATCGGATTCGGCCACCCGGTCTACACCGTCGCAGATCCCCGCAATGTCCTGATCAAGCGCGTGGCCGAGCAACTGTCCGCGCAGACCGGCGACTGGCGGTTGTACCGCATCGCGGAGCGGATCGAATCGGTGATGTGGGACATGAAGCGCATGTTCCCGAATCTCGACTGGTTCAGTGCCGTCGCCTACCACCAGATGGGCGTGCCGACGGCAATGTTCACGCCGCTCTTCGTGATGTCGCGCACGACCGGCTGGGCCGCCCACGTGATCGAACAGCGGGCTGACGGGAAGATCATCCGGCCAAGCGCCAATTACACGGGCCCGGGGCCCCGCAGGGTCCCGCCGGCCGACCAGAGGTAGGACAGGCATGAGCCAGCAGGACATCCGCTCGGCCGAGCGGCCCGCCCCCGATCGCGTCCTCGTCGATATTGCGCGCTACGCGCGCAATGCGCGCATCGAGAGCGGCGTCGCCTACGAGACCGCGCGCTATTGCCTGATGGATACGCTGGCCTGCGGCTTCCAGGCCCTTTCGTTCCCTGCCTGCACACGCCTGCTCGGGCCGGTCGTCCCCGGCGCGACGCTGGCGGGCGGCGCGCGCGTGCCCGGCACGAGTTTTGAGCTCGACCCGGTGCAGGCCGCCTTCAACATCGGCGCGATGATCCGCTGGCTCGATTTCAATGACACCTGGCTGGCGGCGGAATGGGGCCATCCATCCGACAATCTCGGCGGCATCCTCGCGGTCGCCGACTGGCAGGCACGCAAGGCCGCGGCCGAAGGCCGCACGCCGCCGGCGGTTCGCGACCTGCTGACTGCGATGATCAAGGCGCACGAAATCCAGGGCGTCACGGCCCTCGAGAACGCCTACAACCGCGTCGGGCTCGACCACGTGATCCTGGTGCGAGTCGCGACGACTGCGATCGTCACGGCGATGCTGGGCGGCACCGAGGACCAGGTGGTCAACGCGGTTTCCAACGCCTGGATCGACGGCGGCGCGCTCAGGACGTATCGCCACGCGCCGAACACGGGCTCCCGCAAGAGTTGGGCTGCGGGCGACGCGACCAGCCGCGGCGTCCGTCACGCGCTGATCGCACTCCGCGGCGAGATGGGATATCCCTCGGCGCTCACGGCGCCGAAATGGGGCTTTTACGATGTCCTCTTCCGCGGCGCCCCATTCGTCTACGGGCAGGACTTCGGCAGCTACGTGATGGAAAATGTGCTGTTCAAGATCAGATTTCCCGCGGAATTCCACGCCCAGACCGCGGTCGAGTGCGCCATGCGCCTGCACCCGCAAGTGCGCGGGCGACTCGATGCGATCGAGCGCATCGCGATCGAAACGCAGGAGCCGGGCATTCGCATCATCGACAAGACGGGGCCGCTCTCGAATGCCGCCGACCGCGACCATTGCATCCAGTACATGGTCGCCGTGGCCCTGGTCCACGGGCGGCTGACGGCCGCGGACTACGAGGACGCGGTTGCGTCGGACCCGCGCATCGACGCACTGCGCGAGCGTATGGAGGTACGCGAGAACCCGCAGTTCACGGCGGACTACTACGCGGCGGACAAGCGATTCATCGGCAATGCGCTGCAGGTTTTCTTCAGCGACGGCACAAGGACGGAACGCATCCAGGTCGACGCACCGATCGGCCATCGGCGGCGACGCGCCGAGGGTTACCCTGCGCTCGTGGAGAAATTCCGCACCTCGCTCCCGCCCGTGTTTCCCGAGAAGCAATGCCGGCGGATCGAGCGGCTGTTTGCGGACACCGCCGAACTCGATGCGCTCTCCGTGGACGACTTCGTCGCACACCTCGTGCGCAATTGACCGGGGCTGCTGCTCAGTCTCCGAAGATCGTGAGCTGGCTGGTGTCGACCGCCCTGCCGCGCCGCGCCGGACGGCCGGCGCCGGTCTTGCGCCCCCGCGCGGCCCGGGACGAGCCAGCCAGGGACGCGATATAACCCGCCAGTGCCTGGAGGGCGGGACGTCGCAGCGAATAGTGAATGAACCGGCCTGCCGGCCGGGCCTGGAGCACGCCCGTGCGGCTCAGCTCTTTCAGGTGGAAAGACAGGGTCGAGGCAGGGCAATGGATCGAGCGCGCAATGACGCCCGCTGCGACCCCTTCGGGACCCGCTTCAGCCACCCGATTGAGGATCTCCAGACGGGTCGATTGGGCCAGGGCGGCCAGGATCGGCACCTGCTTCTGCATCTGGGCTTCGGTCATGGATCCGGCCTCGGCCGACAATTTTCGAACTATAGAGCCTAATTTGTTGACATAGCGCAAGAATCCGGGGTGTTAGCCCTTCCATGTCGTAGAAATCGCGCTATATTTGCTTCGTATCGATTTGATGTTACGGGGAACTTCGAATCGATGCGCGGTGTTCGTGTCGTGGGACGACCGACATTTTCATTGGGATAGAAATCTAAAGCGATAGTTCTGGGAGCCGAGAACACCGTGAGTGCAGCCGCCTGGGAGAGTTTGCACAAGGCCACGCTCGAGCTGGCCAAATCCTCCGCACTGAAACAGCGCCTCACCGATGCCTTTACGCGCTACCTGATCGACTTCCCCTCCGGCGACATGCCCGGCGAAGTTCGCCAGGATTTCGAGGCCCTGCGCCACTCAATGACGCGCGTGCGTCCGCAGCATGGCGAGTGCCCGGTGGTGGCCACCGTGCGCAAGATGTCCATGGGCGAGGCCGACGCCTGCGCCGCCCGAATCGTGGCTCTGCTCGACGTCCTGCACCGCAGTGCGGCCGCCGCGCCTGCGAAGACCAACGGGCAGTCGCATTCCCGCGGAACCGGCGATACCGGTTCCTCGCGGATCCCGACGCTGATCAGCGTCAATCGAGCTTGAATTCGACCACGTCCCAGCGCGTCGTGTCTTCGTGACGCGCCTGGCGGCGGATCGCATCACTCATGTCCCGCCCGTTCCAGGCCACGACTTCATCCGCCATTTCCCGCAGCTTCGCGGGCACGGGATCAGTAGTGCCGAACGGTTCCATGACCACCAGCGGCTTGTCGCAGGACTGCGCATAGAGGCACTGGTATTCGATCGTGACGGGATCGCGCATGTAGAGCGTGGACAGCACGATCACGACCTCCGCGTCGGTCATCTGGCGACGCAGATCCTCACGGATCGCCTCCTTCTCCTTGCTGCGCGGCGGTTTCTCCGGAGCGGCCAGATTCTTGTAATAGAAATTCGGCTGGCTCTCCAGGTACTCGAACACCCGGAAATAGGACTCGTCCGGCGCGTAGGCATGCGTGACGAAGAGCCGAATCGGATCGCTTTCCGTCAAGAGTGCCGTCCCCCTGCCGCCCAACCCCTAGAATACGTCTTTTGACGCGCCACGGATACCGGCACCACCGATGCGACTGCTCGTCTACAACATCCGCTACGCGACCGGAACGGGCCCGGCTTTTCACTTGCCGGTGCCGGGCGCCGGCTATCTGCGCAGCAGCCGGCAGATCCTCGAGCGCATCACCGATTTCATCTCCGAGCGCGATCCCGACGTTGTCGGGCTGATCGAGGTCGACACCGGCTCGATCCGCAGCGGGATGATCAACCAGGCGGAGTTCATCGCGAGCCACCTGTCGCACTTCTCGACCTACCAGTGCAAGTACGGAGAGGACTCGCTCAATCAGTTCATGCCGATCGTACGCAAGCAGGCCAATGCCTTCCTCGCAGCGCCGCGCGTGCATGGCGAGCGGTTCCACTACTTCGAGACGGGCATCAAGAAGCTGATCATCGAGCTCGAGCTCGAGGACGTCGCCGTCTTCCTGGTCCATCTTTCGCTGAAATTCCGTCATCGCCACTACCAGCTCCGCCATCTTCACCAACTCGTGCGCCGACAGACGAAGCCGGTGATCGTCGCCGGGGATTTCAATACGTTCTGGGGCGAGCATGAGATCTACCTTTTCATGCAGGCGGCGGGCCTCAGGAGCGCCAATATCGCAAGCCTTCCCTCCTATCCCAGCCGCTGGCCGCGCAAGGAGCTGGACTTCGTGCTCTACGGCAGGGGCATCGTGCCGAAGGGATTCGACATCCCGATCGTTCCACTCTCGGATCATCTCCCGCTCGTATTCGACTTCGAGGTCGACCCGGACTTCGTGCGCCAGCCGGATTCCGAGGCGGCCGCCAAGGCGTGAATCCGCCGGCGGGGGCATAATCCCGCACTGCGCCTTGATCGAGGTATCGTCGACGATGTCGAGTCCTGCGCTGCACTGGAAACTTGAAACCGATTCAGACCGAATCGCCTGGCTGACCTTCGATCTCGAGGGCAGCGGCACGAATACGCTCGGCAGCGCGGCGATGCGCGAGCTGAACGAGCTGCTGGCGGTAATCGAGTCGTCCGGACCCCGTGCGCTGGTCATCCGCTCCGCGAAAGACGGCGGATTCGTCGCAGGCGCCGACATTGCAGAGTTCACCGGCCTTACGGAGCTGGAACAGGCATACCGCCTGGTGCGAACGGGTCAGCAGGTGTTCGACCGGATCGAGGCGTTGCCGATGCCGACGGTCGCCGCGATCCATGGATTTGCGCTGGGCGGCGGGCTCGAGCTCGCCCTCGCCTGCAACTATCGCGTGGCCGCGGACGAAGGCAAACTCAGCCTCGGCCTGCCTGAAGTGATGCTGGGCATACATCCCGGCTTCGGAGGCACGGTGCGCACGCCGCAACTGGTCGGCCCCACCGCCGCTCTCGACCTCATGCTCACCGGCAGGTCCCTGCGTGCCGAACAGGCACTCAAGATCGGCCTGGTCGACCAGCTCGTGCCACGCGAGCGTCTCGCCGGCGCGGCGCGCGAATTGGCGCTCGCTGCGCCGCCGCGCCGCCGCGCACCGCTGGGCCAGCGGATGCTGGCATGGCCGATTATTCGTTCGTTCGTGGCGGCGCAGGCCCGCAAGCAGGTCGCGCGTCGCGCGAAGCCGGAACACTACCCTGCGCCTTACGCCATCCTAGAACTCTTCGCGCGCCATGGCGCCTCCGGGGCGGCGGCCTTTGAAGCCGAGGCCCGTTCGATTTCCCGGCTGTTCCTGAGCGAGCAGTCGCGAAACCTCGTCCGCGTCTTCTTCCTGCAGAACCGGATGAAGGCGCTCGGCGGCAAATCCGCCCGCAAGGCAACGCACGTCCATGTCGTCGGCGCGGGCGTCATGGGCGGCGACATCGCCGCCTGGTGCGCGTCGCGTGGCCTCTCGGTCACGCTGCAGGACCGCGAGATGAGATACGTCGAGCCGGCGCTCGCCCGCGCGCGCGATTTCTTCGGCAAGCGTGCCCGCGACCCGGCGAAGGCGGACGAAATGCAGGCGCGGCTCGCCGCAGATATCGAGGGAGCGGGCGTGCCGCGCGCCGACATCGTGATCGAGGCGATCTTCGAAAACGCAGATGCGAAGCGCGAACTGTACGCCCGGCTCGAGCCCCGCATGAAACCGGGAGCGACCCTCGCAACCAACACGTCGAGTATCGTCCTCGAGGAACTCGCGAGCGGGCTCGCGGATCCCGGTCGCCTGGTGGGACTGCACTTCTTCAATCCGGTCGCGAAGATGATGCTGGTCGAGATCATCCGTTCAGCGAAGACGCGCCCCGAGATCGTGGAAGACGCACTCGCATTCACGCGCCGCCTCGACAAGCTGCCCCTGCCCTGTCGTAGTTCCCCGGGTTTCGCCGTCAATCGGGTCCTCATGCCCTACATGACGGAGGCCATGCTGGCCGCGGATGAAGGCGTCCCGCTCGCGCTCATCGACCGTGCCGCGGTCGACTTCGGCATGCCGATGGGCCCGATCGAACTCGCGGACACGGTAGGCCTCGACGTCGCTTCGCATGTCGGCAAGATCCTCGCCGCGGCTTTCGGCCTGCCGGTGCCTCGTGGAACCGCGGAGCGCCTCGCTGCCGGCCACCTGGGCCGCAAATCCGGTCGCGGCTACTATGAATGGCGGGACGGCAAGCCCATCAAGCCGCAGCCCGAGGGGCGCGCGCCGGAAGATCTCACCGACCGGCTGATCCTGCAGTATCTCAACGAGGCCGTCGCCTGCCTGCGCGAACAGGTCGTCGAAGACGCTGACCTGCTCGATGCCGGAATGATCTTCGGCACAGGCTTTGCGCCGTTCCGCGGCGGCCCATTGCATTACGCCCGCGCGCGCGGCGTAGCGGCGATTGTCACCCGGCTCGAAGAGCTCGCGCTGTCGCACGGTCCGCGATTCCGTCCGGATACGGGCTGGGCCGCGCTCAGGGCGGGCCGGTAAGGCTATGATAGGATTCGCGCCCGCGCGGGGGGCCGGTGCCTCCTGCCATCGTGCGCCATGAAATGCAGCAAGAAAAACCGGTAGAACTCGACGTATTGCGAAGCTTCAGCCCCCTCGACGGACTGAAGCGCGAGAACCTGCATGCGTTGTCCCGCAAGACGCGCTTGCAGGAACTCGATTCCGGCCGCGTGCTGTTCAAGGAAGGCGAATCCGACAAGCGCACGATCTACCTCGTGGGCGGCGAAATCGAGCTGCGCGTGGGCGATCGCACGGTCTCGATGCTGCGCGCCGGAACGCCCGAGGCACGCATCGCGGTGGCCCCGGGACAGCCGCGGCGTTTCACGGCCCGCGCACTCTCGGACATCACCTATGTCGCGATCGATTCGGATCTCCTCGACGTGATGATTACCTGGGACCAGACCGGCTCCTACGAAGTCAGCGAGATCTCGGGCGGCGCCGGTGCCGACAGCGACGACTGGATGACCGTGCTCCTGCAGACCAAGGCCTTTCACCGCATCCCGCCCGCCAACCTGCAGGCACTGTTCATGCGCATGCAGCACGTCGCCTGCCGCGCCGGCGAAGTCGTGATCAAGCAGGGTGACGACGGAGACTACTTCTACGTCATTACCAAGGGTTCGGTATTCGTGACCCGCGAAACGCCGATGAACCGCGACGGGCTCAAGCTCGCCGAGCTCGGCGTGGGCGAGTCGTTTGGCGAAGAGGCGCTCATTTCGGACGCCAAGCGCAATGCCACGATCACGATGCAGACCGATGGCGCACTCGTCCGCCTCGGCAAGGAAGACTTCAGGGAGCTCCTCAACGAGCCCCTGTTGCACTGGGTGGATCTCGCCCATGGGCGCGAACTGGTCGAGCGCGGTGCCAAGTGGCTGGACGTCCGGCTTCCGAGCGAGTTCGAGACTTTTCACCTGGACGGCGCGCTGAACGTGCCGCTGTACTTCATTCGCCTGAAGGTGAAGACGCTCGACTCGAAGACGCCCTACGTCGCAGTCTGCGACACGGGACGCCGCAGTTCAGCGGCGGCTTTCCTGCTCTCAGAGCGCGGATTCGACGCTTATTGCCTCCAGGGGGGCTTGTCGGGCAATCAGCTCGGGCCCGAATAGGGCGTCGCGGGGGACAGCGAAGGGGACCATCGAAGGGGACGGTCCCCTTCAACGAGTCGCATTGCCATCAGACCGGATAGCACAGCGTTGAAGGGGACCGTCCCCTTCGATGTTTACATCGTGTGCGTGGCCTTGTCGCCGCCGAGGGCGCCGGCCAGATAGGACTCGATCTTCTTCTGGGTCGTGCCGCGGTCCTGCTCGCTGAACTGCACGCCGATTCCCGCCGTGCGCTTGCCCTGCGCGCCCTTGGGCGTCAGCCAGATGACGCGGCCGGCGACCGGAAGCTTCTCCTCCTCGCCCATGAGATTGAGGAGCATGAAGACCTCGTCGCCCAGCCGGTAACTGCTGTTGGTCGGGATGAACAGGCCCCCGTTCTTCACGAAGGGCATGTAAGCAAGATAGAGCGCGCTCTTGTCCTTGATAGTCAGGGTCAGCAGACCCGGCTTTGTCGATGGCGCCCGCAATTTCAATCCATTCACTCCCCCGCCCTACCCGCCGCAGGCCCGACCAGGGCCACCAGCGAGATCGACAGCCCCTCAAAGAGAAGCTGCGCATTCAGGTTTCCGCCCAACAGCCTGCGAGCGTCCCGCAGCTGATCGAGCAGGCCGTAACCCGCCCGTATCTTCGTTTCCAGACCGGGCGGCCGCAACCATGGTAAACGATTATTGTTGACCAGATCACTAGCCAGGGCGGCCTCTTTCAGGCTGCGCGTCAGCCAGGATTCGAGCCAGACCAGGCGTGCCGCGGGAGAATTCTTCGCGCATGCGTCGGCAAAGGCAATCCAGTCGAGCTTGCCATTTGTCGCGGCCGCGAGGGCCCCGGCCATTTCGGCATCCAGGCCGCCGAGTTCGCCATTGGCGTAGTCGACCGCGAGGAACGGCGCGCCACCCGCAAGTGCGAGCAGCGCCGCCCAGTCCTCCGTGCCCGAAAACCGGCCGAGCCATGCCAGAGACTCGGAAGCCGCGGGTAGCGGCAGACGCAGGCGCAGGCAACGGCTCAGGATGGTCTTCGGCACGCGATCGATCCGGCTCGTTGCGAGCAGGAGATAAGTGTCTTCCACAGGCTCTTCAAGTGTCTTGAGCAGGGCATTGAACGCCTTGGCATTCATGACCTGCGCATGCCCAATGAGCGCGACTTTCGAACCGCCGCGATAGCTGCGCAGCGACAGGGATCCGGACAGAGACCGGATCTGCTCGATGCCGATTTCCTTCCGGTCGGGCAACAAGCCGACCCATCGGAAATCCGGGTGACTGCCGGCCGTGAACAGTTGGCAGTCCGCGCATTCGCCACAACGTCCGGCTCCGGGCGCGCGGCAGAGAAGTCTTGCCGCGAGCCAGGCGCCGAGTTCGGCCTGTCCTGCCCCCGGCGACCCCGCGAGCAGCAGGCCATGCGGCAGGCGCCCCTGTTCCTGGAGGGTGGCGAGCCGCTCACGCAGCGGCGCCAGCCACGCTGCGCCGGCGCGTTCGAGCATCTCTCCCGCGCCGGGCGCGGCGGCGAAGCCTTCCTCGATTTCCGAATCGGCCATTGACTAGGTCCCTGCCGCCGGCAGCAAGACGTCGATCAGTTCCGCGACGATGGCCGCGACCGCGTCCGCCGCTTGCGTTGCATCGACAACCCGCACCCGTCCGGGTTCGCGTGCCGCGATTGCGAGATAGGCCTTGCGCACCCGCTGGAAGAATTCCGGGCTTTCCGCCTCGATTCGGTCCTGGCCCCCGCCGCGGCCGGACACGCGCGCATGGGCGACGCTCGGGGGCGCATCGAAGACGACGGTCAGATCGGGCGAAAGCCCCGGGTGGGCGATCCCGGCCAGCTGGCCGATCCATTCGGAACTGACGCCGCGGCCGCCGCCCTGATAGGCCTCGGTCGCATCGGTGAAGCGATCGCAAAGGACGCAATGCCCTGCCTCGAGCGCGGGACGGATGACTTCGGCCACATGGCTCGCGCGTGCAGCGAACATGAGGAGTAGCTCGGCTGTCGCGCCGACCGGAGCCTCGCGAGGCTGCAGCACGAGTTCGCGCAGCTTCTCGGCGAGCAGAGTGCCTCCGGGCTCGCGCGTGACCAGCGGTTCGATGCCCCTGCCACGCAGGTAATCCGCGGCACGGGCAATCTGCGTGGTTTTGCCGACTCCCTCGACACCTTCGAAAGTGATGAACCGCCCGCGCACCGGATCAGCGTACCCGATCGCCGCGCCCGCCGCGCAGGTTGGCGAGATGGCGCGCGACGTTCTTGTTGTGCGCAACGAGCGAAGCGGCGAAGAAATGCCGGCCGTCGCCAAGCCCTGTCGCGACGAAGTACAGCGAGTCCGTCTTTGTCGGGTGAACGGCCGCCTCGAGCGCAGCGCGCCCGGACAGCGCGATGGGCGTGGGCGGAAGCCCGGCCCGCAGGTACGTGTTGTAGGGCGTGTCGCTCACGAGATCGCGTCGGCGCAGGTCGCCGTCGAATTTATCGCCCATGCCGTAGATCACGGAAGGGTCAGTCTGCAATCGCATTCCCTTGCGCAGGCGATTGATGAAGACGCCGGAAATCAATGGCCGCTCGTCGGCTGCAGCGGTCTCTTTTTCGACGAGCGACGCGAGAATGAGCGCCTGGTACGGCGACTCGAGCGGCAGGTCCGCCGCCCGGCCCGCCCACGCGGCCTGCAGCTCGTGTTCCAGGCGCGCATGCGCCTGCAACAGCAGCTCGCGGTCGCTGGTGCCGCGCGGAAAACGGTAGGTGTCGGGGAAGAAAAGTCCCTCCGGGCTGGCTTCCGGCAACCCGAGCCGGGCAAGCAGCTCGGCGTCGGTGAGGCCGCGAAGTTCGGCGCGGATGGCATCGTTCGACTGGATCGCCGCCAGTCCCTGGCGGAAGGTCCAGCCCTCCGGCAGCGTCAGCGTGTGCAGGATGACGTCGCCGGAGACGAACTGGGCCAGCAACATGGCCGGCGATGTACCCGGCACGAGCCGATACTCTCCGGCCTGGATGCGCGTCGCGAGTCGCTCTCGCGTCGCATAGCGCAACCAGGTACCCGACCATTCCATCAGGCCTTCTTGCTCGAGGGACCGGGCGACGGTCCTCAGTGAGGCACCGGACGGAACCGCGAAAGTCACCGGCTGCTGGAGCGCGGCGATCGGCTGATCGAGCCAATGTCTCTCGAACTGACGCCAGCCCAGCCAGGCCGCGGTCGCCACGACCGCCGCGAGCGCGAGCCACTGCAGCGGGCGATTTACTGTTCCGCGAGCCACGCGTTGAACTCCCGGGCGGCCGGATCGAGGCGCAGCGGACGTCCGGCCAGCTCTCGCACGGGCCAGGCGCCGATCAGCGTGTTCGTGAGAAGCAATGCAGACGCCGCCGCGACTTCGGCGACCGCAAGTGCGCGCTCGACGACCGGTTCGCCACGCAGTTCCGACCAGTGGTTAAAAGCGCGGCGCATGACGCCGGCGACGCCGTTTTCATCGAGCAAGGGCGTTACCCAGGCGCCTTTGACCCGAGCGAACAGATTGGCCTGCGTCGCCGAAATCACGTGATCCCTGTCGTCCCGCATCAGGCCTTCTTTCACGTCGTCATCATCCCACTCAGCCCGGGCAATCACCTGCTCCAGCCGGTTGAGGTGCTTGATACCGGCAAGCACGGGGTTTCGTCCCAGGCGCATGCGGCACCAGCCGAGCTTCACGCCTTCGGTCCAGGCGGACTCCGGCCAGTTTGGCCAGTCGGAAACGACCATGACCCGGGTCGGTTGCGGTTTGCGCGGAGGGCGATATCCGCGCTCACCCGGGCCACGGGTCAGGATCAGCTTGATCACCGCGCGTTTCACCGGACTGGCCAGTCCCAGCTCGGCGCGCCAACGGTCCACTTCCGGATCCGGAAATCCCAGCCGCCGGGCTCCTTCGGTCAGGCGCTCGAAATGCCATTCCAGGAAACGGGGGCGTCCGTCGCGCATGGCGA
Organism: uncultured Gammaproteobacteria bacterium; assembly: GCA_963738285.1. Taxonomy (GTDB): domain Bacteria; phylum Pseudomonadota; class Gammaproteobacteria; order Steroidobacterales; family Steroidobacteraceae; genus SCUD01. The sequence continues at coordinate 298,760 of CAVTVX010000003.1, read as the reverse complement.
TCGTCTCGAACAGGCCATCGCCGTAATGGAGTCCGCGATCCGCGGGATCGAGCGGCGCAGCAGGGTGCCCATTGACGAATACCTGCTTCATCCGGTGCCTCCGAGGGCGCGCAGGAGGCCGCGAGCCTTGGCGCGGGTTTCCTCGAGTTCGCGGGCCGGGTCCGAGTCCGCGACGATGCCCGCGCCGGCCCGCAGCTCGATTTCGCCAAGGTGCACGGTCATCGTGCGGATCAGGATATTGAGGTCCAGGCTGCCGTCCAGCGCGAGGTAGCCCATCGCACCGGTGTAGGCGCCGCGCCCCGCGCCCTCGAGTTCACCGATCAATTCCATGCAGCGTACCTTGGGGCAGCCGGTGATCGTGCCTCCCGGGAACAGGGCGCGTATGACGTCGCCGGGCTCGACGTCGGCGCGCAGCGACCCGCTGAGGTTTGACACGATATGGTGCACGTGCGCATAGCTCTCGACGACCATGAATTCGTCCACGCGAACGGAGCCGGCCTCGCACAGGCGCCCGAGGTCGTTGCGCTCGAGATCGATGAGCATCACGTGCTCAGCCTGTTCCTTGGGGCTACCCGTCAACTCTGCGATCGCGGCCGCATCGCCGCTCGCCCGTCGAGGACGAGTCCCCGCGATCGGCCGCGTGTCAATGTGCCGGCCCCGCACCCGGACCAGCCTTTCAGGCGAACTCGACAGGATGTCGAAGCCGGGCAGACTCGCAATTCCCGCGAACGCCCCGGGATTCGCCGCCCGCAGGCGCTCGTAGAGCCGGGCGCTCGTCAGGCCTTGCGGCATCGGGGCCCGCCAGCTACGGGCCAGGTTGGCCTGGTAGACGTCGCCGGCCGCGATGTGCGCAAGAGCCCGTCGACAAGCCGCCAGATAGACGTCCGCGTCGTCTTCGACGACCGGAGCGGCACCCCCCGGGCCATCGGCGGTCGCGGCTTCCCGGACGGCGCACGCATAGTCATCTGCGAGTGGTCCAACCGCTTCCATCGCGCCCGGCTCAGCGGCGATGACGCTGCGGCCGGTGGCGTGATCATGCAGCAGCGATGCGCCCATGCGCCAGGCGCAGGCGACGAGATCCAGAGGTGATTGCGGCAGCTCGAGCGTCGGCTCGACCTCGCCGGCCAGTTCATAGCCCAGGTAGAGAAACCAGCCCCCGGCAAAGGGCCAGGGCGCCGGAGGCGGTAGTCCGCGTTCAGCCCGCCACCAGGCGCTCAAGCGTTCGCAAAATCCGCCACCTCTTCCCGGTCCGGACAGTCGCCGGTCCTTGAACAGGCAAATCCGTTCCCCGGGTGCCGCGAGCAGCAGGCTGTACCGGCCGAGCGGACCGCCGGTTGCGGCACTGTCGAGAAAGACCGGATAACGCTCAGGGTGGCGGGCATGCAGGGACAGGAGACGGGCCGACGGGTCGGCCACCGCCGGGAGCTCGCGGATCACCGGGTACTGCCGCCGCATTCCGGGGCCGATGATCGACTCAACGGAGCGCGCGGAAAATGAGCGTTCCGTTGGTGCCGCCAAAACCGAAGGAATTGCTGACGACCGTGTCGATCTTCAACTGCCTGGCCGTGTGCGGGACATAGTCGAGGTCGCAGCCCTCGCCCGGGTGGTCGAGATTGATCGTCGGCGGCGCCACCTGGTCGCGAATCGCGAGCACGCTGAAGATCGCCTCGACCACGCCTGCGGCGCCGAGCAAGTGCCCGGTCATGGACTTGGTCGAGCTGACCGCGAGCCTGGCCGCGTGTGCGCCGAATGCATTCTTCATCGCGATGGTCTCGGCCACGTCGCCGAGCGGGGTCGAAGTCGCATGCGCATTGACGTATTGCACTTCGTCCGCGTTGATGCCGGCGTCACGAAAGCTGTTCTCCATGGAAAGCCGCGCGCCGGCGCCGTCATCCGGTGGCGCCGTGATGTGGTAGGCGTCGCCGCTCATGCCGAAGCCGATGAGCTCCGCGTAAATGCGCGCGCCGCGTGCTCGCGCATGCCCGTATTCCTCGAGCACCATGCCGCCGGCACCATCGCCCATCACGAATCCGTCGCGGTCCCGGTCCCATGGCCGGCTTGCCCGGGCCGGCTCGTCGTTTCGCGTCGACAGTGCGCGGGCCTGGCAGAAACCCCCCACGGCCGTCGGCGTCTGCGCCATCTCGGCGCCGCCCGCGACAATGACGTCCGCGTCTCCGTACTGGATCGTACGCATGCCGATACCAACCGCGTGGGTCGAGGTGGTGCAGGCCGTGATGACCGCGAGGTTAGGACCCGTGATGCCGTACATGATCGACAGGTGGCCTGAAATCATGTTGACGATCGAGGCCGGGATGTAGAAGGGCGATATCTTCTTCGGCGTCTTCGTCTCGAGGTACCGGGCGTAGTTGTCCTCGATTGTTGCGAGGCCGCCGATGCCGGCGCCGAAAACGAGCCCGACCCTCGCGCGATTAGCGTCCGTGATTTCGAGCCCCGCGTCGGCGATCGCCTGTACCCCGGCCGCGACGCCGTATTGCATGAAGAGGTCCATGCGCCGCGCTTCCTTCGCGGGCATGTACGTCGCGACTTCGAAACCGGGAACGCTCCCGGCGATCGTGCACGGAAAACCGGCGGTGTCGAAGCGCTCGATCGGGCCAATGCCGCTCTTGCCGGAAAGCGCGCCGGCCCAGCACTCCGCGACCGTGGTGCCGAGCGGCGCGACCATGCCCATACCGGTGACGACGATGCGCCGTTTGCTCAAGGCAACAACCTCAGGATTGGATGAGGCCGCCATGACGCAGCGAGCCCCGGCCACGCGGCCGGGGCTCGCGTTCTAATGACCTCAGGACTTGGACTGGTGCTGGACGATGTAATCGATCGCCTGCTGCACCGTGGTGATCTTTTCGGCATCCTCGTCAGGAATCTCGGTCTCGAACTCCTCTTCGAGCGCCATCACGAGCTCGACAGTGTCCAGTGAGTCGGCACCCAGATCGTCAACGAACGACGCATCGCTGGTGACTTCCTCGTCCTTCACCCCGAGCTGCTCGGCGACAATCTTCTTGACCCGTTCTTCGACTGTACTCATCGGTTTGATGTCCCTCACCTTGTGATGCCCATGGGCACTCGCCGGCCCCCGGGGGTCGCCATTCTATGCCACGTACCCCCCACTGGCTACCAGATACCTCTGTTACACGCTGTTTCTCATGGCCTTTTCATGCCATGTGCATGCCGCCGTTGACGTTCAGCGTCTCGCCGGTGATCCAGGCGGCGTCCGGGCCTGCCAGGAAGCAGACGGCGCCGGCGATGTCTTCCGCACGGCCCAGCCGGCCGAGCGGAATCTGGCCCGCCAGCGATTCCCGCTGCGCGTCAGGAAGCGCCTTCGTCATGTCGGTGTCTATGAACCCGGGCGCGACCACGTTGACCGTGATTCCCCGCGAGGCGACCTCCCGCGCCAGCGAGCGCGTGAATCCGCCGATCCCCGCCTTGGCTGCGCAATAGTTGGCCTGCCCCGGATTTCCGATCAGGCCGACCACGGAAGCGATGCTGACGATCCGGCCCTTGCGGGCCTTCATCATGCCGCGGAGCACGGCTTTGCTCAGGCGATAAACCGAGCCCAGGTTCGTCGCGATGACCGCGTCCCAGTCTTCCGGCTTCATCCGCAGCAGCAGCGTGTCGCGCGTGATGCCGGCGTTGTTGACGAGAATGGTGACGGCACCCTCGCGGCCTTCGATGTCCGCGACCACGGCCTCGCAGGCTTCGCCATCCGCCACATCGAGCGCGACGCCACGTCCCGATGCGCCGGCGCACTTCAGCGCCTCCTCGATCGCCGCGATACCGCTGCGGCCGGTCGCCGTGCCGATGACTGTCGCACCCTGCGCACCGAGCGCGAGCGCGATGGCTCGACCGATGCCGCGCGAGGCGCCCGTCACGAGGGCAATTTCGCCGGCCAGTTGCCTGTGGCTCATGTTTCGCCGAGTCTCCCAGTCGCATCGAGCGCGGCGGCCAGTGACTCCGGCGATTCGATCGCCTGGAGCACCAGGTCGCGCCCGCCGGGCGCGCGCCGCGCAAGCCCCATCAACACTTTGCCTGGCCCGCACTCCAACAGCTGCGTCGCTCCGGCCCCGGTCATTGCGGACACGATAGCCGACCAGCGCACGGGATTGAACAGCTGGCGGTACAGGCCGACCCGAATCGATTCCGCGTCCGTGTAGATTCCCGCATCGAACGCGTACACACGCAGCGACGGTTTGCGGATCGACACGGTGCGCAGGCGTTCGCGCAGCGCTTCGGCGGCGGGTTTCATCAAGGCGCTGTGCGAGGGGACCGACACCGGCAACAGGACCGCACGCTTGGCACCGAGGGCTTTGCAGGCTTCCATCGCGCGTGCGACCGCCTTGGTCTCGCCCGCGATGACCAGTTGCCCCGGCGAGTTGTAGTTGACAGGCTGCACAATGCCTGTTGCGGCCGCTTCGGCACAGGCCGCTTCGATCTCCGCATCGTCGAGCCCAAGTATCGCCGCCATCGCCCCGGTACCCGCGGGCACGGCGCGTTGCATCGCCTCGCCCCGGAAACGGACGAGCGAGACCGCCGCCGTGAAATCGATCGCGCCGGCGGCGACCAGGGCGCTGTATTCACCCAGGCTGTGACCGGCAAGCATGTCCGGCGTCCGCCCTCCCCTGGCCTGCCAGGCCCGCCAGGCGCCAATTCCTGCGGCGAGCATGGCGGGCTGGGTGTGCTCGGTCTCGGACAGTTGATTTTCGGGTCCACGCTGGCAGAGCGCCCACAGGTCATAGCCGAGCGCAGCCGATGCCTCGGAGAACGTCTCGAGCACGCTCGGCTCCGCCGCGCCGAGCGCGGCCAGCATGCCGACGGACTGGGAGCCCTGGCCCGGAAACATCATTGCCAGCTTCAAGCGGGCCTCCCCACCCATGGTCTGCCGGGATTATAGGTTGAGCGCGGCGTCACACTGCCTGCCCGTACGGCCGGGGACGGGAAACCGACCTGTTATCATCGGTCCAGGCCAGGAGAGGCGCATCATGCTGATTTCACGACGGGAATCCGGTTTCACGCTGATCGAGATCATGGTCGTGCTCGTGATCATCGCAATCCTCGCCGCCCTCATTGCCCCACAGATCCTCGGGCGCGTGGACGAAGCCCGCGTCACGGCGGCCAAGCAGGACATCCGGACGCTTGGAACCGCGCTCGACTTCTACAAGATGGACAACTTCCGCTATCCGACCACGGAGCAGGGCCTCGAGGCGCTCGTCAAGAAGCCGGACGATCCGACGCTTCGCAACTGGCGCGCGGGCGGCTACCTGAAAGCCACTTCGGTCCCCAAGGATCCCTGGGGCCAGGAGTATCACTACCTGCAGCCCGGTTCCAAGGGCGGCGACTACGATCTCTATTCTCTCGGCGCGGACGGCGAGGCCGGGGGCGAAGACGCCGACGCCGACATCGGCAGCTGGAATCTCGAGTGACGGGCTGAAGGCCGGCGGCGATGCCCATCGCCCGTTCGCGCCGCCTGATGCGCGGCATGACGCTGATCGAGATCCTGGTCGTCGTCGTCATCATCGGCATCCTGGCGACCGTCGCGACGCTCTCGATCGGCCTGCTGGGCGAAGACCGTGAACTCGAGCGCGAAAGCGGACGCCTCAGCGACGCCGTGGCCCTCCTGCAGGAACAGGCCCAGCTCGAGGGACGCGATTACGGCATCCTGCTCGAGGTCACGCACTACGAATTCCAGCGATTCGACGGGTTCGAACAGCGGTGGACCGCGATCGAGGACGATCCGGCGCTGCGGGCGCACGACTTGCCGCCGGACCTCGCCTTCGAGCTCGTCATCGAAGGCCGGCCCGTCCTGCTGCGACGCGAGCCGAAGCCCGAGGCCCGGCTGCCGCAGCTGGTCGCCTGGGGCAGCGGCGACATGACGCCCTATCGCCTGGCGCTGATCCGCAAAGGTGGCGGGCGCGTCACCCTGATCGGTCGCGCCGACGGCAGCATCGAAATGGAGCGCGGCGATGAAACGCGCTGAGTCGCTCGGTTTCACGCTGATCGAGGTGGTCGTGGCCCTCGCGATCGTGGCGATCGGCATGCTCGCCGTGTTCAAGACGATCGGGGACACCGTCAACAATGTCAGTGAATTACGCGACCGCAGCTTTGCGGCCTGGATTGCGGATAACCGGATCACGGAAATCCGCGTCTCCGGAGAAATGCCGTCCGTCGAGGAGACCGCCGGAGAAGTCGAATTCGGCGGCAGGCGCTGGCACTGGGTGACGAAAGTCTCCCAGACCCAGGTGAAGGGGCTGCGCCGCATCGACGTCAGCGTACGCCGCGACGGCGACGCCGAAAATGCCTCGCTCGCCAATCTCGCCGGTTTCGTGGGTGCGACCGCGACTGCCGCCCCGCCTGCGAACATTGACTGGTATGGCAGCCGCGGGCCGGCGAATCCGGGAGCGGAAAACGACAACGGCGACGATGACGCAGGCGACGAAACCGGAGATGCGGAATGAGAGCCCGCTGGCACCAACGAGGCTTCACGCTGCTCGAGATCCTCGTTGCCATGGTGATACTCGCCGTCATGGGTCTCATGGCCTACCGCGCCGTCACCGAGGCGCGGGTCGCCGTCGAGAACGCCGACAGTCACCTCGACCGCCTGCGCGCAGTACAGCGCACGGTACAACTCATGGTCACGGACTTTCGCACGCTGACACGACGGCCCGTACGCGAGAGCATCGGCGACGGCTACCGTGCAACGCTGCTGCGCGATCCGAACTCCGTGTCACTGGTCGAGCTTTCGCACGCCGGCTGGCCGAACGGCGCAGGCATGCCTCGGGGCACGGTGCAGCGGGTCATCTATCGTCTCGAGAATGGCCAGCTGGTCCGGGAGCACTGGAACGTCCTGGACGCAACGCTGGCAACCCCGCCGGTCAAGCGCGAGCTTCTCGATGAGGTCGAGCGCGTCGAGATCCGCTATCTGACGTCCGGCCGCGAATGGATCACGGAATGGCCCCAGTTCGGCAACACGGCCGACCTCGGCTTCTACTCCCGCCCGCTCGCGGTGGAGATTACGCTGGTGCTCTCCGATTACGGCGAGATCAGGCGCCTGGTCGAGGTGTCCGGATGAGGCAGCGCGGCGTCGCCCTGATCACGGCCATCGTGCTGGTGGCCATCGCGACCGTGCTTGCGGTACACATCGGCACGCGCGCCGCCCTCGACCTGCGCCGCACCGCCGGTCTCGCGGCGCTCGACCAGGGCTGGCAAGTCGCGCTCGGCGCGGAGGCCTGGGCCGCCGAAGTGCTGCACGACGATCTCGAGGATTCCGAGACCGACCACCTGGCCGAAGCCTGGGCCCAGCCACTCCCGCCGCTGCCGGTCGACGGCGGCGAAGTCCGCGGCGCGCTCGAGGACATGCAGGGCCGATTCAACCTCAATAACCTCGTGGACAGCGACGGCAATACCGTCGAGTCCTCGGTCGAACGCTTCGAGCGCCTGCTCGTGCTGGCCGGTGCGCAGCCACGCTGGGCCCGCATCATGGCCGACTGGATCGACAGCGACACGATCGCGGGAATTCCCGAGGGCGCGGAGGACGGGACCTATCTTTCACAGAACCCGCCGTACCGCTCAGCTAACGTGCTCGTCACGACCACCACCGAGATGATGGCGCTGCCGGGCATGACGCGTGACGAGTTCGAGCGCATCCGGCCGTACGTCGCGGCCCTTCCGGTCGGCACGCCGATCAATCTCTGCACCGCGAAGGCGCCGGTGCTCGCGTCGCTCGTGCAGGGCGGCACGGATTTCGGCGATGCGGATCTCCTGGCCGCGAACCGGCGCGACGGCTGCTTCCCGACGCGCTCTGACCTGCAGGCAACGCTCGACCCGAGCGCGTGGCAGGCGATCGCCGAGTCGGTTTCCGAAACTTCCGACTGGTTCCGCGCCGTGACCGCCGTGCGTATTGGCACCTCGGAATTCACGCTGTACAGTCTGATCGAGCGGAACGGCGCAACTGGAATCCGGACCGTCCTGCGCTCGACAGGCACTGAATGAATCAATACCTCGTCCTGCGGCTTGCCAATCCGGTCAGCTGGGTCATCACCGGCGCCGACGGTGGCCGCCTCGGCCCCGTCGCGACGGGCGAGCTCGCCGACGCGGCACCGGTCGCTGCCGGGCGCCAGGTCGTCGTAATCGCTCCCGGTTCGAGCGTGACGCTCGCACGCCCGCAATTGCCGGCAAGGACGGGTGCGCGGCTCTCGCAAGTCGTTCCATACGCGATGGAGGAAGCGCTCGCGGGCGAGGTCGAGCAGTTCCACTTCGCGGTCGGCGCTATCGACGAGACCGGAGCCACGCTGGTCGCCGCACTGCGTCGGGAGGAGCTGCGCAGCTGGCTGGGCGCACTGGCCGGCGCCGGCATCGAACCCCAGGCCGTGGTGCCGGACACTCTCTGCATCCCGGCGAACCCGGGCAAGATCGTCGCGGTGATCGATGCCGGCCAGCTGCTCGTGCGCGCGCCAGGCGGCTTGCCGGTCGCGCTCGATGCGGAGCCGCTGACGGAAGCATTCACGCTCGCCGGCCTGGAAGGCGAGGATCGCCACGTGCAGCTCTACGTCTCGCAACAGGACTGGCAGCATTCGCGCGAGATGATCGAGGCGCTCCGGGAAGTGACCGGCAGCCTGGACCTGCAGATCCTGCCCGACGGCGCGCTGCCATTGCTTGCCTCGGCAGCCGTGCGCTCGGATGCGCTCTCACTGCTGCAGGGCGAGTTCGCGCGCCGTACCGGCTGGCGCGCCGAGTGGCTGCGCTGGCGCGTGGCAGCCTTCCTGGCAATCGCCGCCCTAGCCCTGCACGTCGGCGTGCGCGGCTACGACCTCATTCGACTGCATGCGGAGCAGGGCCGGCTGGATGCGGCCATCGAGCAGGCCGCGCGAATCGCGCTTCCGGACGTCCAGCGCATCGAGGATGCCCGCGTCCAGATCGAACAACGCCTGCGCGGAGCGGGCAACAGCGACCCGAACGGCCTCCTCGCGCAACTTGCCGCCGTCGGCGGCGCGCTGGCAGGCGCCCCGGGCCCGCGGCTCGAGTCGCTTGGCTGGCGTGACCGCTCGCTGGAGCTGCAGGTCGTCGCGCCTGACACCGATTCGATTGCACGCTTCACCCAGGGCATCAGCGAGCGCGGCCTGACGGCGGACGTCGCCTCGACGAGCAAGACGGAACAGGGCATTCAGGCCAAGGTCCGCATCGCGTCGGGAGCGCCGCGATGAAGCTTCGCGACTGGTACGCGGGCCTCGCGGAGCGCGAAAAGCGCGTCGCGATCTGGGGCGGCAGCGCGGCCGCCCTCCTGCTGCTCGCCGCAATCGTCTGGCAGCTCGGAGCCGCCGTTGCAGTCTCGCGGGAACGCGTCGAACGCCGGCGCGCGGATCTGGCGTGGATCGAGTCGGTCACGCCGCGTCTGCAGGCCGCACCCGTGGCGCGGCCCGGTGAATCCCTGGCCATCGCGATCGATCGCATGGCGCGCGAGGGCGGCCTTGCCGACAGGCTGGCCGCGGTCGAACCGGCCACAAACGGCGCTTTCCGGGCGCGATTCACAGGCGCCTCCTTCGATTCGCTGGCCTTGCTGCTCGCCCGTCTGCAGAAGGAACGCGGCGTCCAGACGGAAACCGCGAGCGTCTCCGCCACCGACGAGCCGGGACTCGTCGACGCGACACTCGTCATCCGCGGTCCCTGAAATCCGGAATGAAGCGCGGCGCCTTCATTGCGGCCGGCGTCGTCGCATTCCTCGTGTTCCTGGTTGCGATGGTGCCGGCGACCCAGCTTGCCGGAAGACTGCCGCCCGGCATCGGACTGCGCGGCCTGAGCGGCACCATCTGGTCCGGTCATGCCCGCGAGCTCGCCGTCCATGACCGGCCGCTCGGCGCCGCCGACTGGCATTGCCGTCCCTGGCGCCTGTTGGAGTTCGAGTGGTCCTGTCGCGTGAATCTGAGCCCGACGAGCGGAGACGTTTCCGGAGAAATCTCGGGCGATTTCGGGAACGAGATCATAGGGAGCGACATCGCCGGGAAGCTCCCGATTTCGGTCTTCGAAGGGCTGGTGACGCCGCGCGGATGGACCGGCGAGCTCGAGCTCGACGTGGGGGAAATCCGCCTCGTCGACGGACGGCCGTCCGCTGCGACGGGAACCCTGCACCTTCGGTCGTTGCGGGCGCCTGGCCCGAACGGCGAGGCGCTGGGCGATTTTGAGCTGGTCGTCGGTGAAGGCTCTGTCGGCACCGATACGCTCAGCGGACGCCTGCGCGACCTCGGCGGTCCCCTGCATGTCCGTGGCGCCGTCGAACTCGGGCGGGATGGGCGCTATGTCCTGAATGGTGAGGCCGCACCGGGGCCCGGCGCGGGCCCGGCCATATTCGACACGCTCGGATTCCTCGGCCCGCCCGACAGCCAGGGCCGCCGCCCGTTTACGGTCGAGGGCAGTCTCTAGCGAGACTCCAGCTCGCGCCAGGCGTCGAGCAAAGGGAAATAGAGCCCGACCCGAAGCGCGCGATCCGGCTCCATCAGGCGAATGACCCGCGCATAGCGCTCGAGCTGTCCGCGATAGCGCTCGAGCTCCCGGTCGAGGAACGCCTCGCGGTCCCCGCCTTCATGGGAGCTCGTCTTCCAGTCCACGATCCAGCGCACGCCGGTCCGGTCCACGAAAGTGCGATCGATCCGCAGGCTCTGGGCCACGCCGTCGATCATCGCAGTCAGCGCAAGTTCGGACCGTCCCTCCTGCGCCTCCGGATCCAGGAGCTGAGCCGCGCGTCCGCTGCCCGCCACCACAGCCATTGCACGCCTGACACGCTTGAGCGCCGCCTCGCGATGCGCCCCGTCCAGGCCCAGGTCGAACAGTTGCCGGCGCCACCGCTCTTGCGCCGAGTCGTCCGCTGGCAGAGGCCCATGCGACTCGCACCTGCGTTGAAGCTCCGCATGCACCACTTGGCCGACCGCCTGCGCGACTGCGCCGGCCCAGTCGAATTCCGGGCGAATCGAACCCCGGTACTCGCCCGCGATGCGCAATGCCGGCGCGACCGCCGGCGGTCCGGGATCGGGCGCGCGGAAGCCGGTCGCGAGACGCAGCGCCGGTGGCGCCATGAGCCGCGGCCGGCCGCCGCCCTTGGGCAACGGCCCGTCTGTCGCCGGCCGCGCCGAGAGCGACCGTTCGAAATGCGAACCCAGCACGGGCCACAGGAATCCAAGCAAGCTCGCGGACCGCGGGCGACGGAGCGTCGGGCCGTCCGCCCCCTGCCGCAGTGTGGCGCTGCCGATCAGGTGCAGCCGGCGGCGCGCCCGAGTGGCGGCGACGTAGGCCAGCCGGCCGAGTTCCAGCGCTTCGCGTTCCGCTCCGAGCCTGCGCATCCAGCGCTCGAGCGCATCCTCGCCGCCCTCGCGCTCCGCCGGATCCGCGCGGCTCGCGAGCACGATGCCCCGCTCGCCGGGCCCGGTCGCAACCGTCGTCCAGTACAGAAGCGGGCGCTCGCTCCCGCGCGGCCCCCGCTGCAGATCCGGCAGGATCACGACGTCGAATTCAAGGCCCTTTGCGCGGTGAATGGTCATGACCTGCACTCGCGCGTCGTCGCTGCCGACCGGCGAAGCCATGATGCCCGCGACCGCCGCCTCGATCGCCGAGGCGGGCGGCAGGCAGCCTGCCTCGAGTTCGAGCCGGTCGAGCGCGACGAACAGCAGCTCCGCGTTCGCGAGGTCAGAGGCGTCGGCGAGCGTGGCCGGACCATTGAGCGTGAGCCAGGCGGCTTTCAGCCAACCCCCCAGCGATTGCCGTCCGCGCCCGGCCATGACGGCCTCGAGCGCGGCGCTGACGCGCATCGCGCGTGCCTCGGGTTCGGGAGCCAGCACGCCAGGTTCGCGAAGGCGCTCGCGGATCGTCGCCGACTCCACGCCTTCCGAGAGGCGAAGCAGGTCAGCAAGCGCCAGCCCGCACCAGGGAGCCCGCAGCACCGCAAACCAGGCCGTGCGATCCCCGTCGTGCAGCATCGCGCGCAGCAGCGCGATCAGGTCGCGCACCGCCGGCCGGTCCAGCAGTGATTCCAGTTCGACGCCGCGGTACTCGATGCCAGCCTCTCGCAGCGCCGCCAGGATCGGCGGGAGCGACGGCCTTCCGCGCACCAGTACCGCGATCGAGGGTTCATCGAGCGTTGTGATCGCTTGCCGCACGATCGCGGCCACTTCCGCCCCCATCGAGCGCTCGTCCGCATTGATGAGCGGATGCACGCGCACGCCGTCATCCGCCTCATCCTCGTTGGCCGCCACGGCCGGCGAATAGCGCACGGCGCCGCGCTCGAAGTCGTCCATGTCCGGCAGCAGCGCCGAGAAAGTCTCGTTGACCCAGTCGACGATCGCCCGGCTCGACCGGAAATTCCGGCAGAGCCGTTCCGCGGCGAGCGCGACGCCGCCGACACCCTGGCGCTGGGCCTGCAGGAACAGCGTGACATCCGCCTCCCTGAAGCCATAGATGGATTGCATCGGATCGCCCACGCAGAAAAGGCTCCTGCCGTCCCCGGGCTGCCAGCCGGCCACGAGCAATTCGAGGAGACGCGCCTGCGAGGGCGACGTGTCCTGATACTCGTCGACCAGCAGGTGACGGATCCGGTAATCCAGCGCCAGCGCGAGTTCGGAAGGCGCTGACTCGTCACCGAGCGCGTCTCGTGCCGCCGCAGCGACCGCCGCATGGTCGAGGCTGTCGCGCTCGGCGAAAACGGCTAGCAGCTCGGCAGCCGCATGCGGCAGCACGACCGACAGCGCCTCAATGCGTTCCCACTGCGCATCGGTGAGCGCCGGAGGCGGCAGAACGCGGAGCCGTCCAAGCGCGGCCACCAGCCCGTCGCGCCCCGCAAGCGATTCCAGCAGCGATTTCATCGCACGCTTGAGCGGCGCCCAGGCCTGGCCCTCGCTTGCGGCGAGAAAGCCCTGCCTTGTGCCGACCTGCTTCCTGAGCGCCGGCTTCGAATCGCCCGTCAGCAGCAGTTCCGCCAGCGCGCGCCATGCCGCCACGGACTCCCGCGTCGCGGACGGCAGGCCGGCCTCAGCCGCAAGGACAAGCGCCGGACTTTCCGGTGCACCCGCCGAGGCCGCCTGCCGGCAGGTGGCGAATAGCGCGTCCCATTCGATGCCGGCGAGCGCAGCCGCAACCGCCGCGAGTTCCGATTCCAGCGCGCGGCGCAGCAGCCGGTCAATCCCGGTGCGCAGCGAAGGGCCGGATGGCGCGTGCATCAGCTTCGGCAGCCACAGTTCGCGGGCGCCCAGCATGGCCTCGATCAGTCCTGTGAGCTGGCGCGGCTCGTGGTTGAGCGAGCGCGCGAGACGCAGCAGGCCGGCGGCCACCGGCAGGTCTTCGTCCAGCATCGTGACAGTGCGCCGCGCCGCTTCGGCGTAAAGCACGCGCGCGTCGTCGACCAGCCTGGCCGCGGTGCCGATCCGGGCTGCGACCGGCAGGCGCCGCGCCAGCCAGTGATTGAGGCCGTCGATCGTCTGCACGTGCAGGCGCGCCGGATTCTGCTCGATGCCCCAGCCCGACTCGCGGCTTCGGGCGAGCGCGGCCGAGGCATGGCGATGCAGTTCCGCTGTACCCCGGTCTGCATCCGCGGGCAGCGGCTCGCCGGCCATCCTGAGCGAATCGACGATGCGGTGGCGCATCTCTGCGGCGGCCTTGCGCGTGAACGTGATTGCGACCACTTGCTCCGGCTGCTCGACATCGGCAAGCAGGCGCAGGTAGCGCAGCGTCAGCAGCGTCGTCTTTCCCGAACCCGCCGGCGCCTGGACGATGTACGAGCCCGCGGGCTCGATGGCGCGCCTGCGCGCTTCGCGATCGAGTTCCTGCGCGTCAGTCGGCATCGTTCGCCTCGTCCTCGACGTCTTCGGGCGAGGCCGCTTCCACGCGGCAAAGCGCGGCCAGGTGGCAATGCCGGCAGGTATCGGCCGCGTGCTTTGGGTCCACCTCGGTTCGGCCCCCGGCAAAATCTCCCGCCAGGCGCTCGAGCCACGCGCGCCAGTGCGCGGTGATGACCGGCCAGGCAAAGCCATTCCGCTTGTCCTCGGTCAGCCGAAACTTCTCTGCGGGCTCGAGGCCGTCGAATGACGAAGCAGTCCGGCTGACGCCCACGTACTTCGCATCGGCGGCGCCGATCGCGGCAAAGGCGATGCCGCCGGGCCTGGCCGGGTGCAGGACGGCATAAAGCGGAAGCTGCGGCGCGTCCATCCGGGCGCCTCGCCAGGCGGAACTCTGCACCCTGCCCGTCTTGTAATCGATGACGATGCGTTCTTCGCCGATGCGATCGACACGATCGACGCGGAGCTTCAATTCGAGCCCGGCAATCACAAGCTTGAGCGCGCGCTCGGTTTCGATCACTTCGAACGGTGGGCGCGCAAGATCCAGTTCCAGCATCCGGCAGACCGCTTGCAGCTGCCATTCGCGCTCGAGCGCGATCAGGGCCGCCCCCGTGCCCGCGGGCGCAGAATCCGCGATCGCCGCATCGATTGCGTCGGCGGCGAAGCGGTTTCGCACGGCGCCGTCCAGCATTGCGAGCGACTGCTGGCTGCCGAAACGGCCCCAGAGTTCCTGCAATGCGCGATGCAGCACGATGCCCCGGAGGCGGCGATCAAGGCCGGCCTGCGGTTCCGCGAGCTCCGATGCGCCGAGGCGCAGTTCCGCGAATGCGCGGAAGGCGCATTGCGCCTGGAGTTCGAGCAGCCGCGCTCCACCTCTCACAGGCGCCGCGGCCAGCGCCGGCAACGGCGCCTCCGGCACCGGCTCGAGCCGCCCAAGGTCAAAGGCCATCCGTTCGCGCGATGGCGGCGTGGCCGGTACCCTGAGTTCCGTCGAATCCAAGGGCAAGAGCGGTGTCGCGTCCGCTTCCGTATCGTTCTCGAACTGCGGCCAGGACAGGACGAGCTCCTTGGCCCGGGCGCGCCAGCGTCCGATGACTTCGCGCGCCTCGGCGACGCAACCTTCAGGCGTCACGCCCGGCATGGCGAGCCGGCGCTGCATTTCGATGGGCAGCAACGGGTCCACGGCGACCGGGCGCGGCCAGGCGACCGCGGTCATGCCGGCCACCCAGAGGCTGTCGAATTGCACCCCCGGGTCGTCATAGGCGTCGAGTACGAAGACCGCGGGCTCGCCGCTTTCGGGCTGGAACGGTGCCGCAGCCATGCGACGCAACTCGCCGAGCGCCGCGACGGCGCTGAGATTCGTGGCGACGGCGGACAGTGTCGCCAGTTCGCCGAGGATTTCCCGGAATCGCCGCGCCGCCTGATATTCGCGGCTGCCGAGACCCGATTCACCGGGCCACCCCCAGGACGCAAGACAGGCACCGAAAGCTTCGGCCCAGTCGGCGGCGCTGCGCCCCCTTGAGCCTTCGAGCGCCGCGGCCGCCGCGCGGGCCGCGGACGCAAAGCGGCTTGCGCCCGCCTTCGCGGCGCGATCCGACAGGCGCGGCCCGTCGATCTGGACCGGCCCCTGCGCCTCGCGCAAGGACAGGTCGGCGACCACGCGTGCGCCGCGTTCTGCTTCGGCGCCGTCCAGGTAGGCGCTCCGCAGGAGCCGGCTCGCCACCGACCAGTCAACGACGCCGATCGCGCAGGCGACGGCACCCAAGGCCGCGTCCACGACCGGCTGCATGCCGAGCGGATGGCCGCCCGCCAGGTCGAACGACCTTTCCAGGCTGCCCGTTCCGGGCAGCTCGAGCTCCGGTTGCAGGACGGCGGCGAGCGCGCGCTCGAGCGAACCGCGCGCGGCGTCGAGGTCGGGCACGATGACGGCGTGAATGCCGGCCGGTGCGAACGCCAGGCGCGCGTGCAACCACGCGAGCATGGAGCGTCGTTCGAATTCCGGATCGGGTGCGCGATGTCTGAAGCAGGCGCCGGCGTGCGACGACGGGACCAGCCGTTCGACACGTCGGCCAGCCGCTGCCAGCGCGCCGAACAACGCCTCCTCGGCGGGCGTCTGGCGCCGGAAGCCGGCGAGCAGTATCGGCGGACCGGCGGCGGACAACGCGGATGTTTCGACCAGCAGCCGCGCGAGATCGCCGGCGTCGCAGGCGCGGCGCGCCTTGAGATCGTCCTCGACCGACCGGGCCCAGCCGAAGAATGCTTGCTGGTCGCGAGTCATTGGCCAGCGCGAAATGGCGGTGACGTCCCCTCCATGGGCACGGAGCCGCAACCAGCTCGCGCGAGCGCGGACGCCGAGATCGCCCGGGTCCAGCAGGCCAGGCGCGTCTCCCGCCACCTGGCGCCGCCACAGCCAGCGCAGGGCGATGGGCGAAAGGATCGCGGGCAGTTCCGGCCGGTCGGATGCGGCCTGCCGCCACTGTTGCGCCAGCCAGGCATCGAGCGGCAGGACCTGGGCCGTAGGCCAGACTGCCCGCCCGGACTCCGCCTGTGCGCGATCGTGCAGTCGCCTCCAGATGCGGGCCTGGCGAAGGTCCGGTGCCAGCAGGAGCCCGCCGGCCTCCAGGTGCGCAATGCAATGGGCGTTCTGGTTCACTCGATGGCTCCGCGGGAACCGGCATGAGCATAGGCCGGGACCAGGCTCACAGGACGATCCCGGGGCGAGTCAGTCGGCCAGGGCCGGCGGCAATCCACGCGGCCATTCGCCGGCGCGGTGGCAGGCGACCTCTCGCCCGCCCGACGCCCGCAAGGGTGGGCGCTCCGCGCGGCACAGCGGCAGGGCATGCGGACAACGTGCCGCGAAGGCGCAGCCGCCCGCCGGCGCTGCCGACGCGTCGGCAGGGCGCGCGCGCGGCCGGCGCCGAAGGAGACGAGCTCGCGCGCCCGTATCGATACCGGGCACGGCATCGAGCAACTCGCGCGTATAGGGATGCAGCGGCGCCTGCACGACGTCCCGCCTCGAGCCGCTCTCCACGATGCGGCCACAAAACATGACCATCACGCGTTCACACAGGCGCGCGACCACGGCCAGGTTATGGCTGATGAAGAGACTGGCCAGTTCGCGCTCCACCCGGATGCGATCGAGCAAGGCCACGATCTGGCCCTGGACCGAAACGTCGAGTGCGCTCACGGGTTCGTCGCAAACGACGAATCGCGGATCCACGACGAGCGCCCGCGCGATGACGGCGCGCTGCAATTGCCCCCCGCTCAACTGGTGGGGATAGCGCCGCGCGAGATCGCCAGGGATGCCGACCTCTTCGAGGCGCAGGAGCGCCCGGTCCGCACGCTCCGCTGAAGTCTCCCGCCGCTCGAACGCGCGCAGAGGCTCCGACACACTCTCGACGATGGTCATGCGCGGGTCGAGGCAGGCTTGCGGGTCCTGGAACACGCACTGGAGCTCGCGGCGCAGCGGGCGGAATTCGCGCTGGCCAATCCCGTCGATGCGCTTTCCGCGCCAGTGCAGCTCGCCCGCGGCGAGCGGGACGAGCCGCAGGATTGCGCGGCCGAGGGTCGTCTTGCCGCAGCCGGATTCACCGACCAGGCCGAGCATTTCGTGCTCGCCGATCGCGAAACTCACGCCATCCACCGCCGCGCGCCCACGCGGCGTCGCCCCCGCCAGCCGGTATCGCACCTGGACGTCGCGCAAGTCGAGCAGGTTCATTGCAGGCCCGCCAGGGTCGGAACCGCAGCGAGCAGGCTCGCGCTGTACGGATGGGCCGGGCCGCGCAGGAAATCGTCGGCCGGCGAGACTTCGATGAGCCTGCTTTCCTTCATGACGGCAATCCGGTCGGCAAGCGCGGCGACCACGCCGAGATCGTGGGTCACGAGCAGAAATGCCATGCCGAGATCACGGCAGAGCGTGGCGAGGAGCGCGAGGATATCCGCCTGCACGGTCACGTCGAGCGCAGTCGTCGGCTCGTCCGCGAACAGGAGCCGCGGACGGGCAGCGAGCGCGAGGGCGATCGCGACTCGCTGGCGCATGCCGCCGGACAGTTCGTGCGGGTATTGATCCAGCCGGTGCCGGGCCTCCGGCAGGCGCACACAGTCCAGCAGGCGACGCGATTCGTCGCGCGCCGCATCGCGCGCGAGCCCCTGACTGACGCTCGCAACCTCCTCGAGTTGGTCGCCGATGCGGCGGTGCGGCGTCAGGCTGCCTGACGCGTCCTGGAACACGAAGCCGATGCCGCGGCCGCGCACGGCGGCCGGGCCGTCGCCCGGTCCCAGGATCTCGGTGCCGTTGAAGCGCACGGATCCCGTGGCCCGCCCGTTTGCAGCCAGCAGGCCGGTGCAGGCGAGCAGGAGCTGGCTCTTGCCGGAGCCGGATTCGCCGACGATGGCGACGCTTTCCCGCTCCGCCACTGAAAGGTCGACGCCGTCCACGGCGCGCACCGGCGGCGCAGCGGCAAAGTCGACGGTCAGTCCGCGGATTTCGAGAAGCGCCGTCATCGGTCCCTCGGATCGAGGGCGTCGCGCAAGCCGTCGCCCAGGAAATTGAAACAGAAAACAAGCAGCATCAGGCAGGCAGCCGGCACTGCGAGCATCCAGGGCGCGGTCTCCATCTCGGCGGCACCGTCCGCGATCAGGTTTCCGAGACTCGCCAGAGGCTCCTGGATCCCGATGCCCAGGAAGCTCAGGAAACTTTCGACCAGGATCACCTGGGGCAGCGTCAGCGTTGCATAGACGATGACGGGTCCGAGCAGATTCGGAACGATGTGGCGAGCGACGATGCGCAGCGTCCCGGCACCGCCGACAATCGCGGCGTCCACGAACTCACGCTCGCGCAGTGAAAGCGCCTGGCCCCTGACGATGCGCGCCATGGTCAGCCAGCCAAATGCGCCGATGGCGACGAGCAGGGTCAGGGGCCCGCGGCCGAGCACGACCGTCAGGATGATCACGAAGAACACCTGAGGCAGGGAATACAGCACGTCGACGATGCGCATCATCAGCGCATCGATACGCCCCCGGCGGAAACCGGCCAGTGCACCCCAGGCGACGCCAATCACGAGGGAGACGAGCGTGGCCGCGAGCGCGATCGCGAGGGAGACCCTCAGCCCGAACAGCGTACGCACCAGCAGATCGCGGCCGAGCCGGTCCGTCCCGAGCCAATGACTGGACGCCTCGAATGGCGGCACCGCCATGTTTGACCAGTCGATCTCGTCCTCCCGGTAATCGAGCATCGAAGGCCCCAGGATCGCCGCGAGCGCAAGGACACCGAGGATCGCAGCGCAGGCAATCGCCAGGCGGTTGCGGCGCAGTTGCAGCAGCGCCTCCCGCCACAGCCCGCCGCTCACCGCCGGTGCTCCCGGCGGATGCGCGGGTCGAGTCCGGCATAGACGAGGTCCGCAATCAGGTTAAGCGCAAGCATGAGCGCCGCGTAGACGATGACCATGCCCATGACGAGCGTGTAGTCGCGATTGAGTGCGCCCTGAACGAGGTGCCGGCCCATTCCGGGCAGCCCGAACAGCGTCTCGACGACCAGCGAACCGGCAAGCACTGCCGCGGCCGCGGGTCCCGCATAGCTCACAATCGGCAGCAGCGCGGCCGGAAGTGCGTGACGCAGGATGACCGTGCGCTCGGGCAGGCCGCGCGCGCGCGCCGCCCGGATCCAGGGGGCGCGCAGGACTTCGAGCAGGCTCCCTCGCATCAGGCGCGCGACGTAGGCAACCACCGGGAGCGCGAGCGACACGATCGGCAGGACCAGGTCCGCAGGGCGTCCCGGCACCCAGCCCGCCACTGGCAGCCAGCGCAGCCAGATGCCGAAACTGAGCGTGAGCAGAGGCGCAATCACGAAGACCGGGATCGAGATCCCCGCGACCGCAAATGCCATGATGACCCGGTCGGCAGTGCGGCCTCGGGCGAGCGCTGCCCAGATCCCCGCCGGGATCCCCAGGGCGAGCGCGAGCAGCATCGCCGCGAGGCCGAGGGACAGGCTGACCGGCAATCCCCCGGCGATCAGTTCACCGACCGTGAAGTCGCGGAACTTGAAGGAAGGGCCGAAATCCCCGTGCAGCAGGCCGGACACGTAGCGGCCGAATTGCACGTAGACCGGCTGGTCCAGCCCGTATGCCGCTTCCAGGTTGGCGCGGATGTCGGACGGCAGTGATTGCTCCTCGTCGAACGGGCCGCCGGGCGCCAGGCGCGTCAGGAGAAAAGAAAGCGCGACGATCAGGGCAAGCGTCGGTATCGCGCCGAGCAGGCGCCGCAGGACGAAGGCGAACGTGGACATCCCGCGACCTTTGTAGCGCATGGCGCTCCCGCCCTGCAGCATGAATAACGCCCGACCGGCTGCGACTCGCCACCGGATCCCGCGCGTAATTGCGATCACACATGAGTAATAGCCTGTAACTCTTTGAATATATGACTTATGTAGAGCCAGATTGTCCTGAATCCGATACCATCACCGCTGGCGGCGGAGAGACCTGAATGCGAAAAGTACTGGTCGGCATCAAGCGCGTCATCGATTCCAACGTGCGCGTGCGCGTGCGACCTGACGGCTCCGGCGTCGTGTCGGACGGCGTCAAGATGAGCGCCAATCCCTTTGACTCGATCGCGCTCGAGGAAGCGTTGCGCCTGCGCGAGCGCGGCGAAGCGGACGAAGTCATCGCGGTCAGCGTCGGGCCGGCCGAGGCACAGCAGCAACTTCGCGACGCGCTCGCGATGGGCGCCGACCGCGCGATCCTGGTGAAGTCGGAGACTTCCCTCGAGCCCCCGGCCGTCGCACGCGCGCTGCTGAAGCTCGTGGATCGGGAGAGTCCGCGGCTCGTGATCCTGGGCAAGCAGGCCATCGACGACGACTGCAACCAGACCGGCCAGATGCTTGCGGCATTCTGGGACCGGCCGCAGGCGACATTCGCCTCGAAGATCGAGATCCAGGGCGACGCCGCCCGCGTAACCCGCGAGGTCGACGCCGGGCTAGAGACCATCGAGGTCGACCTGCCGGCCGTCTGCACCGCCGACCTGAGGCTCAATGAGCCGCGCTACATCAAGCTGCCTGACATCATGAAGGCGAAGAAAAAGCCCCTCGACATCGTGGAACTGGCATCGCTCGGTATTGATGGCGCGCCCGTGCTCAAGGTGATGAAACACGATCCACCGCCGCAGCGGCAGAAAGGCGTCATGGTCAAGGATGCCGCCGAGCTCGTCGCGGCGCTCAAGCAAAAGGGCCTCGCCTGATGAACCGCGTGCTCATCGTCGCCGAACATTCGGACGGCAAGCTCAATGCGGCCGTTGCCAAGTGCGTTTCCTGCGCCGCCTCGATCCCGGATGCCGAGATCAGCGTTGCGGTGCTCGCCAGCGACGGCGCCGCGATTGCCGGCGCGGCGGCTGCCATCCAGGGCGTTGCGCGCGTCATTTTGGTCAACAACCCGGCCAACGAACCCGCGCTCGCCGCAATCCTTGCACCGCAGCTCGCGAAACTCTCGGAGGGCTGCGGCATCGTGCTCGGCCCCTCGACCACCTTCGGCAAAGACCTGATGCCGCGGTTGGCCGCACTCCTCGATGCGCCGCAGGTGAGCGACGTCATGGCCGTCGAGTCCGCGACGCGGTTCCGGCGGCCCGTGTATGCCGGCAACGCCATCGCGACCGTGGAGGCGCCGGCCGGCCGGCAGATCGTTGCCACCGTGAGGATCGCGTCTTTCCAGGCGGCACCTGCGGGCGGCGCAGCGCCTGTCGAAACGGTTAAAGTCGACGTGCCGCTTCCTCAGACCACCCGCTTCGTGTCGGTGTCGGCGGCGCGCAGCGACAGGCCCGACCTACAGACCGCCGCGCGCGTGGTCTCGGGCGGTCGCGCGCTTGGCAGCGCCGAGAACTTCGGGCTGATCCATGGCCTCGCGGACAAGCTCGGCGCCGCCGTCGGCGCCTCACGCGCTGCAGTCGACGCAGGCTACGCCCCGAACGAGCTGCAGGTTGGGCAGACCGGAAAAATCATCGCACCCGAGCTCTACGTCGCGATCGGCATCAGCGGCGCGATTCAGCACCTGACCGGCATCAAGGATGCCCGAACGATCGTCGCCATCAACAAGGACGCGGAGGCGCCGATTTTCGAGGTCGCCGACTACGGTCTCGTCGGCGACCTGTTTACCCTGGTGCCGGAAATCGAGAAGTTGCTGTAGTCGCGTACAGCAGCCAGAGAGACAGCGCGGCGATCACGAGCCAAGTGCCCGCAGTTCCATAGAAGCGCCCGAATGTCCGGCCGGGGCTGCGTGACAGCCCCCAGGCGTGCAGCAGCCGGCTCGCGACCAGCAAGATGCCTGCGCCGTGCACCGCTTCCCAAGGCAGCCCGGTAATTTCGGCAAGCACCAGCAGCAGCACGGCGAAAGGCACGTACTCGGTGAAATTCGCCTGCACACGGACGGCCTGCTGCAGGCCGTCGTCCGTCCCGTGGCCAAGCCCCACGCGGGAGCGGCGGCGCGCGAGCACCACCTGCGTGGACAAGGCAAGCAGCAGCAGGCCGAGAAGGCCCGCGTAGACAAAAGAGACAGGACCCGGGATCACTTGAGCGACGCGAGCACGTGCTCGGCGCTCGAGACCTTGAATTCGCCGGGCGCCTCGACGTGAACCTGCTTGACGACGCCGTCCTCGATCACGAGCGCGAAGCGCTGGCCGCGCATGCCCATGCCGAAGCCGCGGGCGTCCAGCTCGAGTCCGAGGGCGGCCGCATATTCCCCATTGCCGTCCGCCGCCATCACGATCGCGTCCCCGACACCGGCCGCTTTGCCCCATGCGTTCATCACGAAGACGTCATTGACCGCAGTGCAGACGATCCTGTCGATGCCCTTCGCGCGCAGTGCTGCGGCATTTTCGATGAAGCCCGGCAGGTGCTTCGCGCTGCAGGTCGGCGTGAACGCCCCAGGCACGGAAAACAGCACCACGCGGCCCGCGCCGAGGAGTTCGCCGGCGCTCACATTCACCGGCCCATCCGGGCCCATCTGTTTCAGCTTGCCGCCCGGAATCCGTTCGCCAGCCTTGATCGTCATTGTGGCTTCCTTTCTCGCCTGCGTTCAGTTCGCCGCGCGCGCCGGTGGGCGCCGCTCGCCCGGAAAATCGCCCGCCTTGACGAGCATGCCCGGCACGGTGTGCCCCACATGCTGTTCCACCCAGCGTGCCGTCTCGATCGCCCGCCCGAGATCGATGCCGGTCTCGATGCCCATGCGGCCCAGCATATAAAGCAGGTCTTCCGTCGGAATGTTGCCGGTGGCGGCCGGCGCAAATGGGCAACCGCCGAGGCCACCGAGGCTCGCGTCGAGCACCCGGGCCCCCGCCATCACGGCTGCGTAGGCATTGGCAATGCCCGTGTTGCGCGTATTGTGGAAGTGCCCGCGCAGCGTCATGCCCGGCAACGCCTGCCCCACCCGGCCGAAGAGGTCCGTGACCTGGCCCGGGACCCCGACTCCGATCGTGTCCGCGATCGCAATCTCGAACGGCGCGCCGTCCGCGAGCTCGCGGGCAATCGCCACGACGCGTTCCGGCGCAACCTCGCCCTCGAATGGGCAGCCGAAGGCCGCCGAAATCGTGGCCTGCGGGCGAATGCCGGCGGCATGCGCCGCGGCGGCGATGTCCAGCCAGCCTCGGATCGACTCCGCGCTCGTGACGCCCTGGTTGCGGCGGTTGAATTCGTCGGTCGTGAAAACGACCATGCCGATCTCGCCGCAGCCCGCGGCCACTGCGCGATCGAAGCCCGCACGATTCAGCACGAGTCCGACATAGCTCACGTCGTCCCGACGCGGCAGCGCACGCATGACGGCTTCGGCATCCGCCATCTGCGGCACGCGGCGGGGACTGACGAAGCTTGCGACTTCAATCCGCCGGATGCCGGCATCGACCGCACGCCGGATGAACTCGACCTTGACCGCCGTGGAAACCGCAACGGCTTCGTTCTGCAGGCCGTCACGCGGCCCGACTTCGACGATCCCGATTTTTCGCGCCGCTGGCATCTCGCCGGATTGTATACGCAAAAGGCCGCGGCGATTTCCCGCCGCGGCCCATGACAATAAAGCCGGCCCGGATCAGCCGATCAGGCTGGACCAGAGTTCGGCGATGCCGCGCGTCTTGGCATTCGCAGCCGCCGCGGCCTTGAACGCGTTCCTGGCATCGGACGTCTTCTTGAGATTGGCCAGCGAGATGCCGAGCACCATGTTCACGTCGTCTGCGCGGCGCAGCTTGCCTTTCTGCACGGCACGCCGTCCGGCCTCGCTCGCCTTCGCATAGTTCTTCAGGGTGAAGTAAGCGGTGGCCAGCTTTGCCTCAGGCTCACCCGTCTGAATGGCCTTGGCCTCCGCTTCCTGCTGCGGCAGGCTCGCCTTGAGACGCTCGACCTGCGACTTTGCATCTGCAAGCAGGCGGTTGTTGCGATCGTCCTTCTTGATGGCGCCGGCTGCCATGCCTTTCTCGAGCATTGCGACCGCCTCGCCGGGGCTCGTCAGGTCGAGCGCGGCCTCGGAGTACTTGGCAAATTGATCGCCGGACAACAGGCCCTTCATGGCGCCGAGGCGATAGACGTTGATCATCACCACCGGGTCCTTGTCGGTCTCGACCGCGTAGGCGTTCGCAAGCTGCTCGAAGACACTCGCTTTCGGGGAAAGGGCCATCAGCCGGTGCAGGGTCTGCATGCGCTTGGCATCGTTGTTGGTCTTGTAATAGGCGGAATTCAGCATTTCCAGCAAGGTGCCGTTCCTCGATGATCGGCCGGCCTTGTCGTTGGCGGCAATCGCCCTCTCGAGGGTCGTCGACGCCTTCGCATAATCCTGCACCTGCATCTGGCAGGTCGCGAGCAGCGTCAAGTCGTCAGCCGTCAACGCGCCCAGGGCGGCCAGTTTGTCGAAAGTTGCCGCAGCGCTGCGGTAGTCGTGCAGCGCGTAGTGCGTCGTCGCCTTCAGGCGAAGCTTTCGGGCCAGGTCGGCTCCCGTGACGCGCCCCGTCGCCAGACGCTCGTCCACGGTCTGCAGCACGAGCCGGTGATCCTTGGCGCCGCTCGCGGCCCAGATCAGTAGCTCGTTGATGCCCTGTTCTTCCTGCGGCGACAGCGGCGCCCGGGCCTTGGCTTCCTTCAGCAGCCTGATGGCCTCGCTGTAGTTGCCTTTCTGGCCGGCCTCCTGTGCGTCCTTCACCTTCTCCGCAAGTTCCTTGCGCCAGCCGCCCTGCGACTGGGCCGTGGCATCGCCCGGCAGCGCAATGAACACGAGGCCGGCCACCGAAAGCGCGAGATAGGCGGCCATCGTGGCGGCGCGGAATATCGACGTCTTCGACATCATCAGTCTCCTGCTCAACCGGCCGCGGGGGCCGCTGCGGAACGCGCAAGTCGTGCAAGCCACAGCCCGGCGATGCGCCCCAGCGGGCCGCCGGCAGGCGCGGCTGCCTTGGCGGCCTCGAATGCCGTGCGGGCCTCGTCGCGCTTGCCGAGTTCGAGCAGCGAAGCACCCAGCAACAGGTTGGCGTCATCGGGCCGCGCGACGCCGCCCTTGGCAATGCCGCGGCGGATGGCCTCGACGGCCTGCGCATATTCGCCCGTGCTGTAGTATCCGAGGCCCACCTTGACGTCGACCTCGCCCTTCGGGTTTTTCGCGGCTGCTGCCGCCTCGCCCGGCAGGCTCTTCCTGTCCGCCGCAACTGCGCCCTTGGCCTGCGAGACGAGCTGCTGATTCGTGCCGGCATTCGGCACGATGCCTTCCTTCATGCCGCGCTCCATGGCGCGCACCGCCTCACCCGGGCTGCCGGCGTTGAGCGCCGTATCGGCATAGTTCAGGTAGGCGCCAACCGTCGCGAGGCCGCCGTCCGGATCGCTGACGGCGACGCGGTAGGCGTTCAACATCACCGTGCGGTCGTCGTTCGACTGCTGCTGGTAGATGGCAACGATACGGCCGTAGTAATCCTTGTCCGGGTAGTAGCCGACGAGCGTCTCGAGGTTCGCGAGCCGCGACGCGTCGTCCTTCATTTCGATGAAACACCGGTCGCGGAGCTGGAACCACATTTCCTTCGGCTTGTCCTTGCGGCTCACCGCCAGGTCGATCGCCTTGCCGAGATTCTGGCAGGCCTCGGGATAGTGCGCGGCCTGGAGGTGCAGGCGCCCGAGGGTCTCGAATTCGTCCGGTTCGACATCCGGCGTCGCGTCCACGAACTGCTGGAAATGTTCCAGCGTCTTTTCCTTGTCCTGCTTCGAGCTGTAATAGGCAGCGAGCTGCCGGTGCATCGCGCCGACGTTTTCGGGATCCGCGAATCCGTCGGCCAGGAAGGACTCGATCGCGGCCGCGAAGGCATCCTGGTCACCGACCCCCTGCGTAGCCTGCAGCCGCCAGGTTGCAATCGCCTTGCGGTCGTCCTGCGTCGGCTCGGGAATCGCCTCGAGCGACGGCAGCGCGGCAAGGACATCGGCCCACTTCTTTTCGTTCACTGCCGTCTGCACGGGACCTGCAAGCTTGCGAAACTCCTTGCTGTATTCCGCCTTGGGCGCTTCGTCCTTGGCAGCCTCGGCTTCCGCCGCGCGCTCCTTGCGCGACTTTGGCGGATCGTCCTGCGCGGACGCGAGCGGCGCCAGTGAGAGCGCCAATGCGAGCAGCGCGCCGGTGGCCGTGAGTCCCCACAATCCAGAATTTCGCGTTGACATATGCCTCACCCTCACTAACGGCGAGCCGCCGCCTTCATCGCGTGGGCCGGGTTTATACCGCAAAACCCGCCTGGCTGTCTTCCCGCCGCCTGTACTGATGGACTCCCCGGAACTCCCCCGGTTCCGGCATCGCAAAATACTTCCGGCGGTTCAGCCGCCATTCAGACATTCCGTCCGAAGAAAAAAGGGCCCGCCGTCGGCCCGGGCCCTTTCATCGAACTTCCGGATTCCGCCGCCGTTATTGCCCGTGTGGCGGTTCCGCGATGAAGCCGACTTTGCGCATGCCTCCCCGCTGCAGTATCGCGAGCGTATCCGCCACCGCCTCGTAGCGCGCCCGCTTGTCAGCCCGGATGTGAACCTCCGGCTGGGGATCCTTGACGGCCTCCGCCAGCACGTAGTTCAGCAACTTGCTCTTGTCGACGCTGTTCTCGTTCCAGTAGATCGAGCCGTCGAAATCGATCGAGAGATTGATGTTTTCCGGCTTCGTTTCCGTCGGGCGGTTCACTTCCTTCGGCAAGTCGATCTTGACCGCGTGCGTCATCACCGGGACCGTGATGATCATGATGATCAGCAGCACCAGCATGATGTCCACGAGCGGAATGACATTGGGCTCGACCATCGGGTCGCCCTCGTCCTTGCCGACAGCGATCGCCATCGCCTACTTCCCGGGCACGCGCGAACCAGCCAGCAGGGCGGCCTGGACATCGTGTGCGAAATAGTTGGCGCGTTCCATCAGCGACTTGTTGCCTCGCAGCAGACCGTTGAAGCCGAGCACGGCCGGCACCGCGACCGCAAGGCCCATGGCCGTCATGATCAGCGCCTCGCCGATCGGTCCCGCGACCTTGTCGAGGGACGCCTGTCCGGCGATCGAAATGCTGATCAGCGCGTGATAGATGCCCCACACCGTGCCGAACAGGCCCACGAACGGCGACGTCGCACCGACCGAGGCAAGCACGACCATGCCGCTCTGCAGGCTGGACTGCAGCATGCTGGTGCGCTTGTCGATGTGGGTCTGCACCCAGTCCGCGAGCTCGATGTTGCTCGTGACGTCGCGCGACGCGGTCCTGCGGTGGTGTTCCACCGCCTGCAGGCCGTCCTGCGCGATGTCGCGGAAAGGATTGATCTTGCCCTTCAGCTTGCCGATGCCATCGCTCATGGACCCGGCCGACCAGAAGCCCTTTTCGGCTTCGCCAGCCACCTTGCGGAGCATGCGCTGGTCGAGCCACTTGTTGATCATGACGAGCCATGACCAAAGCGACATCGTGATCAGGATGACGAATACGCCCTTGCCGACATAGTCGCTTTGCGTCCAAAGCGCCTCGATGCCGTATGGGTTGTCGGTTACCGTGGTTTCACCAGCCATTCTGCAATTCCTCTAACTGAAAGTATTTCCGGAATGCGAACCCCGCTCATTGCGGCCTGGCGCCTGTCCGGTCCCTGAAGCTATGCGTCGCGTCACTCCAGCTTGAAAACGATGGGTACCGAGACCTGCATGTCGACCGCCTGGCCGTCGCGTTTGCCCGGCTCGAAGGGCAGGCGGCGCACGACGCATTCGACCGCCGCGTCGAGCCGCGGGAATCCGCTGCTCTGCGTCACGGTGATGTCCCCTGCCTTGCCATCCGCGCCCACGGTGATGGTTGCCACGACGCGACCCTCTTCGCTCAGGCGGCGCGAGGCCGACGGATAGCAGGCGGCGATGGCCGCGCCGATGCGGTCGCTACGCGACTTGAAGCGCGGCGGGATCACCTGCACCTGGCGCGCGGGAACCTGCGGTTGCGCGCGCGGGGTTTCCTTGACCTGGGCGGTGATCGCGTTCGACGGCCCCTCGAAAGCCGGCAGCTCGATCAGCGGTGGCGGCACGACCGGCGGCGGCACGTCCACGGGCGGCGGCGGCGGCGGTTCGTCGAGATCTTCCGGCGGCGGCGGCGGCGGCGGCAATTCCATGATCGAGTAATCCTGGATGATCTCGATGCCGGCGCGCACGAGCCCCTGTTTCAGGGCCCAGTAAAAAATCAGGTGGAGAATGATGATGCCGACGAAAACGATCGTCGTGCGAGAGCCCCCCGCGGAATAGGTATTCGCCATACCTGACCCGTCTTACCCCTCGTCCGTGCCAGCCGGTCGCATGCCCGAAACGCGGGCCGCGGCCCCTGCCAATTTCTTCTCAACGCGCCGTTTCACGCGCCACCAATTCCGGCTACGGCCACCTTAGCGGTTGGCTGTATTGACTGCAAGCGCCCGCCGGCGAACAGCACGGTGACCTCGACCGAAGGTTCGTCGCAGCAGCCCGTGATGAATTCCAGCCGTCGGATCAAGTCGTCGACCGCCGCATCGAGCCGTGGGATTCGCGAGCTTTGCCCGACCGACCGGGAGGACGGCATTCCGCCGGCCCCTACGACCCACCGGGTTGCGGCGCGACCGTCCTCGCCCGGTCGCCGCACCATCGGCGGGTGGCAGCGGCCGACCCGGGCTGCCAGGCGGTTGCCGTGCGCCTGCCATGAGGGCGCCCGCTCATCCGTAGCCGAAATGGCAGGACCGCTGCCGGCAGTGGATTCGGTGGGCGTCTGCATGAAGCCCGTCTATCGCCATCAAGACGAGCGACTGGCGAAGGGTTGGCGCCGCATGCATTGCCGTCATATGTCACCTCCTGACCGGGTTCCTGGTCCGCTAACGTTGATGCGTCGCCATTCGGGTTTGGCCGGCGGGGCCGCGTGGCCTGCGCCTGCACCCATGGCGCCGGACCCGTCACGGGGCCGGCTCCAGCTGGCCGAAACACGGCAATCAGGTCCCGAGGGCGGCCGCCTTGCGCTCGCGGGTGACGATGACGGTGACTCCGCAGAGGGTCAGCAGACCGCCGCCGATCATGCGCCAGTCGAGCACGTCACCCAGCAGCAGCACGGCGAACAGAACGCTGAAGAGCGGCGTCAAGACGGTGACGGGCGCGACGCTCGACACCGGGTAGCGGCGAATCAGCGCAAAGTACGAGGTGTGGGCGACGAGGCTCGCGAGCAGCGCCGAGTACAACACCGCACTCCAGCCGGTCGTCCCCGCAGTCTGCAGGCTCGAGAACTGGCCATCCTCGACCAGCAACGACAACGGGAGCAGGAGCGGCACGCTGCCCCAGGCGAGCCAGGCCTGAAGCTCGAGCGGCTCGAGATCATGGACTCGCTTGATCGCAACGAGCCCGACGGCGCCGATAAAGGCGGCGATCACGATCAGCAGCAGGCCGGGCCAGGAACCGAAGACTTCCGGGCTGAAGCCCATCAGGAAGACGCCCACGAAAGACATCCCGATTCCGAGCCAGCGCCGCCAGTGGATCTGCTCGTGGAGGAGCAGCACCGACAGCAAGGTCGCGAACGGCACGCCGAGCTGGCCGGCGATCGCGACCGAGGACATGTTTCCCGATATCGCGACGCCCGAGTACATGAAGGCGAACTGCAGGCCCCCGCTGCAGGTCGCGGCGATCAGCAGCCAGCGCATTTCCCCGCGCCGGACCCGCAACCACGGCCAGACGACGAGACCCACGACCATGAAGCGCAGGAAGCACAGGAACACCGGCGGGAAGCGGTCGGCGCTCAGCTTGACGGCGACGATGTTGAATCCCCAGATCGCGTTGATCAGCACCAGCTGCCAAAAGTGCGTCCGATGGACTTCGGTCAAGCAGGCACCACGAGCTCGGGCGCTGGTGGCCTCAGGTTGTAGCTCGACGCCATTGCATGACCGTATGCGCCCGCCTGCGCGATGAGGATGACGTCGCCCTCCTCGCAATTCGGCAGCGCACAGTCGCTGCCCAACTCGTCGCCGCTCTCGCAGATGGGACCGACGACCGTGCACACCTGGCCCGCGGGCTCGTCGAGCCGTGTCAGGTTCACGATCTCGTGCCGCGCGCCATAGAGTGCAGGCCGGATCAGCGAGTTCATGCCGGTTGCGACGCCGACGTAGCGCCGGTTTCCCTTCCCTTTAGTCTGGGTCACGCGCGCAAGCAGGACGCCGGCATCTGCCACCAGGAATCGGCCCGGCTCGAGCCACAGCTCGAAAGCGTCGTGCTGCTTCCGGAAATGCGCGAGTGAACGGTCCAGCGCCGGCAAGTCGACCGGGGTCCGTCCGGGATTTTCAGGAACGCCGAGTCCGCCGCCCAGGTTCAGTATGCGCACCTCCGGAAAGTGAGCGGCCTGCGCGGCGAGGATGCGCGCCGGCTCGAGCCAGGCTTCGAGATCGAAGTTGCCGCTGCCTCCGTGCGCGTGCAGACCGACGACACGCGCGCCCGCCGCCGCGCCGGCCTCTGCCATCTCGGCAAACTCTTCCGGGGGCACGCCGAATTTCGACCGGTAACCGCCGGTCCTGACTTTTTCGTGGTGACCGCGCCCGCGGGTGGCGTCCAGGCGCAGCAGGATTTCCCGGCCGGCAAACAATTCACGCCAGGCGCGCAGCACGAAGAGGTTGTCGACCGTCACGCGGATACCCTGCTCGAGCGCCCAGCGGTACTCCGCGCGCGGCGCGAAGTTCGGCGTGAACAGGATGCGCTCGCGGGAAACGCCGGGGATCGATTTAAGGACTCGATCGATCTCGCCGCGTGACACGCACTCGAAACCGCATCCGGCCGTGTCGAGGGCGCAAAGCACGTCGGGGTGCGGATTCGCCTTCAGGGCGTAGAGGACCCGGGAGACCGAGCGCAGGCCGCGCAGCGCGTTCGCCTGGCCCCGAATGGTCGCGATATCGTAGACATAGGCGCATTCGCGCTCGCCGAGAAGCGACAGGAGTATGCCTCGTCGCGCGCGCCACCAGGCCGCTTCATGGTGCCCGCTCATCGCCGGATTCTCGTGTGCCGATCCGCCCATACAAAAGGCCGCAATCCGGCTGGATCGCGGCCTTGCGCCAGCGCCGCCCGCTCCGGGGCGACGGATTCAAGCCTCGTCGACGTCGTTGAACTCTGCGAGCTCGCGCTTCAGGCGCTTCTCGGCAAGGATGTCTTCCACCCGGCTCCAGGCCGATTGCTGTACCTGCCGCCGGGGCCCCTTGGGCCGTCGTTCCACCACGATCAGCCGATCCAGGTCACCGTCCTGCTCTGCGGACTCCCCGAGAAACTCGTCCTCGAGGTCGAAGGATTCGTCATTGCGCTCTTTCATTCCAAGGAATTCCTAGAGAAAACAATGATTTGTGCAACAAACCCCACGTACGCAGGGCTGCGCAATATATACGAAAAGCGGCGTTTTTCAACCGGAGCGGGCCAGGGCGGCCTGTCCGGACTCAGGCGGAAGCCTCAGCCGCCTTCGCAGGCCTTCAGGCAGTCGCTGTACTTGTCGTCGCAGGCCTGCATCTTGGCGGAATCCCCCTCGGCGGCCTGCATGCACTGGTCCGACTTCGTGTCGCATTTTTCGATGCATTTCTCGTCCGCCATGGGCCGTGCGGCCGGTCGCGGATTCTGCTCCGAGGACGGGCGCAAGTCGTCGGCGGACGCGGGCGCGCCGGCGGCCAGACCCAGGCACACCACAGCCGCCCAACGATGAGTCCGCATGGTCATTGTCCTCGTTCCCGACGACAGCACGTATCTATACGGCACGACGCGCCGGTCCGCAATCCGCGGAATTAGACCCTGACACCGGACCGCTGAATGGCGCCTGAACGGCCCCGTGGGCTCAGGCGAGCCATCCGCCGTCAGCCGTCAGGCAACTGCCGGTCGTGTAGCTCGCCGCGTCCGAAACCAGGTAAAGGGCGGCACCGGCCATTTCTTCGGGTTGCGCAATGCGCCCCATCGGCACGAGCCGCTCCATGGCGGCGCGCAGCTTCTCGTCCTGGTGAATCGCCGCCGCAAAGCGCGTCTCGACCAGACCCGGCACCAGCGCATTGACCCGAATGCCCTGTCGGGCCCATTCCTTCGCAAGGCCCTGGGTCATGTTCACGATCGCCGCCTTGGTCATCGAGTAGCAGGCCTGGCCATCCATGGGCCGAAAGGCATTGACCGATGCGACATTGACGATTGCGCCTTTGCCTTGAGCAAGCATGCGCCGCGCAGCCTCGATCGACGCCCAGAAATATCCGCGAATGTTGACGTCGACGGTCTTCTGCCAGGCGCCAAGGTCCATGTCGATCGCCGGGCCGTAATACGGGTTGGTGGCGGCGTTATTGACGAGGATGTCAATTCGGCCATGCTGCGTGGCGATCTCGCCGATCGTCGCGGAGACCTGCGAGAGATCGCCAATATGGCAGGCATGGGCTGAAGCCATGCCGCCGGCAGCGCGAATTTCGGCGGCAACCGCCTCGCAGGCGTCGCGGCGGCGGCTCGTGACAGCGACCGCCGCGCCCTGCTGCGCGAGCAGGATCGCGATGGCCCGGCCTATGCCGCGGCTCGCGCCTGTCACGAGCGCGACCCGTCCGGAGAGGTCGAAGCAGTCGGCTGTCAAGCCCGCGTTACCTCGTGTCCCATTCGCGCCGCCCACCTTCATCCTAGCATTCCGGGGCCGGGCGATCGGCCGCTACAATCGACGCGGCTATCCTTCGGCAGCCATGGACCGACCGATGCTGATACCGCGCCGCGACCTCGATTTCCAGTTGTTCGAGGTGCTGGACTCCGTTGCGCTCTGCGGGCGTCCCCGCTATGCCGCTCACGACCGCGAAGTTTTCGATGGCGTGCTCGACGCGGCATATCGCATTGCAACTGAACGATTCGCGCCGTTCGCGGCAGCCTGCGATGTCGACGAACCGCGTATCATCGAGGGCCGCGCCTGGACCATTCCGGAAACCCGGGCGGCGCTCGCCGCCTACAACGAAGCCTCGTTCACGGCTGCGGCCTTCGACGCCGAGGACGGCGGGCTGCAGCTTCCGCTGGTGATCGCGAAAGCCTGCACCGCGGTGTTCTCGAGCGCCAACGTGGCCTTTCACTCCTATGCCGCGTTGACGGCGGGCGCGGCCGATCTGCTCGTCCATTTCGGCAGCGCAGACCAGCGCAGGCGCTTCGTGCGCCCCATGCTCACGGGGCGCTTCACGGGGACGATGTGCCTCTCCGAACCGCACGCCGGATCCTCGCTCGCGGACATCCGCTGCCAGGCGCGGCGGCGGGACGACGGCGGCTACCGCCTCGCGGGAACCAAGATGTGGATCTCGGGCGGCGACCACGAACTCTCGGAGACGATCGTGCACCTGGTGCTGGCGAAACTGCCCGACGCCCCGCCGGGCGTGCGCGGCATATCGCTCTTCGTCGTGCCGCGGGACCGCGTGCGCGGGGACGCGACCGTCGGCGAACGCAACGACGTGCGTCTCGCCGGGCTGAATCACAAGATGGGCTGGCGCGGCACGACGAATGCCGTGCTGTCCTTCGGCGAGCAAGGCGAATGCCACGCCGAAATCGTGGGCCAGGAGCATCGCGGACTCGAGTACATGTTCCAGATGATGAACGCTGCCCGCATCGGCGTGGGCATGAATGCGGTCGCGCTCGGCTATGCGGCTTACCTGGAAGCCCTGGCCTATGCACGCGGGCGGCCGCAGGGCCGCCCGATTGCTTCGAAGGACCCGGAAAGCCCGCCGGTTGCGATCCTGCGCCACGGCGACGTCCGCCGCATGCTGCTCGCGCAGAAAAGCTGGGTCGAGGGCGGGCTCGCGCTGGTGCTGTACTGCGCGCTGCTCGCCGACGAAGAGCGCTGCGCCGCCGACGCGGCCGGTCGCGACCGGATCCATGGGCTGCTCGAATTGATGACACCGATCGCCAAGTCCTGGCCCTCTGAGTATTGTCTCGAGGCCAACAAGCTCGCGATCCAGGTTCACGGCGGATATGGCTATACCCGTGACTACCCGGTCGAGAGGCTCTATCGCGACAACCGACTGAACCCGATCCACGAAGGCACGCACGGCATCCAAGGGCTCGACCTGCTGGGACGCAAGGTGCCCATGCAGGGCGGCGCGCCGCTCAAAGAGCTGTTCGCGCGAATCGCTTCGACCATTGATGCGGCGGGTAAGTCCACCGGGCTCGCCCCTCACGGCAATGCGCTCGCTGCCGCGGTTGCCGACGTCGGCGAGACGACCGAAATCCTCGTGAAGGCTCTGGGCAGCGACGTTGAACGGGCGCTCGCCAACGCCACCCTCTATCTCGACAGCCTGGGCCACGTGGTCGTCGCCTGGCGATGGCTGGCACAGGCACTCGTGGCTGAACGCGCGCTGCCTTCAGCAGGGGAATCCGACCGGGATTTCTACTCCGGCAAGCTCTTTGCGTGCCGACACTTTTTCCGCTACGAATTGCCCAAGGTCGGCCCGGTGCTGCGGCTGCTGCGTTCGCTGGACGATTCCGCGTTGAGGATTCCCGACGCGGCGTTCTAGGAATACGCCTGCGGCCGAAACGGCATACCGAGGTCCCGGGCAACCGCTTCGTGCGTGATGGCGCCTTCGTGGACATTGAGCCCTGCCGCGAAACCTGCGTCACGCGCCAAAGCGTTTTTCCAGCCGAAGTCCGCCAGCGAGCGAACGTAGGGAAGCGTTGCATTCGTCAGCGCGAAAGTCGAGGTACGCGGCACGGCGCCCGGCATGTTGGTGACGCAGTAGTGCACCACCCCGTCAACGACATAGGTGGGATCCGCGTGCGTCGTCGGCTTGCTGGTCTCGAAGCAGCCGCCCTGGTCGATGGAGATATCGACCAGCACCGCGCCTTTTTCCATGCGTCCCACCATGGCCCGCGTGACGAGCTTCGGCGCCGCGGCGCCGGTCACGAGCACGGCGCCGATCACAAGATCGGCCTGGGTTACGAGGCGTTCGACGGCCTCGATGGTGGAGTACGCCGTCTCGATCTGGCTGCCGAACTGGACGTCCAGCTCGCGCAGGCGCCTCAGCGAGCGGTCAACGACGGTGACCTGCGCGCCGAGCCCGACGGCCATTTGCGTCGCATTGGTGCCGGCGACACCCCCGCCCAGGATCACGACGCGCGCCGGCGCCACGCCCGGAACTCCGCCAAGCAGCACGCCAAATCCGCCATTAGCCTTTTGCAGGGCGGTCGCGCCGACCTGGATCGACATGCGACCCGCAACTTCGCTCATCGGCGTCAGGAGCGGCAGCGACCGGTCCGGCGAGGTCACCGTCTCGTACGCGATCGCGGTAACGCCGGACCTGGCGAGCGCCTTCGCCTGCTCCGCATCTGCCGCGAGGTGCAGGTACGTAAAGAGGATCTGGTCGCGGCGCAGCTGAGCGCATTCCGGCAGCTGCGGCTCCTTCACCTTCACGATCATTTCCGCCCTGTCGAACACCGACTTTGCGTCTGGCAGCACCGTCGCCCCGGCCGCGCGATAGGCCTCATCGCCGATGCCGATGCCGGCGCCCGCGTGGGTTTCAACCATGACCTCGTGACCGGCGGCCGCGAGCTCGCGCACGCCCGCAGGCACGAGACCCACGCGGTACTCGTGAACCTTGATTTCCTTCGGACAACCGATCTTCACTTGAACCCCCTGGAGCCGTCCGCGTTGCGAACATCCCGTGCCGCGGCAATGACGGCAGGCGGTGCGATTATCCGCTTAAAATACCCCCGATGGCCACGGCACAGGAACCGCCCCGGCTCGCGACTCATCCCGCTGCGCTGACGCAGGCGCTCGAGATGCAGCGCCGGTCGTTCGCGGCGGATCCCGCGCCCTCCCTCGCAACGCGCCGTGATCGCCTCGGCCGGCTGCGTCGCATGCTGCGCGATCATGCCGCCGGCATTCGCGACGCGATCGCCGCCGATTTCGGCGTCCGCGCGAGCGAGGAAACCGAGCTGCTCGAACAGTTCACGAGTCTGGAAGGCATCTCGCACGCTCGCCGGCATCTGAGGCGGTGGATGCGCACGGAGCGACGGCGGGTCGCCTGGTGGAGCCTTCCGGGGCGCGCGCGGCTGATGAGCCAGCCACTCGGTGTCGTTGGCATCATCGTGCCCTGGAACTATCCGCTGTACCTTGCGGTGTCGCCGCTGACCGCTGCGCTTGCCGCCGGCAATCGCGCGATGGTCAAGATGTCCGAGCACACGCCCCGCTTCGGGGCACTGTTCGAATCGCTGGTTGCCCGCAGCTTCGCGCCCGAGGAACTTCTTGCGGTCAACGGCGATGCCGCCGTAGCCAAGGCGTTCGCCGCCCTGCCTTTCGACCACCTGCTTTTCACCGGCTCGACATCCGTCGGCCGGGAGGTCATGAAAGCCGCGAGCGCAAACCTCACGCCGGTGACGCTCGAACTTGGCGGCAAGTCACCCGCCATCGTGACCGGAGGCTTCGACGTCGAGGAATCCGCGCGGCGGATCATGTACGGCAAGCTGATCAACGCGGGGCAGACCTGCGTCGCGCCGGACTACGCGCTGGTGCCGAATGCGCTCGTCAATCGCTTCATCGAGGCGAGCCGTGCGGCGACGCGCGCATTCTACCCGGTGCTCGCGACCAATCCGCAGTACACGTCGATCGTCAGCGATCGGCAATTCCGGCGGCTCACCGC
The DNA here is from genome assembly GCA_963738285.1 of uncultured Gammaproteobacteria bacterium. Taxonomy (GTDB): domain Bacteria; phylum Pseudomonadota; class Gammaproteobacteria; order Steroidobacterales; family Steroidobacteraceae; genus SCUD01. Next base: position 261,854 of record CAVTVX010000003.1, on the reverse strand, counting down.
GTACATCGACGACGCACAGGACCTCGGCGCTTCCATCCACCGCCTGCACGAGGAACCGACCGACGCGTCGCGCCGCCGGCTTTCGCCGGTGGCGCTGACCGACGTCACCGACGCCATGCGCGTCATGCAGGAGGAGGTCTTTGGGCCGATCCTCCCGGTGGTCGGATACGACACGATCGAGGAAGCCATCGCCTACGTCAATGCGAGGCCGAGGCCGCTCGCCTTGTACTTCTTCGGCGCCGCGAACCGGGATCTCGAGGCCGTGCTCTCACACACCCTGTCGGGCGGCGTGACCGTCAACAACACGGCGTTCCATGTCGTCCAGGAGGACCTGCCCTTCGGTGGCGTCGGACCGAGCGGCATGGGCGAATATCACGGGCGCGCTGGATTCGACACGTTCTCCAAGCGCAAGCCGGTGTTCATCGACGGCCGGTGGAGCGCCTCGTCGCTGCTCTTGCCTCCCTACGGCCGCAAGTTCCGGGCGATCCTGCGGCTGCTCAACCGGTGACGGGCGGCTGGGACCTGCCGTCGCCGTTCCTGCATCGAGTGTCGGCGCAGCCCGCGGACATCGACGCCTACGGACATGTCAACAACGCTGTTTACCTCCGCTGGCTCGACGAGGCGGCCTGGGCGCATTCCACGGCGCTCGGCGTCCCACCCGGACATTGCGTCAGGACGCGCCGCGGCATGGTCGTCTGGCGCAGTCAGCTCCATTTCCAGGCGCCCGCCTTCGCGGGCGACGCGCTCGAAATCGCAACCTGGCTCGTGTTCGAGGATGCGAAGTTGCGCGTGGATCGCCGATTCCAGGTCCGGCGGATGGCGGATGGACGGACACTGCTCCGCGGGCTCATCCATTACGTCTGCGCCGACCTCGACAGCGGCCGGCCGCGGCGCATGCCGCCGGAATTCGCGTCGCGTTATCGCCCGCTGCCCGAAGTCGCGACCGCCCTTGCCGGCGAAACTCATCGCGGCTTTGCACCGGGCGTCGAGCGCCGCGAGACCTGATGGAGCTCATCCGAGCAGAGCCCGCGCGTGATGGCGCAGGTGATCTTCCATGTAACTCGAGATGAAGTAGTAGCCATGGTCGTAGCCCGGCCTGCGGCGCAGCGTCAGGGGGTAGCCCACGACCTTGCAGGCCTGCTCGAGCCGCTCGGGCATGAGCTGCTCCTCGAGGTATTGGTCCGCGAGGCCCTGGTCGACGAGCAGGGGCGGCCGGCCGGATGCCGACGGCAGTGACCGGATCAGCTCGCAGGCGTCGTAGCTGCGCCACTGCGACTCGTCGGTGCCGAGGTAGCCCGTGAACGCCTTCCGGCCCCAGGGACACTGCATCGGCGCCGAAATCGGCGCAAAGGCGGAAATCGACCGATAGCGCTCCGGATTTTTGAGTCCGATGGTCAGCGCGCCGTGGCCGCCCATCGAGTGGCCAAAGATGCCTTGCCGCTTCGAATCGATCGGAAAATTCCGTTCGACGAGCGCCGCGAGCTCACGCGTGACGTAGGAATACATCCGGTAATGCCGCGACCAGGGCTCTTCGGTCGCATCGACGTAGAATCCGGCTGCAACGCCAAAATCCCAGCTGTCGCCGTCGCCGGGCAACGCCACGCCGCGCGGGCTGGTGTCCGGCGCGATGAGCGCGAGCCCGAGCTCCGCGGCGACGCGCTGAGCGCCTGCCTTGATCATGAAGGTTTCGTCCGTGCAGGTGAGCCCGGCGAGGTACCAGAGTGCCGGCACCCGCCGCCGGTCTGCCTGGGGCGGCAGGTAGACCGCAAAGCGCATCGTACAGGCGGTTTCCTCCGCAGCGTGGCGGTGGAAACTCACGCTGCCGCCAAATGCGGCGTGCCGGGAAAGCATTTCCGGCGCCGCGGTCATCGGGTCAGGCTCTCCCGCCGGCGCGGCGCCGGTCGCTCACTTGCTTTTCCGGCCTTTCGCCCTCAGCTTCTTCGCCGCCTTCCGTGCGGCCTTTTTCTTCGGCGGCTTCTTCTTCGCCGGCTTCTTGGTCGATCTCGTCGCGACGGCCTTCTTCGGCGCCGCCTTGAACTTTGCCGCCTCCTCCGAACCCCGCGTCGCATTGCCGGGGGTATAAGAATGCTTGCCCGCGCCGGCAAGCTGCCCGCGGTCGACGATCAGGTACTCCGTGCGGATCGGGCGCTTGTCGAAGTAGCACTCCAGAACCTCGCGCGTGCCGGCTGCATAGCGCGCCTGCGCGGAAAGCGAGGTTCCGGAGACATGCGGCGTCATGGCTTCGTGCGGCATCGTCCGCCACGGATGGCTGCGCGGTGCCGGCTGCGGGAACCAGACATCGCCGGCATACCCCGCCAGCCGGCCGCTCTTCAGCGCGCGGACGATGGCATCGCGGTCGCAGATCTTGCCTCGGGCGGTGTTCACGAGGTAGGCGCCGCGCTTCATCTTGGCGATCAGCGCGTCGTTGAACAGGCCCTCTGTTTCGGGGTGAAGCGGGCAGTTGATCGTCACGACGTCGCAGACCCTGATCATAGACTCGACATTCGGATGATAGGTGACGCCAAGTTCCTGCTCGACCGATTCCGGCAGGCGATGTTTGTCCGTGTAGTGAAGCTTGACGTCAAACGGCTTCATCCGGCGGAGCACTGCCGTGCCGATCCGGCCGGCGGCGACCGTGCCGACGTTCATGCCCTCGACGTCGTACGAGCGTTCCACGCAGTCTGCGATGTTCCAGCCGCCCTTCACGACCCAGTCATGGGACGGGATGTAATTGCGCACCAGGGCGAGGATCATCATCACGACGTGCTCGGACACGCTGATGCTGTTGGAGTAGGTGACTTCGGCGACCGTGATTCCGCGATTCATCGCCGCCTGCAGGTCGGTGTGGTCAGAACCGATGCCCGCCGTAATGATCAATTTCAGTTTCGGGGCCTTCGCGATCAGTTCCGCAGTTGCGTACGCGGGCCAGAACGGCTGCGAAATCAGGACCTCGGCATCGACGATTTCCCTGGCGAGGCGGCTGTTCGGCCCGTCCTTGTCGGATGTGACCACGAGCTTGTGGCCCCGCGATTCGAGGAACTTGCGCAACCCCAGTTCACCCGACACGCTGCCAAGCAGTGCGCCGGGCCTGAAATCGATGGCCTGCGGGCTCGGCACCGTCTGGCCGCCGGGATAGTGAGTAAGCTTCGGGAGGTCATCCCGCGCATAGGTCCTGGGGTAACCCGTCACCGGGTCGTCATACAGCACACAAACGATCTTGCTCATGGTCTCGAGCCTCCTGCTTCAAGCAGTCAGTACGCCTTTCGCCTTCGCCGTATGTGTGGCGATTGCGTCCATCAGTGCGGGACTCAGGCAGTCGTAGGGCTCAAGCCCCAGCTCCTTGAGCCGCGCGCGAACCCCGGCCATCTGCTCGGGCTTCACGGCGCCGGTCTCGATGACGGAGGAAACGAAAGCCGCGAACTCGGGGGCCGCCCAGCCCTGGTCCCTGGACAGCTCGACGTGGACGAAGTCGAAGCCGTAGAAGGGGTGATTCTTGTCCTCGATGCGTCCGTACATGTGAACCCCGCAGCCGGTGCAGGCATAGCGCTGGATGACCGCCCTCGGGTCCACGATCTTCAGCTTGTTGCCATTGGCGGTGACTGACAGCTTGTCGCGCCCCACGACCGCCACGACGGAAAAGGCGGCGTCCCCGGGCTTCCAGCACTTGCTGCAGCCGCAGGCATGGTTGAAGGCAACGTCGCTCGCAAGCGTCACCTCGACCGGATTGGAGGCGCATTTGCAGGTGAGCTTGCCCCCCTTGAATCCCTTGGTGCCGGCCTTGACGCCGTTGTCCACGGAAGGATGGATCTTGACTGCCATATCTTGTTCCCCTTGTTGCGGTTTCAGAACGTCACGACGCTGCGGATCGACTCGCCCTTGTGCATCAGGTCGAACGCGTCGTTGATCCTGTCGAGCGGCATGACGTGCGTGATCAGGTCGTCGATGTTGATCTTGCGGTCCATGTACCAGTCCACGATTTTCGGCACGTCGGTGCGGCCGCGCGCGCCTCCGAATGCCGTGCCTTTCCATACGCGGCCGGTCACCAGCTGGAACGGGCGGGTCTTGATCTCCTGACCCGCGCCCGCGACGCCGATGATCACCGAGACGCCCCAGCCGCGATGGCAGCATTCGAGCGCCTGGCGCATCAAGTCGACGTTACCGACGCACTCGAAGCTGTAGTCCGCGCCGCCATCGGTGAGCGCAACAAGGTGCACCACGAGGTCGCCTCCGACCTCCTTGGGATTCACGAAGTGCGTCATGCCGAAGCGCTCCGCGAGCGCCTTGCGCCGCGGATTGATGTCGACGCCGACAATCCGGTTGGCTCCCGCCATGCGCGCGCCCTGGATCACGTTGAGCCCGATGCCGCCCAGGCCGAAAACAACCACGTTTGCGCCCGGCTCGACCTTGGCCGTGTTGATCACGGCGCCGATTCCGGTCGTTACGCCGCAGCCGATGTAGCAGACTTTTTCGAACGGCGCGTCCTCGCGGATCTTCGCCAGCGCAATCTCGGGCAGCACGGTGTAGTTCGAGAACGTCGAGCAACCCATGTAATGGTGGACCATCTTGCCGCCCATGGAGAATCGGCTGCTGCCGTCCGGCATCACGCCCTTGCCCTGCGTCGCCCGTATCGCCGTGCAAAGGTTCGTCTTGCGTGAGGTGCAGGACTTGCACTCGCGACATTCCGGCGTGTAGAGCGGGATCACGTGGTCGCCCTTCTTGAGCGACTTGACGCCGGGCCCGACGTCCATGACGACGCCCGCGCCCTCATGGCCGAAGATGACCGGAAACAGCCCCTCGGGGTCGGCCCCGGAACGCGTGAACTCGTCGGTGTGGCAAACTCCGGTCGCGCGAATCTCGACCAGCACTTCGCCGGCCTTGGGGCCGTCCAGTTCGACTTCGACGATCTCGAGCGGCTTGCCGGCTGCCCAGGCGATCGCAGCACGAGTCTTCATACCTCCCGTCCCTCCTCAGCCCATGTGCAGGCCGCCGTTCAGCGAAAAATCGGCGCCGGTCGCAAAGGCCGCATCGTCCGATGCAAGCCAGGCGACCATGGAGGCGATTTCCTCGGGCGTACCCAACCTGCCGACCGGTATCGTCGCCACAATCCTTTCGAGCACTTCCGGTTTCATCGCGCGGACCATGTCCGTGCCGATGTAGCCGGGGGAAATCGTATTGACGGTAACGCCTTTCGAAGCGACTTCCTGGGCGAGTGCCATTGTGAAGCCGTGGATGCCCGCCTTCGCCGTCGAATAGTTCGTCTGGCCAAACTGCCCTTTCTGGCCGTTCACCGAGGAAATGTTGATGATGCGGCCCCAGCTGCGGTCCAGCATCCCGTCGATCACCTGCTTGGTGACGTGAAACAGGCTGTTGAGATTGGTATCGATGACCTTGTACCAGCGCTCGAATGTCATCTTGCGAAACGTGCCGTCGGCGGTGACGCCGGCATTGTTGACGAGCACATCAACGGGCCCGAGTTGGTTGCGCACTTTCTCGAATGCCGCGCGCGTCGACTCCCAGTCCGCGACATTGCCCTCCGAAGCGTGGACCTCGAAACCCTGCGCACGCATGTCGGCGACCCAGCGGTCCTTGCGTTGCGACCCGGGTCCGCAACCCGCCACGACGCGGAAGCCCTCCCGGCACAGGCGCCGGCTGATCGCCGTGCCGATGCCGCCCATCCCGCCCGTTACGTAAGCGAGGCGTCCAGCCATGTTTCCCTCCAGGATGGCGAAGTGTACAAGGTCTATATTGCCCTTGCTGCGACGGGCTGCTGTGGCCGCAGGATGAGAATCCGATTCGCGTTATCGAGGCGCCGCCTGTTGCAGGGCGCCGCAGTTGCGTCGATCGCTTCGGCAATCGGCTGGCCACGGCATTCCCCTGCGGCGCAGCAAGTTCAGGTGCGGCCCCTGCCGCTCGCTGCCGTCCGCCTGACGCCGTCTCCGTGGCGGCGCGCCCTCGAATCCAACCGCGCCTATCTGCAGCGGCTCGACCCGGACCGCTTCCTGCACAATTTCCGCCAGCAGGCCGGTCTCGCTCCAAAGGCCGATCCATACGGCGGCTGGGAGGGCGAGACGATCGCGGGCCATTCGCTGGGACATTACCTGTCGGCCTGCTCGCTGATGCACGCGCAGACCGGTGACGCGGATTGCCGCGGCCGGTCGGCTTACATCGTGTCCGAGCTCGCGGCCTGCCAACGGGCGGGCGGCGACGGCTACGTCGCCGGATTCACGCGCAAGAACGAAGTAAACGGCGCCCTGGAGCCGGGACGCCGCGTGACGGAGGAGCTCGCACGCGGCGAGATCCGCTCGGCACGCTTCTACCTGAACGGCTGCTGGGCGCCATTCTACAACTGGCACAAGCTGTTCGCGGGCCTGCTGGATGCCGACCGGCACTGCGGCGAGGCCGGCGCGCTCGACGTCGCCGCGAGGCTCGCCGGCTTCATCGAGCAGGCGCTGGCGCCCCTCGACGCCGGCCGCATGCAGACCGTGCTCGGCACCGAATTCGGCGGCATGAGCGAGGTGCTCGCGGAGCTTTCGGTCCGCAGCCGCGATCCGCGCTGGCTCCGCCTGGCCGAGCGCTTTCACGACCATGTCGTGCTTGATCCCCTCATTGCCGGGCGCGACGAACTGGCCTACCTGCACGCCAATACTCAGATACCCAAGCTGATCGGCCTGGCCCGCCATGCCGCGCTCACCGGCAATGCCGCAGAGCTCGAAGGTGCGCGGTTCTTCTGGCGCGCGGTCACGCAAGGGCGCTCGTACGTCATCGGCGGCAACAGCGACCGCGAGTGCTTCCAGGAACCGGGATCGATTTCACGGTACATCACCGAGCAGACCTGCGAGAGCTGCAATACCTACAACATGCTGAAGCTGACGCGCAGTCTCTATGCGGCCGGGCCGCGGGCCGGCTACTTCGACTACTACGAGCGGGCACATCTAAACCACGTGCTGGCCCAGCACCGGCCGGACGACGGCATGTTCGCCTACATGGTCCCGCTCATGAGCGGCGCGGCGCGCGAGTGGTCGCGGCCCTTCGACTCGTTCTGGTGTTGCGTCGGCACCGGCATGGAGAGCCACGCCAAGCACGGCGATTCCATCTTCTGGCAGGACCCCGGTACCCTGTACGTGAACCTTTACATTCCCGCGGTGCTCGAGTGGGAGGAGCGCGATGCGCGCGTCGTCCTCGAGACCGGCTACCCGTTCGAGGATCGGGTGGTGCTGCGCATCGAACGCAACGGCACGCGCAAGCCGTTCGACCTGGCGCTGCGGCTGCCCGCCTGGTGCGAATCGCCGGCGGCGCGGCTCAATGGCAGGGCGGTGCCCGCCGCACGCGGGGCGGACGGATACTTCAGGATCCGTCGCCGGTGGCGCCGCGGCGACATCGTCGAGCTCGCCCTTCCCATGAGCCTGCGGTATGAGGCGACGCCTGACGACCCGGCCACGATCGCGCTGCTGCGCGGCCCGCTCGTGCTGGCGGCCGACCTCGGCCCCGCCGACTCGGCCTTCGGGGGATTCGAGCCGGCGCTCGTCGGGAACGATGTCCTGGCCACGATCACGGCGACCGACGCCCGCCGCGCGGCGTTCGCAAGCCGCGGCTCGGGCCGGCCGGCGGATCTTTCGTTCGCGCCGTTCTTCGGCCAGTACGATCGCCGCACGGCCGTGTATTTCAGGCGCTATTCGCCTGCGGAATGGGAACAGGCGCTTGCCCGCCGCGAAGTGGAACGCGAGCGGGTCGCGGCGCTCGATGCCCGGTCGCTCGACGTGATCCGCCTCGGCGTCGAAGAGGACGAGCGTCGGCACGGCCTGACGAGCGAAATTTCATACGCCGTCTCCTACCGCTTCCGGCCCGGGCGCGATGCCCGCAGCGGCGGGTTCATCGAGTTCGATGCCGCGGTACAGGCTGGGCCGCTCGCGCTGCGCGCGACATACTGGGGCGGCGAGCGCGACCGGCTGTTCCATATCGAGGTCGACGGCACGCGCATTGCGACGCAGCGCCTGCAGGCCGAGCTGCCCGGTGAATTCCTCGATCGCGACTACGCGTTGCCCGCGGCGCTGGTCACCGGAAAGTCGAGCGTACGCGTCCGGATCCAGCCGGTGAGCGGCCACACGGCAGGGCCCCTGTTCGGCTGCCGGATCCTGCCCGACTCCACCGGCGCGTGATCAGGCCGGATCCGGCGGCAGCGGCCGCGCCGCCTCCTCGTATCCGGCCCACGGTCGGTGCCTGACGAGAAGGCGGGCCGCGCTGCGCACGGTAAAGCGTGCCGGTTCGAGGCCGGCGCGCACGCGGCTCCAGTCGACCGGCATCGAGACGGGCGCGCCTGGCCGCGCGCGCGGAGAGAGCGGCGCGACCGCGAGCGCCGTCAGGTCATTGCGCAGGTAGTCGAGGAAGATCCTGCCGGTGCGAGCCCGCTTCGACAGGACGACGACATAGCGCCCTGGACTGTCGGATGCCATCTGGCGGCAGACCGCGAGCGCAAAGCGCTTCGCATCCGCCCAGGTGAGCGCTCGGCGTCGCGACCGGGCGACCGGCGTGACGACATGCAGTCCGCGGCCGCCGGAGGTCTTGCAGAATGCGACGAGGCCCAACTCCGCGAGCCTCTCGCGGACTTCGCGGGCCGCGACGACCAACGCATCGAAACCGACTCCCGGCCCGGGATCGAGGTCGAACACGAGACGCCCGGGGAGCTCCGGGCGAGACGGCGCGCAGTTGCCCGGGTGCAGCTCGACCCCGCCGGCCTGGGCGACGGCGATGAGGGCCTCGATCCGGTCAATCTGCAGATACGGCGCGCGACTTCCCGGCAGCCGGATGCGCCCGATCTCGCCCGAAATTCCCGCGCCGGCATGGCGCTGGAAGAATTTCTTGCCGCGGATTCCGTCCGGCGCGCGCAGTATCGCGCAGGGGCGTCCCGCGAGATGCGGGATCATCCAGGCACCCACGCGTTCCAGGTAGCGCGCGAGATCCAGCTTGGTGACTGGCCGCGCGTCCCCTGCGTCAGGCCACAGCGTCTTGCTGGCGCGCGAAATCGGCACATTTCGGACCGTAGTGCTGGCCAAACCACGTCTCCACGTCCTGCGCGGGCGGTAGCGTCCCGCGCACAGGGTCTATACTGCGCCCGCTGAAGCCGGGCCAGCCATCGCCCGGCACAAACAGGGGGATTGAAGATGAGTTTGAAGCTGAAGATGACCATGACCGGAGCGTCCATGCTCCCGGCTTGCCTCTGCCTGCTGTTCGCAATGTCGGCCAGCGCTCAGGACAAGCCGGCGGATGTATTCATTTACGCCACATACCATTACTGCGATTTTTCGAAGCAGGACCGGGCCGATGAGCTTTTCGACCAGTTCCAGAAACCCGGGTACGAAGCCGCGGTCAAGGACGGATCGATCATGGGTTATGGCTGGCTCGCTCACCAGACGGGCGGCAAGTGGCGCCGCGCGGATTACTACAGCGCCGGCAGCGTCCAGGGCCTGCTCGACGCACAGAAGAAGATGAACAGCCAGGACGACGCCAAGGCCAAGAAGGCCGGCGCCGAATTCGGCGGAATCTGCAGCTCGCATGACGACTACATCTGGCGGCGGGTCGCCGGAAACGCCGGCACTGTGTCACGGGGCGGGGCGGCTTTCTCGACCTATTACGTCTGCGACCAGACGCGCGAGTCCCAGGCCGACGCGCTGGTGACCCAGGTGTTTGCTCCGGTCTTCGACAAGATGGTGTCCGACGGCAAGCTCATGTCCTGGGGCTGGAACGAGCACGTCGTAGGCGGCAGCTATCGCAGGCTGGCGACCTTCAGTGCAGCCGACATGAAGTCGGTCATGGCCGCTCGCGCCGAAATCGTACAGACAATGGTCGACAACCCGCTGGGTGACACGCTCACCGACATCTGCGGCGACCACTCCGACTATATGTGGGAGATCAGATCACAGGCTCCGTGACGGGAGTCGATTCGCAAACCGCGGGATCCGGTGCGCCGTTTCGACGGCCGGGTCCCGCGGCCTGTATCTGTGCAGCCCGGGCCCTCCGGGACTTCGGCGACGGTTTCGTCGCCATCCTGCTTGTCGTCTACCTCGCCGAACTGGGCCTGGGGCCCCTCGAGATCGGCGTCATCGCGACGGCCGCGCTGCTCGGTTCCTCGCTCCTGACGCTCGCCATCGGTTTGCTTGCCCGGCCGGGCGCGCAGCGTCAGTTGCTGATCGGCGCATCCGCCTTGATGGCCGTGACCGGCATCGCGTTTGCGACGGCCAGCGACTATGCCTGGCTCCTGCTCGTCGCCTTGGTCGGCACCGTCAATCCGTCGGCCGGCAATGTCAGTATTTTCGTGCCCATGGAACACGCGCTGCTCGCGGGCGCGGCCACCGCGAAGAGCCGTACGCACGTGTTCGCGGTCTACGGACTGGTGGGCGCCCTCGCGGCGGCACTCGGATCGCTCGCGGCCGGGAGCCCGGACTGGCTGGCGCCGCTCGGCTGGTCGCGCCTCGACGCGCTCAAAGCCATGTTCGTCGTCTACGCGGCGCTGGGCGTCGCTGGAGGCGTGCTGTACGGCCTCGTGCCCCATGACGCCGACGCCACCGTGTCGAGACCGCGGTTTGCCCTCCGGGAGTCCAAGCGCATCGTCCTGAAGCTCGCCGGTCTCTTCAGCATCGACGCCTTCGCCGGCGGGTTTGCGGTGCAGTCACTGCTGGCGCTCTGGCTGTTCCTTAAATTCGGCCTTTCACTCACGGATGCAGGCGCTTTTTTCTTCTGGTCGGGTCTTCTCGCTGCACTTTCCTATCCCGCAGCCGCCTGGCTGGCGCGTCGCATTGGCCTCCTGAACACGATGGTCTACACACACATCCCGTCGAGCCTGTGCCTCGTCGCGGCGGCGCTGGTCCCGGACCTGCGGGTCGCCCTCGCATGCCTGCTGGTGCGTTCCGCCCTCTCGCAGATGGATGTGCCGACCCGGTCGTCCTATGTGATGGCCGTCGTGAGTCCGCTCGAGCGCCCGGCGGCGGCAAGCGTCACCTCCGTCCCGCGCGGCCTTGCGTCCGCTGCAAGCCCGGCCCTTGCCGGCGCCTTGCTTGCGGCGGGATACTCTGCAGCGCCGCTGGTGATCTGCGGTTCCCTGAAAATACTGTACGACCTGCTGCTTCTCTGGACCTTTCGCCACGTGAAGCCACCGGAGGAGATCCACTCGTCATGAGCAACGCGGGCGCGCCCATGTTTGAGAACGACGTCGTCGTCGAGGCGTGGAATACCGTCCTTTTCGACAAGTTCGTGCGTTTCAAGCACATTGTGATCGCGGGCCTTTCGGGCCACAGCGACGAACTGCTGTCGAGGCGACCATTTCATGCCGGCGACCGTGTGCTGGATGTCGGTTGCGGCTTCGGCGACACCACCATTCGCATCGCCGAACAGATCGGCCCTGACGGCCAGGCCGTGGGCGTCGATTGTGCCGAGCGGTTTATCCATGCCAGCGAGCAGGATGCCGCCGCAGCCCGTGTATCCAACGCCAGCTTTTTCGTGGCCGACGTACAGGGCGACGACCTGCGCGGCCCGTACGATCATGCCTTTGCGCGCTTCGGGACGATGTTCTTCATGTCGCCGGGCGCCGCGTTGCGGAATATCCGCCGCGCGCTGAAGCCCGGCGCCACGCTCACCCAGATCGTCTGGCGCAGGCGGGAGGACAACCTGTGGCTGCACGAGGCGGAACTGCGCGTGCGCGAGATTGTTCCCGTGGTCTCGCACGAAGAAACAGACCAGGTGCATTGCGGGCCCGGCCCGTTCTCGATGTCGGGGCCGGACATGGTGAGCGCGATGATGCAGTCGGCCGGCTTCAGGAGCGTGAACTTCGAGCGATTCGACACCGACATCTGCATCGGGCGGAACCTCGACGACGCCGTGGATTTCGCGATGCAGCTCGGTCCAGCGGGCGAGATCATCCGGCTGGCCGGCGGCGAAGGCGAGCGCCTGCAGCCGCAGGTCGATGCGGCGCTTCGCGAAACGCTCGCGCGCTATGTGCGAAAGGACGGCGTCTGGGCGCCTTCGAGCACCTGGTTCGTCACCGCAAGAAATCCGGATTGATTGGTCGGAGCGGCGAGATTTGAACTCGCGACCCCTTGCACCCCATGCAAGTGCGCTACCAGGCTGCGCCACGCTCCGACGAGTCGAATGATAGCCGATCCGGCTGCCGCCGGAATCAGCGCCGCAGGATGCGAAGCAGTTCCTCGAGCTCGGCGCGGATCTGCCGGATGACCTGCCGTGCCTGCGTGTTGTCCTCGCGCGCTTCGTCACCATCGAGCCGGTTGCGTGCGCCGCCGATCGTGAAGCCTTCGTCGTAGAGCAGGCTGCGGATCTGGCGGATCGTGATCACGTCCTGGCGCTGGTAGTAGCGCCGGTTGCCGCGGCGCTTGACGGGCTTGAGCTGCGGAAATTCCTGCTCCCAGTAGCGCAGCACGTGAGGCTTGACGCCGCACAGGTCGCTGACCTCACCGATCGTGAAGTAGCGCTTTGCCGGGATCGCCGGCAGGTCCTTGTTGTTACTTGCTTCCAGCATAGGCTTCGACGCGGGCCTTCAGCTTCTGTCCCGGACGGAACGTCACAACACGGCGCGCGGAAATCGGAATTTCCTCGCCGGTCTTGGGATTCCTTCCCGGACGCTGGTTCTTGTCGCGCAGATCGAAGTTGCCGAAGCCCGACAACTTCACCTGTTCGCCGGTCGCAAGCGCCGCACGAATCTCCTCGAAAAAGAGATCGACGAGCTCCCGCGCTTCGCGCTTGTTCAGCCCGAGCTGGTTGAACAGCGCTTCGGCGATTTCCGCCTTGGTGAGTGCCATTCCGACTATTCCCGGATCCCCGCCTTCAGATCACCCTTGACGCCCTCGATGACCGCTGCGACCACGGCATCGGCTTCCCCGTCAGTAAGGGTGCGAGAAGTTTCCTGTAAAATCAAGCTTAAAGCGATGCTTTTTCGACCGGGTTCTACCCCCCTTCCCCGGTAGACGTCGAATACGGCGAGTTCGCGCAGCAGGCCTTTTGCAGCCAAATTAACACTTTCCCGCAGTTCGTCCAGCGTCACGGATTCGTCCACCACGACGGCCACGTCGCGGCGGATTGCGGGGAACCTTGAAATCTCCGCAAATACAGGTACTTCCGACCGGAAGCTCGGGTCGATTGCAATCTCGAAAATCCAGGGCGGTTCGCGTATTTCGAGCTTGCGCGCGATCTCCGGCTGCAGCTGGCCGATCCAACCGACGCGAAGATTGGCGTCCATGATGGCGGCGCTCCGGCCCGGGTGCAGGCTGTCATGTGCCTGCGCGACATAACGTATTCCGGCTTGCCGGCCGGTCAGCGCGAATAGCGCCTCGACGTCCGACTTGAGATCGTAGAAATCGGCTGCGCGTCTTTCGACTCCCCACTGCTCATGCAGCGCGGGGCCCGTGATGAGCCCTGCGATTGCCTGGCTTTCGGCCAGTCGTCCGCCATCGAATTCGAAGCGCGTGCCCACTTCGAAGATGCGCACGCGCTCCCGCTGGCGGCGCAGGTTGAACCGAAGCACTTCGACCAGCCCGGGCCACAGCGAGATGCGCATTTCGCCGAGCTCCGCGGACAGGGGGTTCTGGACCGCGAGCGACTCCCGTTTCGGGAATATCAGTCGCTGCAGGCGTGGATCCACGAAGCTGTAGCTGATGGCCTCCTGGTAGCCGCGATCCACGAGCAGGAGCCGCAGCCGTTCGCGCGTGACCGCGCGCTCGGTGACAGGTTGCGGCCGCTGCGGCATGCGGGCGTCGCTTCGTGGAATCCTGTCATAGCCGTGGATGCGCCCGACTTCCTCGATGAGATCCTGCTCGATGGCGATGTCGAACCGGAAACTCGGCGGGATCACGCCGAGGATGTCGCCGGCACCCGCCACCTGCATGCCGAGCCGCCGCAGGATGTCCTCGATTTCCGCCCGCGGAATCTGTACGCCCAGCAGGCTCGCCACACGCTCGGGGCGAAGGGTCACGCCGGGTCGCTTCGGCTGATGGTCCTCGTCCTGCGTCAGCACCGTGGGACCCGGCCGGCCGCCCGCGATCGCAACCAGCAATTGCGTCGCACGCTCGATTGCGCGCTCCTGCCCGCGCGGGTCGACCCCGCGCTCGAAGCGCTGCGCTGCGTCGGTTGCGAGCCCGTGACGGCGAGCGACGCCGGCGACCGCGTCCGGCGGGAAGAAGGCGCCCTCGAGAAAAACGTCGGCGGTATTCGCGGCAATGCCGCTCTTTTCTCCGCCCATGACTCCGGCGAGACCCACCGGACCGATGCCATCGGCGATGACGATCGTTTCCGCCGTGAGATCGATCTCGCGGCCATCGAGAAGCTTCAGGCGCTCCCCGGCGCGTGCGTTGCGCACCGCGATGTGCGATTTCAGGCGTCGCAGGTCGTAGGCGTGCAGCGGCTGGCCCAGTTCCAGCATGACGTAGTTCGTGACGTCCACTAACGGGCGGATCGGACGCAGCCCGGCCCGCCGAAGGCGTTCGCGCATCCAGAGCGGCGTGCGGGCCGCGGGATTCACGCCCTGGATCACGCGGCCCGCGAACCGCGGGCAACCGGCAGGGGCCTCGAGCCTCACCGGGAACTTCTCGCGGGTGGCAGGAGGTACCGGTTCCATCGGCGGTGGCACCAGCTTGCGGGACGTGATGGCGGCCACTTCGCGCGCGACACCCTGCACCGACAGCACGTCGCCACGATTCGGCATCACGTTGAGCGTCAAAAGGGTGTCGTCGAGCTGCAGGGCCTCGCGCAGGGGCGACCCGGTCACGAGCTCGTCCGGGAGCTCCAGGATGCCCTCGTGTTCCTCGGACAGGCCGAGTTCGCGCGCCGAGCACAACATGCCGTTCGACTCGACGCCCCGCAGCCTGGCCATGCGGATGATGTCACCGGACCCGAGCCGCGCCCCTTCGGGCGCCAGCGCGGCCTTCATGCCCGCGCGCACGTTGGGCGCGCCGCATACGACCTGCTGCAGCGTCGAGCCGCCGCCTGCGACCTGGCAGACGGTCAGCTTGTCTGCACCCGGATGGCGTTCGACCGAAAGCACCTCGCCCACCACGACGCCCTGAAAGTCGCCTGCAGCCGGCTCGATCGACTCGACCTCGATGCCACTCATCGTGAGGCGGGAGGCAAGCGTCGCGGCATCCATGCCGGGATCCACCCAGTCCGCAAGCCAGGACAGGCTGACGCGCATCGTCAGCCCCGGTTGAACTGCGCCAGGAAACGCAGGTCGTTCTCGAAAAACATGCGCAGGTCATTGACCGCGTAACGCAGCATGGCAAGGCGCTCGATGCCCATGCCGAAGGCGTAGCCCTGCCAGCGGGTCGCATCGACGCCGCAGGCGGTCAGCACGTTCGGATGCACCATGCCGCAGCCCAGGATCTCGAGCCATCCAGTCTGCTTGCAGATGCGGCAGCCCGCGCCGTCGCAGAGCACGCACTGGATGTCGACCTCCGCCGACGGCTCGGTGAACGGGAAGTATGACGGCCGGAACCGCAGGCCACGCGCTTTTTCGAAGAATTGCTCCGCAAATCCGGCCAGCACGCCTTTCAGGTTCGCGAGGCTGATGTCCTCGTCGAGCACCAGGCCCTCGACCTGGTGGAACATCGGCGTATGAGTGACATCCGAGTCGCGGCGATAGACGGGGCCCGGTGCGATCAGGCGGATCGGCACACCCTGGAGTTTCATGGCGCGAATCTGCACCGGAGAGGTGTGTGTTCGAAGCAGCCGACCGTCGCCGAAATAGAATGTGTCGTGCATCGCCCGCGCGGGGTGGTTGGCGGGAATGTTGAGCGCCTCGAAATTGTGGAAATCGTCCTCCACCTCGGGCCCTTCCGCGACACTGAAGCCTGCACGGCGGAAGATCTCCTCGATCCGAAGCCGCGTTCGCGTCACCGGGTGAAGTCCGCCGACCGATTGGCCGCGTCCCGGAAGGGTCACGTCAATGGCAGCGCTCTTCAGGTCGCGCTCGAGCGAGGCGGCCTCGAGCTCGGCCCGCCGCGCATCGAGCGCCGCCGCGATCCGGTCCTTCGCCCGGTTGATGGACGCGCCGGCGCTCTTGCGCTCGAGAGCCGGCAGGTCGCCGACCCCCTTGAGAAGCTCCGTCACGGCCCCCTTGCGGCCGAGGACCGATATCCGCACGGCGTCGAGCGCGGCCAAGTCCGCGCTCGAGCCGATCTCGGCGAGCGTGCGCGCGACCAGCGACTCCAGGTCCATCACCCGACCCCCTGAGGTCACGGCGCTACTTCGCGGCCAGTGCGGCCTTCGCTTTCTCCGCGATCGCCCCGAACGCGGCGATGTCGTGCACCGCGAGGTCGGCGAGCGCCTTGCGGTCGATCTCGATTCCGGCCGCCTGGATGCCCGCGATGAACCGGCTGTACGAGAGCCCGCAGCCCCGCGCCGCCGCGTTGATGCGCTGGATCCACAGCGCGCGATAGTCGCGCTTCTTGAGGCGCCTGCCCGCGTAGGCGTACTGGCCGGCCTTGATGACCGCCTGCTTCGCGACGCGATAGACCTTGCGCCGGGCGTTGTAGTAACCCTTGGCCTTCTTCAGGACCTTCTTGTGCCGGCGCCCGGCGACGACGCCGCGCTTCACTCTTGCCATGTCACATCTCTCTTTTCAGATTCAATAAGAAGGAATCAGGCGTTGGGCAGCAGCCGCAGCAGCCGTCCCTCATCGGTCTCATGGACCATGGTCGAGCCGCGCAGCTGGCGCTTACGCTTCTTCGTCATCTTGGTGAGGATGTGGCGGCGATTCGCCTGGCCGCGTTTGAAGCCTTTCGCAGTCTTGCGAAAACGCTTCGCCGCGGCCCGGTTGGTTTTCAACTTGGGCATCGGTCGTCTCCTTTTCTGACCTCTTCACGCCGCTTGCGCGGGCTGGAGGCGTATCGGCGGCTGGCCGCCGGTCACTTCTTCTTCGGGGATATCACCATGGTGATCTGGCGTCCCTCCATCGAGGCCTGCTGTTCGATCTGGCCGTGCTCGGCAAGGTCGCCCACCAGCCTGTCGAGGAGTCTGCGCCCGATCTCCGTATGGGCCATCTCCCGGCCGCGGAACCTCATGGTTACCTTGGCCTTGTCACCCGCCGTCAGGAACTTGACCAGATTACGCAGCTTGACCTGGTAATCCGCGGTTTCCGTGCCCGGCCGGAATTTCACTTCCTTGAGCTGGATCTGCTTCTGCTTGCGCTTCGCCGAATGAGCCTTCTTGTTCTGCTCGAACAGGTACTTTCCGAAGTCCATGATCCGGCAGACAGGGGGCTCGGCCGTCGGCGAAACCTCCACGAGATCCAATTCCTCAGCGGTAGCCTTCGCGAGGGCCTCGCCGCGGCTCAGGACGCCGATCTGGCTCCCGTCGGCGCCTATCACGCGTAATTGCGGCGCAAGGATCTCCTCGTTGCGCCTTACGCGTTTGCTTGTCGAAATACTCAGTCCTCCAAGTGATCAAGGCCGCGGCTCGCCACATCCCGGGCGATCCGAGCGGCCACCTCGTCCAGGGGCATGGCACCCAGATCCTTCCCGGAGCGCGTGCGCACGGCCAATGACCTGGATTCGACTTCCCGATCGCCTGCGACCAGCAGATACGGGACACGCTTCAGCGTGTGCTCGCGGATTTTATAGCCCACTTTTTCGTTCCGCAAGTCGAATTCCGCGCGAAGCCCCTGATTTTTAAGGAATTCGGCGGCCCCGGACGCGTAATTTCCCTGCTTTTCGCTGATATTCATGACGACCGCCTGCACCGGCGCCAGCCACACGGGCAGGCGCCCGGCGTAGTGCTCGAGCAGGATGCCGAAGAATCGCTCGAGCGAGCCGAAAATCGCACGGTGCAGCATGACCGGCGTGCGCCTCTGGCTGTGTTCGTCAATGTAGTGCGCGCCGAGCCGGCCCGGCAGGATCAGGTCCACCTGCCAGGTGCCGCATTGCCAGTCGCGGCCGATCGCGTCCTTCAGCACGAACTCGAGCTTCGGCCCGTAGAACGCGCCCTCCCCCGGGTTGAACTCGTACTCGATGCCGGCCGCGCGCGTGCCGGCCTTGAGGGCTTCCTCCGCGCGGGTCCAGGTCGCGTCGTCGCCCACGCGGCGGGCAGGGCGATCGGCGAACTTGACACGGACGTCGTCAAACCCGAAGTCGCGGTAGATCGACATCATGAGTTCGATGCCGCGCACCGTTTCATCCGTAATCTGGTCTTCGCTGACGAAGACGTGGGCATCGTCCTGGGTGAAGGCGCGCACGCGCAGGAGACCATGCAGTGCGCCAGACGGCTCGTAGCGGTGCACCTTGCCGAATTCGGCGTAGCGAATCGGCAATTCCTTGTAGCTATGGAGGCCCTGGCGGAACACCTGCACATGCCCCGGACAGTTCATCGGCTTGATGGCATACACGCGTTCATCCGGCGTCTTCGACAGAAACATGTTCTCGCCGAATTGCTCGACATGGCCCGACTGCACCCAGAGTTCGCGGTCCATGATCTCGGGGCTGCTGATCTCCTCGTAACCGGCGGCCCGCTGCCGCTCGCGCATGTAGGCGATCAATTGCTGGAAAATCGTCCAGCCATGCGGGTGCCAGAAGACGGCGCCGGGCGCCTCTTCCTGGAAGTGGTACAGGTCGAGCTCGCGGCCAATGCGGCGATGATCGCGCTTTTCCGCCTCCTCGAGACGCTGCAGGTAATCCTTGAGCTGCTTTTCGTCGGCCCAGGCCGTGCCGTAGATGCGCTGGAGCATTTCGTTCCGCGAATCACCCCGCCAGTAGGCGCCCGCGACCTTGGTCAGCTTGAAGGCGCCCAGTTTTCCGGTGGACGGCACATGCGGGCCCCGGCAGAGGTCTTCCCATTCGCCCTGGCCGTAAAGCGAAATCTCCTCGCCCTCGGGGATCGCGGCGATTATTTCCGCCTTGTAGTGCTCTCCAATGGACTTGAAATGGGCGACAGCGGCGTCCCGCGAGAGGACGCGGCGCCGCACCGGCTGGTCCGCCTTCACGAGTTCATGCATTTTCCGTTCGAACTTTTCGAGGTCTTCGGGCGTGAAGGGCCGTTCGAAGGCAAAGTCGTAATAAAAGCCGTCGTCGATCACCGGCCCGATCGTGACCTGGGCTTTCGGGTAGATCGACTGCACGGCCTGCGCCAGCAGGTGCGCGGTCGAGTGGCGCAGGATCTCGAGCCCCTCGGAGTCCTTGGCGGTGACGATGCGGACGGCGGCATCGCCCGCAATCGCGTGCGACGTATCGACCAGGCGACCGTCGACTTTTCCGGCCAGCGCCGCGCGGGCAAGTCCCCTGCCGATCGAGGCCGCGATTTCCGCCACGGTGACCGGGCGATCGAAGGATCGCTGGCTGCCGTCCGGCAGCGTGATTATTGGCATGGGTCCTGATCCCGCACGAAACGATTGATGGTAGAGGATTCAGATGCCCTTGGCTCGCCTCGCCTGCCCGTCGGATAGCGCCTCCACGGCGGGCAAGAATCCTGCTGGTCGATCGCGGACGGCCATGTAAGATGAGCCTCCACTTCAATGTTGCAGGTTCAATTGGATCTGCCGCGCCTGCAAAGTCGGCTTCGCCTGCTGGGGCCGCGATACTGGCTGACATGGTTCGGGATCGGATGCCTCCGCATCGTCGAGCCCCTGCCCTACACCTGGCAGCTGCGCATCGGCAGGATGATCGGCCGCCTCGTGCACCGCCTGCCGCTTCCCTATGTCCGTATCGCGCGGCGGAACATCGACTTGTGCCTGCCCGGGCTGTCCGCCGATCAACGCCTGAACTTGCTGAAGCTCCACTTCGAGAGCCTCGGGATCGGCGTGTGCGAGACGGCGATGACCTGGTGGAGCGACAACGGGCGCATACGCTCGCTGGCCCAGGTCGAGGGACTCGACCATCTCCACCGCGCCCTCGCGCGGGGACGGGGTGCGATCCTCGTCGGCGGGCATTTCACGACCATCGAGATCGGGACCCGCATCCTCGGAACCCTGGTGCCGTTGAACGTGTTGTTCAAGCCGCCCAGGGATGAAGCCCTTGCGTGCTTCATGAAGAGGCGATTTACCCGGTTTGCCGAGCGCGCGATCCATTACGACGACATTCGCACCCTGGTTCGCGCGCTGAGACAGAATGGGGCCGTCTGGTACGCGCCCGACCAGAGCTACCGCAACAAGGGCGTCGCCATGATTCCCTTCTTCGGCACCCCGGCCGCCACCACGACCTCGACTTCGCGCCTCGCCCGCCTGACGGGAGCCGCGACATTGACGTATTTCCCGCAACGCCTGCCGGACGGAAAAGGATATCGCGTCATCATCGGACCGGAAATCGAGGACTTTCCGAGTGACGATCCGGTCGCGGATACGGCTCGCTTCGGCGCGCTGCTGGAGGCACAGATTCGCCACCATCCCGAGCAGTACCTGTGGATCCACCGGCGCTTCAAGGGTCTTGCCGCGGACTACCCCGACTATTACGGCCGAGACGCGCGCAGGCGCGCCAGGACGTCGTCGAGGTGACCGCGGTTCGAGAAGCAGGAGTAAATTAGCACACGGGATTCCGCGTGAATTCGAGCAGACGAGGGAGGTGTCACCCATGACGCGAACTCTTCTCGGCATTGCACCCGCGCTGGTTCATTCGCCTTTCCTTTGTGCCACGCCCGTGGCAGCAGGCGGACCCGACCCGAAGGAGGTCGCATTCGGCGACGATTCTTCGCCGGACGTCGGCGATCTTCGGTTGATCGCGCTGGAGATCCCGAAAGCAAATCTCCGGAATGACGGCAATCCTGCTGATTCAATTGACTGGGAGGTTCAAATGGAACCGTCCGAAACCCGATCGCCGCATCCTGCAGTTCGTTACGGGCACGGTGCGTGCAACCGGGCGCACAATCAATCTTCCGGCCCCAGTTCCGACTTGGAGGAGATGAAATGGAACCGCTAAGCTCGCGTTGGCTCATTCTTGGCAGCGCTGCCGCCATCGTTTTGACACAAATCGCTTGCACCGCCTGGATCGGACAACATATCGGGGACTACCACCCCGCTGACAACTCCGCGCAGCTCGACAAGGTCACGGAACGGTTGGCCGGCCTCAGCTCTGCGGTAGGCGAGGTGCAGAACACGGCGGACAACATCCAGGCTCGAACCTCGGCACTCGTCAATTCCATGGGCAGCGTCGCTCGCGCCTGCACAATGCGATAGCCGACTCTGGCCGCGTCCGGAGGCCGGGAAGGTCCGAGAGCTCTGGTTCCTGCCGTCGGCAGCGACCTTGCCGCGGCGCTCACTCGCCGGCCCCGGCGCAAGCCCAACATATGACGCCAATACCGTTCGAATCGGTCATGGTGGGCGCGACAGGGATCGAACCTGTGACCCCTACCATGTCAAGGTAGTGCTCTACCGCTGAGCTACGCGCCCGAAAGGAGGCGCGATGTTACTGGAATTCCCCGCCTGGGGTCCAGATGTTGCCCGCCACGAAAATCCGCACATGAGCGAGAGGAGGCGCTTGCCCAAACAGAATTGCCTGCCGATCCGGGAGCTGCTCGCGGTTGCTGCCTGGCCGCGCACGATCGCGCAATTGCGGCCCGGGGAAATGCCTTGGCACGCAGTGTCAATGCCCGAGCTTGAGGTGTCGCGGGTACAATCGGTCGGAATCGAGATGAACCGCCATTCATTGTTCCGAATTGTGGTCGAGCACATCCGCGAGCGACACGGAATCCAGTGATGTCGCCATCAGCCAACCGGGAAGTCGAGGCGCTGCTCGACGTCGCGATCGACGCCGTGATCATCATCGATTTCCAGGGAACCATCGCGTCATTCAATCCCGCGGCCGAGAGGCTGTTCGGGTACTCGGCTGCTGAAGCGCTCGGGTCGAATGTCAGCCTGCTGATGCCGGAGCCGCACCGCAGCGCGCACGATTCATACATCGCGCGGTATCTCGCGAGCGGCATTCCTCACATTCTCGGACTTGGCCGCGAGGTCGAGGCTCGCCGCAAGGACGGCAGCATTTTCCCCGTCGCACTGGCCGTGGGCCGCATTCGCGACAGCAATCCGGCCCGATTCGTCGGCTTCCTGCATGACCTGACGGTCCGCCATCGAGCCGCCGAAGAGAAGGAACGCATGCGACAGCGCATGGCGCGAGTTTCACACCTCGCAACCCTGGGAGAAATGGCGGGCGCAATTGCACACGAGATCAACCAGCCGCTCGCGGCGATTTCGAATTACGCGCAGGCCTGCGAACGGCTACTGGACGCCCCGGTTCCAAGAACCGCCGATGTCCAGGATGCGTTGCGGCAGATTTCCGGCCAGGCGCATCGCGCTGCCGAAATTATCCGGCGTGTCCGCAACCTGGTCCGCGCACACCAGCCGCGCCGGGAGCCCGCCGACATCAACGGGCTGGTGCGCGAAGTATCGGCATTGCTGCGCAGCGAGTCCCTGTCCCAGGGCGTTCGACTGTCCCTCGAACTCGAGGACGGCTTGCCGCTGCTTGAAGTGGACGGAATCCAGATCCAGCAGGTCCTGCTGAACCTGATACACAATTCCTTCGAGGCCCTGGCCGAATCCCGCGCGGGCGAGGCCCGCGTCATCGTACGCACGAACCGCGTGCAACCGGACGAGATTGCCTTGAGCGTGATCGACTTCGGTCCCGGCGTGAATCCGTCGGTTGCAAGCAGGATATTCGATGCATTCTGCACGACCAAGGACTACGGCACGGGCCTCGGCCTCGCCATCAGCAAGTCGATCATCGAGGCGCACCGGGGCCGGCTGGAATATCGGCCAAATACGCCGACCGGTGCCTGCTTTACGATTCGCCTGCCGGTTGCGCAGCTGGCGCCATGACAACCGCACTCGGGCCCTTGCCGGTCGTATTCGTGGTCGATGACGATGACGCCGTCCGCAGTTCGCTGAAATTGCTGCTTCAATCCGCTGGCCTCGCGGTCAGCACCTGTGGAACTGCTGCCGAATTCCTCTCCGGTCACGATCCGGACCAACCCGGCTGTCTGGTCCTGGATGTCAGGATGCCGGACATGACCGGGCTCGAGTTGCAGGAGGAATTGAGCCGTCGCGGTGCGATCATTCCCGTGATCTTCATTACCGGGCACGGCGATGTCCCCATGGCCGTTGAAGCCATGCAACACGGCGCGATCGACTTCCTGCAGAAGCCGTTCCGCGACCAGGACCTGATCGGGCGCGTGCGCAATGCGTTGGCGCAGGACGAGCGGCACCGCGCCCAACTTTCCGCCAGGCGGACTATCGAAGCACGTCTCGCGTCACTGACGCCGCGGGAACAACAGGTGCTGAGGCTGCTTGCCCAAGGGCGATCCAACAAGCAGATGGCGGGTGAACTCGGCGTCAGTCAGCGGACCATCGAAATTCATCGCGCTCACCTGATGCGAAAGATGCAGGCGCATTCCGTTGCGCAGCTGATTCGCATGTCACTCAACGCGGAGATCCGTACAAATACGTATTGATACTCCAGGCGTTTGGACTATCGTGTGTATGGATCTGGATACCAAAGGCCTCATGGCCAAGGAGGAAATCATGAATCTCATGCGTTGGGAACCTTTCAGGGAGACGGGTGATTTCTTCCGCAGCATGTCGCGTCCGGCGCTTGGTCGCTGGCCGTACATGCTTGGCGAAGATTTCACCACCAAGTTCGAGTGGTCACCCGCAGTCGACATCAAGGAAACCGAGAGGGAATACCTGGTCACCGCAGAACTGCCGGGACTCCGCCGTGAAGACGTCAAGGTCACGCTGGAGGACAGCGTGCTGACGATCGAGGGCGAGCGGCGCCAGGAAAAGGAACTGAAGGACGAAAGGATTCACAGAATCGAGCGTTTCTATGGCGCGTTCTGCCGGAGCTTCACGCTTCCGGATGACGCCAAAGCGGAGGGCATCCGCGCCGAGACCAAGGATGGGCTCCTGAGCGTCCATGTTCCGAAGATGCAGATCGAAAAAGCGAAATCGGTCGAGATCAAGGTCAACTGACGGCTGACTCGCACACGGCGCCCGATCCCTGCCGGGATCGGGCGCTGTCAGCCTGCCAGACGATCCGCCTCCGCGCCCAGCGCGCCGTGCCGGAGCGCCGCGATCTCATCCCGCACCTGCGCGGCTTTCTCGAACTCGAGATTGCGAGCCAGGCGGTACATTTCCTGTTCGAGCTTGCGGATCTGCTGCATCGCCTGTTCGGGCGTCAGGCGCACGGTCCTGCGGCGCGCCGATTCGCCCGGCGCGACGCTTCTCGCGCCCTCCATGATGTCCTTGACGGCCTTGCGGATTGATTTCGGCACCACGCCGTGTTCTGCGTTCCACACCAGCTGCCTCTCCCGGCGCCGGCTCATCTCGGCGAGCGCCCGCTGCATCGAGCCCGTGATCCGGTCCGCGTAGAGAATCGCGGTTCCGTGCTCGTTGCGCGCGGCCCGGCCGACTGTCTGGATCAGGGAGCCCTCCGATCGCAGGAAGCCTTCCTTGTCGGCGTCCAGTATCGCGACCAGCGACACTTCGGGCAGGTCGAGCCCCTCGCGCAACAGGTTGATGCCGACCAGCACGTCGAACTTGGCCAGGCGCAGGTCACGGATAATCTCGACGCGCTCGACGGTCTCGATGTCCGAATGCAGGTAGCGCACCTTGACGCCGTGCTCGTCGAGGTACCCGGTGAGGTCCTCGGCCATGCGCTTGGTCAGTGTCGTGACCAGCACGCGTTCCTGCCGCTGGGCGCGCAGGCGGATCTCGGACAGCAGGTCATCGACCTGCGTTGCGACCGGGCGCACCTCGACCGCGGGATCGACGAGACCGGTCGGGCGCACGACCTGCTGGACCACCTGTCCCGACTTCGCGAGCTCGCGCTCAGCCGGGGTCGCCGACACGTATATCGTTTGCGGCTGCACGCGCTCGAACTCGTCGAAGCGCAGCGGCCGGTTGTCGAGCGCCGACGGCAGACGAAAACCGTATTCGACCAGCGTTTCCTTGCGGGAGCGGTCGCCGCGGTACATTGCCTGCAGCTGCGGCAAGGTCACGTGGCTCTCGTCGATCACGAGCAGTGCGTTTCGCGGCAAGTAATCGAACAGGCAGGGCGGCGGCTCGCCTGGCGAGCGTCCGGACAGGTAGCGCGAGTAGTTCTCGATGCCTGCGCAGTAACCCAGCTCCGCGATCATTTCCAGGTCGAACAGAGTCCGCTGTTCGAGCCGCTGGGCCTCGACCAGCTTGTTCGCGGCGCGAAGTTCCGCCAGCCGAACTCGTAACTCGACCTTGATCTCGTCGACTGCCGCGAGCAGCCGCTCCCGCGGTGTCACGTAGTGCGTGGATGGAAACACGGTCAGCCGTGGGACCTTGCGCAGGACCTCGCCGGTCAGAGGATCGAAAAAGGCAAGCGATTCGATTTCCTCGTCGAAAAACTGCACGCGGACCGCGTCCCGCTCCGATTCCGCCGGAAAGATGTCGACCACGTCGCCGCGCACGCGGAACGTGCCCTGGCGAAGGTCCAGTTCGTTCCGCGTGTACTGCATGTCGGCGAGGCGACGCAGCAGCTGGCGGTGATCCATGCGGTCGCCGCGCACGAGGTGCAGGACCATTTTCAGGTAGGACTCGGGATCGCCGAGGCCGTAGATCGCGGAAACGGTCGCAACGATGATCGAATCCGGCCGCTCGAGCAGCGCCTTCGTGGCCGAAAGCCTCATCTGCTCGATGTGCTCGTTGATCGAGGCATCCTTCTCGATGTACGTGTCGGATGACGGAACGTAGGCTTCCGGCTGGTAGTAATCGTAATACGAGACGAAATACTCCACCGAATTGCGCGGGAAATATTCCTTGAACTCGCCGTAGAGCTGGGCCGCAAGCGTCTTGTTGTGCGCCAGGACGAGCGTCGGGCGCTGCACCGCCTGTATGACGGATGCAACCGAAAATGTCTTTCCCGAGCCGGTTACGCCGAGCAGGGTCTGGTGCGCGAGCCCGGATTCCAGGCCATCGATCAGCGCCGCGATCGCCTCCGGCTGGTCGCCGGCCGGCGCGTAGTCCGACTGCAGCTGAAATGGCCTCGGTTCGCTCATGTCCCGCCGGAATTGCAACGCAAAATGCCTTCCCGTACCTTAGCCGTGTTCGTGGCCAACCGGTACTCCCACGTGACCATCCGTCTGTCCCGGCGCGTACAGCGCATCAAGCCGTCGCCCACGCTCGCAGTCACCGCGCGTGCGGCGCGCCTGAGAGCCGAGGGCAAGGACATTATCGGCCTCGGCGCGGGCGAGCCCGATTTCGACACGCCCGCGCACATCCGGGACGCGGGTATCGCGGCAATTCGCAGCGGCCTCACGCGCTACACGGCCGTCGAGGGGACGAACGAGCTCAAGGACGCGATCATCGGAAAGTTCCTCCGCGACAACGGCCTCCAATACGCCCGCGCGCAGGTCCTGGTATCGAGCGGCGCCAAGCAGACCGTGTTCAACCTCTGCTGTGCCCTGCTCGATGCGGGCGACGAGGCCATCATTCCGGCTCCTTACTGGGTTTCGTACCCGGACATGGTGCTCCTCGCCGACGGAACGCCCGTCTTTGTCCATGCGGGCATCGACGAAGGATTCAAGATCACGGCTGCGCAGCTCGAGGGCGCGATTACGCCGCGCACGCGACTTTTCATCCTGAACAGTCCGAGCAATCCGACCGGCGCTGCGTACTCGAAGACCGAACTCCAGGCCTTCGGCGCCGTGCTCGAAAGGTACCCGCAAGTCGTCATCGGCACCGACGACATGTACGAGCACATCTGGTGGGGACCCGAGCCATTTACGAGCTTCGTCACGGCGAATCCCGGGCTCTATGACCGGACGGTGACGATCAATGGCTGTTCCAAGAGCTACGCGATGACCGGATGGCGCATCGGCTATTGCGGCGGTCCGGCCGAGCTGATTGCCGCGATGGCGACGATTCAGGGCCAGAGCACGTCGAATGCCTCGTCGATCTCCCAGAAGGCGGCAACGGTGGCGCTCAACGCGCCGCAGGACTGCGTCGCCGAGTTTAATCGCGCATTCAAGGCTCGGCACGATTTCGTGGTGGCCGGACTCAACCAGCTGCCCGGCGTACGTTGCATCCCGGGCTGGGGTACGTTCTATGCCTTTGCCAACGTCGATCGTGCGATGAAGATCGTCGACGCCGCGGACGACAACGTATTTGCCGAGTTCCTCATCAACGAGGCTGGCGTCGCCGTCGTCCCGGGCTCGGCGTTTGGCGCGCCGGGGCATGTCCGGCTCTCGTACGCGGCGGCGATGGATACGTTGACCGATGCGCTGGCGCGCATGCAGCGGGCGCTCGCGGGTGCGCAGCCCAGGATGCGTGCCTGAGCGCCGATATCGGCAGAAAATCCCTGCAATTTTGTTGACTTGGGCGCGGCCTTGGCCGACAATCCCGCGCCCTGAAAATCCGCTTCCCCGATAGCTCAGTCGGTAGAGCAACGGACTGTTAATCCGTGGGTCGTTGGTTCGAGTCCAACTCGGGGAGCCATTTCCCTACTTTGACGTGAGGCTGGAGACGCCGGCCGGCGCGGTTTGTGCACGCCTGCCCAGCGCGAGCGCATTTCCAGCGACCAGGACCGCGAGCCCGAGGAACGCGGGCAGGCTCCAGCGATAGTTTTCGAACACCGTGGAAACGATGAGCGCCACGACCGGAAACAGGACGCTCGTATACGCAGCGCGCGCGGCGCCGATGCGCTTCAGGAGCGCAAGGTAAAGGCCGAATGCGATCGACGTGCCGGCCAGCGACAGGTAAAGCAGCGAGAGCACGTAAGGCCAGCGCGCATCGAATGCGACCGGCGTGCCGCGGATTGCCGAGATAGCCGCGAGACCGATTGCGCCATAGGCCATTCCGTAGGCGTTGACAGTGACGACCGGAAGCCCGCCCTGCGTATTGCGCATTGCCGCCATGTTTCCCAGCGAGGCGACATAGGTCGCACCGAGCGCAAGCAGCGCGCCTCGCGCGATACCTCGATCATGGAGCGCGGCCTGCAGCTCGGGCAGGAACAACAAGCCAACTCCAAGGACGCCGGCACCGGCCGCCAGGAGCACGCGCCTTTCGATCGGCGCGCCGAAAACCATGCGGCTGTTCACGAGGTTGAAGAAAATGATCGAAGTGAACAGCACCGCCACCAGTCCGCTCGTGAGGAACTGCGTCGAGAGATAGGTCATCCAGTAATTGAGGCAGAAGAGCGTCGCGCCCTGAATCGCGACGAAGCGGTGGTCGCGCCAGCTGAGCCGCAACGGGCTTCCGGTCGCCCGCGCGAAGATGAATACGCAAATGGCAGCAAACCCGAATCGGTAGACCAGGGAAATTTCAGGCGCGACCACGCCGAGCTGGTACTTGATCGCGTACCACGTCGTGCCCCAGATCAACACGACGATCGCATAGATGACGGGGGTCGGCACGCCCGGACGCTAGGGGTTTTTGCGTTCCCGATCAATCACTAAAGCTTACGCCCTCATCAGATATCGCAGGTGAGGTCGGCCTTGAAAGCGGCTATCATGGAGGGTAGCCGTCGCGGCAGCAAAAGGGGACCGCCGCATGGGTTTGACCGTCGCGCTACTCGCGACAATCACGCTCGCCGCGTCTGCGGAAACCCCGCAGGATGCGGCTGGCTGGCGCGCCCAGTCCGACGCGATGTTCACGCAGGGCGATTTTCGTTCGGCCCTCGACGCCGCCGAAAAGGCGCGCCTGCTTGATCCCGAGGATCCCTGGGCGCGATTCACCTGGATCCGGGCGCTCGCCGCCGTCGATCCGGAAGCGGCGCGCCGCGCCATGCCGGGCATCCAGGATCCCGCGGCGCTGAAGGCCCTGCCGGATGAGGATCGTGCGCGGCTCGAGACGTCGCTCGGATACCTGTGCCTGGATCTAGGCATTGAGCCACTTGCGGCCATGTACCTGAGCGAGGTCCCGCCGGCAACCGCAAGCCACCCGAAAGCGCAGGCCGGTCTCGGCATCCTTGCCGTGCGCCGCGGCAATTCCCGGCAGGCACTGACCTATTTCATGGCCGCCCGCACGACGGTCCGGCTCGACCCCTCCCTCGCCGAGCTCGAACGCGACGCGCGCTACGACGTGGTGCTGCACGAATTCGCGACGGCGCGCGATTTGCGGGACGCAAACGCGGCCGGGCGCGCGTATTCCGTACTCGACGAGTTGCGGCCGAACCATCCGTCGACTTTGCGGGCCCGCGCGGACCTCGCCAACCTGCGAGGCGATCAACCGGCACGCGAACGCGCGCTGCGGGACTTGCTCGCCGTCGACTCGAATGCGCCCGGCGCCGCTGGCCAGCTCGTCGATACCTTGCTTGCGCTGAATCGCCCCTACGATGCCTACGTCGTCGCGCGCGACATGGCGCCAGAAAGGCTGGCGAACGATATCGGCCTGCAGGCCATCGAACGCGACTGGGTCACTCATTTCGAGGCTGCGATCGATTCGAGCTGGCGCAATGGCCAGACTGACCATGACAAACTCGGCCTCCCGCGCGTGCAGTTCGCATGGGAGACGAGCCAGGCTAGCTGGGGTCGCATTCGACTTCTGGGCGAGGCCATTCATCCTGAATCCGACCGCGTTCCAGCCGGCGAACCGTTCGGGAGCTATCTCACCCTGCCCGCGCTCTCGAAATCGCAATCCGACAAGGGCATCGGGGCGCTCGTGCAGTGGGCGCCGCGCAATGGCTTCATGCTGGAACTTGGAACGACGCCAACCTCGTTCGACGTCAGCAACCTGGTCGGCGCTCTGCGCATGCAAATCGATTCTCCCGCGGGTCCCTGGAACTTCGGAATCGATCGGACGGCGGTGGAGGACTCATTCCTGTCCTATGCCGGCGCGAACGATCCATTGAGTGGCCTCTCCTGGGGCGGCGTCGTGCGCAATCGCGTGTACCTTGGCGGCCGGTTTGGTGACGATGGATTCAGCGTGTACGGGCAGCTCGCCGGCGCCATGCTCGACGGAAGGCGCGTCGACAGCAATACCCAGTGGCGCGCCGACGCGGGATTCCTCAAGCGGGCGGCCTCGGGCAAGGCCTGGGTGGCACGCCTCGGCGGCACGGTCGAGGCGACCGGCTTCGACGAGAATCTTTCGCATTTCACGCTCGGCCACGGTGGCTACTTCAGCCCTGACAAGTTCCTGTCGGTCGGGCCGGTCTTCGAACTGCTCGGGCGACGCGATGGCCGGAGTTACCGGCTCGAGGGCGGACTCGCATGGCAGGAAGTCCGCGAGTCAAGAAGCCCGTATTTCCCAACCAGTGCGGCCCTGCAGGCCGCAAGCGGCGATCCACGCTATCCGGGCGATTCGCGCGACGGCCTCGGCGTGCGAATCGCGGCATCGATGGAATGGCGGGTCACGGAACGGGCGGTCGCAGGCGTCCGGCTCGAGGGCGTTCGCGGCGAGGACGCCGACCAGGTCCGGCTCCAGGTGTATACGCGGCGCTGGGACGGCGCGATCTCGGAGCCCGTGCAACAGCCGCCCGTGCCGATGCGCACGGGCGATTACTACGTCCTGAACTGAGTCCCGCTCACCGGCCGGGCCTGCGTCCCGCGATCATTCCCTCGAGCAGTTGCGCGAACCGCTCGCCGAGCTCGGGATGGCGCAATCCGTACTGGACGGTCGCTTCAAGGTAGCCAAGCTTGCTGCCGCAATCGTATCGCGTGCCCGTGAACCGGTACGCGTACACCGGCTCGTCAGAGAGCAGTGCAGCGATGCCGTCGGTCAACTGGATTTCGCCGCCGGCGCCTCGGCCGATTATCTTCAAACGCTCGAAAATCGAACCGCTGAGAAGGTAACGCCCGACGACCGCAAGGTCGGACGGCGCCTCCGCAGGCTCCGGCTTTTCGACCATGCGGCGAATTCGCGAATACTCGCCCGCAGGGTCCTCGGTCTCAACGATGCCGTAGCTGCCAGTCTGGCTGCGCGGAACCTGCTGCACGCCGATCACGCTACCCCCGGACTTCAGATAGCGGTCTCGCATCTGTGCGAGCACGGGCTCGTCGGCATCGATCAGGTCATCCGCCAGGTGCACGAAAAAGGGCTCGCTGCCGACCACGGAATGCGCGCAAAGCACGGCGTGGCCGAGCCCCAGCGGTGCCGGCTGGCGGATGTATATGCAGCTGGCATCAGCGGGCAGGATCCCGCGCAGCAGGTCCACCATGTCCTGCTTGCCCTGCTCGGCCAGGGCCGCTTCGAGCTCGGGATCGGTGTCGAAATGGTCTTCGATAGCGCGCTTGCCGCTGCCCGTGATGAATACCAGCAGGCGCGCGCCGGCAACGAGCGCCTCCTCCGCTGCATACTGGATCAGCGGCTTGTCGACAATCGGCAGCATCTCCTTCGGGCTCGCCTTGGTGGCGGGCAGGAAACGCGTGCCGCGTCCCGCGACGGGAAAGACTGCGAATCGGATCGGTGCGGGTCGGCTCACGGCGGGTCCTTCGGTTCCGGCATCCTGACAAAGTCATGATACCGGACCCGCCGTAAACCGGCCCGCGACGCAGCCCGGGGATTCTCAGCCCGGAGTCCTGGCGGCTTCGAACTTCAGGTTGGCCTTGTTCTGGTCGATGAGCTTCTTGCCGAGCCCTTTCACCTTGGCGAGGTCTGCGGGGCTCTTGAACGGGCCGTTCTTTTCCCGATAGTTCACGATCGCCTCGGCCTTCGCCATTCCGACGCCCTGAAGCTCGCGGGCCAGCGTTTTTGCGTCGGCGGAATTGACGTCGACGGGCCCGGCGAAGGCAGTCGGCGCGAGCAGCGTCGCGGCCACGAGGGCCGCACTCAGTCCCTTGATCAACATGACTTCACTCCCTTTTCTCGCGCGCGGCGACCATCGCCGCGCCCGGGGAGAGAGACTAGGGACTCCTGCCGGGGCGCGCCGCCCGCCAATCGCGCGCGTACTTCGGGAAATGGCGATGGGGCGCTCCTTTCCAGGAGGGGACGCACCCCTTCATGGTTCGATGAGCGGTGCGTCCCCTTCAAGCCAAGGAGTGTCGTCTTTCGCGGAGAAGCGCGGCTACTTCCCCGCGCCGCCCTCCAGCCCGGCGACAAGATCGAAACGCAGCAACGGACGCTGGCTGTCCCAGGTCTTGCAGCCAGGGCACTGCCAGAAATGGTCGATGCTGGAAAATCCGCAACTCGCGCACCGGTACCGCGGTGTACGCGCGGCCAATCGCCTCAGCACGGCCGCGATATCGGCAATGGCGCGAGCATCGAGCGCCCCCGGGTCGCGGCCGATCGCGCGCACCAGGCCCGCGATTGCGTCGTCCTCGGCCAGGCAGGCGCGCACGCGTTGCTCGAGCGGCGCGAATTCGAGCGCATCCGCCATGATCGAGGCGATCGCGATTTCATTGATGGCATCGGCGCGGCCAGCGACCACACGCGCGATGGCGCCCTCTCCGGCACTTCCGGCAGCGCGTGCGAGCCGCACGAGCCGGGGAACGACCTCTATCGCGAGCGCCACGTCCTGTGAGAGCACTGCGCCGAGCAGGCGCTCCGCCAGCGAGAAATCTGCCTGTTCGATCGCGATTTCGGCGCGCACGAGCGCGCCGCGCGGAAAGCGGCGCACCTCCGAGCGCGCCGCGCGCAGGTGGTCTCTCGCAACATCCAGTTCGCCACGCCCGCGCGCGGCCTCTGCCAGTTCACAGTAGTAGTGCGCGATCGCGCTCTCCTGGGGCGCGCGCCCGGCCTTCTCCAGTTCCCGGAACACGCCGATCGCGCGCGTCCATTCCTGTTCCTGTTCGTAGATGCGCATGAGTTTTCGCATCGCGGCCATGCGGTGCGCCCCCGAGGCCGCCAGCGGCTCGAGGATCTTCTCCGCGCGATCGAGCATGCCGGCTTTCAGGTAGTCCTGGGCGAGTGCAAATCCCGCCTGCTCGCGCTGGTTTGGCTCGAGCGTCTCTCGCGTCGCGATGTTCTGGTGGATCTTGATTGCGCGGTCGACCTCGCCGCGCCGGCGATAGAGGCTCCCGAGCGCGAAATGGGTCTCGACCGTGTCGTCGTCGAGCTCGGCCGCGCGCAGGAATGCCTCGAGGGCGCGGTCCGGTTGCTCGTTCACCAGGAAGTTCACGCCGGCCAGGTAATTCCCGCGAACGTGTTCCTCGCCGATTGCGCTCGGTCGCGGCTTGCGCGAGGCGTAGAAACCGATGGCCCCGCCGAGGAACAGGACTCCCAGGAGGATCCAGATCGATTCAGGATTCATCGTTCAGCGGCCGCGTCGCCCGGCGGCGCCCGGTGGCTCAGTTGCGGATCGGGTGAGACTGTCCCGCATTGACGCGCTCTCGCAGGTCCTTGCCCGGCTTGAAATGCGGAACGTACTTGCCGGCAAGCGCGACCGCCTCTCCAGTCTTCGGATTGCGGCCCTGGCGCGGCGGGCGGAAGTGAAGCGAGAAGCTGCCGAAGCCGCGAATCTCGATACGTTCGCCGCC
The DNA here is from genome assembly GCA_963738285.1 of uncultured Gammaproteobacteria bacterium. Lineage (GTDB taxonomy): Bacteria > Pseudomonadota > Gammaproteobacteria > Steroidobacterales > Steroidobacteraceae > SCUD01. Next base: position 228,512 of record CAVTVX010000003.1, on the reverse strand, counting down.
GGCAAGCGCGTCGCTCATGATTTCCAGCATCTGCTTGACCGCCAGCTCGATGTCCTTGGCGGGCAAGTGCTTCTGCTTGGCGGAGATGATCTCGATCAATTCTGATTTTGTCATGGCTCCCGTCCTCAACTGCGGAACGCCGCCCATCCCCGGCGGCGCCCCGGACCGGCTCACTGACCGGAGATCTGCTCCTTCAGCAGGTCGCCGAGCGAGGTTCCGGTCGCCGAATCGTTGCCCCGATACTGCTGCACCGCTTCGGCCTCTTCTTCGGCCTCGATCGCTTTCACCGAAAGCACGATGGCGCGGCTCTTGCGGTCCACGCCCACGAAGCGTGCCTCGATCGGGTCGCCGGCCTTCAGCACCGTGCGCGCATCCTCGACGCGCTCGCGTGCGAGCTCGGAAGCGCGGAGGCTCCCCTCGATGCCATCCCCAAGATCGACGATTGCGCCGCGCGCGTCGACATCCTTCACGGTGCCCTTGACGATGCTGCCCTTCGGGTGATCAGCGAGATACGCGGAGATCGGGTCTTTCGCGAGCTGCTTGATGCCGAGCGAGATGCGCTCGCGCTCTGGATCGATCGAAAGCACCATCGCTTCGATGGTCTGAGCTTTCTGGTAGTCGCGCACCGCCTCCTCGCCCGGGCGATCCCAGGAAATGTCGGAGAGGTGCACCAGGCCGTCGATGCCGCCCGAGAGTCCGATGAAGATGCCAAAATCCGTGATCGACTTGATCTGCCCGGAAACGCGGTCACCACGGTTGTAGCTGTCCGCAAATTCGCGCCAAGGATTCGGCTTGCACTGCTTGAGGCCGAGGGAAATGCGCCGGCGCTCCTCGTCGATGTCGAGGACCATGACCTCGACTTCCTCGCCGACATGCACGACTTTCGCCGGATTCACGTTCTTGTTGGTCCAGTCCATTTCCGAGACGTGGACCAGCCCCTCCACCCCCTCCTCGATCTCCACGAAACAGCCGTAATCGGCGATATTCGTGACCTTGCCGAATAGTCGCGTGTTGGGCGGATAGCGGCGCGCGATGTTTTGCCACGGGTCCGCGCCGAGCTGCTTGATGCCCAGCGACACGCGCTGGCGCTCGCGGTCGAACTTGAGGATGCGCACGTCGATTTCGTCGCCCACCTTCACGATCTCGGACGGATGCTTCACGCGCTTCCAGGCCATGTCGGTGATGTGCAGCAAACCGTCGATCCCGCCAAGGTCCACGAAGGCGCCGTAGTCGGTGAGGTTCTTGACCGCGCCCTTGACGACGTCGCCTTCCTTCAGGTTATCGAGGAGCGCCGAGCGCTCCGCGCTGTATTCCTGCTCGACAACCGCGCGCCGCGAAACCACGACGTTGTTGCGGCGCTGGTCCAGCTTGATCACCTTGAATTCGAGTTCCTTGCCTTCGAGGTAGCTCGGGTCGCGCACTGGCCGAACGTCCACGAGCGAGCCCGGGAGAAAGGCCCGCACATTGTCGAGCTCCACGGTGAAGCCGCCCTTGACGCGGCCATTGATCACGCCGCGCACGACTTCGCCCTTGGTGAAGGCCTCCTCGAGGCGGGTCCAGGTGCGCGCGCGCTTGGCTTTCTCGCGCGAAAGGCGGGTCTCGCCCGAACCGTCCTCGACGGCATCGAGCGCCACTTCGACCTCCTGGCCGATGGCGATGTCGACTTCCCCGTTTTCGTTGCGGAACTGTTCCGCGGGAATGACAGCTTCCGACTTGAGGCCGACGCTGACGATGACGACATCGGCGTTCACGTCGACCACGGTGCCGGTCAGGATCTGGCCCGGCTTGAACTGCTGGTTCGCAAGGCTCTGCTCGAAAAGTTGCTGGAAAGATTCGGTCATTGGGTCTTCCGGGCCGCGGGGCCCACTTGGGTTTTCCTGCCGTACGGCATCCTGCCGATCCGGGTCCTGCTCGCCGCGGCCGGGCGTCCTGCCCCGCCGTCCCTGCCGGCCCTCTGCCGGCCTCTCAAATCCCGCGCGCCGCCTCCGGAAACTGCTCGCGCGCGAGTTCGATCACCCGCCCGACGACCTTCTCGATGGTCAACGCAGTCGAATCCACGACGACCGCCTCCGGGACGGCCACCAGCGGGGCCACGGCGCGCGTGGAATCCCGCCGGTCCCGCTCGGCGATCTCCGCGGAAAGGGCGGCAAGGCTAACACTCAACCCCTTTTCTTTCAACTGCTTATAGCGCCTGAGGGCCCTTTCTACGGGGCTCGCCGTCAGGAAGATCTTGAGCCCCGCATTACGGAAAACGATCGATCCCATGTCGCGGCCGTCTGCCACGAGGCCCGGTAGGCGCGCAAAGGCCCGCTGGCGCTCCAGCAAGGCCGATCGGACGGGCTGCCAGGCGGCGACCCGCGACGCCGCCTCGCCGGTTGCCTCGGCACGCAATTCGTGCGTGACGTCCTGACCGGCGAGCAGCACCCGTTCGGCACCCTCCTCGTCCATGCCGAACCGGACATCGAGGCTGGCGGCGACGCGGGCATGACCCTCGATGTCATCCGGCGCGAGCCCGGTTCGCGTGCCGCCGAGGGCCACCAGGCGGTACAGGGCCCCGCTGTCGAGGAGGTGCCAACCCAAATGCTTTGCCACGTGGCGGGCTATCGTGCCCTTTCCGGATCCGCTCGGCCCGTCGATGGCAATCACCGGAACCTGGCTCATTCCGCCTCCGCAAGGTCGAGCCCGCAGGCATGAGCTGCATCGATGAAGCCGGGAAAGGATGTCGAGACATTCTGCACGTCGTGAATGGTAATCGGTGTCCTGGCGCGGGCGCCGAGCACGGCGAACGACATGGCGACCCGGTGGTCGCCATGGCTGTGCACCTCTCCCCCGTGCACGATCCCACCGCGGACACGAAGGCCGTCGGGCAGGCCCTCTGCCGCGATGCCGACCGCGGCGAGGCCCTCGGACATGGCCGCGAGACGATTGCTTTCCTTCACCCGAAGTTCGCCGGCGCCCGTCACGACCGTGTCGCCCTCCGCGACCGCCGCCGCGGCAAAGAGCACCGGCAGCTCGTCCATGGCGATCGGCACGAGCGCGCTGGATATGTTGATTCCGCGCAGCGCGCTGGGGTGAACTTCGATGTCCGCACGGGGTTCACCTCCGATTAGCGGGAGCGGTTGAACCCGGATGTCCCCGCCCATCAGGCGCAGTATGTCGATTAGAGCCGTGCGGGTCGGATTGACGCCGACATTGCGGATCCGGAGCGGGGCCGTGCCGGCGATCAGCCCGGCGACGATAAAAAAGGCGGCCGACGAAAAATCTCCGGGAATGTCGATACGGGTTGCCTTGAGCGCAGCGGGACCCTCGAGTGCCACCGTACCATCTGCGTGCATGATGTCGACGCCGAAGGCTTCGAGCATGCGCTCCGTGTGATCGCGCGACACGCCAGGTTCCCACACGCCGGTGCGGCCTCGAGCCTGCAGGCCGGCAATCAGCAAGGCTGACTTGACCTGTGCGCTTGGCGTGTCCAGCCGGTGCTCGCAGCCGCTCAACGGGCGCCCGCCGGACAACGTCACGGGCGGCCTGCCGCCGTGCGTGCGGATATCGGCACCCATGCGGCGCAAGGGTGCGGCAACGCGCTCCATGGGGCGTTGCATCAGGGAGATGTCACCGACCAGGATCGAATCGAAGGGCTGACCCGCCAACAGGCCCGCCAGCAGGCGCATCGCCGTGCCCGAGTTGCCGAGATCGAGCGCTCGGGCCGGTGGGCGAAGGCCGTGGAGTCCGGCCCCATGCACGCGAAGTTGCCCGGGCGCGAGTCGGTCAATACGTGCGGCCATGGCCTCGAGCGCTGCCAGCGTCGCCAGGCAATCCGCGCCCTCGAGAAACCCCCGGATCTCCGTGATCCCTTCAGCAATCGAGCCCAGTATCGCAGCCCGGTGCGACATGGATTTGTCGCCCGGAACCAGGATGTCGCCGGAAATCCGGCTGCCGGGAACCGCAATGAATCTGGCGGCCGCCGTGCTCACGTTCCGGCGGCGAGCGCCGACGGCATCGCCTCCAGCAGCCGGTCATTCTGCGCCGCGGTCCCGGTCGTGATCCGCAGGTGATTTTCGAGGCCATAGTTGCCGACCGGCCGAACGATTACCCCCTGGCGAAGCAGCGACTCACTGACCGGCGCGGCCGGACGGCCGAAATCGGCCAGCACGAAATTGCCTGCGGTGGCCGGCGCTTTGATCCCGAGCCTCGAGAGCCCTAGGCGAATGTGCTGCACACTGGCGCCATTCAGTTCGATGGTTGCCTTGAGATGTTCCCTGTCGTCGAGCGCCGCCGCGGCGGCCGCCAGCGCCGGCACGGACACATTGAACGGCTGCCGGATGCGATTCAGCAGATCGGCGACGTCGGGGTGGGACAGCGAATAGCCGACCCGCAGGCCGGCCAGGCCGTAGGCCTTTGAGAACGTGCGCGTAATGACGAGGTTCGGATGGCGGGCAAGCCAGTGCGTAGCGTCAGGCACTCCAAGAGCCGTCGAGTATTCGTGGTAAGCCTCGTCGAGGACCACGATCACGTCGGGCGGTATCGCCCGCAACAGGGCGTCGAGCTCCGCTTCGCCGAGCCAGGTTCCCGTCGGGTTGTTTGGATTGGCGAGAAACAGCATGCGGGTTCGGCCGCTGATCGCAGCGACGAGCGCATCCGGGTCGTGACCGAGGGGTTGCGCGTGTTCCGGGGGACGTGCCGCCGCGACCCGCGCAGTCGCGCCGGCAGCCTGCACGGCAATCGGGTAGACGGCGAAGGCGTACCTGGAATGCACGGCTTCAAGGCCTGGGGTCAGGAAGGCACCCGCCAGCAGCACGAGGATGTCGTTCGAGCCATTTCCCAGCGTGACCTGGCCGATGTCCACCGAGTGCCGGCCGGCAATCTTCGAGCGCAGCTCGTGACCGCTGCCGTCCGGATACATGCCGGCGCCTTCTGAGGCACGGGCAAGCGCGGCGAGCGCACGCCGCCCCGGGCCCAGCGGATTTTCATTCGAGGCGAGTTTGACGGAGTCCTTGATGCCAAGCTCCCGTTCGAGCGCCTCCGGCGGCTTTCCCGGGACATACGGCTTCAGTCCCCGGACGCCCGGAGCCGCGAGCCCCTCGAACCGATTGCCCCGGCTCACCTACACGACCCTGGCGCTCAGCACGCCCCGGATCGAGCCGATCTTCTCGACGAGGCCCGCCGGCACCTTGCCGTCGATGTCGATCAGCGTATAGGCGATTTCGCCTCTCGACTTGTTGAGCAGGTCGGCAATGTTGAGTCCGGCTTCTGCAAGCCGCGTCGAAATCTGCCCGACCATGTTCGGAACATTGCTGTTCGCGATCGCGACCCGCGAAGTTGCCGGCACCCTCGGCAACGCCGATTCAGGGAAATTGACCGAATGCCGGATATTGCCGTGCTCGAGAAAATCCCGGAGCGTGTCGGAGACCATCATGGCGCAATTCTCTTCGGCTTCACTGGTCGAAGCGCCGAGGTGCGGAAGCGCGACCACGCCGGGCACGTCGCGGATCACCGCCGACGGGAAATCGCAAATATAGGCGCCGAGCTTGCCGGAACGCAGCGCGGCCACGATGGCCGGTTCGTCCACGATCCCCGCCCGAGCGAAATTGAGTATCGTTCCGCCATCCGGCATGAGACCGGCGCGCTTCGCGCTGACGAGCCCGCGCGTCTGTTCAGTCAGCGGGACGTGGGCGCTGACCGCGTGGGATCGCGAAAACAGGTCCTCGAGGTTCAAAGCCTGCTCGACGCCCGAGGACAGTTGCCAGGCACGCTGCACGGTGATCTGCGGATCGTAGCCGAGCACATGCATGCCGAGCAGATGAGCCGCATTCGCGACTTCGACGCCGATGGCGCCGAGACCCACGACGCCAAGCGTCCGTCCGGGCAGCTCGCGTCCGACGAATCGCTTCTTGCCCTGCTCGACGGCAGCTTCCAGGGCATCGCCTGCCTGCTTCAGTGTGCGGACGAAGTCGAGAGCCGGTCCGATGTGCCGGGCGCCGATGAAGAGCCCTGCGATCACGAGCTCCTTGACCGCATTTGCGTTCGCGCCGGGAGTCGTGAATACGGGCACGCCGCGCTGCGTCAGCAGTGAGACGGGAATATTGTTGGTCCCTGCACCCGCGCGTCCGACGGCCAGGACGCTGGCCGGTATCTCGATCCCGTGCATGTCCGCCGAGCGGACCAGGATCGCGTCAGGATGGCCGATTTCGTTCGCCACTTCATAGCGCCCGCGCGGCAGGCGGTCGAGTCCCTTCGGCGAGATTTCGTTGAGCGTGCGTACCTTGAACCGCATCAGCCGTACCGCCGCTCGAATTCGCGCATGAACTCCACAAGCGCCGCGACACCTTCCATGGGCATTGCGTTGTAGAGGCTGGCACGCATGCCTCCAACCGAGCGATGGCCCGCAAGATTCGTCAGCCCGGCCACGTCCGCCTCGGTGATGAATGTCTTTTCGAGCTCGGGTTTCGCCAGCCGAAAGGGCACGTTCATCCAGGAGCGGGCATTTCGCGCGACGGGATTCGAATAGAAGCCGGAGCCGTCGATTGCGGCATACAACGCTTCGGCTTTCGCGCGATTGCGCTTCGCCATCGCCGCCAGCCCGCCTTCGCGCCCGAGCCACTGGAACACGAGACCGGCGACATACCAGCCGAAGGTAGGCGGCGTGTTGAGCATCGAACCCGCCTCCGCGACTGCACGGTAGTCGAACACGATCGGCGTCCCGGCGCGCGCACGGCCCAGCAGGTCGTCCCGCACGACGACGACCGTGATGCCGGCAGGGCCGATGTTCTTCTGGGCACCGGCGTAGATGACCCCGAAACGCGCGACCTCGACTGGCCGCGAGAGGATGGTCGAAGACATGTCGGCGACCAGCGGAACTTCGCCGGTGTCCGGGATATAGGGGAATTCCACGCCGCCAATGGTTTCGTTCGGCGTGTAGTGAAGATAAGCCGCGCCCGGCGACGGAGTCAGCGATGCCGGCGGGGGCACGGTCGTGTATTGCGACGCAGATTCGTCCGCCGCGATGCCTACCGTCACGAAGCGCCCCGCTTCCTTGATTGCGCGGCCGGACCAGTGGCCGGTGTTGACATAGTCGGCTTTCGCACCCCTCGAGGCCAGATTCAGAGGCACTGCGGAGAACTGGGCGGTTGCGCCGCCCTGCAGGAAGAGAATCCGGTAATTGGGCGGTATGACCAGCAGGTCGCGCAAGTCCGATTCGGCCCGTTGCGCAACCGCCATGAAGGCGCGGCTGCGATGGCTCACCTCCATCACCGAAGCGCCGTCCTGCCATTCGAGCAACTCGTCCCGCACCTGCTCCAGCACGGGCAATGGCAGGGCCGCGGGCCCCGCGGAGAAGTTATGGACGCGCACGCGCCATCCGCTCCGGCTTCAGCCGGCCCCTTCGGCGCCCTGGGAATCGTCTCCGGCGATGCGCTCGATTCCCACGAGCTTCTCGCCCTCCTCGAGCCGCATGATGCGCACGCCCTGCGTATTGCGCCCAAGGACCGGAATATCGCTGACCGGCACTCGCACCAGCGTGCCGCTCGAATTGATCAGCATCACTTCGTCGTCGCGCAGCACCTGGCGCGCACCGACCAGCGATCCGTTGCGTTCGCTCGTCTGCAGCGCGATTACGCCCTGACCCGCGCGCCCGTGGCGTGGGAAGTCGCCCATTTCCGTCAGCTTGCCGTAGCCGCGCTCCGATACTGTGAGGATGGGGCCCTCGCCGAGCACGATCAACGAAGTCACGCGCTGAACTTCCGTGAGCTTGATGCCGCGGACGCCGGCGGCCTCGCGCCCCATCGGCCGGACCTGGTCCTCGCCAAAGCGGATGGCCTTGCCGTCGGTAGTCGAAAGCAGTATCTCGCGCTGGCCGTCGGTCAAGGCGACGCCAACGAGGCAGTCCTGCGGATCGAGGGAAACCGCGATGATGCCATTGGCGCGGGGACGCGAAAAGGCAGAAAGCGGCGTCTTCTTGACGGTGCCCTGCGCGGTTGCCATGAACACGAAATGTGACTCGTCGAATTCGCGGATTGCGAGCACTGCAGTGATGCGTTCGCCTTCGGCCAGTTGCAGCAGGTTGACGATCGGCTTGCCGCGAGAACCGCGGCTGGCGAGCGGCAATTGATAAACCTTCAGCCAATAGCACTGGCCGCCGTCCGAGAAACACAGCAGCGTATCGTGGCTGTGAGCAATGAAGAGCTTGTCGACGAAGTCCTCGTCCTTGACGGCCGTCGCCATCTTGCCCTTGCCACCCCGCCGTTGCGCTTCGTAGTCGGTCACTGGCTGGGTCTTGGCGTAGCCTGCGTGGGACAAGGTCACGACCAGGTCCTGGCGCTCGATGAGGTCTTCAATCGTGACGTCCGACTGGTCGGCCACGATCTGCGTGCGGCGTCCGTCGCCGTAGGCCTCCTTCATCGCCGCCAGCTCTTCGCGAATCACGGCGAGCAGTCGGTCGGGACGCGCGAGGATTTCGCCGAGGTCTCGAATCACGTCGAGAAGCCCGTTGAACTCGGTGACGATCTTGTCCTGCTCGAGACCCGTCAGCCTGTGAAGACGCAGGTCGAGGATTGCCTGGGCCTGGACTTCGGACAGCCGGTAGCGTTCGCCCTGGAGCCCGAGTTCGTCCGCCATGCCATCCGGCCGCGTCGGCACGTTTCCGGCGCGCGCAAGCATCGCCGGTACGGCGCCTGGCCCCCAGGTCCGTGCCTGTAGCGCCGTCCTGGCCTCCGGCGGCGACGAAGATGCCTTGATCAGGGCGATGACTTCATCGATGTTCGCGAGCGCGACCGCGAGCCCTTCCAGGATATGCGCCCGGTCGCGGGCCTTTCCGAGGTCATGGATGGTCCGTCGGGTCACGACCTCGCGGCGGTGGCGCAGGAATGCGTCCAGCATTTCCTTGAGCGAAAGCAGCCTCGGCTGGCCGTCGAGGAGCGCGACCATGTTGACGCCGAAAACGGATTCCATCGGCGTCAGCTTGAAGAGCTGGTTGAGGACCCGCTCGCTGTTCTCGCCTCGCTTCAGCTCGATGACGACTCTCAGCCCGTCCTTGTCGGATTCGTCGCGCAGCTCCGAAATGCCCTCGATTTCCTTGCCCCGCACGAGATCCGCGATCCGTTCGAGAAGCCGCGCCTTGTTGACCTGGTACGGCAACTCGCTCACCACGATCGCCTCGCGGCCGCGTTCGTCGACATTCTCGATCGCAGTGCGGGCGCGCACCGAGAGACGACCGCGCCCGGTCTTGTAGGCCGCGACGATCTCCGCCGCGCCATTGATGATGCCCGCCGTGGGGAAGTCCGGGCCAGGCACGAGGCGCATCAGCTCGGCCAGGCCGAGCTCGGGGTCGTCGATCAGGGCGACACAGGCATCCACGATCTCGCCGAGGTTGTGTGGCGGGATGTTCGTCGCCATGCCGACCGCGATACCGGCCGACCCGTTGACCAACAGGTTCGGGATGCGTGCCGGCAGCACCGCCGGCTCCTGCTCGCTGTTGTCGTAGTTCGGCGTGAAGTCGACGGTTTCCTTGTCGATGTCCGCGAGCAGCTCGTGTGCGATGCGCGACATACGCACTTCGGTGTAGCGCATTGCCGCCGCCGCGTCCCCATCCACGGATCCGAAGTTGCCCTGCCCGTCCACCAGCAGGTAGCGCATCGAAAACGGCTGTGCCATGCGCACGATCGTGTCGTACACGGCAGCGTCCCCGTGCGGGTGGTACTTGCCGATCACGTCGCCGACCACGCGTGCGGATTTCTTGTAAGGCTTGTTCCAGTCGTTGCCGAGCTCACGCATTGCGTACAGGACCCGGCGATGGACGGGTTTCAGCCCGTCGCGGACGTCCGGGAGCGCGCGGCCCACGATTACGCTCATCGCGTAATCAAGGTAGGACTTGCGCATTTCGTCTTCGAGGTTGACGTGCAGGACTTCGCGCGCGATCTCGCTCATGCGGATTTCGTCGTCTTTTTACGGCCCAAGGAAGCCGCGAATTTTACCACAGCGCGTATACTTCCCGGATGCAAAACGGGCCGAATGTCGATCCCGCGGAGATCGCCAAGTTCGACGCCGCCGCCCCGCGATGGTGGGATCCGGACGGGGAGTTCAGGGCCCTGCACGACCTCAATCCCGCCCGGCTCGACTACATCGAGGCGCGCGCCGGTCTCGCCGGGCGACGTGTGCTCGACGTCGGTTGCGGCGGCGGCCTGCTCGCGGAGGGGATGGCGCGGCGCGGCGCCCGGGTCACGGGCATCGACCTCGCGCCGGAGGCCCTTCGGGTGGCGCGCCTGCATGCCATGGAGTCGGGAGTCGAGCTGGATTACCGCCTCGTCGCGGTCGAGGCCCTGGCCCAGTCCGATCCCGCCGGCTACGACCTCGTCACCTGCCTCGAAATGCTCGAGCACGTGCCAGACCCGGCTGCAGTCATTGCATCGCTGGCAATTCTCGCGCGTCCGGGCGGCCACGTGATCTGCTCGACCATCAACCGCAATGCCAGGGCTTTCGCGCTTGCCATCGTGGGCGCCGAGTACCTCCTGCGCCTGCTGCCAAAGGGCACGCACCAGTACGCGCGGCTGATCCGGCCCTCGGAGCTATCGCGCTGGGCCCGCGCAGCCGGGCTTGAACTCGCGGAACTTGCCGGACTTGCGTACGACCCCATGAACCGCAAGGCGCGGGTCAGCAGCGACGTAGCAGTCAACTACCTCGCTCACTTCCGGCGTCCCATGCCAGCCGCGCCCGCATGATCAGCCGCCGCGGCCTGCGCGGTGTGCTTTTCGACCTCGATGGGACACTCCTCGACACGGCGCGCGACATGGGCGAGGCGCTGAACCGGGTCCGTGTCGCTGAGGGGCTCGAGTCGCTGCCGTTCGAACGGATCCGTCCGCTGGTTTCTCACGGCGCCCCGCGCCTGATCCGCCTTGCCTTTGGCGAACCCGAAACGGAACGCCACGAGGCCTTGCGACAACGGTTCCTTGCATTCTATCGCACGGCTCTTGCGGTCCATACGCGACTGTTCGCAGGCTTTGATTGCGTGCTGGATACGCTGGAGCGGGCCGGCCTGCGCTGGGGCGTCGTGACCAACAAGCCGGGCTGGCTCACCGCGCCCCTGCTGGCGGAACTTGGCCTCGATTCACGCTGCAGTTGCGTCGTGAGCGGAGACTCGCTTGCCGAGCGTAAACCGCACCCCCTGCCCCTGCTGCATGCAGCGAACCTGCTGGGGCTCGAGCCCCGCGAGTGCGTCTACCTCGGCGATGCGGAACGCGACGTGCAGGCCGCCCGGAACGCGGGCATGATTCCGCTGGTGGCCGGCTTCGGCTATCTCGGTGAAGGCGAGGATCCGGCTGCCTGGCGGCCCGATGCCGTCTTTGCGCGGCCTGAGGACTTGATCGACTGGCTGGGACTTGGCAAATGACCTTCGACCTGACGGCATTGATGGTGATCCTGATCGCGATCGCAGTCGCGGTCTTCGCCGGCTGGTGGATGGGCCGGCGACGCGCGGCCGCGCTCGAGGCGGAGCGGGCGCTGACCCTCGACCGCGCGATGGACCAACTCGATCGCCGCTTTGACGACCTCGCCGGACGGCAGCTGCGGGAAAACATTGAAAATTTCCTGCGGCTCGCCCGGGAGAACCTCGGCACCCACCAGCAAAGCGCCCAGAGTTCGCTGAAAGAACGCGAACAGGCGATCGAAACGCTCGTCAAGCCGATCCAGGAGTCGCTGGCCCGCACTTCCGACGCCTTGCGCGAAATCGAGGCCGAACGGCAGCGCGACTTCGGCAGCCTGCGACAGAACCTGAGCGACATGCGCGAGACGCACACCGCCCTGCAGCGCGAGACGCGAAACCTCGTCCAGGCGCTCAGCAAGCCGCAGGTGCGGGGGCAGTGGGGCGAGGTCGCGCTCCGACGCCTGGTGGAACTGGCCGGCATGACCGCGCACTGCGACTTCGAGGAGCAGGTGCAGGTGACGGGCGAAGACGGCGTGCTGCGGCCCGACATGGTCGTGCACCTGCCGGAGGGACGCGACGTGATCGTCGACGTCAAGACGCCGCTCGACGCCTATCTGGCCGCGGTCGAGGCGTCAACCGACGAAATCCGGTCCGCCGCGCTGCGGCGGCATGCCCAGCATGTGGCGGATCGCGTGAGGCTTCTCTCGTCCAAGAACTATGCGGCCCAGTTCGCGCAGGCGCCCCAGTTCGTCGTGCTGTTTCTGCCCGGAGACCAGTTTCTCTCGGCGGCGCTCGACCAGCAGCCTGAATTGCTCGACCGGGCCATGACCAGCAACATCATCCTGACGACGCCTTCAACACTTCTCGCACTCCTGAAAACCGTCTACAACGGATGGCAAAACCTGCGGCTCGCCGAGAATGCGGAGCGCATCCGCAGCCTGGCCGAAGACCTGTACGGCCGGCTGAACACGTTTCGCAATCACCTCGGCAAACTCGGCAATGCGCTGGAGCAGAGCCTGCGCGCCTTCAACGCTTCGGTCGGCTCGCTCGAGCGCAGCGTGCTTCCCGGCGCCCGCAAGTTCGTGGAACTCGGAGTGCGGGGCGAAAAACCGATCGAGGAGCTGACCGAAATCGAGGTCAGCGTGCGCGTGGCCGAGGTCAACCCGCCCCAGCTCACGTCTCCCGAAGAGCATTGACCGCGGACGAGGCCGCCCCTGGGGTGACGACGAAAGTCCGGGCGCGCGCCTACGCACCGGACGCTGGATCGCATGCCGGGCGTGTAATTCTCGTGTCCGGGGCGGGAGACGGCATCGGCCAGGCCGTGGCGATGGCTCTCGCCCGGCAGGGCGCCACCGTTGCGCTCCTCGGGCGCACGCAGCGAAAGCTCGCCCGCACTTATGATCGCATCATCGAGGGTCACGGTCCGAAGCCGGCGCTGTTGCCGTTCAACCTCGAAACGGCGACCGCGATCGAATACGACGCGCTGTTCGACGCGCTGGATCGTGAATTCGGCCGCCTGGACGGGCTGGCACACATCGCAGGCGTGCTCGGCGACCTGAGTCCGATCGATCAATACGACGTGCCGACCTGGTGCAAGGTGCTGCACGTCAACCTCACGGCAGCATTCATCCTCACGCGCACGCTGCTTCCGCTGCTCCGACGTTCCGAGGACGCGTCAATCGTCTTTACTTCGAGCGGAATTGCACGACACGCCCGCGCCTATTGGGGGGCCTATGCGGCATCGAAATTCGGCACCGAGGGCCTGATGCAGGTGCTTGCACATGAAATGGCCGGGACTACGCGGATCCGTGTCAACAGCCTCGACCCGGGGCCCGTCCGGACCGCGATGCGCCGCCAGGCGTTTCCGGCCGAGAACCCCGATTGGCTGCCCGAGCCGACGGCAATCGTCGCCCCTTACCTTTACCTGCTCGGTCCCGCGAGCCGGGGCGTGAACGGGCAGGCGCTCGACGCCCAGTAGGCGGGAGACCCGCGGCTGCGCGCAGCGCGCCAAGTTCGGCTTCCGTGAGAAGCCTGTTGCGCCCACGCGCGAGCACGCGGTCCATGGCGATCGGCCCGAAGCGCGTGCGCAGAATTCGGTTTGCCTCGAGTCCACAGCCCTCGAGGATCTGCCGCAGCTCCCGCGGCCGCAGCGCCGTCACCTGCAGCTGCAGCCAGCGATTGCTGCCCTCGCCGCCGGCAGGTGTCACCGTCGCGATCACACCCTTCATAGCCATCGCTTCGGACTGTCTCCGAATCGTGGCTTCGATCGCTGATTCGTCGAACGTTCCACGTACCCGCACGCTGTATTCGGTCGGAATCGCGATGCCAGGACGCGTCAGCGCGGCTGCAAGCGCGCCGTCGGTCAGGAACAGTTCGAGGCCGCCGTCCCGGGCTGCGAGCGGGCTGACAGCAATCCAGCGGCGGCCGCCGGCCTTGGGCAGGCGCTCGATCGAGCTGGGCGCGGAGCCTGTCGCTCCAGCCCGAGCGTCCTCACGGGCCGGCCGATGATAAATGATGCCCTGATGCGGCGCGCCGGATTTAAGGTCAAGGCGCAGCCGCCGCCCGTCGAGCCGGATGTCGTCACGCTCGTCAACGGGTTGTCCTGGGCTGGCCGGCTTGCCATTGACGGCAATTCGCGCCGCGGCGATCCAGTCCTCGACCTGGCGTCGCGACCCGATTCCGCGCCCCGAAAGGAACTTCTGGATTCTCTCGCGCATGGCGTTCCAGGCCGGCGGCAGCGCCGCGGCGATTCAGCTCAGGACGTCGGCGTCATTGGCGGCCGCCTGGGCGGCTGCCGCGGCCCGAATCGTGACTGGATTGTCGAATTCAAGCTGGATCCCGACGTCGTCCATGTCCCGCAACGCCGCAAGCGACGGTAGTTCGTCAAGGCTCTTGAGCCCGAAATAATCCAGGAAATCGCGCGTCGTGCCGAGCAGTTCCGGGTGGCCCGGGACCTCGCGGTGGCCGACGACGCGGATCCAGCCGCGCTCGGTCAGCGTTCGCACGATGTTCGGATTGACCGTCACGCCGCGTACGTCTTCGATCTCTCCGCGCGTGATGGGCTGGCGATACGCGATCAGAGCCAGTGTTTCGAGAAGCGCGCGTGAATAGCGGGTCGGACGCTCCTGCCAGAGCTTTGACAGTCGCGCCGAAAACTGGCTCCTGACCTGCAGCCTCCAGCCGCTCGCGACCTCGACCAGCTCCATCGGCCGGCCATCGCAATCATGGGCCAGAGCCGCGAGCGCCTTGCGGACCTCGGCCGCATCCGGGCGCTCGAATTCACCGAAGATCTCGCGCAACTGATCGATGCCGAGAGGTTGCCCGTACGCCAGCAGCGCCGCTTCGATGATACCCTTGAGTTCACCGTATTCCATCGTAGGCCCCCGTCACGCCGTCGTAACTTCCAGTTCTTCGATCGAGGCCTCATCCAGGTCGCGATCGACGCGCCGCAGGTGCAGCGGCTGATACGGCTCGGCCTGCACGATCTCCACGAGTTGCTCGCGCAGCAGCTCCAGTATGGCAGCAAATGTCACGGCGACGCCGAGGCGTCCTTCGTCCGGGCTGAACAGCCGGACAAATTCGACGAGCCCGACACCCTCGAGCAACGAGAGCACGTCTGACATGCGCTGCCGCACCGAGAGCGTGTCACGCTGGACGTGCAGGTGCGCGAACATCGTGGCGCGCTGGACGACGTCCTTGAACGCGACCAGCATCTCCTGCAGAGCGACTTCAGGCAGCATGCGAACTACCTGCCGATGGGATAATTCCGCCACCGCCGGATGTACGTCGCGGTCGAGCCGCGGCAATCGGTCGATGTCTTCCGCCGCCTGCTTGTAGCGCTCGTATTCCTGGAGCCGCCTTACCAATTCTGCGCGTGGGTCCTCCTCCTCTTCTCCACCTTCCGACAGGCGCGGCAGCAGCATGCGCGACTTGATCTCGGCCAGCATGGCGGCCATCAGGAGGTACTCCCCCGCGAGTTCGAGGTCCAGTTCCTGCATCAGCCGGATGTACTCCATGTACTGCCGGGTGATGTCGGCGATCGGGATGTCGAGGATGTCGACGTTCTGGCGGCGGATCATGTACAGGAGCAGGTCGAGCGGACCCTCGAACGCTTCCAGGAAAACCTCGAGCGCCTGAGGCGGGATATAGAGGTCGCGCGGCATCACCGTGACGGGCTCGCCGTCCACGATGGCGAATGGCATTTCGTCCTGCTGCGGCGGCAATGGGCCCGTGGCGGACTCGATTTCGTTCCCGCCAGAACGGTCGGCTGCTTCGTTCACCGGTAATCCAGTCGCACGGCTTCCCGAACCTCTGCCATTGTCGCACGAGCCGCATCGCGCGCGCGTTCGCAGCCTTCAGCAACGATTCCCCGAACCAGATCGGGATTGTCCTCGTACTCGCGCGCTCGTCCGCGAAAACCCTCGAGCTGTTTCAGCACCGACTCAATGAGAGGTTTCTTGCAGTCGAGGCAGCCGATCCCGGCGGAGCGGCAGCCCGCCTGGACCCAGTCTTTCGTCTTTTCGTCGGAGTAGATTCTGTGCAGGTCCCAGACCGGGCACTTGTCGGGGTCGCCCGGATCGCTGCGCCGCACCCGCGCGGGATCAGTTTGCATCGACTTTAGCTTCTTCTGTACGTTTTCCGGATCCTCGCGCAGCCCAATCGTGTTGCCGTAGGACTTGGACATCTTGCGGCCATCCAGGCCCGGAACCTTCGGGGATTTAGTCAGCAGCGCGGACGGTTCCGGAAGAATTGCACGCCCGCCGCCTTCCAGATGCCCCAAAAGTCGCTCTCGATCCGCGACGGTGAGCCGCGCGCCCGACTCGACCATTGCGCGGGCGCGGGCAAGCGCCTCAGCGTCGCCGTGCTCCTGGAACTTCCGCCGCAGTTCTTCGTAAAGAGCCGCATTGCGTGCGCCCAGGCGCTTGACGGCGCTCTCGACCTTGGACTCGAAATCCGGCTCGCGGCCATAGATGTTGTTGAAGCGGCGCGCAATCTCACGCGTGATTTCCACGTGGGCGACCTGGTCTTCGCCGACCGGCACGAATTCCGGACGATACATCAGGATGTCCGCGCTCTGGAGCAGCGGGTATCCGAGAAATCCGTAGGTGCCGAGGTCCTTGTCCTTGAGCTGTTCGATCTGGTCCTTGTAGGTCGGGACGCGCTCCAGCCACGACACCGGCGTCACCATCGACAGGATCAGATGCAACTCCGCGTGTTCCGGGATTCGAGACTGCACAAATAGGGTGCAGGCGCTCGGATTCAGGCCGGCCGCAAGCCAGTCGATGAGTACTTCGTTCGTGTTCGCCTTCAGGTCAGCCGTATTCTCGTAGCCCGTTGTCAGTGCGTGCCAGTCCGCGACGAAGAAAAAACATTCATAGCGGTATTGCAGGTCGACCCAGTTCGCCAGCGCGCCATGATAGTTGCCGAGGTGGAGCTGGCCTGTCGGACGCATGCCCGACACGACTCGGCGATTCTGTCTTGGCTTGCCCCGCATCGCGCGACTCTAGCCGACCTGGAGGTCGAAGACGTTGACCAACAGGGCGACCAGGAAACCGATCGGGCCGCTGACCAGCGGCCAAAGCACTTTCAGGGCGATCAACCCGAGCACGATGAACAGGCCGAAGGGCGCAATTCGCTCCAGAAAGCTGGCCGCAGGGCCGCGAGGCAAGAGATTGGTCAGCACCTGGCCGCCATCCAGCGGTGGGATCGGCAACATGTTGAAGACAGCGAGCGACACGTTGATGATGATTCCGATCCACGACATCTGGCCAAGCCACTGTCCAAGCGTGCCTAGCTCGAGTCGCTGGCTCACCATCATCAGAAACGCCCACATGATTGCCATCGCCATGTTGGCTGCGGGCCCCGCCGCGGACACCCAGACCATATTCCCTCGGGGGTTGCGCATGTAACGCGGGTTCACGGGGACGGGGCGCGCCCAGCCGAACAGAAATCCGCCAAGCCACAGCATGAGCGCCGGCACGAGCACGGTGCCGATAGGATCGATATGGTGAATCGGATTCAGGGTCAACCGGCCCTGCGCTTCCGCTGTCCGGTCCCCGAAATGCCTGGCGACCCAGCCGTGGGCAACCTCATGGACCGTGATGGCAAAAATGACGGGAATCGCGGCAATCGAAACTTTCGTCAGAAAGGGAGCCAAGTTCATTTTTCGTCCTGGAGCCGCCTCAGGCAAAGTGTCGCTGATTTACCGGCAATTATACGATGCGATGCCGGACGCCGTTCATTGAAACGGTCGTGGATCGCCTTTCCCGGCCCGCAGCAAGCGGGGCTCGTCGCCCGACAAATCGACGATCGTGCTGGGCTCGATGCCGCAATTTCCGGCGTCAAGGATCAGGTCCAGGGCATGTCCAACGCGCCCTTCGATTTCGCGGCCGTCGGTCATTGGCGAATCGTCGCCCGGCAATTGCAGCGTCGTGCTCATGATCGGTTCCGGATACTCGCGCAACAACGCGCGTACGACGGCGTGATCGGGAACGCGGATTCCGATGGTTTTTCGGCGTGCGTCCAGGAGGCGACGCGGCACCTGCCGCGTGGCACGAAGAACGAAGGCATAGGGACCCGGCGTGAAGCCCCGGAGCAGGCGGTATTGCCAGTTTTCCACCAGCGCGAACCGCGCAATTTCGGACAAATCGCGGCACACAACCGTGAAGAAATGCCCCTTGCGCGTCTGCCTCAGGGTCTGGATCCGCTCCATCGCGTCCTTGGCACCCAGCGCGCAGCCAAGCGCATAGCAGGAATCGGTCGGATAGGCGACGACGCCCCCATCCCGGAGGCACTTCGCTGCCGTTCGAAGCAGCCTCGGCTGCGGCGTCGTGGGGTGCAATTCGAGCCGCCGGGTCACGGCCCATTATGGACCGGGCGCAGTCCGAGGCCGGTTCCGCTATCATTGGCGCCCCATTTTCCGGGTTGCGCGCATGCAGTTGCTGTTTGATTTCCTGCCAGTCATTGCGTTTTTCGTCGCGTATAAATTAGCCGGAATCTATGTTGCGACCGTCGTTATCATCGTCGCGGCCGTGCTCCAGGTATCGATCCACTGGCTGCGTACGCGTCGAGTCAACCCGATGCACCTCGTGTCTGCCGGCTTTGTGCTCGTCTTCGGCGGATTGACGCTCCTGATTCACAACACGTCCTTCATCATGTGGAAGCCGACAGTCGTCAACTGGCTGTTTGCGGCGGCCTTCCTGGCAAGCTTCTGGCGCCGCTATAGTGACCGGCCGCTGATCCAGCGGCTGATGAATGCCACGGGCGCCGACCTTCCGCTGAGCGCTGCTGTCTGGCGCAGGTTGAACTGGATGTGGATCGGCTTTTTCCTGCTCATGGGCGCGGCCAACCTCGCCGTGTTCCACTATTTCGACGAAGCAACCTGGGTCAATTTCAAACTGTTCGGAATGCTCGGACTCACGCTCGTGTTCATTGTCGTGCAGGGCATCTGGATCACCTCGCAGGGTCACGGACATGACCGTCCCGCCAGCTGAGCGGATCAGGTCCACGCTGCAGAAGGCCTTGTCCACTGCCGAGGTCGAGGTGCGCGACGACAGCGGGCGGCACGCGGGACATGTGGGCGCGCGCGACGGTGGCGGGCACTTTTTCGTGCATGTCGAGTCGGAGGTTTTCACCGGACGCAGCCGCCTCGAGCGCCATCGTCTGGTCTACGAGGCGCTTGCCGATATGCTGCCACGCGAGATCCACGCACTGACGATCGAGGCAATTTCACCCGAAGACGATTCTCCATCGAGGACACCATGAGACATACGCAGATTCTCGTCATCTCCGCGCTCGGCATGCTGCTGGCCGTCGGCTGCACCAAGGCCGAAACGCCCGCAGACGCCGCGGCCAAGCCGGTCGCCGTCGTCAACGGCGCGCCGATTTCACGCGACGTCTGGAACCTGTACGTGAAAACCCGCCATGGAGGCAAGACGCCGGGCGATCTCACGGCCGACGAGCAGAAAGAAGCGCTCGAAGAACTGATTGGCATGTACGCCGGGGCCCAGGAAGCCGAGAAACAGAAGCTCGGCGAAGGCGAGCCGAACGCGCGGCTCGAGCTCGTGGGCAAGAGCGCGCTCGCCGAACTGCTTTACAAGAAGTTCACCGAGGGCGTGGAGCCGACCGAGGCCGAACTGAAGGCCGAGTACGACGCCCGCATCGCGGAATCGCCGAAAACCGAGTATCACGCGCGCCACATCCTCGTCGACGACGAGGCCAAGGCGAAGGACCTGATTGCCCAGCTCGACAAGGGCGCCAGCTTCGAGAAGCTTGCCAAAGACAACTCGAAAGACGGTTCCTCGACGGAAGGCGGCGATCTCGGCTGGTTCAACCCGAACCAGATGGTGAAGCCCTTTTCTGACGCGGTGCAGCAACTCGAGATCGGAACGTACACGGCGGCCCCCGTCAAGTCCGAGTTCGGCTGGCACGTAATCAAGCTCGAAGAAAAGCGCGCGACGACACCGCCGCCCTACGAGGCCGTCAAAGCGCAGCTCGGACCGCTCGTTAATCAGAAGAAGTTCGAAACGCACCTCAAGGAACTGGTTGACGCGGGAAAGGTGGAGCGATCGCTCTGAGTCCTAGGACGCGGGGCGGAAATACTTCGAGTAGGTCCGGTTCATCGGATTGATCTCGGGAGCGTCGACTCCAGGCTGCACCAGCCGACGCGTCACGTAGAAGTACACGGGCACCAGCGGATAGTCGTCGAGCATCAACGATTCCGCCTGCTGCATCGTGTCCCGCCTTTTCGCGGGATCCACCTCGCTTGCGGCGGACTCCAGGAGGCCCGCATACCGGGCATTGACCCAGTGACCGAAGTTTTGCGGGCTACCCTTCGTCATGGTGTCAAGGAACGTCGAAGCGTCATCGTAGTCCGCGGTCCAGCCGACGCGGACGACGTCCCATTGCGCCGGGTCGGCACGCGCCGCCAAGTATGCCTTGAATTCCATCTGATTCATCTCGGTCTCGACACCGAGCGCCTGCTTCCACATTGCAGCGACCGCAATGCAGACTCTCCGTACCAGCTCGTTTTCGTTGTAGAGCAAACGCAACCGCAATGGCCGGGCCGGCGAGTAGCCAGCCGCGGCCAACAGCTTGCGTGCCCGTGCTACACGCTCCAAGGCCGGCACGTCGCGCCAGGCGTAGTGGGCCGGCTGGTAGTTCCAGACGTCGTCCGGAACCAGTGAATACGCCGGAATCTGCCCCGCGCGCGCGACAGACTCGGCAATCGCGCGGCGATCAACGGCCAACGACAGAGCCTCGCGCAATTCCCGGTCCCTGCTGAGCGGACCGCGTTCCGTGTTCAGCGTGAAATAGAAAGTCGCCAGCGTCGCGCGATGCTGCAGGCCGGAATGCGGATCAGCCGACAATTCCTGGAACCGCTGCTCAGGCACGGTATTCGTCACGTCGAGATCGCCAGAGCGAAACCGCATGAATTCGGCACTTTCGTCGGGGACGAATTCATAGTGGACTTCGTCGAATGCCACTGCTGACGTATCCCAATAGTGCGGATTACGTGCCAATCGCAGTTCCGAACCTGGCGTGAAGCCCGCGAGCACATAGGGACCATTCGAGATCGTCGAACCAGGTTTCGAAAAGCCGCCGGTTTCCGCAAGCGACGCGGGATGAGCGGGTGAAGCAACGGTGTTTGTCAGGATGTCCGGAAAGTAAGGGACGGCGTGCGAGAGTCGAATCTCCAGCCTGTGATGGTCAATCGCCCGGACACCCAGCCGGGCCGGTGGCAGCTCGCCTTTCAGGATCTCCGGGGCGTTTTCAATCGTACGCAGCAAATCGGCAGCGCCGGATGCGGTTGCCGGATCAAGCGCGCGCCGAAACCCATCGACAAAATTGCCGGCAGTAACCGGATCACCGTTCGACCACCGCGCTTCGCGGCGCAGCTGAAAAACGTAGACCTTGCCGTCTTCCTCGATACTCCATGACGTGGCGGCTGCCGGAATGACCTCGCCATTGGGCGTGCTGGCCGTTAGGCCCTCGTACATGTCACGCAACACGTCGTAGGAAAAAGCATCTTCTGCGCGTTGCGGATCGAGCGACCCCGGCTGGCCGCCCAGGCCTCGGGTCAGAACAAGCGAATCGACGCTGCTGCTTGTACTGCCGGTGGCATCTTGCCTGCCGCAGGAGGCAACTGAAAACGCCGCAATCGCGAGGACAAAAGCCGAACTCGCGCGTCTCCAGTCAAAGTCTGACATGAAATTCCGCCAATTCATCAGCTATTCGACACGCGCGGAAATTCGCGCCCGCGCAAGCTTACGCCAACGAGAAGTGTGGAATTGAGAGGTGGACCGCGTGAGCGGGAATCAGCTCGCGAACGGACCAACGCGGCGCCACCGGGCGCCGTCAAGGGCGAGAGTACGAATGAAATTAGTCGGCGGAGCTGCCGGTACCAAGCGAACCGCCTGGTTTGCCCGTGCCAAGCGACCCGTCTGGCTTGCCAGTGCCGAGCGAACCCTCAGGACGCCCGGTTCCCAAAGAACCATCCATCCAGCCGGTACCAAGCGACCCGTCTGGCTTGCCAGTGCCGAGCGAACCCTCAGGACGCCCGGTTCCCAAAGAACCATCCATCCAGCCGGTACCAAGCGACCCGTCTGGCTTGCCAGTGCCGAGCGAACCCTCAGGACGCCCGGTTCCCAAAGAACCATCCATCCAGCCGGTACCAAGCGACCCGTCTGGCCTGCCGGTACCAAGCGACCCGTCTGGCTTGCCAGTGCCGAGCGAACCCTCAGGACGCCCGGTTCCCAAAGAACCATCCACCCAGCCGGTACCAAGCGACCCGTCTGGCCTGCCGGTACCAAGCGACCCGTCTGGCTTGCCAGTGCCGAGCGAACCCTCAGGACGCCCGGTTCCCAAAGAACCATCGGCGCGGCCGGTACCAAGCGACCCGTCTGGCTTGCCAGTGCCGAGCGAACCCTCAGGACGCCCGGTTCCCAAAGAACCATCGGCGCGGCCGGTACCAAGCGACCCGTCTGGCTTGCCAGTGCCGAGCGAACCCTCAGGACGCCCGGTTCCCAAAGAACCATCCATCCAGCCGGTACCAAGCGACCCGTCTGGCCTGCCGGTACCAAGCGACCCGTCTGGCTTGCCAGTGCCGAGCGAACCCTCAGGACGCCCGGTTCCCAAAGAACCATCCACCCAGCCGGTACCAAGCGACCCGTCTGGCCTGCCGGTACCAAGCGACCCGTCTGGCTTGCCAGTGCCGAGCGAACCCTCAGGACGCCCGGTTCCCAAAGAACCATCGGCGCGGCCGGTACCAAGCGACCCGTCTGGCTTGCCAGTGCCGAGCGAACCCTCAGGACGCCCGGTTCCCAAAGAACCATCCATCCAGCCCGTACCAAGCGAACCGCCTGGTTTGCCCGTGCCAAGCGACCCGTCGCGCAAAATCGAAATACAGCTGCCGAGAACTATACCGCTCGGTTGCGGTTGGATCCCTCTAATCGCCATAGTCGATCCTGTTACGGCGCCGCTTCGATCCATCAAAAAAACTGAATTGGAGTAATCAACACCAATCTCACCCAATCGGACTCGAGCATGGAGCACGTCATTCCCGATTACTTTTGACCTAAGAAATACTTCACTTAGCCCAGGTACGTAGCGACTCGACAATGGACGAACTTCAAGTAAGCGCTCCACTGTTCCAGGCTTCGACCAGTCAATCACAAGGGCATAATCACCGATTTGGAAACTGTCCAACGCGGATTGCGCCACTCTAATGCCCAAAACTTCGACGCCAAATTCGGGTGCCACAGCATCGACCCGACCAACTGCGATAACTCGCGCTCCAAAATTAGCTAGTGCAGAGTTGACTTCACTCTGAGGTAAGCCGGCAGCCATATTGTTCAGGCAGCTGCCACCTGCAACGGAGTCACTAGACGCCAGGATCAATACGATTGCTGCAGCGCTTGCAGGAATCTTGGAACGCCACATCGTAATCATTTGAATCCCCACCCTTGTCGGCCCTTCACTGCAACTCGGAACTCTTTTCTTCGTCTAACAAAGTCGCGAGCATTTCCTGAAATTTCTTGTCGTCAGCCAAGTCATCTTTGTAGAGATACAGTCCGACTCCAACACTCAAAGTCCGATCAACTCCTGCCCTTGGCCGCCGAAACAAAACAAACTGTGTTTCGAGGTCTTCAATTACTTCCTGCAAACGATCACGCACCATGTCGCTAAATGGCACCCAATCCTCTTCACGGATGCCATAGTCAGGAAACACCCATCTTTCAAATCGCCTTTTGGATGCGTCCTGTTCACCCAGGTTGTGATCAATTGTTTCGACGTACCGCCTTACTCCTCGCGCGAAAACCTCAATCAATTCCGGTGCCATTTGCTCCGGGATAAATGTGCGTTTAAGCACCCGAATCATCCCGCTCTCTTCAGCAATCGTTGCCGCCGCAACACGCATCAACTCTTCAAGCATTAGCTGCGGTTGTACGTCCGTTGCGAAACGAGCAACCAAATCTTCAAACGATGGTCCGCCTCCTACCTCCCGTGTGAACGCTAAGTCACGCGGAAATCCATACGGCCCCATAAACTCTGGATCGTTGTGCCACCCCTGCAGCACGTTCGCGATCCGGCTTGCATTGCTTTCGAGAGCACGTCGAAGACGGTCTTCTTCGCCAAGAACGCGATCAAAATCGCGCCTTGCGATGCCCGTCGTTATCGACAACCGCGAGTACGACATCGGCCTTCCAGGTACCGCGAAGTCAGTTGCTGCAACCCTTGCGTATGCCCCCTTGAGTACTTCTGAAATTTCGTTAAAAGAAATTCCGTTCCTCAACAAAATCCGCACCAACGGAACGAGCAGAAACCTAAATGCAGCGAGTAGCCTTAAGTTAACGGTGTAACCCGCTGACATGACTTAATGTATCCTTTAACTTATTGAGAGTAAACATAACTTCCACCGCGCACGAGAGCGCATCCAGGGCCGAGTCCGGCCCTGGACACGTCACAGCTGGGTAAGGTACGGGCGCCCGGATTTCGGGCTTAAAAATCAGCTAGATATGAGCGAAAGATGACACTGGTCCGACGAAGTATACGGCAAGCAACTAATTTATTTAGGTTCTGATCCTCTATGTTGCGCGCTTTCTCCCAAGGCGCTCACCAAAGTCCACGAAATAGACTCCGGCGCCAAGTTCGATATACCTGCCGGACGGGCTTTCAACCTTGGCATTGCGCTCAAGCCACTCATCAACTGAGTCGATGAATTCCTGTCCTCGATTTCGCACCAAACGATCGAAAATGGGCTCCAGTTCCATAGCAACAGTGACGGTGCACGCCCTTTCAAACTTTGATTTCCCATTGCCAGAAACGCTGCAAACATTGCGGTGCACGCAATTCAAGAACCCTTCAAGTTGTTTCAGGAGTCCATCAGTTGCAAGTCTTCCACCGGAGGTCGCCCTACCGAGCAAAAACGTAGGGGTCTGCGAGTGAACTTTCCCATCGTCTCCTATGGTCACGGCACCGAAATCTATTAATGAATTCAAGATTTCTGACCAGGAATTCTTGCACTGTGCCTTCTCGCAAAGTCTTTCGAAGGAAGCTTCACTCGATGAAATGCCCAGAGGCTGCGGTTCACCGAAGCTGTCCACCAAGTCGACGTCCCGTCGCCACGCGCACATGACCTCCATACAATCGCGTAATTTTGCTCCCAAATCTGTGAATGTAGTTGAGGCGTTACTTTCCACTGCACTTTCGACCGAATGAGTCATCGCGGTCCTGATCATTGGCATGCTCGCACCGCCAGCGATTAGCAAATCCGTGAAGAGTTTAACCACCTCATTTAAGAGCAACTGACCATGATTCTCGGATTCGTGGATACTTGAGATTGCTGCGATCACTTGTGTTACTTCCCAATCGTTAGTTGAGACTATCTGCCCAAACATTCCATTTGGCGTGATTCGGATGGGAAACGATCCTGATATTGCAATGAAGGGCCCCGAATTAGCATCTCGCTCTGGTCCTTTTCTATTCGGCGCGTGCCTCCGTTTACTCCGCCCACTTGCGCGGATCATGCTTCGCCACGGCTTATCAGCCTACGATTTCTCGCGCATTGCCAATATTGCCTTTGTTCGTGCTGCCGGGGATATCCTGCGCGAGCAGGGTAAACCGCTGAGTTTCTCGCGCGTTTCGGCAATTACGGGCCTGCACCGGCATGTGGTCAGCAATATTGTTAAGTCGCCAGATGCCGCCTCGGCCGACTCAGCGATAGACAAGGACTACCGGCGGAACCGCCTGGCTCGCGTCCTCGCCGGTTGGTTCGAGAATCCTCGATACACCGACGGCGAGGGCCGGCCACTTGTACTGGAGATCGGCGGTCCGGAACCCTCGTTTGCGTCCCTGGTTCGCGCTTTCAGCGGCGACATCTATCCAGGGATCATCCTGGACGAGTTGCTCGAGGTCGGCGCAATCAAGGTACTCAAGGAAGGCGGCATTCGGGCGGTTGCGCGGCGGTACACGGCCGGCGGCGCGGAACCCGCAGCAATCGAGCATTTCGGCAGTACGTCCCGCGACTTTTTCAGAACACTCGAGCACAACCTCGGGACGCCGCCGGAACAGCGTCTCTACGCTGACTCTGTGGTCTCAATCCGTCTCGACAAGGCCGCACTACCGCTCTTTCGGCGCTTGTTGCGCCAGCGCGGAACCGCGTTCCTCGAGGACATCGAGGGCTGGGTATCCGAGCATGAAAAACCCATTGCTTCAGATGCAGTGCGCGCAGGTGTCACGGTCCAGATGTTCGTGGATGCAGAGTCTGAAGAAGACCGGGAGAATTCCCGGCTGCAAACAGTTTAGTCAGCGCCCGCGGCCGATCATCTTGAGGAATTTGTCCTCATCGAGAATCCGGATTCCAAGTTCCGTCGCCTTCCTGAGCTTTGAGCCGGCATCCTCGCCGACGACGACGAAGTCCGTTTTCCTCGAAACGCTGCCTGAAACGCTCCCTCCCAGCTCGCGCACAAGATCTCCCGCCTCATCACGCGAGATGGATGACAGTTTGCCGGTCAGCACAAAGGTCTTGCCGTCGATTGCCTTGTTCCGCACCCTGGCGATGTGTATTTCCGGCCACTTCACGCCAAGTTGGATCAACGCGTCGATGACCATCGCATTGCGCCCCTCTGCAAAGAACGTATGCACGTGGCCCGCTGTTATCGGACCGATATCCGGAACTTCCTCAATTTCGGCCACCGTGCTCGATCGGAGGGTATTTAGCGTACGGAAATGACGCGCCAGTGCATCGGCGGTTGCCTCGCCGACGTCGCGAATGCCAAGCGCAAACAGGAATCGGGCAAGAGTCGTCGACTTGCTCCGTTGCAGAGCCTCGCCAAGCTTGCTCGCCGATTTCTCGCCCATATGTTCGAGTTCGGCGAGCTGCTCCATGCGCAGGCGATACAGGTCGGAGGCATTCTTTACCATTCCCTCATCGACCAACTGGTCGACAAGCTTGTCGCCAACCCCTTCGATGTCCATCGCGCGTCGCGATGCGAAGTGGCGCAGTGATTCCTTCAGCTGTGCGGCGCATACCAGCGTGCCCGAGCAACGTGCTACGGCCTCGCCTTCCTCCCGCTCGATCTCCGATCCGCACACAGGGCATCGCCTGGGTAACTTCGTGCGCACGGTCCCGGCCGGACGATTCTCGATGATGACGCGGACGACTTCCGGAATCACGTCACCGGCCCGGCGCAGGACGACCGTATCGCCGACGCGCACGTCCTTGCGCTGGAGCTCGTCGATGTTATGAAGGGTGGCGTTCGAGACGGTTGCTCCACCGACGAAAACAGGCTCGAGACGCGCGACCGGGGTCAGCGCGCCGGTGCGCCCGACCTGCCATTCAATCGCTCGTACACGAGTCAATTCCTCCTCTGCCGGGAACTTGTGGGCGATCGCCCAGCGCGGGGCGCGCGCGACGTATCCAAGCTCCCGCTGCCGTTCTAGTGAATCCACCTTATATACGACGCCATCGATCTGATACCCGAGAGTGCTGCGACGCCTACCCATTTCGTCGTAGTAGGCCAGCAGTTCGTCTACACCCTCGACCACGCGCGACTCAGGCGATGTGCGTAACCCCCAGCCTCGCAGCCTCTCCAGCAGCTCGCTGTGGCGCCCCGGCGTCTTCACCCCCTCGATGATTCCCGCGCCGTAGAAGCAGATTTCGAGCGGCCGTGAGGCCGCCAGGCGGGGGTCCAGCTGGCGCAGGCTGCCTGCGGCGGCGTTGCGCGGATTTACGAATAATTTCTCGCCTTTTTCCGCGGCGCGCCGGTTCATCTCCTTGAATCCGGCCAGGGACATGAATACTTCACCGCGAACTTCCAGGAAATCGGGTATTTTTCTTCCGGTCAGATGCAACGGTACCGACTGGATCGTGCGAATGTTATGCGTGACATCCTCGCCGACGGTGCCGTCGCCCCGTGTCGCCGCGATCCCGAGCAAACCTTCATCGTAAGTCAGGCTGACCGCCAGCCCGTCCAGTTTCGGCTCACAGGCGTATTCGATTGCCTTGTCGGTCTCCAGGCGCTCGCGCACACGCCGGTCGAATGCAACCACTTCCTCGCGCGTGAACGCATTGTCGAGCGAAAGCATGGGCGTGCGATGCCGCACTTGTGCAAACGCCGCGACCGGCGCGCCACCGACTCTTTGCGTCGGTGACTCCGGGACGATGAGCGCCGGATGCTCCGTCTCGAGCTCCCGCAGTTCCACCATCATGCGGTCGTACTCGGAGTCCGGGATTTCCGGATCGTCCAGCACGTGGTAGCGATAGTTGTGACGATCGATCTCGGCTCGCAGCCGGGCGACGCGTTGCCGCAGGCTTGCGGGCACCGGCTTCATCAGCTGCGCCGCAGGCGCCGGCTACGGTGCTCGAAATGGACCAGTTCTTCACGCAAGTTGAGAATGCGCTGCGCGGTGAGCGTGCTGCCCTGCTCGTCCTGCAACTGGCCCTTGATCCGATCGGCAAGGCTGCGCCCGGTTGCGAGTACGAGATCGAAGGTTGACGGCGCATCGAGCGGCCCCGGTACGATCCCGAACAGGGAAATACCCGGGAAGTCCTGCTCATCCATTCGTGCCAGGTCGAACGAACCCGGCTCCATCATGCTTGCGACATAGAAAAGAGTCTTGCCGTCCTCACGCTCGCGGTGAAATACGGAATATTGCCCGTAGTGCAGGTCCTCCGCCTCGAGTGCGGCACGCAGCTCGGACCCGCTCCACCGGCCACCGGGCGCGACAAGCCGCAGCGCCACGATCCGCTGCCTTGACGCCTCGG
Organism: uncultured Gammaproteobacteria bacterium; assembly: GCA_963738285.1. Lineage (GTDB taxonomy): Bacteria > Pseudomonadota > Gammaproteobacteria > Steroidobacterales > Steroidobacteraceae > SCUD01. The sequence continues at coordinate 199,836 of CAVTVX010000003.1, read as the reverse complement.
CCATGCGTCGCTCGATGGCGTCGGTCGGCGGGGGCTCCAGTGGCTCTTCCTCCGGCTTGGGCGCCACTTCGTCGCGCTCCAGCGGCTGGGTTCGGATCCAGGGCGCGCGATGATGATCGTCGGGCTGCTCGACTTCCTCGGAAAAAAGACCGCCTTCATTCGGCGCTTCCCCGGCTTCGGACTCCGCATCCGGTTCCGGTTCGAGCGTGAAGCCAGGAGCGGTCGCATGGCGCCTATCGATCCCGACGAAATCAGAGACGTCGACCTCATAGTCTTCGGGAATTTCGATCATCGGCGGGCGCCGGGGAATACGGACACGCTCAATCGTCGGCGGATAGGTCACGCCAGATTCGGCGTCCTCTTCCTCGGGCAGATTGGCACGCGCATCCAGTGGCGGCTCGGCACGCTCCTGTGGCCAGGGTGGGCCGTCGATTTCAGGCGCCGGTCGGCGGGACTTCCGCGTTTCCCACCACCACAAGCCGACAATCAGCGCAATGCCGGCTCCGAGCAGAATCCAACGCAGCCCCGCCACTGATTTGCACCCTGCCTAGCCGACTGCGGCCATCCGCACGGCCTCGTCGACGTCGACTGCGACGAGCCGCGATACGCCGGGTTCCCCCATCGTCACGCCGATCAGGTGACTGGCGAGTTCCATCGTATTCTTGTTGTGCGTGATGAATACGAACTGCACGCGCCCGGACATGTCCCGGACGATGTCGCAGAAGCGCCCGACGTTGTGGTCGTCAAGCGGCGCGTCGACCTCATCCAACAGGCAAAACGGCGCGGGATTGAGCTCGAAAATGGAAAACACGAGCGCGACAGCAGTGAGGGCCTTCTCGCCGCCCGAAAGCTGGTGAATCGTGCTGTTGCGCTTGCCCGGCGGACGCGCCATCACTGCGACGCCGGCCGTCAGCAGGTCGTCGCCTACCAATTCGAGATAAGCCGCGCCTCCGCCGAAGAGGCGCGGAAACTTGTCCTTCAGACCACCGTTGATCCGGTCGAAGGTGTCCTGGAATCTCGCGCGGGTCTCACGGTCAATCTTGCGGATCGCCTGGTCCAGCGTGTTGAGCGCATCCGTCAGATCCGCGAACTGGCGATCGAGGTACTCCTTGCGCTCGGACTGCTCCTTGAGTTCGTCAATTGACGCAAGATTGACTGCGCCCAGGCGCTCGATTCTTTCGGCCACTTCGGCAAGCTGCTGGTCCCAGGTCACAACCGTCGCGTCCTCCGGCAGCCTTGCCATCACCTGGTCGAGGTCAAATTGCGTCGCCGAAAATTGCTCGACCAGCGACTCGCGCCGCACGCGCGTCTCCTGCATGCCGAGACTGATTTCCGCGAGTGCGGCACGCGCCGATTCCGCAACGCTCTCCGACTTCTGCCGCACCACCTCCAGATCCCGCACTTGCGTGTCTGCCGCCTCAACAGCTCTGCGGGCATCGCCTAGCTCCCCCTCGACGACGAGCCGCTGCTCCAGGAAGGATTGCAGCTGCCCCTCGAGGTCCGCCAGCGGCGCTGCGCCGGCGGCCAGCTGCGATTCCAGGTCCACATGCCGTGCTTCCAGCTGACGCGACTGTTCGCTGGCGCGATCCAGGCTGGTGCGCAGTGTTGCAAGCGTTGAACGCTGGGATTCGACCCGAATGGCCACCTGCTGGGCCAGATTCACGTCCTCTGCGTGGCGCTCGCGAGCCGCCGCGACGGCAGCGCGAAGCATCGCACGCTCGCTCTCGAACCGCGGCCCTCCCTGCTGGAGCTGGCGTTGCCGCTCAAGTGCCGAATCCAGGCGGGTGCGGCACTCTCCGGCGTCCTTTTCGTCACGATCGATATCCGCGTCAATCTGGGCGGATTCGTCGGTCAGCCGGGCGATGCGTTCCGCAATCTGCCGGGTCTTCGAGCGGATCGCCTCGTGGGCGCCACGCACGTTGACGAGATCGTGATGCAGGCGATTGACCTTGGCATGCAAGTCATCGCGGCGGGTGTCCAGCTCCGCGAGCCTTGAACGCATTTCGGCAAGCCTGGCCTGATGTCCGGATGCCGCGCTTTCTCGCACTGCCACCGCCTGCTGCAGCCGCCTCAGCTCTTGCTCGCGCGCGATGACCCCCGCATGTCCCGCTTCGCTGCGCGCGACCCGGATCCATTCCCGGCCGAGCCAGATGCCATTCCTGGCGATGACCGACTGACCAGGCTGCAGCGCCCGGCGCTGCGCAATGGCGTCCCCGAGCGACTCGACGGCTATGACGCCAGCCAGCAACTCCGCGACGACGGCAGGACCATTGACGCGAGACAGCAATGATCCGGCGGCGGGCTTCGCGGGCTCGGCGCGTCCGGATTCCGTCACCGTCAATTGCCCGGCCTTCAGTCGATCCAGAGACTCGGCAACCGCATCAATTCCTTTGACGCAGACCGCTTCAAGATAGCTGCCAAGCGCGGTTTCGACTGCACGCTCCCAGCCACCCTCCACTTCCAGCTGCTGGGCCAGCCGCGGGCACGATTCCATCCTGTGCTGTTCAAGCCATGCCGACGGGCCGGTCTCGCCCTTTCCGAGGGCGGCCTTCTGCACGGCCTCGATCGTCATCAATTCGCTTTGCGCGGAGTGCAGTTCTGCCTTCGCATCATCGAGCGCCGCGGCGCACTGCCGCTCGGCCTCACGCAGGGACTGCAGCGATGCGAGCGTCGCATCGAGTTCCTGCTGCGCTTCGCGTCCGCGGTCGCGAGCTTGCATCTCGGCAGAGGCGAATTCGTCGGGACGCGCACCGGAGACGCTGCCTTCGAGCTGGCCGCGCTCCTGGACAAGTCGTTCCCGTTGCATCGTCAGCCGCCGCAGCCCCGCTTCAATCTGCTCGATGCGCGCCTGCTCCACCTGGGCGTCACGCAGAGCCTCGGCGGCATCGCGGCTGAATTCCTCCCACCGCTGCTGCCAGGCAGCCATCTCCGCCTCGGCGGATTCGAGTTCTGCGCGCGCTGCGGATTCCATGGCCCGGGCAGCCTGCAGTTCGGGCTCGGCCTGCGCCAGGAAGCGGGTCAGCTCCGCAAGTTGCTCCTGGTCGCGCCCGACCAGCACGCTCGATTCCGAGTGCTCGGTCTTGACGCGTTCGAGATCGGCACGCTGACGCTGCCGAAACTCGCGCGCGTGCTGCAGTGCCTGCTCGGTTCGCGTCGCGTCGGCGCCCGCCCGGTAGTAGCGTCCCTGTACCGCCGCCAGCTCATCCGAGCACTCCAGGTGCCGTGCGCGCGCGCATTCGACTGCCGCCTCCGCGGATCGCAGCTCGGCAATCGCCGCCTGCGTCTCGGTTTCCCGCCGGCTCACAAGCGCATGACGTCCCGCGATATCGCCGTCCAGGTCGCGAATCCGGAGCGCAAGCAATTCCGCCTGCATTTCACGCTGCCGGCTCTTGTTCTCCTGGTAGCGGCGGGCGATGCCAGCCTGTCGCTGAAGATGGCGAATCTGCTTGTCGACCTCTTCGCGCAGGTCGTTCAGGCGCTCGAGATTCTCCCGCGTATGGGCGATCCGGTTCTCCGTCTCGCGCCGGCGGTCCTTGTAGCGCGAGATGCCGGCGGCCTCTTCGACAAATGCGCGCATATCCTCCGCGCGTGCATCGATCAGGCGCGAGATCATGCCCTGCTCGATAATCGCGTAACTGCGCGAGCCGAGCCCGGTGCCGAGGAACAGGTGCGTGATGTCCTTGCGGCGGCACTTGGAACCATTGATGTAATAGGTCGAATTGCCGTCCCGGGACACGAGCCGCTTCAAGGCCACTTCCACATACCCGGCGTAGGCGCCGGCGAGCTTGCCATCGCTGTTGTCGAATACGAGCTCGACCGAACCGCTGCCGATCGGCTTGCGGCTTCGTGAGCCGTTGAAGATCACGTCGGTCATCGAATCGCCGCGCAGGTGCTTCGCGGAAATCTCTCCCATGACCCAGCGGACGGCGTCGATGATGTTGGACTTTCCGCAGCCGTTCGGACCGACGACGCCGGTCAGGTTGGCGGGAAATGAAACGGTGGTGGGATCGACGAAAGACTTGAAGCCGGCGAGTTTTATCCTGGCAAGGCGCATTTCCGCTAGTGTAGATTAATGGCCCGCAATTGACGACGACCGAGTCCACTTCGCATGTGCCCGTCCGCGCCGTCCCGCGAGATCGAATTATTCCCGAATCCGCAGCCGGGGCGCGACTACACGATCCGCATGCGCATTCCGGAGTTCACTTGTCTGTGCCCCCGTACCGGCCAACCGGATTTCGCGACGCTGGAGCTCGAGTACGTTCCGGACCAGCATTGCGTCGAACTCAAGTCGCTGAAACTCTACCTCTGGTCATTTCGCGACCGGGGCGCCTTCCACGAGGCCGTCACGAACGAGATCGCGGATTTCCTCGCCGCATCGCTCGAGCCCCGATTCCTGCGCCTTGCCGCGCATTTCAATGTGCGCGGTGGCATCCATACCACCATCGTCGCAGAACACCGACAGGACGGCTGGACCGCACGGCCCCCGGTCGGGCTGCCCTGATCCCTCGCGTTCAGGAAGGCATCCTGCGGGACTGGACCCCGCGAGAGTGAGGGCTATAATCCGGCGCTCGATTGAATAGGCTGCGGAGAATTTGATGCCTGCCAAGAAGGCTGCCAGAACGAGAAAAGCCACCGTCAAGGCTGCACCGCGAAAGGCTTCCGCCTCGCGGAAGGCTTCAAAAATGGCTGTGCGCAAGTCCAGGCCGGCGGCGATTCGAGCCAGGTCTGGCAAGCCCACCAGGCAGGTCAAGACCAAGTCGCGCGTCGCATCGGTGCCCCGCCCGCCGGCTCGCAGCAAGAAGGCCGTCAACCATGCGCCGTCGACACGTAATCCCGTGTTTGTGAAGCCGAGGTCGCACCCGTCGGCCGTCCAGGCCGCCGAGACTCGGTCGGCGATCAACGCGATTCCGCCGCGTGCCGTGCGGCGGCTTGGATTGAGCGACGACGACGACGACGGGGCAACCAGCCATAACCTGCTGCTTGGACCGCGCAACGTCCGTCCCTACCGTGAGCGCAAGGGCGAGCAGTACATGGGCCGGGAACAGCTCGAGCACTTCCGGGGCATCCTGAGCGTCTGGAAGCGGGATTTGATGGAAGAAGTCGACCGCACCATGTCGCACATGAAGGACGAAGCCGCCAATCCTCCCGACCCGAACGACCGGGCGACTCTCGAGTCGGAATTCGCCCTGGAACTGAGGACACGCGACCGCGAACGCAAGCTGATCCGCAAGATCGAGGAAGCGCTGAGCCGTATCGGGGATGGCAGCTACGGCTATTGCATCGAGACAGGTGAGCCGATCGGCGTGAAGCGTCTCGAAGCCCGACCGGTTGCCACGCTCTGCATCGAGGCTCAGGAGCGGCGCGAGCGCCGCGAGAAGCAATACGGCGATCGCGACGACTGGTACCGGTAACGCGCTCACGCGGCCACCCTGCGGGCGTTTCGCACCGACCCCCTCCGGACCTCTCCATCTGGGCTCCCTGCTGGCAGCTGTCGGCAGCTACCTGAACACGCGTCAAAAGGGCGGGCGCTGGCTGCTGCGGATCGACGACCTGGATCGCACGCGCTGCGTTCCGGGGCTCGCGGAGCAATTTCAGGCGACTCTTGAGATGTTCGGATTCGAATGGGACGGAAGCGTTTATTTCCAGTCCGCTAGAATGAACGAGTATCGGGAGGCTCTTGCGGCCTTGCAGGCAGCCGGCCGCTGTTACCCTTGCCGATGCAGCCGATCGATGCGGGCGGCGGCCCAGGCGGCTGACCCGGCGTCTGAGCCGGTCTATCTCGGTACCTGTCGGAACGATCCTGCAGCGGGTCGCGCACCCCATGCCGTGCGATTTGCCATCGACGCCGGCCAGCCGCCCGTTGAGTTCGAAGACGGCTTCCAGGGTGCGTGCCGGCAGGACTGCCGGCTCGAGGCGGGCGATTTCGTGGTCCGTCGCCGGGATGGTCCGTTCGCCTACCACCTCGCGGTCGTCGTGGACGATGAATTGCAGGGCGTAACCGAAGTCGTGCGGGGCGCCGACCTGCTGCGGTGCACGCCGCGGCAGATCCTGCTGCAACGCGCGCTGGGCTTTCGTACACCACGCTACGGGCACCTGCCGGTACTCACGGAACCGGACGGGCAAAAGCTGGCCAAGTCTCGGCGTGCCGTGCCGCTTGCCACGCTGGAGGCGCCGCGCCAGCTTTGGCAGGTCCTCCATTGGATGGAACAGGAGCCGCCCCCGGACCTCGTCGGCGCTCCTGTGCACGAGATCTGGGCGTGGGCGATTCCAAACTGGCGACCCGAGCGGATCACGGGCCGGCGCGAGCGGCGCCTGACGCCTGCGGACTAGGGCTCAGGCCACTCCGCGCATCGAGAGCCGCACCCGGCCCTGGCGGTCGACTTCCAGCACCTTGACCTTGACGACGTCGCCTTCCTTCAGCTTGTCGCTGACGCGTTCGACACGCTCGTCGGAGATCTGGGAAATGTGGACGAGCCCGTCGCGGCCCGGAAGGATGGCTACGAAAGCGCCGAAGTCCATCAGGCGGACGACCTTGCCCTCGTAGACCCGGCCCACTTCGACGTCGGCCGTGATCATCTCGATTCGGCGCAGCGCCTCGCGGCCGGACGCCGCGTCAACCGAAGCGATCTTCACGGTGCCGTCGTTCTCGATGTCGATGGTCGTGCCGGTCTCTTCCGTGATCTGGCGAATGACCGCACCGCCCTTGCCGATGACGTCGCGGATCTTCTCCGGATCGATCTTGATCGTGACGATCGTGGGCGCCCATTCGGACATCTCCGGGCGCGGCTTGTCGAGCACCTTGTTCATTTCACCGAGAATGTGCAGCCGGCCGGTTTTCGCCTGCTCCAGGGCGACCTTCATGATCTCCGGCGTGATGCCGTTGATCTTGATGTCCATCTGCAACGCCGTGACTCCATTGGCCGTGCCCGCGACCTTGAAGTCCATGTCGCCAAGATGATCCTCGTCGCCCAGGATGTCCGTAAGCACCGCGAACTTTTCGCCTTCCTTGACGAGGCCCATCGCGACGCCCGCGACGGGTGCCTTGATCGGTACGCCGGCGTCCATCAGCGACAGGCTCGTGCCGCATACGGTCGCCATGGAGCTCGAGCCATTGGACTCGAGTACCTCGGAAACGACGCGCAAGACGTAGGGGAACGCCTCCAGGTCAGGCATCACGGCATTGATGCCGCGCCGCGCGAGGTTGCCGTGGCCGATCTCGCGGCGCTTCGGCGAACCCATGAATCCGGTCTCACCGACCGAAAACGGCGGAAAGTTGTAATGCAGCATGAACGGCTCGCGACGTTCGCCGGCAAGCGCGTCGACGATCTGCGCATCGCGGCCCGTGCCGAGCGTGGTCGTGACGAGCGCCTGGGTTTCTCCGCGGGTGAAGATCGCGGAGCCGTGAGTCCGCGGCAGCGCGCCGACTTCGACCGTGATCGGGCGGACCGTCTTGAGGTCGCGTCCATCGATGCGCGGCTTGCCGTTCAGGATGAAGTCACGCACCAAACGGTATTCGAGATCGTGCAGCTCGGTCGTTACCTGGTCCTTGGTGAACTTCGGATTGTCGCCGCCAGACAAAGCGGCCTGGACTGCCTGCCGGATCTCTGCCAGTCGCGTCACGCGCGCCTGCTTGACGACGATCGCGTAGGCAGCCGCCAAGTCGCCTTCCGCCAGCCTGGCAACCGCCTGCTTCAGCGCGTCATTCGGCTCGGGTGCCTTCCAGTCCCAGCGCGGCTTGCCGGCTTCAGCAGCCAGCTTGTTGACGGCCGCGATAGCGGCCTTCATCTGCTGGTGGCCAAAGAGCACGGCGCCCAGCATCACTTCCTCGGAGAGACCCTTGGCCTCTGACTCCACCATCAACACGGCGTCCTGCGTACCCGCGACCACGAGATCGAGGTCGGACCCGGTTTTCAGCTGGGTCATGGTCGGATTAAGGACGTATTCGCCGCTCACGTAGCCGACCCGCGCCGCACCGATCGGCGAGGTAAACGGGATGCCGGACAGGGCCACGGCAGCGGAGGCGCCGATCAGAGAGGGAATGTCAGAATCGATCTCCGGGTCCAGCGACAGAACCGTCGCCACGATCTGGACTTCGTTGTAGAAACCCTCGGGAAACAGCGGCCGCAGCGGCCGGTCGATCAACCGGGAAGTCAGCGTCTCCTTTTCCGAAGGCCGGCCCTCTCGCTTGAAGAAGCCGCCCGGGATCTTGCCCGCCGCATAGGTCTTTTCGACATAGTTGACTGTCAGCGGGAAGAAATCCCGGCCGGCAACTGCTTCGCGACGGCCGACCGCCGTGACAAGTACCACCGTGTCGCCCATCTTGACGACGGCCGCCCCATCAGCCTGGCGGGCCAGGCGCCCGGTCTCGATCGTGACCGTATGCGCGCCATAGTTGAAAGTCTGCCTGGAAACGGTCAAGCGGGTCCCCTTTTGATAAATCGGACGGACAGCGCGCCTCGCGGGCGCACCGTTCGCGCCTTATCGGCGCAGGCCAAGTTCGTTGACGATCTTGGTGTACCGCTCGGGGACCGTGGCTTTGAGGTAGTCCAGGAGCCGCCGACGCTGTGCCACCATCTTCAGCAAGCCGCGCCGCGAGGCGTGGTCGCTCTTGTGCGTGGTGAAGTGTTCGGTCAGCCCGTTGATTCGTTCGGATAACAAAGCAATCTGCACTTCCGGCGATCCGGTATCGGCCGGTGCGCGCCGGAACTTGCCGACGACTTCCGCCTTGCGTGCATTGGTGAGTGGCATCTCGTTCACTTAACCCCTGAAAAAGGCGCGCATTGTACCCGCAGGCCAGGGTCGCCTCAAGCAAAAGGAAGCGGACCGGCCGACACGTCGACCATGATGCGTTCCGGCGCCAGTTGCACGCCTTCCGTACTCATCCGGCCGACACCCAGGAAGCGCCCGCCAACACCGTACATCCGCACGCGCGCGGCGCCCGGACCGATCACCGGTACCACCCGCCCCTGCAGCACCGAGGCCTGTTCCGTCACGCCGAGCCGAACGGCTGGCAGGCCCGGCAAGGCCTCGTCTACCGCGTGCAGCAGGGATCTCAGGTGCCCGTTTCCGGCGGCGGCTTGCTCGATGGCCTCTAGGGTGCACATTTGGGCGCTCGAGAATGGACCGAGCCCGAGCCGCCGCAGGCTGGCCACATGACCGACGCTGCCGCATGCGCGAGCCATGTCCTCGGCCAGGCTGCGCACGTAGGTGCCCTTGCTGCACATGACCTCAAACTCGAGCGAAGCCGTGCCGGTCGCAAGCAGTTCGAGGCGGCGAATGTGGACGCGCCGCGGCTGGCGCTCGACTTCGATGCCCTCGCGAGCCATACGATAAAGGCGCTTTCCGCCCTGCTTGAGTGCCGAATACATGGGCGGGACCTGCATCGATTCGCCCAGAAAACCGGCAGCTACGTCACGCACGGCGGCTTCATCCAGTTGAGGTACCGCGGCAGTTTCCACGACTTCACCTGCCCGGTCGCCGGTGCGCGTCCTCGTGCCAAGGGCGATGCAGAAGCGGTATGTCTTGTCGGCGTCGAGCAGAAGCCCGCTCGCCTTGGTGGCCTGGCCGAGGCAGACCGGCAGCAGCCCGGTCGCAAGGGGATCGAGGCTGCCGGTGTGGCCGGCCTTACGGGCTTGAAAAGCCCGCCGGACGCGCTGCAAGGCCGCATTGGACGTCAGCCCCGCAGGCTTGTCGAGCAGGACGATGCCGTCAACGTCGCGCCCGGAGCCCGCGGGCGCCTGGCCCTGTGGGACGTCGCTCATTCCGGGTCCGGTTCGGACTCGACTTGCCGCCGGCGGTCGCTATCGACGGCATCATTGATCAGTGCCGAAAGGCGCGCGCCCCGATCCACCGAATCGTCGATGTGGAACACGATTTCGGGCGCGATGCGCAAGCGCATCTGGTTGCGTACATGGTGGCGAAGAAAACCGGAAGCGTGACGAAGCGCCTCGAGCGCGGCGGCCGGGTCGCCCACGCCGGCAAACGGCGTGAAATAAACGTTGGCGTGCGTCAGGTCGCCGGAGACTTCGACGGAGGTGATGGTCACGAGGCCGACTCGCGGATCCTTGACCTCGCGGCGAATCAGGTCCGAGAGCAGCCGCTTGAGCTGTTCCTCGACCCGCCGGGCCCTCGGGTATTCGCGCGGCATCGCTGCGGGTTCAGGCGTCGAGCTGACGCGCGACCTCGACCCGCTCGAAGCACTCTATCTGGTCCTTGACCCTCACGTCGTTGTAACCCTTCACGCCGATGCCGCACTCGGTGCCGGCACGAACCTCGGAAGCGTCGTCCTTGAAGCGCTTGAGCGATTCAAGCTCGCCCTGGAAGATCACCACGTTGTCGCGCAGCACGCGAATGGGGTTGTTTCTGCGGACGTAGCCATCGACCACGAGGCAGCCGGCCACGGTACCGAACTTGCTGGACCGGAACACTTCGCGTACTTCCGCGAGGCCGACGATCTGCTCCTTGACCTCGGGGGCGAGCATGCCGGTCAACGCCGCCCGGATTTCGTCTATGGCTTCGTAGATGACGCTGTAGTAGCGCACTTCGACATTCTGGTCGCGCATCGCCTCGCGCGCCGCTGCATCCGCGCGGATATTGAACGCGACGATGCGCGCCTTGGAGGCTGCGGCAAGCATGACGTCCGATTCGGTCAGCCCGCCGACTCCGCTCGAGATCACCTTGACCGCCACTTCGCCGGTCGAAAGCTTGGTGAGCGCCTCCCGCAGGGCCTCGGCGGATCCCTGCACGTCGGCCTTGATCAGCAGGTTGACCGTGCCCTTGCCTTCCTCGCTCAGCTGCGAGAAGACGTCCTCGGACTTCTGGCTCGCCTGTCGCGCGAGCCGCACGTCGCGGAACTTGCCCTGCCGGTACAGCGCCACCTCGCGGGCCTTGCGCTCGCTGTCGACCGCGAGCAGTTCGTCGCCGGCATTCGGCGGGCTCGAGAGTCCAAGCAACTGCGCGGGAATCGAAGGGCCGGCGGATTCGATCTCCTTGCCGAGTTCGTCGAACAGCGCGCGCACGCGCCCGAATTGCTCGCCCGCGACGACCGAGTCCCCGATTTTCAGCGTGCCGCGCTTGACGAGCACGGTGGCAACCGCGCCGCGGCCGCGCTCGACACTCGCCTCGAGCACGACGCCGACCGCGGGTGCGTCCTGCACCGCCTTGAGTTCGAGCACTTCGGCCTGAAGCAGGATCGATTCCAGCAGGCGGTCGATGCCCTCGCCGGTCTTCGCGGAGACGGGCACGAAGATGTTTTCGCCACCCCACTCTTCCGCAATCACGCTTTCCTGGGACAGCTCATTGCGGACCTTTTCGGGGTCCGCGTCGTGCTTGTCGATCTTGTTGACCGCAACGACGATCGGGACGCTGGCCGCCTTGGCGTGCTGGATGGCTTCCTTGGTCTGCGGCATCACGCCGTCGTCCGCCGCGACGACCAGCACCACGATGTCCGTGACCTGGGCGCCGCGCGCGCGCATCGCGGTGAAGGCCGCGTGGCCCGGCGTATCAAGGAACGTGATCACGCCGCGCGGCGTCTCGACGTGGTATGCGCCGATGTGCTGCGTGATGCCGCCAGCCTCCCCGGCTGCGACCTTGGTACGGCGGATGTAATCGAGAAGCGAGGTCTTGCCGTGATCCACGTGCCCCATGATGGTGACGACCGGCGGCCGCGGCAGGGCTTCGTCAGACGTGTGCATGCCGGCCTGCAGCGCCTCCTCGACCTGGTCGGCTTTCAGGACCTTGGCGACATGCCCCATTTCCTCGATGACGAGCACGGCCGTGTCCTGGTCCACCGGCTGGTTGATCGTGGCCATGACACCCATGTTGAGCATCGTCTTCATGACCTCGCTCGCCTTCACGGCCATTCGCTGGGCAAGCTCTGCGACTGTGATGGTCTCGCCGACCGCCACCTCGTGCTGCATCGGCTGGGTCGGAAGCTCGAAGCCGTGCTTGCGGTCCGTGCTGACCGAGGCGGCCCGCCGCCGGGATTCGGGACGCGACCGGCCTTTCTTGTGCCGCGCCGACAACCCGCCAGCGATGTGAAGTTCCTGGCGGCCGTAGCGCGTGCTCTTGTCGTCCTCGGTCGATTTCCGCGTCTTTTCCTCGCGGGCGCGGCGCTCTTTTTCTGCCTGCTCGCGTGCTTTCTGTTCGGATTCGCGCCGTGCCTGCTCTTCGGCCTGGCGCTTGGAGGCCTCTTCGGCCGTGCGACGCTCGCTCTCCTCACGTTCCCGGCGCTGCTGTTCCCTGGCCTCCAATTCGCGGCGCAGCTGCTGCTCCGCCGCCGCCCGCTCCGCGTCCTCGACCTCGCGCTGCTGTTCGAGCGCTTCCTGTGCCACGCGTGCCTGCTCTTCGAGCACGTCGCGCTTGATGTACGTGCGCTTGCGCCGCACCTCGACGTTCACCGTGCGCGCCTTGCCCATCGGCGCGGAAACCTTGATTTCGCTCTGCGCCTTGCGGCGCAATGTGATCTTGCGCGGGGCGCTGCCGTCCTGGGCCTTGCCATGCGCCTTGCGCAGGTGCGTCAGCAGTTCGTGCTTGGCGTCCTCGCTGATGCGGTCCTTCGGGCCGAGCGATCGGATGCCGGCCTCCTCGAGCTGCGCCAGCAGCTTGTCGACCGTGACTTTCAGGACTTCCGCGAATTGCTCGACCGTGACGTCGGACATCTCTCGTTACCTCCGCCCGGCCTCAGGCCTGGCCCGCGCTCTCGAACAGGTGAGCACGCGCGGCCATGATGAGCTGGCCTGCGCGCTCCGGATCCAGGCCGGGAACCGACTCGAGTTCGTCGAGCGACTGGTCGGCAAGCTCGTCGCGTGTGCGGATGCCGCGGGAGGCCAGCTCGTACGCCAGCTCCTTGTCCATCCCCTCGACCGAGAGCAGGTCCTCGGCAGGACCCGACTCGTCGATTTTCTCCTCGCTCGCGATCGCCTGCGTCAGCAGCACGTCGCGTGCCCGGTTGCGGAGCTCCTCGACCATCTCCTCGTCGAATTCCTCGATGCCCAGCAACTCGCTGGTCGGCACGTATGCGACTTCCTCGATTGTCGAGAATCCCTCCTGCACCAGCACGCTGGCGACGTCTTCGTCGACGTCGAGCTGCGTCTTGAACATCTCGCGCAACTGCCCGGATTCCTCGTCGCTGCGCTCGGTGGCCTGCTGTTCGGACATGACATTGAGCCGCCAGCCCGTGAGCTCGCTCGCGAGCCGCACGTTCTGGCCGCCGCGACCGATGGCCTGCGACAGCCGGTCCTCCGTCACGGCGATGTCCATCGAATGCGTGTCCTCGTCCATGACGATCGACGTCACCTCGGCCGGCTGCATGGCGTTGATGACGAATTGCGCCGGATTCTCGACCCAGGGAATGATGTCGACCCGTTCGCCGGCAATTTCGTTGGAAACCGCCTGCACGCGCGAGCCGCGCATGCCGACGCAGGCGCCGACCGGGTCGATGCGCGGATCGAGGCTCTTCACAGCGATTTTCGCCCGCGCTCCCGGGTCTCTAGCCGCGCCCAGGATCTGGATCAGGCCCTGTCCGACTTCGGGTACCTCGAGCTTGAACAACTCGATCAGGAATTCCGGGGAGGTCCGCGAGAGAAAGAGCTGCGGGCCGCGCGCTTCGGAGCGCACTTCGCGCAACAGCGCCTTGAGCCGGTCTTGCGGACGGACCATTTCACGCGGAATCATGTGCTCGCGCGGCACGAAGCCCTCGGCATTGCCGCCGAGATCGACATAAACGCCGTGCCGGTCCACCCGCTTGACGATTCCCGAGACCAGCGACCCGACTCGATCCTTGTATTCGTCGACGACCTGCGCGCGCTCGGCCTCACGCACCTTCTGCACGATGACCTGCTTCGCGGTCTGTGCCGCGATGCGTCCGAAGGCGACCGATTCCATCGGCACCTCGACGAATCCGTCGACCTCGGCCTTCGGGTCGACGTCCCTGGCGTCGTCGAGCCGCAGCTCGCGTTCCGTGAACTCGAGCTCCTTCGAGTCGTCGGCGAAGACTTTCCACCGGCGGAATGTCTTGTACTCGCCGGTCTTGCGGTCGATCTCGACGCGCACGTCGATGTCGTCGCCATGCTTGCGCCGCGTCGCCGACGCCAGTGCCGCCTCCAGCGCATCGAAGATGATCTCGCGCGCGACGCCCTTCTCGTTGGAGACGGCCTCGACGACTTCCAGGATCTGTTTGTTCATGATCAACCCACCAATCGCGCCTTGCTGATTCCGGCGAGCGGCAATTTCCACTCCTTCCGGTCCACTTCGATCGTCACAACGCCCGCCTCGACCGGCCCCAGGCGGCCTTTGAACCGGCGCCGCCCCTCGATCGGCGCAGCCAGCTCGATCCGCGCTTCGTTGCCGGCGAAGCGCGCAAAATGCGCCGCGGTCCTGAGCGGCCGGTCGAAGCCGGGCGACGAGACCTCCAGCCGGTACTCGTGCCCGATCGGATCCTCGGCATCGAGCATCGCCCCGATCGAACGGCTCGCACGCTCGCAGTCGTCAAGCCCGATTCCGCCGCCGTCGGTGCGATCGATGTAGATACGCACCAGCGAACTGCGCCCGGCCGAGCTGAACTCGATATCGACCAGTTCGTACCCAAGCCCGGCAACGGCCGGCTCCAGCAGGCCGAACAATCGCTCCTTCATCCGGACTCCACCTGCCCCGGAAACAAAAAATGGGCACGAGGCCCATTTCCGGCGAACCGATCGGCAACAAAAAAGCCCCGCGAGGGGGCCTTCCGATCGACCATTCCGCTCCGGAGGACCACGACCGGGCCTCGCTGCCCGGACCGCGGTGGCTGACGCCCAGCCCCCGGCCGGCGCGGATGATACCGCAGCGCGCGGCGATTGCTCAACCATTAACCGCTGCCCATCGGCGCAAGGCGGCTACCATAGACCCAGTCGGAACAGCGGAGGACTCGATGAAACCTGCCACGTACCCGGGATTGCTGCTCGCCTGCGTCGCCGCGACGTCCCATGCCGAAATCACGGGAGCCGAGCTTGATTCCGCGGCCGCGGCCATCGGACCGAAAGTCATCGAGTGGCGCCGCGATTTCCATCGCAATCCGGAACTCGCCAATCGCGAGTTCCGCACCTCCGCGAAAGTCGCCGGACACCTTCGCGGGCTCGGCCTCGCGGTCAGGACGGGAATCGCCCACACGGGCGTCGTTGCGGTCGTCGAAGGCAAGCTGCCCGGGCCCACGATCCTCCTGCGCGCCGACATGGACGCGCTGCCGGTCACTGAAAAGACCGACGTGCCGTTCCGGTCGACCGCAACCGGCGAATTCCGGGGCCGCACGGTCGGTGTCATGCATGCCTGCGGCCATGACGCTCACACGGCGGTCCTGATGGGCATCGCGGAAATACTGGTCAAGCTGCGCGACCGCTTGCCGGGAAAAGTCCTGCTCGTATTCCAGCCCGCGGAAGAAGGCGTGCCCGAAGGCGAACGTGGCGGTGCACCGCTGATGCTCGATGAAGGGCTGCTGGACATCGCGAAACCGGACGCGGCTTTCGGCTTTCACGTGGGCTCGAGCCTCAACACGGGCACGGTCTCCATCCGGCCGGGTCCGCTGATGGCAGGCTCGGATTTTTTCCGGATCGTCGTCACGGGCCGGCAGAGCCACGGGTCGCGGCCGTGGCAGGGTGTCGATGCCATCGTGACGGCGGCCCAGATCGTTGACGCCCTGCAGACGATCGTGAGCCGTCAGGTGGACATCACCGAGATGCCGGCCGTCGTGTCCATCGGGGCCATCAACGGCGGCGTGCGCCACAATATCATCGCCGAAACCGTCGAGATGCTCGGCACCATCCGTACTTTCAGCCCCGCGATGCGCCAGGACATCATGGATCGCATGGATCGCACCGTGACCGGCATCGCTGCCGCCGCCGGTGCGACTGCCCGACTCGAGATGATGCCGGCGCCGAACCCCGTGCTGGTCAATGAACCGGCGCTGACGGAGCGGGTCACGGAGTCGCTGCGCGCCACGCTGGGCGCGGATGCCGTGAAGACGAGCGGCCTGCTGACCGTCGCCGAGGACTTCGCCTACATCGCCAGGGCCATTCCAAGCGTCTATTTCTGGGTCGGCGTCACGCCGCCCGGGCAGGACGCTCGTTCCGCGCCCGACAATCACTCGGACCTGTTCTACGTCGATGAGGCCGGCATCGCGGTCGCGATGCGTGCGATGCTGCACGTGGCCGTCGATTTCCTGCAGGCAACCCCTGCCGCCAATTGAATTGCGCGATGCGCGGGTCGCGCGATTGCCTTTGACACGTCGTGCGAGCGGGCTTAAGGTCACGGCACGTCGGCGCAATGGCTTCCGGCTCGCGCGTCGGCACGACAAACAAGCGGACGGGAAATCACCCGACCGATAAGGGAGACTGAATCATGAAGCGACTGGCAATTGCAGCATCGGCTGCGGCCCTGACGTTGGCGGTCAACGCGCAGGCCTATGAGATCTACACCGACTATACGGCTTCGAAGGAAGTCTGGGACGTCACGATGATCAACGTGAATCCCAACCGGATCGACGACTACCTCGAAGGACTCGAGCAGACCTGGCAGACGGGATGCGACATCGGCAAGAAGCTCGGCACCGTGCTGGAATGCGGCATCTACGTCAGCGATACGGCTGCCAACCGCGATTTCAACGTAATTCTCGTCATGAAGTATCCGAGCGGCGCGACGCTGGATCCGGATGCGGAACTGTTCAAGAAGTTCCAGGCTGAAATGCGCGCCAAGCTGGCCGAGGACAAGCAGGACAAGCTCGTCGAAGGCTACGAGCAGATGCGGACGTTCTTCGGCGAACAGGCTTTCCGCAAGATCGAGTTCAAATAACGCCTAATGCTGGCCTGCCTGCGGGCGGCCCGAGCCGCCCAGCAGGTAGACCGCAAAGCTGCCTAGCCAGTGACCGCCCTCGTAGTGTTCTGCGGTCACGGCCGGTAGCGCAGCCTCGCCATGCTGCGCCGCGGCGTTTTCCAGCGAAGCGCGGCGAGGATCCTTGGCCGGCAGCCCGGACGCGATGCCGCGAAGCATCCACGCGCGGCTCAGATTGAGCCCGTCAATGTGCGCAAGCTTCGGGTCCGCCCGGTCGGTCACGATGCCGGGCGACAGCCAGGTTTCGGAGACCTTGTGCGGAATGCCCGGCAGGAATCCCGTCAGCCAGTCCGCATACCGGGCGGGCGCCAGAACCCGCCGCATCAGGTCCGCCTCGGCGAGGCAGGGCGAAAGGAAATCCTCACCGGACGGCTCGTACGCGAGCGGGCAGTCGACGTCCGACAGGTAGTAGCTTCGGCTTCGCTCGTCGATGAGCTCGCGCATCGCGGCATCACGCGCGACCACCGACCAGTCGCGAATCAGCCCGAATGCAAATGCGGTCTGGGAATGCTCGCCGACCCGGATCGGGTAGCGCAGCTTGGGCAACCAGGATCGTATCCTGTCGGCGGCTTCGGCCTCCAGCGGCCGCAGCACTTCGGCCCAGTGCCGAGCATCCGGATCGTCCCAGCTGCGCAGTTCTGCGGTCAGCTGCAGCAGCCAGGCGAGGCCATAGGGCCTTTCGAAGGACGCCCTTCCGGGATCCTGCAAATACGCCAGTTCCTTTGCGACACGCTCGTCGGTGAAGCTGATCGCCAACGCCGCCCGCGCGGGAGCGGCGAATTCCGAGTCCGGATACATGCGCGCCAGGCGAGCCAGCAGCCAGTGGCCGTGCACCGACGAGTGCCAGTCGAAGCAGCCGTAGAAAACGGGTGTCAGGCTGCGCGGCGGCTGGACGTCGGCGTCGCCGGACAGCACGTGCGCGATCTTGTTTGGATATTCGCGATGGATGCAGGCGAGCGCGAGGCGCGCAAAGCGGCCCGCCGCGGATTCGTCCATCCTGTTGCCAGCCGCCGGCGTTGGCGCGGCCGTTGTCAGGGCCGCGACGAGGGCCACCCACTGAACGGCCGCGCGCATGGGCCGCCACTCTAACGCAGACGGCCTGCTAGGATCGAGTGGTGGGGAGAGGCGAAGGAGCTGTCACGCTGGCGAGACTGTCGCGCGTCGCCCGGCTGTACGCGCCTGGACTCGCACACCGCAAGCACGGGCTGTTGCTCATGCTCTCCCGACTTCCACTCGAGTCCGCCCGCCAGGTTTTCAGGCTGCATGAGTTGCTGTGCTTCCTCGACGCCTATCCCGACGACGAGCGTGTCAGAAGCCAGGTGCGCGTCATGCTCCGGAAATTCCGCGATCGCGTCGATCTTGCGCGGAACCGCGCGGCGCTCGCCGGCAGCGGCATCGCCGGAACCGACATACCGTTCCGGTTCTTCTGGCCGACGGCATGGTGGATCGCCCGCAACTGGCCGGGCGCTCTTTTTCTGGACCGCCGGGACGAAGAGGCAACGCGGGAGATCCTCGCCGCCCTGCCGCTCCTGCTCGACCCCGCCCGGGCGGAATGGCTGGCTTTACGGCATCCCGCCGATCTCGAATGCATCGACCGGCTGCTGCCTGCCGGCATGACCGACGCCGATTTCCTGAACAGCCTGATCGCCGCGATGCCCGGAAACGAGTTCACGCGCGAGGCGTTCGGCGACCGGCTTGACAAGTCGTATGTCCTCCGTTCGCGTCGCGATACGCCCGAGCGATCGACCACGCGTTTCAATGGCGACAAGGTGCACTACCAGACAGCCGCGTTGCAGCACGGTTACCCGGATTTGCGTGTTGAGGCTCGGCACGGGCCGCAACGCGTTCGCGCGTTGCGCGGACGGGACGCGCAGTCCGCCATACGCGTCGCGAGAGTCTCCATGGTCACACGCGAGCGCGACGTGGCCGGATTCCAGTTCGCCGATCCGGAGGACGTCTTCCTGGTCGAAGACGGTCGTGGGCTTGCCTTCGCGATGATGGGAATGACGCCCGCGAGGCGCGCAACGCTGCCTGCGACCTATACCGCCATGACGCTCCAGAACGGCGTGCCGATCGGCTATGTCCAGGCCGAACTCCTGGGGCGACACGGCGCCTTGAGCTTCAATATGTTCGAGACCTTCCGGGGCGGCGAAGCGGCGCGAGTCCTTGCTCGTTTCATCGCCGTGTCCCGTCGACTGTTCGGATGTACGAGCTTCAGTGTCGAGCCGTACCAGCTCGGTGTCGGCAATGAGGAAGGCATCAGGTCCGGCGCCTGGTGGTTCTATCATCGCCTCGGGTTTCGTCCGCGCAACCGCCTCGCGCGGAAGCTGGCCGCGCGCGAAATCGCGCGTGTCGCGCGCAATTCCGGCTATCGCAGTTCAGCGCGCACGTTGCGTCTGCTTGCGAAGTGGCATGTCTTTCTTTCGCTGGATCCGACGCGTCGTGCAAGGCTTCCGCAAACCGCCGGACTCCTGGACGACGCCGCCCGCGAGCTGCGGCGTTTCCCCCAGCGCAAGGCGACGGATCGGGACCGGGCCGCAACGGCTGCTGCCGCCCGGTGGCTCGGCGCAGGCCGGCCCGGCCCCCGCCGCAGACGCATGCTCGGCAGGTGGGCAGGCCTCGTGCTTGCGCTGGCCCGACGCGGCCGCTGGAGCCCGCCCGAGCGGCGCCAGCTCCTTCGACTCGTCGAGGCCAAGTCGGGCATCTCCGAGCGCGACTACCTTGGCAGGCTCCGGCGACTTGCCCGGCTTCGCCGCCTGCTCGATTGCTGAGCGCGAGGCTCCCACCGTAGGCGTGAAATCCACGTCGCAATTGCACGACGTTCGGCGCTAACACTGCAGCCGCTTTGCCGGTAACCCTGAGCCCGTAAGTGACGATGCGGCAGGTGAAGGGCCGCTCAAGGAGTCAAAAGTGAACAACACGGCATTGGCAGGGATCATCGTGGGTGCGGTCGTGATTGCGGGCGCCGGCGCCATTGCGGCGAACAGCGGCTTCAATCCGTTCCAGAAGTACGCGACCGTCGTGGCCGTCGAACCGGCCTTCGAGATGACGCACACGCCGCGCCAGGTCTGCGGCGACGAGGCGATCGCTGAACAGGCGGCTGCGTCGGGTCAGGTGGCAGCGCCCGAACAGGGGGCGGCGCCTGCACCGGCACCCGCAAAAGACGCGGCGCACCAGCCGGCTGCGGGGCAGAAAGGCAATCCTTCCGAGGAGCCATGCTTGATGGTCTACGACACGGAATCGGTCCAGTCGGGCTACGACGTCACATACGAGCTCGACGGTACCCAGAAGGTCGTGCGCATGGATCACGATCCGGGCAAGCGCATTCCGGTCGAGGACGGCGAGCTCGTCCTGACGCAGCGCTAGTCATTCCGGTTCCGCAGGATGGATTCGCCCGCCGGCGCGGCACTGGCCTCGCCGGCGGGCGCAGGTTCAATCGGCAATGCGCGCTTCCGCCACCGCGACCCTGAACTCGTCGGCACCCTGAAACGGGCCGAGACCCGTGGCCACCTGGACTTGCTGGCCCGCGGCGAGCGTGCCGCTCAATTCGCGCCGGATTTCGCGCGCGCGGCCCTGTGCATCCACATACTGCACCGATATTGAAACGGCCTTGACCGGCACCCGGGTCGCATTGCCGATGGCGACGACCAGCATTCCGCGAGAATCGAGCGCGGCCTGTGTCCGGATGTACTTGCCCGGATTCTGGGGCAGCTCGAGGCGCATCAGTTCCAGGCTCGCAGCCTGCCCGATCTCGCCCTCAGAGCTTGAGGCCGCTGCGTAATATTGCCGCGCTGCGTCGAGGTCCCGCTCGCGAGACGCGATGTTGCCCAGCGCATAGTAGGCGGCGCCGGTCGGCAGCAGCTTCACGCTCGTTTCGAGATCCTGTCGCGCGCGCTCGTCCTGTCGCTGGTGTTCCTCGATCAGGCCGCGCTGGAGGTGGTAGTAGAAGAAATTGTCGTTGCGGGCAATCGCATCCGTGTAGGCCTGGGTCGCCGCCGGCAATTGCTTTTGCAGAAGGTACGCATCGCCCTTCAGCGCATAGAAATTCGCTTCGCCGGGGACCTGCCTGATCGCTTCTTCCGCCTTTGCCCGGGCAATCTCCGGATGTTTGCCTTTCAAGGCCTTGCGGCCGGCGTCGTACGCGTCATAGGCCGGCTTGGCCTTCATCGTCCGTGCCATTGCGGCGCGATAGCTCTCGACTCCGACTTCACCGCCAGGCGGCAACTTGGCTGCATGGCGGAGATTGGCCTCGAGACGCTCCTGTGAAGGCGGATGGCTCGCAAATAGCCCCTCCAGCCAGCCGCTGTCCTTATTGTCCTTCATGCGCACGAATGTTTCCTGCAGCGACACGGCGCCCTGGGCGTCATAACCGGCGCGCTTCATATAGTCGATTCCATAGTGGTCTGCCTCGAGCTCGGCTTCCCTTCCATAGCGCTGCAGCACGAGCTGGGCCGCAAGACCGGCACCAGCCATGTAAAGACTGCCGTAATCGCTGTCACTGCCGGCAACCTGTGCAGCCAGCAGGCCGCCCTGGACCAGGATGCCGCGGCTCATCTGCTGCGCCGAATGCCGCGCGGCCGCATGTACGATTTCGTGGCCGAGCACGGCCGCGAGCTCGGATTCGGAATTCAGCTGGGTCAGCAAGCCGCGATTGACCGCGATCTTGCCGCCCGGCAGCGCCCACGCATTCGGGATCGAGTTGTTCAGGACCGTGAATTCATACGGCAGCTTGCGGTCGCTGACGGCGGCGAGGCGGTTGCCGACGCGTTGCACATAGCTCGTCAACCCCGGATCCATCACATAATCGCCGCCTTCCGCCTGCCGCATCGGCGCGTAGTTCTTCTGTCCGATCGAAAGTTCCGTACCCTCGCCGACAAGCATCAGCTCGTTCTTGCCCGTGACCGGGTTGGTCGAGCAGGCGACGAGGACCGCGGCCAGCGCGACGGCCGGCCAGCCTCGGATGACTCGGCCTATCCGATGGAGCCCTGCCATCCGCTCGGCCGCAATCTCAGCATTCACGACGGCACCTGACCTTGGAGGATGGCGCGGAGTCTGTCCGCGTCGATATTGCCACCCGATACGACACAGACGATACGGCCCTCGCCCGCCCGGCCCGCCAGCGTGCAAGCCAGCGCACAGGCGCCCGCGCCTTCCGCCACGACGTGATTGCGCTCAGCCATGATGCGGACGGCGGCGGCGATCTCGTCCAGGCTCGCCACCAGTGCGCCGTCGACCAGCGCACGCCCCCGATCGAACATCGCGGGAAACACGGATCGGCTGCCGATGCCGTCGACGAATGACGGCCGGTAGTCGACGGCCTGCGGAGATCCCGCACGCAACGACGCGGCAAACGGCGCACCAATATCGCATTCCGCGGCATAGATGCGACAGCGGGGTGCAATTGCTCTCACGGCGGCGCCGATCCCGCTCAGCAGGCCGCCGCCGCCCCAGGGGATCACGATGGCGTCCACATCCGGCAGGTCTTCCGTAATTTCGAGGCCGATCGTCCCGTTGCCTGCCATGACGTGCGGGTCGTCGAAAGCATGAATGAAGGTGCCGTCGACACCCGGATAAGCCCGGTCCTGGAACGTCTGCCACCAGCGCTCGAAGGGCTCGAGGATGACGCGACCGCCGAGCCGCTCGATTGCGCGAAGCTTGGTCGCCGGAGCCGTGTCCGGCGCGATCACGGTGCATGCGATGCCGCGTTCACGCGCGCACCAGGCCACGCCTTGCGCCATGTTGCCGGCGGATGCGGTGAGCACGCCTCGTGCGAGCTGCGCCTGCGGAATGTTCGCCATGGCATGGGCGGCGCCGCGGATCTTGAACGAACCGATAGGCTGGAGATTCTCCAGCTTCAGCCAGATTTCGGCGGAAGCCGCGGGCAGGTCGAGCCTCACCAGTGGCGTCCGAATCGCAATGCGGGACAGGCGCGCGCGCGCGTCCCGGACCTGGTCGATGGCCGGCAGCATGGCCTGCAACGATACTATTCCTGGTGGATGTCGCGCCCGCCAAGATCTTTCCACTCACGAGCGATCTGCCGCGCATCCGGGTTCGAGCGCGTCTCGACGAAGATGAGGATTGCTCCTTTCTTGATCGCGTCTCGATACTGCTCGATACGGTCGGGCGGGACTCCCCAGTCACCCAGGGCCGCGATCAGCCCGGCTGTGGCTCCCGCGGCACCGGCTGCCGTCAGCGCGATCGCGACCGGTCCTGCCGCAAAGCCAAAAGCCGGAACGGCGACCGCGGCGCCAACGGCTGCGAGAATCGTGACCAGGATCCCGACCCTTCCACCGGACGGACCGCCGAGCTCCCCGCCTTCGGCCTCCCTTTCGGCCAGGCGGGTCTTCGACTTGTCCCCGCTTTTGAGCAACCGTTGGCGAGTCGCCTCGGAAACGACGACGTTGACCCGGCCGGTCGCATAGCCCCGATCGATACAGGCCCGGAACGCGCGCTCAGCGGATTCGCCATCCGCAAATAGGCCCGCCAGCAAGCCCTTCCTGTCTGACTTCACCGCCGCAACCACGTGTCCTCCGAAGCGGCCTTGGCCCGCGAATTCAGCCCGATCGTATGGCCGGGACGAAGCCGCCGTCTGTCAGCGTGGAACTACATCACCCCGGTCAAAGACGGGGTCCGGGGCAGCCCCTGTGACGTCCCTCACGATTTCAGCGGAACTGAATATGTCAGCAAGGACAAGCATTAGAATGGCGCCTTAGGGGATTCAAAACAGGGACAATTTATGACGTCTAGTCTGCGACGCGCGGCGGCTCGTGTTTTCGGGCTGGCGGGCTTGCCGGCCGTCTCGCTCGTTCTCGCATCGGCGTTTGCGGCTCCGGCCTCGGCCACGGTCACGGTTCGCGTCCAGGCGCGTCCGGCCACCGCCCCGATCCAGGCTTTCGTCACCGTATCCGATCAAACGGGTCCCGTCGCCGGACTCACGGCAGCCAACTTCGCCATAAAGATCGACAACATGTCGATTGGCATCATGGACAGCAACATTACGCTGCCGCCTGCCCAGGACAACAGTCAAAGAGTGTCGGTTGTTTTCGTCATGGATTACAGCTCGAGCGTCCTCGACGTGGCGCGGGCCGAGATGGAGAGTTCCGTCATCGCCTTCATCGGTTCCATGAACGACGGCGACTATGCAGCCGTCGTCAAATTCAACGACACGAATCCGATGCGCGCATCCCTCGTCCAGCCGTTCACCGAGATCAACCAGGCCAGCGGAAACCCGACGCTGGTGGCCGCCGTGCACCAGGATTATCCGGGCGACGGCACGAACCTCCTCGATGCGCTCGAGGTCGCCCTGAATCACATGCTCAACCCGATGGTCACCCTGCCGCAGGGTCCGAAGGCGATCATCCTGGTGTCCGATGGCGCCGACAATGAGTCCCAGATAGAGGCCAGCGATGTCTTCCAGCTCGCGAATGCCAACAGCATTCCGATCTTTACGGTCGGCGTCGGTGACCTGAGCCTGCCGGGCGCGGAAGGCCTGTTGATCGACCTGGCCTCCGAAACCGGCGGCGATTATTTTCCGGCGCCGGACGCAGGCCAGATTGCGGCGGCCTATGCGGAAATTTCCGCCCGCCTGAACAATGAGTACGTGATTTCCATTCCAAACGGCATCACCGACTGTGCGGAGCACGATCTGGAAGTGACCGTCAACCCACAGGCAGCCGTCCACGTGCTGTTCACACGCCGCGTCTGCGACACCGAGCCGGATCCCTTCGACTTCACGTCCCAATCGGGCGTGGACCCGAGTGAAGACGTCGTCTCGAATACCGAGACCATCACCGGCCTCGAGGTGCCGGCGCATATCAGCATTATCTCGGGCGCCTACTCGATCGGGTGCAACGGCACCTTTACCACCAGTCCGGGCACCATCTCGAATGGACAAACCGTTTGCGTCGGGCAACGGGCATCCCCGCAGCCCTCCACGTCCAAGACGACGACCCTGACCATCGGTGGCGTGGCCGGCACGTTCACGACGACGACACGCGCTGGCCATGGCGGCGGTGGCGGCGGCGGCGGCGGCGGGTCCGTGGGCCTGTTCGAACTCCTGTTCGGCCTCGGCGCATTGCTGCTGGGACGGCGCCGGACGACTGCATAGGCCGCACGGCGATCCCCATCAAAAAACCCCGGCGCAGCGCCGCGCCGGGGTTCGCGAATTGAGCCTTTCGGTTCCGCTCCCAGCAACCGCTTCCCCGTTTCGGCCCCCAGCAGGTTCGGCGCCGCGCCCGACGACTTCAGGCGCTTCCCGGATGGCGGCATGCACCCGGAATCCGTTTTCGGCCATGACAGCAGCTTGCGGAGGAGATTGCCGGACGATTACGCTGGCGGCGCAGCAGCGGCCGGTGGGTCTGCCAGCGCACGTGGGAGTGCGGATCGCCTTGTCGCTTCGCGCTCATGGCCGGCGGCGCCGACAAAAGGATGATGGGTTGTCCGAGACCTGCGGCCTTGGAAAAGTGCCAGAATTCGTTCAGCAACTTTGAGGGCAATCGGCATCCAGGAGGTGTTCCATGCGAATTTTCCTGTCTTGTTGTGCCGCATGCATGATGGCGTTCATCGGCGTCGCCATCAGCCAGGACACGGGTGCATCGGCGCACGTCATGTCGACCCCTGCGGAGATCAAGTGGGGTGACCCTCCGCCGGTCTTCGAGAAGGGCGCAACGTTCGCTGTCGTTGCAGGCGATCCAGGCAAGTCAGGCATCTACGTCGTGCGTCTGAAGATGCCCGCCGGCTACAAGATCGCCCCGCACTGGCACCCTACCGACGAACACGTGACGGTCATCTCGGGTACGTTTGCGTTGGGGATGGGCGAGACTTTCGACACGAAGGCGATGAAGGATCTTCCGCCCGGGGGCTACGCGCTGCTGCCTGCCGAGATGCGGCACTATGCGATGGCAAGGACGGCCGCAACGGTTCAGGTTCACGGCATGGGTCCGTTTGCGTTGACCTACGTCAACCCGGCCGACGACCCGAGCAAGCGCAAGCCGGCGACCTGAGTTATTGTCGGTTGCGCCGAAATCGCGCAGCCAAGGATCGAGAAGACGAAGCGGCCCGCGCTGCCGGCGCGGGCCGCTTCGTCAATGACGTCAAAGATTCCGCAGGACTACTTGCCCTTGTAGAAGACGGTCCCGGCATAAATCGAGTTGGTGCAGTCCCAGAGCTTGAATGCCTCGGCAACGACATTGGCATGCTTCGCGCCAGGATCGAAGAACTGGCCCGCCTGCTTGCCGTAGGTGGCCAGGTCGGGCCAGCGCTCGACCCAATAGAAGTCCGGCGTGTTCGGGTTGTTGCTGACTGTCGGCGTCAGCACGCTGACTTCGAATGAGATGCCATCGGCTTCGAACGCGGGCTTGGCAAAAGTATCGAACCACCGCTGAAGATCCGCGGGTCCCCTCCCTTCCTTGTAGTTGCAGCCAAAGACCACGTATTGATCCGCCAGCGCCGTATTCGCGGCCAGCAGCAATGTCATCGCGGCGAGTGCAGATTTGATCATGTCTCCCTCCCTTCACAAGGTCGCGCAAATAATTCCGCGAAATTATAGGCGGTCCGTCTCCCGGATGAAGCCCACGACATCGTCGCGAAAGCGCCGTGCGGCCGGCGCATTGACGTACATCATGTGGCCCGCCTCGTGATAGTCGACACGGATGCGTTGCCGCGCTTCCGGTGTCAGCCGCAGATGATCCAGGTTGTACTTCAGCGCGAATGCCGGAGTCGCGAGATCAAACCAGCCCTGTTCGACCAGCAAGTGCATGCCCGGATTCATCGTCAAGGCCATCGAAAGATCCGGCAACGTGTTGGTCATCGGGACCTGCGGATATTCGTCCGTGCTGACGCCCGGCTGTTTGTGCTTCCAGTCCCAGTCCTTGTAAAGGTCGCCGGAAACCACATAGTCATCGGCTTCGTCGAATTTCAGTTCCGCGTGCAGGTATTCGCGAAACGCGGCCGTGAACGCCGGCCCGATCGCCGGGAAGAACGGGTCATAGTCCATGACGTCGTTGAGCGGGTTCAGCGACGGACCCGAGAAACGCGCATCGATCCGGCCGGCGATGAGCCCGCGTCCGCGCAGCAGTTCCTGCAGGAACTGGACGTGGCTCGCGCGCAGGTCGGCACGCTGCCAGAAATCGGCGGTGGTGCCCGTGTAACGCGCGAGCTTGGCGGCGATGGCCTGTTTCTCCTCGACCGGGATTGCGTACCCTTTCAGCAGCGCGGGCGCATATTCGTCAAGAGCGAATCGCTCGACTTCCGCGGTGTAGGCCTCGAGCGAGGCCGGCTTGTCGGCAATGGCATCGTAGTACCACGCGGTCGCGGCGAACGTGGGCAGGTAGAGTACGTGCGGCAGGTCGATTCCCAGGCCGTCGTCGCCCGAGACCATGCCGAAGTACGGCGACACCAGGATCAGGCCATTCAGATTCATGCTGTATCTGGACTGCAGGTAATTGGCCAGACCCGCACCCCGGACGCCGCCATAGCTCTCGCCCAGCACGTACTTGGGCGAGCCCCATCGGCCATTTTCGGTGACGTATCGGCTGATGAACGACCCGACCGATTTGATGTCCTGGTCGACGCCCCAGAAATCGGCTCCTTTGCCGTCTCCGACCGGCTTGCTGAATCCCGTACCCACCGGATCGACCATGACCAGGTCGGTCGCGTCGATGATGCTGTATTCGTTGTCCACCAACTGCGCCGGCGGCGGCGGCGCATAGCCGCCATCGTTGACGACGACTCGCCGCGGCCCGAGCACGCCCAGGTGCAGCCAGATGGACGCAGAACCCGGCCCGCCGTTGAAGGCGAATGTGATGGACCGATGGGCGGGGTCCTTGACGCCGTCCATTGTGTAGGCGGTGTAACCAAATCGCGCGATCGGCTTGTCCTTGTCATCCTTGAGGATCAGCCAGCCGACGGTTGCCGTGTAGTGCAGGACCTGCCCATCGAGGCGCAACTGGTGCTGCGTGCTCTGTGACCTCGGCGCCGGCGGTGGCGTCGCATCCGCCTTGGGCGTTTCGGCGGCCGCCGGTGTGTCCGATTTGTCCGCGGCAACAGCCTCGGTGCCAGCCCCTGCCAACAGGCCTGCCAGGAAAGCGGCCTGCACAAACCGAAATCCGATCCATGACGACCACGGTTTCGCGGACGCCTCGCTTCTCATGCCCACCATGTTGAAATGCCCCCAGTCATTGCGTTGACAAACGAGCCGACAGTCTGCCGGACCCGGGCCGCAATTGGCAGCGTGGCCACGCGCGCAGTCAAGAGGAACCGCGAAAACGATCACGGACAGGGTTGATCCAGCCGGTCCATGGCCGGCATTTCCGCGAGATGCCCGGCATCGAAGACCTGGGCGAGCGATTCATCCGGCGGCCGGCACGCCCAGAAATTGCTGCGCCGGAAATAAAACTCCCACGACATCTGCCGGCGCTGGACCAATGGAATCATGTAGACCATCTGCAGGGCTTCAATTTCGCGGGCCATGCGCAATGGGCCGAAATCCACCGGATCCATGCCCAGCTCCAGGACCAGGGCGGCCACTCGCTCCTTGGCATCGCGCTGGTCGGACGCCACCGGCACCGAGACGAGTCCTCCGGCGGCCAGCGGGACATCGATGATCTGCGAGCCCTGCGTGGCGAATGCCTTGACCACCCTGGCCCGCGGATTCCAGGACTGGATCATCTCGGCGCTGGACGTCGCAAGCATGACCTGCGGGTACCCGTCGGGGCCCTGTTCGAACGGCATCGAGATGTCGACGATTATTTTTCCTGCGAGGTCGCCAAGGCTTTGCGCGACCGTTTCCATGGCGGGCCAGGTCACGGCCGTAAACACGATGTCTCCGGACTGCGCCGCCTCTTTCTGCGTCGTGGCGACCGCTCCATGGCCCGTACTCGCAACCAGCGCCTTGACTTTGTCGCTCGCGGGATTGCGCGTTCCATACACCACTCGGTATCCCAGTTGCGCCAGCCGTGGCCCCAGCGAGTCGCCCATGTCGCCCGTTCCGATCAGGGCCACGGTTTCCTTGTCCTGCGCAATGGCCCCGCCCGAAAGGAGAGTCAGCACAAGCAGGGCGAGGCCCGTCGCGAACCGGTTCATCGAATACCCTCCTTCGTATCACATGCCATCGACGTCATGCAGAAACCCCGGCGCGGCTCCGGGGTTTCCGAGTCAGCCTCCATCAGGTTCTACGGCGTTGCCGCGGCAGCATCGCTTGCCGGCGGGCTCAACGTGTATCCGAGCTGCTGTTGCCAGTCGAGCACGTCGAAGTACACGATTTCTTCCGAAATCTTGCCGTCGCGGTAGCGAATCAGCGACGATCCGTGAATTGTCACGGCCTTGCCGGTCGGGGCCGTTTCGCCGGGGCCGGAATTCGTGCCGGTGAACGTCCACAGATGGAAGGACACGTCCTTCATAAAATGACTCTCGTCCAGTACGACCCCGGCATCCGGGTAGGACGTCCGCAGGTCGGCGATGACCTTTTTCTGTGCATCCAGGCCGTCCGAGTTCAGGCCACCGGACGAGCGGCGTTGGAAGTCCGACGTCATCACCGCGTCGAGGCTGTCGTAATTTCCATCGTTCCAGACGGCGACATAGGCGTCCACCGACGGCTGATTCTGCGCCGCGTAGTCCGGCGCTTTCTGCGCCGCGCAACCTGCCACGACGAGCGCCAGCGGAACAAGTGCTCTGAGCTTGAACATGAGTGACCTCCCTCGGCGATAAAATCAAAGGCAAACGTTGAGCATGGCCCCGCGTATCCGATGCCGCAACCCCGATTGACGTGAATCAGCCGCGTCGAGCCGGACGAGCCGTCTCGTATACCCGGATTTTCGCGAGTTGCTACCATGACCGCCATCGGACGACGTCGCTCGATCACTGACATCCCATGCGGCCGCACTTTTCACGTTCATGCCCCGCCTGACACGCACCGAGGCGTCGCTGCCTGCCAGCTGGTATTTCGATCCCGCGCAATACGCGCGCGAGCTCGAAGCGGTGTGGTACCGGGAATGGGTGTGCATCGGGCGGCTGGAAGACATCCCGAATCCGGGCGACTATTTCCAGGTTCAGGTCGGGACGCAGAAACTGGTCGTCACGCGCGATCCCCAGGGGGCGCCGCGGGCCTATTACAACACCTGCAGGCATCGCGGATCGATTCTCTGCACCGACGAGCGCGGCCACTTCGCCCATGGACGCATCGTCTGCCCATACCACAGCTGGACGTATACCCTGACGGGTGAGCTCGTTGCGACGCCGGTTCGACTCGAGAGCCCGGATTTTCGCCTCGCGGACTATCCGCTGTATGCGGCCCGAATCGACGCCTGGGGTGGATACCTGTTCGTGAACCTGGCCGAAGGGCCAGTGACGCCGTTGCGCGACTCACTCGGGCGCGAAGCGGACCATGTCGACGCCTGGCCGCTGGCTGAACTCGTGACCGCACAGCGCGAGCGGCACATGGTCGCCTGCAACTGGAAGATCTTCTGGGAGAATTACTCGGAGTGCTATCACTGCCCCCGCATTCACCCGGAGCTGTGCCGCGTCGTGCCCCTGTACAAGAAAGGCATGTTCACCCTGGCAGACCTCGAAGACTGGCAACCCGTGACGGCCGAAGATCACGGGTCGCCCCGCCTGGCTCCGGGCTACCGAACCTGGACCATGGACGGTCGATCGGAGTTGCCGGATATTGCGGGTGCCGCAGACGTGCTGAACGGCGCGGGCATGGCCTTTGCGTCGTTCACCGGCCGCATGTTCATCGTCGCGCACGCGGACTACGTTCGAAGTGTCCGCATGCTGCCGCGCGGGCCGGAAATGGTCGAAATCGACGTGACCTGGCTCCTGCCCCGTGGCGTCAAGGAATCCCACGCGGGTCAAGTCGGTCCAATCCTCGAACTGGGCCGCCTGATCGTCGAGCAGGACCGAAAAGTGTGCGAGCTCAACCAACTGGGCCAGATGACCCGCCGGCATGAGGCCGGGGTGCTCGTGCCGCAGGAGTGGGCCGTACTCGACTTCCATGAGTGGCTGCGTGTGCGGCTCAATGCCTGATTCCCGAACCGTCGGTTGCCGCGGACCCCTACCCGGCGCCGACCACCTTGTTGTACAGCCACGCGGAGACCGCCCCGCCGATTGCGCCATCCAGGAGCGCGTACAACGTACCGATGACCACGGCGGCCAAGCCATGGTCCGGGTGGAAACCCGGGTAGATCGACGCAACCAGGCCCAGGAACGCCGTGCCATAGCCTGGCCACGCCAGGTGGGCCAGGCCAACGAGCAGGACGCAGGCGCCCCAGATGCCGCCGGCGGTGATCGCAAGGGCTTTGACGCTCAACTTCATTTCGACCTCCTTGCGCAATGGGAGCAGCATGACATGCGACTCCAGGCTAACCTTGTTCCACAGAACATCGAATTGCAAGGTCACCCATGACAATCGCCGTCCTTTTCCTCGCCCTCATGTCGTCGGCAACCGGGTCGACTGCCGAAGAAAAGGCGGTCTGGAATCTCGAGGAAACCTATTGGCAATACGTGAAAGCCGGCGATGTCGATTCCTACCGCACGTTGTGGCATGACGATTTTGTAGGCTGGCCCTGCTTCGAATGGACGCCGACCGGCAAGGACGGTGTCGGCAAGTGGGTCAGCGACATTCGCCAAAATCACTGGAAACTGAGCTACTCGCTCAAGCCGCTTGCCGTGAAGTCGTTCGGCGACGTGGTCATCGTGCACTACGCCGCAGAGTACGTGTACGACTATGGCGACGGCACGACAAGCGGGTCGGGTATCTGGCGCAAGTTCACGCACACCTGGAAAAAAGCCGCCAATCGCTGGCAAATCATCGGTGGCATGTGCGCGGCCCAGGAGCCGGTCAAGACCCCGCGTTCATAGCAGGAACACCAAACGAGAGTTGACCAATGATCGGACGTGTGGCGCTGGTCACAGGCGGTGGCCGGGGAATCGGGCGCGAAGCGGCGCTGCTGCTTTCGGCAGCCGGGGCGCGCGTAATGGTGGTTTCGCGCAGCGCGACGGAACTGGCGGCCGTTGGCCTCGAATTCGTGGTCGCCGATCTGGCAGCCGCCGAGGGCTGCGCCCTGGCGGTCGCCGAGACCGAGCGGCGACTGGGGCCGATCGACATGCTGGTCGTGAATCACGGAATCGGCTCAGCCCACGAGCGACTGGTGTGGGAGCAGGATCCGGAAGTCTGGCGCGAGACCATGCGCATCAACCTCGACGCTCCTTTCGAACTCGCGCGACTGACGGCCGGTGGCATGTGCCAGCGCGGCTTTGGCCGGCTCGTGTTCACCAGTTCGACGGCCGGCGAGAAAGCGGAACGCTCCGGCAGCGCGTACACCGCCTCCAAGCACGGGGTCATCGGGCTTGCGCGCGCAGTCGCACAGGATGCCGGGCCGTTTGGTGTCACATCCAACGCAGTGCTGCCCGGCTGGGTACGAACGGCCATGGCCGAGCGCTCGGCCAAGGCGGAAGCCGAACGGCGTGGCATCACCGTCGATCAGGTATGGCGCGAGCGTGCCGCTATCTACCCGCAGAACCGTGTTCTGGATCCGCGCGAGGTCGCGCAGGTGATCGCCTTCCTGTGCAGCGACGCTGCCGGGGCCGTGAACGGTGAGGCGATCACCGTGGCTCTCGGCGGCATGTGGTAGGCAGCCAAGACGTCTTGATTCGAGCCGATGCCCAGGCATGGCTGGCGTTCCGCCAGCTGGCATTTGCACGCCGATTGGAACCCACATGCGATCGTGCATGCACGGACAGCCAGTCGCGCCGGCCTCATAATGACGATACCTGAAAGGGCAGAGGCGCCCGCATGAAGTACAAGGACTATTACGCGATTCTCGGCGTGAAACGGGATGCGTCGGCGGACGACATCAAGACCGCCTATCGCCGACTCGCGCGCAAATATCACCCTGACGTATCCAAGGAAAAAGACGCCGAGGAAAAGTTCAAGGAGATGGCCGAGGCGTACGAAGCGCTGCAGGACCCGGAGAAACGCGCCGCGTACGACCAGCTCGGCAGTTACGCGCCCGGTCAGGAATTCCGCCCGCCGCCGGATTGGGGCCAGCGCTTCGCGCAGGGGCAAGGTGGTCTCGATGACATTGACCTGTCCAGCCTGTTCGCGGGGCTCGCCGCGCGGCAGGGCGCAGCCGGCGCGCGCAATGCCAGGCACCCGATGGCCGGCAGCGACTACGAGGCGGTCGTTCGTATCTCGTTCGAACAGGCGTTCCACGGCGCAGAAGTGGACCTGCAGCTGGCAGTACTCGAGTGGGACCCGGAGGGCGGCATGCGACGCGTGCCGCATCGCGTGAAGACCCGCATTCCGCGCGGCGTCGTTGACGGTGAAAAGCTGCGGGTCCCGGGCAAGGGAGGCAAAGGCGCGAATGGTGGCCCGGACGGCGACCTCTATCTCGATATCGAAGTGGCCATGCATCCGCTGTATCGCGTATCCGGCCAGAATCTCCACTTCGACCTGCCGCTCGCGCCGTGGGAGGCGATCCTCGGCACGAGCGTGAACGTGCCGACACCGGCCGGCGCCGTGACGCTGAAAGTGCCGGCAGGAACTCGGGCCGGGCAGCAGTTGCGCCTCGCAGGCCGCGGCATGACTCGCGGCAGCGGCCCGGCGGGCGACCTTTATGCGAAGCTGCGCATCGAAGTGCCGACACGCGTCGACGCCAGGCAGAGCGCGCTCTACCAGCAGCTCTCCGAGAGCTCGAACTTCAATCCTCGCGCACATTTCGAGCAGGAGACGGCACCATGAACGCACCCATCGAAGATGCAATGCATCTCGACGCGATTACCGTCGTGACCTGGACGCAGCTCCTGCAGGCTTCCGGACTTCCCGAAAGCGAGCTGCGCGAGCTCGTGCGCTATGGCGCCCTTGTCCCGCGCGACCCGAATGCCCCGGTCTGGTCCTTTGAGGCACGCTGGCTCGTCGTGGCCAAGGCGGCCTCGCGGATACGCCACGATTTCGAGCTCGATCCATACGGCGTCAGCGTCGTACTGAGCTATGCCGAGCGGATCGAACGCCTCGAAAACGAAATCCGGGCACTGCGAGCGCAACTGGGATGACTGCAGCCGGAAATCCCGTTTTAGGCGCAAGGCGCTCCTCAAGTCCTAGATCTTCTCCACCGCGCTCCGGGCGAGTTCCAGCAACTGCGCCGATTGTTCCTGCGCCGTGGGCGCCATCAATTCCAGGTCGAACACTGTCCGGCCCTTCATGACGGTGATCTTCCAGTCCCCGGAATCGCCGCTGGACCATCCGCCGTCACCCAGCGAGATCTTCTCCTCGTCCTGATGCGCAAATCCGGTCGGCTTGATTTCGTCAAACAGCGCGTCAGTGGAAGCCACGTTGAGAATCACGGTCAGCAGGCGAACATCGTTGCCGGCGATCGCAGTGTAGGAACACTGATAGGCGTCGACACCTTTCAGGAGCGACCCACCCGAGTGCTCGACCTCTCCCCCGTCGTGGCCGGGCAACACCGTCGATACCTGTTCGGAGGTCAACAGGGCGCAGACATCCACGCCTGCATCGCCCGCATTTGCGACTGGGATGGAATCCTGCTCCGCCGCTGCATCTTCCCCCCCGCCCCCGCAACCTGGGAGCGCGACAGCCAGTGCATAGAACAACACAACCCGGACATCGGTCCAACGATGCTTCATGGCCATTCCTCCACGCAGGACTTTCCTGACAGATAGCATAACCCTGAGCGCCGTGCCGAGGCGCGCCCGCTTTGACTAAGGGCCGGGTGTCGCCGAGAGTCAGGGTGCGCGTTGATCCAGGCATGTTTTGAGGGCGATCACTTCATCCGCGTGCAAATACGCGAGTCGCGATCGCGCAACCATTGACATGAGACCCGTCCTGCTCTCGGTGCCGGCGGCTGTGATTCCGTCATGCATGAGCCTCGCAAATGCTTCAGGTAAGTACGCCGAGCACGAGCAGCCCAAGCGCAAGCAGCGCATAGAAACCCCTCTTCGCAGAGCGGTGGTCTCCACGACTACTTGCTGCCGCTCCGGCCGAGCAAATGACCGTCAATGGCCAGGGCTACAAAGCGGGTCAATCCTGGAAAACGGCAGCGGGGGCGTGATTCAACACGCATCCCGCATCAGGATTTCCTCACGCCTGTGTCGTCGTGACCAGCGCTGAAAACGGGACCATGCGTCGAGCCTGCGCATCCCAGAGCCGCAGCCGTGCCGTACGCAGGCTGGTCCTGAGCGTCAGGCGCGGAGCCCGTTGCAGACGCGGGTGCGATTCGAAGCACTCACGAAGCCGGTAGTTCGGAACCCGGGTCGCCAGGTGATGCAGGTGGTGATAGCCGATGTTGCCACTGAACCAACGCAGGACCGCTGGCAAGTCGTAATAGGAACTGCCCTCGACTGCCGAACGCTCTATCTTCCAGGAATCACCCTTTGCCCAGTAAGCTCCTTCGAACTGGTGCTGCACGTAGAATAGCCAGACGCCCGCTGCTCCCGCCATGAGAAATACCGGCAGGTGCACAAGCAACACCGTCTGCCAGCCGAGTGTCAGCGAGAGAAAGGCGAACACCAGCAACAGCACGACGTCATTGACCCAAATACTGGCCCATTCCTTCGTGAAGGAGCGCGGCAGATCGAGCGGCAAACGCTGCTTGAAGAAAAACTGGACCATCGGCCCGAGCCCAAGCAGCACGGGCATGCTGCGGTAAAAGCGATAGCCCATGCGTCGCCATCGCGATGCAGCTACGTACTCACTCACGCTCAAAGTGACGATGTCCCCGACTCCACGACGGTCCAGGTTGCCGGAAGTGGCGTGGTGTATCGCGTGGGTTCGCCGCCAGTAGGAATACGGCATCAGGGTCACAATACCGAGCACGCGCCCGACTGCGTCGTTCATGCGCTGGCTGGTGAAAAACGAGCCATGGCCACAGTCGTGCTGAAGGATGAACAGCCGAACGTAGAGCCCGGCGACCGGAAACGCGAGCAGCAGCACGACACCGTAGTTCCAAGCCAGGCGCACGGCTAGCGCCATGGCGCTCCAACCGGCGATGAACAGCAAGGCCGTAGTCACCAGCTGGAACCCGGCGCGACGATTGTCGGCATGTGCAAACGGCGTGAGCAACTGGCGCAAAAGCGGCTCGACGGTCGAGCGTCCTGTAATAGCGGATCGAGACTGGTCAGGCATATTCACGATTGTCCTGCCGAACGGAACGGCGGCGTACGATCGTACACGAATTGCCCCTCCGCCTTCCGAGATCTGGAGAATCATCCTTCATCGAATTCTTGCCTGTCCGCACGATCGCACATGGATCAGCCGGTGGAAGAAGCCGTGGCGCGTGTCGGCTATGCTGGCAAACCGGGCAGCAGACATTTTCCTAAATGCCCGCTTCGAGACATCCTCATTGGAGGGCGGAACATGGCGCAGGAGCGAGCAAACCTGTCTCCCGCGGATGCAAGCGCGGGTCAAGACGAAGATGAACAACTGATCCTTGGAGCGGCCCAGCTGATACTTGCCGAAAAGCGCACTTACCTGTCGCTCATGCGAACCGGCATCGCCGTATTCGCGCTGCCACTCGCGGCAATCAGCGTCTTGATCGCCACCTCAGGGTACTACGACCCTGGGGAAGTGCTGAGTCTTTTCGTGGCGGTCATTCTGATCAATGCGGTCCTGATTGCGCTTGGCGCGTACCTGATCATCCATGCCCATCGACGCATTCGCCATGTCGATCGGCAAATGACGAGACTCAAGAGATCCCACCCCGGGCTTACTCCATATTTGGACTGAAATCCCAGCGCTGGGTTACCTTGCCAGTTCGTACAAATACTCGACGAAAGACATGACCGCACCGTCCCAGCCCTCTATCTTGGCGTTGGTGGACTCGATCACGAAATACTCATCCGGCGCGTGGGCGCCGCTGCCGTGGCCGAGACCAAAGTGCCCGGAAGCGAGGTTCAGCGGCTCGCCGGTAAAGACAAACCCTGGATAGGAGCCGGCGTTTCGCGGCCAGATCAGCGGATCGATATCATCCTGCCTGAGCACCGCAATTTGCGCCTGGATCAGCGGTGCATCCAGAGCGGTAGCTGTCGGGTCATAGCCGCCGGTCATGTTGACCTCGAT
The DNA here is from genome assembly GCA_963738285.1 of uncultured Gammaproteobacteria bacterium. GTDB lineage: Bacteria > Pseudomonadota > Gammaproteobacteria > Steroidobacterales > Steroidobacteraceae > SCUD01. The sequence goes on along the minus strand of CAVTVX010000003.1, from coordinate 162,905 downwards.
GTCGCCAAATCCATGTTTGACGAGATGGGCCTTCAGGGCGGCCAGCGCACCGGAAGCGGTCATCCCCGGCACGAGTCGAAGATCCAGTTTCGCCGCTGCCTTGTGAGGCAATACCGTCTTGCCGCCCGACCCGGTATAGCCTCCGACCAGCCCTTCAATATTGACGGTCGGCTGCGACACCAGTCGCTCGAGCGCCTGCTCGAACGGCAGATCATCGATCCAGACCTTGGTGCTGAGCTGCCGCTTCATTTGCTCCTCGCTGCGGCGCTTGGCGGCTTCGGCGATCATCGCTTTCTCGGCGGCTGACACCGGAACCGGCTTGGGGTAGTTGTCGATGGTGATCGTGTTGCCATCGGACGAGACCAGGCTGTCCAGGGCATGCACCAGGTGCCAGGACGGGCTGTCGATCATGGCCTTGAGCGAGGAATGAATATCCTTGCCCGGGCCGCGGCCCCATTGTTCGCCGCTGGCCGTCAGCTCGACTTCAATGATGCCCTTGGCGCCCAGGCTCACCGTCACGATGCCGTCCAGGTCCTGCGACGCCGAGGGCATGAACACGCCCACAGTTCCGGCCAATGCGCCCTGCACTTCCGGCCGGTGCACGATCTGGCCGATGTGCGGCGAACCGATTTCTTCTTCGCCTTCCGCCACCAGCACCAGGTTGACCGGCATCTTTTTGCCGGCGCCGCGAATCGCGTGCAAGGCCGCAATGAAGGCGGACTCCGGCCCCTTCTGGTTCACCGCGCCGCGGCCGACGATCGCCTTGCCCAGGCCGGGCTTGTCCACCACCCGTGCCTCGAGCGGCGGTGATGACCACTCCGCAGGATCGAACTGCTTCACGTCATACATGAAATACAGGCCGACAGATCTTGGAGCCCCCGCGTCCAGGGTGGCGAACACGCCCGGCTTGCCGTCGGTCTCGATGATCGTTGCCTTCTGGAAACCGGCATCCTTCAGCAGCCTGACCATGTGCTCCGCTCCCGCCGGAAAACCGCGGTTCTCGGCGGCAATCGACGGCAAGCGGATCCATTCCTGCAATCGTTTCACCCCTTCTTCATGCTGGTTCTCGATGGCAGCCTTGATCTCGCTGAAGTGCGGTTCCGCCGCCCAGACAGCCTGACTTGCCAGCAGGCAAGCGGCACCTGCCACAGTCGCCATGAGGAATGATTTTGGGTTCATCGCATTGCTCGCGTTGGCATGAAGTGGGAACGGTGCCGTGATATTGCCCAATTCATTGATGAAATTCATCTTGGGCGGGCGCCAGGCTCGAACTTGCCGATTCAGCACGGCTGGTACGAAGTCCACGGCCGTCCTGGCCGCGACGAGCATTGCTGAAGATGAAGTCATGACTCCGGTGAACCGCTTTCCGCTTCGGGTCGGACACGAACTCACACCGGAATCACGAACCCCAGCGCGGGGCTAGGGTACTTGAGCGCGGCGGCGGGAGCCGGTTTTGACCGGGCAATCCTGGCTTCGATTCCCTGCTCATCGACCCATCTCGGGTCGATTCGGCAGAAGCCCCCTGCCCTCTGCTCTCGCCTCGAGAATCTACACGGTACGATGTGCTGCGCAATTCAATCGATGAAATTGATTGTTGCCGGTGCCCACACAAGAAACAGAGCCGGCGTAACATACGGGCATTCACAATCTCGGCCCACGACGGGAGGGAACATGCAAGCTTCGACGAGATCCGCAAGTATTGTCACCCTGGCAATGATTATCGCTGCCGGGTTGGCAAACGGAGTGACCCCCGCAAATGCCGCCTCGCCCATCGCCGCCTGCGATTTGCTGACTCATCAAGACGCCGTGGCGGCGCTCGGCGAGGCCGTCGCCGGGCCCAATTCGAAGTCGGGCATGTCGATGGGGCCCGGCGCGACCGCTTCCAGCTGCGGATACACGGGGACCGGCTATCACAGCATCGACCTGACCCTGATACAGATGTCACCCGATCAGGTGGCCATATACAGGTCCCTGTGCGCGGAGAAGAAAATGGATGGACTCTCCGACCTCGGTGAAATGGCGTGTTGGTACGACGACGATCACGACGAACTGCAGGTGCTGAAGGGCACGACCGTCTTCACGATCGAGCTTCGCGGCCTCAAGAATCCGACGGAGGCAATCAAGGCCGTCGCAAAAAGCGCATCCACTCGACTTAAATAGAGAAAGTGCTTTCTGGAAACTGAGAGCCGACTACGGAATGCAGCAGCCCCGGCGCTAGGCCGGGGCTCGGTTTCCAGAGTTGGTAGCGGGGGGACGATTACCGACTTCGTTTCGTACCGGGTCGCCCTTCGGCAACGCCGCGGATGCAACAATAGAAACCCGGGTGTCAGGCAGAGCATTCAATGATTCAGATTGTAGCGAGGCGTGAGTTGGATTTCCAAAACACCTGAGCTTGTTGATGTTGAGTCGCGGTAGATAACTTCCCTCATCGGCCCGTTCCACACAAGAAACTTCGGGACCCCCAGTGTCTGTTGACCGCATCCTCAATCGCTGCATGAGTGCACAGTCATGTCCTTTTCCCGCCAAACTTCTTTAGCTGTCTCCCGGTCCAATTGGACAGTTTCCCGCTTTGGGCATCTAATCAATCGGCGCATCGGGCTTCGAGCAATTGGCCGAAATAGCCGCACAATTCAACAAACAAGGGAATTTCTATGAAGAGAACATGGCTTTGGTGTCTGCTCGCTTTGCTCTCGCTAGGGAGCGCTTCATTGTCGCAAGCCCAACAGGCGAGCGGCGCGACCGAGAAAGCTGTCGCGGCGCTCGAAGATCAATGGATGCAGTCACAGAAGACGAATAATCCCGACCTCGTCGCTCCGCTGTTGGCCGACAAGTTTGTGGATACAACCAGCGACGGGAAAGTCCGCAACTAGACCGAATCGCTGGCAACTGCGAAAGCCACGAAGTATTCGAGTGTCGAATATGAAGATGTGAAAGTGACGGTATTTGGTGACACAGCCATCGCAACGGGTGGCTTCAAGGGTCAAGGGACCGATGAGTCGGGGAAGCCTTTCAATTCCCATTCACGTTGGACGGATACGTGGGTCAAGATGCCTAGCGGAAAGTGGCAATGCGTTGCGAGTCATGGCTCGAACGTAGAGAAGTAACAATACGTAGCGCATTATCGAATTGTCCGCCGCGGCCAGCGGCGGTCTTTTTTTGTCCCCGCGCAACGGCGCACGCTGCCAAGAAAGGAGACCCCGGCACGAGGCCGGGGTTCCATATCGAATGTTGGTGGCAGGGGCACGATTCAACCTAATGCCACTCCTGCAGATTCGCATTAAGAAATTAGCCACAAGCCATCAGCTGCCGGCGACCGGCGGCCCAGGGTCCTGATTCCACATCCAGCGCCAAATCTGCCAGTCGCCCTCGGCACCGCGCTTGAAAAGCACGGACCACTTGCCGTTGGCTGCCTGCACATCGGCGTCGGCCGCCGCGGTCGGGTTCTGTTGCCAAGCGCCCCGCGAATAAGCCTGGTCGCCGTTCACAATGACCTCATCGACCGTCGCCGTCTGCTGAAGCATTGTGCCGTCATATGCTTTGGAGACGGACTCAAGGACGGCATCGCGGCCGCTGATCACCAGCCCGACCGGCTGAATCAAAATGCTGTCTTCGGCCAGCATCGGACCCATAGCTGCAAAGTTGCCCGCGTTCCAGTTGCTTACCCACTGGTCGACCACCGTACGGATCGCGGCGGTGTCGGCCGCGGTCGTGTCCGGCACTTCGACTGGCTTCTGTGCGCAAGCTGCGAAAATGAGAGCCGAGCTGAAGCCCAGTAGCAGTGAATGAAGTTTCATGGTTGTTTCCCTCCCGCGACCGATCGTAGGCCTCAAGGCACACTGGAGCAAGCAAACGAGCAGATTACCGCGCAGGTGCCCAAGTCACGGTGCACCTCACGTGCTGCCACCGATGTAACCGCCGGGCAATCACTGCGGCGCCAAAATAGACCCCGGCGCGAAGCCGGGGTTTCCATGGTTCTTGGTAGCGGGGGCGCGATTTCGCAATTTCTCACAAGTATCCCCCGCCACCCTGCTCCCGGCCATTCGACGGATAGGATTCGCCGCAATCGCCCGTCCCAGCATCCGCCGTGGGAACAGCACGGGCGATCTACGATTGTGCAGCCAACTCTTGGATCTTCTTGAGGCTCAACTTCCCTTTTGCACCCCACCCCGACTCTCCTTCTGGAATCTTGGGCCGGAAAGCTTCGTAGAGTTGAAACGCCTTGTTTGCCAATGCTTCAGACCCTTGGGACTGTGCAAGCTTCTTCATCGCGCTCCGCACGTCGGGCAGTCTCTCGCCAAACTTCGACTGAAGATATTTTTCAACGCTCGTTGGTGCCATCGGCTTCTGGTCTTTGTCTACCGCTCTCAAGCCGGAATCGGTTCGCAGAACCGACACCGCCCGACTGAGAAGCGCGACCTGCAATACTCCCGCCGCTCTCGCCTTCTTCGCTCGCTCCTTGCGTACAGCTTCGGGTGAGGGTGTAAAGATACCTAGGCGTTGCCCCTTTGACTGCGCGGCGAGACCTGCAACGGCCTTGCCTAGCGTGAGAGCCTCGTTATGGTCGAAACCCAGACGTTCCGCAACCACTCCCGCCCACAACGTCAAGACCGGAGCGCGATTGATGGTAACGGTGTCGTTTGACATGTGGCGGCGTCGGCCACCCTGCTAACGCCGAATACTCTCACCCGATGGGATATGGGTCGAACCTAACTCTGCGCTCAGATCTTCGGTCGTGCTTTCGGCGTCGCCGTTCCGCCCCACCAGGGCTGCTCTCAAGCAGGCACCGGAGCACATCGGGGGTGACCCCAGCTAGCTCCGCAATCGTCCTGTGCGAGTAACCCTGACGTGCCAGCGCCAAGAGAATATTGGGGTTGCGCGTCATGCACCACCTTTCAAGCTTCAGTGCAATCCGTCCTCCATGACGAGGTGCACCATGTTACGGACCCCGAGACGATTCCTTACGCCTCTGGAGAGTTGCGATAACGGCAGTCGTAAGGTGCGCGGCGTAATTGGTGAATCGCAAGTCACCGTAGCCCTCGATGCGTTGTAGGCCTCGTCTGATCCCTACCTGCACCAAGTCGCTTTGCGTCAAGCGCACAATCGTTGAGCAAAAATTACCCGCCGGAATCAAGCAAGACCTGCTCGATGTCACCGTTGTTGCGGAAGTTCAGCGACGAGTTCGCGCCGCCATTAGAGCAATTCGCAGACCGGACCATGGAAAGCGAATGCAGACTCTGAGAGACGAGATCCCGCGACTTGTGGAAGCACTGGCCCAGGGTCTCACCTCTCGCGCAGTAACCGAGCGGCTGCGGGAGGCCGAAGCAGAAATTGAGCGACTTGAGACAGAAGCCGCGCGGCCGACGGTCAACATTGCGGCGCTGCTGCCTCGATTGCCGGCGCTGTACCGCGAGAAGGTCCGTGCCCTAGAAAAAGTTGCCGAGGAACACCCTGCGAAGGCGCGTCAGGCTATCCGAGAGGTAATTCCTGAGCCGATCGTGCTTCGCCCAGAGAACGGGCCAGCTTGTCGCCGAATTTGGCATCGTACCCGTCTGACTGACGGGCACGGATGCCGGAATGTGTGGTAGCGGGGGCTCGTTTACGGGACTTATATACAAGGTACGACTTGGGTCCGGCTAATCTCGTAACCCAGCGTCCGACTTCAACCGCAGCGGGCCGCGTAAGTCACTAATCACTCGACGCTTACCTTCCTCGCCGCGATAAACGAGCCTTTTCACGGTGAGCCGGCACAACAGTTTGCTTGACACGACACCCGGGGCAATCGATAACGATCCCATAGGCCTGTGCCGCAAGAGCCGACCCAATGGCTGAGTCGCCGCCGGAAGGCCCCATGCCGTCGAACGCTGAACCGGTAGATCCATCGCCGGCAGCGGTTGTGAAAACGCCGCCAGCGGTTGCGCCGACTCTCGCCGTATGGGATCGGATTAAACAACACAAGGTTGCGCAGTGGACGCTCGCCTACCTGGCGCTCGCCTACACCCTGTTGCACGGCGCCGAGATGCTCGGCGATTCTCTGGGCTGGTCACACGGCCTTCTGCGTGTTTTTACGCTGCTGCTGATCTTGGGAGTGCCCATCGTTATTACGCTCTCGTGGTACCACGGCGCGCGTGGGTTACGCCGCGTCAACGGCACTGAACTGATGATCATCGCCATCTTATTGGCCATCGGCGGAACTTACTTGTGGAGGGACAATGGGCTGGAGCAACGGGATGAGCGCGCTGCCACGGAAGCACCTGGCCAGCCGGTCAGCGCTCCGGAGACGCCCGCAATTCCCGATAAATCAGTCGCGGTACTTCCATTTTCGGACATGTCGGCCGACAAGAATCAGGAATACATGTCGGACGGCATCGCCGAGGAACTGCTGAACCTGCTGGCGCAGGTTCCGGACCTGAAGGTGATCGCGCGCACGTCCTCGTTCGCCTTCAAGGGTCGGAACATTGAAATTGCGGAGATCGCGAAGCGACTGGGCGTCGCCCACGTCGTGGAAGGCAGTGTGCGAAAGTCCGGCAACAAGCTGCGCATCACGGCGCAGCTGATCCGCGCTGCCGATAGTACGCAATTGTGGTCGGAAACTTACGATCGCCCACTCGACGACATCTTCAAGATTCAGGACGAGATTGCCGGTGCCGTCGTCGCTCAGCTAAAGATTACGTTGCTGGGTGCGGCACCGAAAGCGACCGATGTCAACACCGAAGCCTACGCGCTTTACCTGCAAGCCCGCCAGCTGTACGAGCAATATGGAATCGCATTCGACAGGTCCATCGCGCTCTACCAACAGGCGCTGGCGATTGACCCTAACTACGCCGCCGCCTGGAGTGGACTGGCAGACACCTATAGTCAGCAGGCGTTTTTGGGCCGGGTCCCCACCGATAAGGGATACCGGCTGGCGCGCAAGACGTATGACAAGGCGCTGGCAATCGATCCGCAGTACGCGTTGGCGCACGCCGGCCTCAGCTGGATTGCGATCCACTATGACAATGACCTGGCAGCAGCGGTACAGCATCTGGAGCAGGCACTGGCGCTGGCGCCTGGCAATACTGACAACCTCATTCGAGCCGCAGAATTGGCCACCGTCCTCGGACGCTCAAAAACTGCCATCGCGCTCGGTCAATTCGTGGTCGCTCACGACCCGATGAACCCCAACGCGCATGCGCAACTAGCCTGGAGTTACGGGATGGGCGGGCGCTTTGACGAGTCGATCGCCAGCGCTCGTGCAGCACTGACATTGAGCCCTGACATGATCGAGGCGCATTACGACATCGGTGCGGCGTTGTTGCTGCAGGGCGACTATGAAGGCGCGTTGACCGAGATGCAGGCGGAGCCGGAAGATGGCTGGCGCCTGACCGGCTTGGCAATGGCCTACCACATGCTGGGACGATCGGCAGCCTCCGATGCGGCGCTCGCCGAGTTGATTGCGAAGCACGATAAGACCTGGGCCTCCTGCGTCGCCAGGATACTGGCTGTGCGCGGTGAGTCTGATCGTGCATTCGAGTGGTTAAACAAGGCCGTGGCCTATCACGATAGTGGTGAGGTGAGTTTCCCAATCCACCCGCAATTGGCCAGTCTCCACGATGACCCACGCTGGCTGCCGTTCCTTAGGAAAATCGGCAAGGCGCCGGAGCAACTGGCGGCGATCAAGTTCGACGTGAGCGTGCCTGAGTAATAAGGATTTGTCGGTTGGAAAAGATCGCGAGTCAACTCACAGCGGGGAAGCAACAAAAACCCCGGCGCAAGGCCGGGGTTCTAGAAAGTGGTAGCGGGGGCAGGATTTGAACCTGCGACCTTCGGGTTATGAGCCCGACGAGCTGCCAGACTGCTCCACCCCGCAACAGGGGCGCGAATTATAGACAGTTGGGGCGGAAGTTTACAAATACCGCGCTCGAGCAACTGCCCCGGTCAAGGATGCACGCAAACGTCGCTTGCACCCGATGAGCATGTCGAGCGGATTCGGTCGATATCCCGCTTGTTTTCCTGCTGCGCGATGATGTAGTCACGCACCTGGTCCTCGCTGTAGCACTTCTCGGTCCGGAAGCGCGTACCGATGGTCGAGTCTTTCTTGCAGTAGAGAACCAGTTTGCCTCGCTTCTTGGTCGCGAAGCCCAGAGGCGGCTTGAACTCTTTCGTCGCTTCGGCGGTGGTCGCCGTCGAGCTGGCCTCGGCCTTTTCGCTCGCCTGGTCTGCTGTCGGTTTCTCGTCGCTGACTGCGGAGTCCTGGGCAGCCGCCATACCCGCTGCCAGGCTAAAAAAGATGACGCTGCACGCTTTCAACATGGCATTGCTCCGATGGCCGAAATCAGCCGCCGCTGCAGTTTTCCAGGCCCGGGCAAACCTTCCGCTTCTGGTCAAAGGTCGTCTGGTCCTGCTCACGGGCCATTTCCATCTGCCGCAACTGCTCCTCGCTGTAGCACTTCTCCTGCGCAAAGCGCGTGCCGCTCTCCATCGATTTCCTGCAGTACATGAGTTTCTTGCCGCGCTTTTTGGCCTGGTAGCCGGCCGGCACCTTGAACGGCTCGGCTTCCTTGGCCTCGTCCGCCGTATCGGTCTTGACTTTGTCCTGAGCCTGGCTCGCGGTCGGCGTGTCGTTGCCGATTGCGCTGTCGCCGTCGCCTGCCATCGCGCTGCCCGCAACGCATGCCATCAGAACCGCCGCCATCATTCCACGCATCATCCGACTCCCTTGTTTGATGTAAATCCTGACTGCCAGACAGCTGCCCGAAGCGCCAATTTCGGCTTTTGCGGGCTCGACGGCCTCGCCGGATCGCCGGCACCCGCACTATGTCAGATCTCCTGAGATTCCAGTGCCTTACGGTAACACATGCTCGCATAGCCTGAGGAGCAACCCGGGGTACAGTCCCAGTATCAGGATCGCCAGGCCGTTCAGGCTCAGCATGACGCGCACGGCGATTTTCGCTTCGACCGGGTCGGTTGCCGTTGGTTCATCGAAGTACATGAGCTTTACAATGCGCAGGTAATAGTAGGCCCCGACCACGGACATCAGCACGGCCAGCGCGGCCAGCCAGATCAGGTCGACTTCCAGTACGGCCGAGATCACCTGCAACTTCGCCCAGAAACCGACGGTGGGCGGAACGCCCGCCAGGCCGAACATCACGAGCAGCATGACGAATGCGAACCAGGGATTCTTCCGGTTGAGGCCCTTGTAGTCCTCCAGCGCGTCCGCCTCAAAACCCTTTCGGGACAGCCAGAGCACGATGCCGAAAGCGGCTGTCGTCATGATCACGTAGCTCAACGTGTAGAACATCGCAGCGCGATAGCCGGCCGCGTTGCCCGCGAGCACGCCGAGCAGGATGAATCCGACGTGCGAGATGGTCGAATAAGCGAGCATGCGCTTGATATTCGACTGCGCGATCGCGACCACATTGCCCAGGATCATCGACAATGTGGCGAGGACGATGAGCATGCCCTGCCAGGCGTCGACCACGCCCCCAAGCCCTTCCGCCAGCACGCGCATCGCAAACGCGAACGACGCGATCTTGGGCGCAGCCCCTACGAACAGGGTTACCGGCGTCGGCGCGCCCTGGTAGACGTCCGGCAGCCACATGTGGAAAGGCACGGCGCCGAACTTGAAAGCCACGGCCACGACGATGAATGCGAGCCCGAACAGAAGGCCGATTGGCGGCGTACCGGTGCCTGCGACCGAAGCCGCAATGCCGTCCAGCAGAAAGCTGCCGGTGACGCCGTAGACGATTGAGATCCCGTACAGCAGCGCACCGGAGGCGATCGCGCCGAGCACGAAGTACTTCATCGCGGACTCGGCGGCGATGCCGTCGTCGCGGTCGAACGCGACCATGGCATAGAGCGAAAGCGACATGACCTCGGTGCCGAGGTAGAGCGCGAGCATGCTCCCTGCGGAAACGATGACCTGGATGCCCAGCACGGCGAAGAGCGCGAGCACGAAGTATTCGCCGCGCAGCAACCCGCGCCGCTCGAGGTAGTCCCGTGAGTAGAGCAACGTCACGGCGGCGGCGCCGTAAGCAAACAGCTTGAGGACCGTACCCATCGGGTCCGCGACGAAATGGCCGCTGAAGATGACGATGCGACCCGCGCCGGCGACCTCCGACGAGATCCAGGCCGCCCCCGCGAGCGCCGCGATCGAGAGCAGAAACATCGTGTTTCGCGCGCGCGCGCCGAACACGGCTTCCATGAGCAGGAGCACGCAGGCAGCGAGGGCAACGAATATCTCCGCCGCTGCCGGCAGGACGTCCGCGATCGTCAGGTTCATGGTCGAGCCGTCCATTGCGCGAGCCTCAGAGCTTGCTGACCATCAGCTGTTCGACCAGGAACCCAAGCGTCGGCCGCATCACCTCGAGCAGCGGCGCTGGCCAGACACCGATAAGCAGGACCGCGAGCGCGAGCGCCGCGAGCACGATGAACTCGCGCGGGTTCAGGTCCTTGAGCGACGCGACGCTGTCGTTGCCCACGTCCCCCCAGATCACGCGCTTCACGAGCCAGAGCGTGTAGGCGGCGCCCAGGATCAGCGTGAGGGCCGCGACGAAGGCGTACCAGAAGTTCGCCTTGAAGCTCGCGACGATAACGAGGAATTCGCCGACGAAACCCGAAGTGCCCGGCAGGCCTGAATTGGCCATGGCGAACAGCACGGCGAAGAACGCGAACATCGGCATGGTATTCACGACACCGCCGTAGGCGGAGATATCCCGCGTATGCAGGCGGTCGTAGAGTACCCCGACACAGAGGAACAGCGCGCCCGACACGAGCCCGTGCGACACCATCTGCACCATGGCGCCGTCGAGACCCATTCCTGCTCCGGTGATCGCGCCGGTGTTGCGCAGTATCCGGTAAGCGACGAAGGCGCCCAGCGTGACGAAGCCCATGTGCGCAATCGACGAGTAGGCGATCAGTTTCTTCATGTCGCGCTGCGCGAGCGCGACGAAGCCGATGTAGGCGATCGCCACCAGCGACAACGTGATGATCAGCCAGTCGAGCTCGCGGCTTGCGTCCGGCGCGATCGGCAGGCTGAATCGCAGGAAGCCGTAACCGCCCATCTTCAGCATGATTGCCGCCAGGATCACGGAACCGCCCGTCGGCGCCTCGACGTGCGCATCCGGCAGCCAGGTGTGCACCGGCCACATGGGTACCTTGACCGCGAAAGCGGCGAAGAATGCGAGGAAGATGAGCACCTGTTCGGTCATGCCGATCGGCAGCCGCTGCATGGCGGCTATCTCGTAGCTGCCACCGGCGAGATAGAGCCAGATGAGCGCAACCAGCATCAGGACCGAGCCAAGGAAGGTGTAGAGGAAGAACTTGATGGTGGCGTAGACGCGCCGCGTTCCGCCCCAGATGCCGATGATCAGGAACATCGGTATCAGCATCGCCTCCCAGAACACGTAGAAAAGAAGCGCGTCCGCGGCGGCGAACACGCCGATCATCAGCCCTTCCATCACGAGGAACGACGCGAAGTACTGCGCCGGCCGCTTGTCGATGTTGTCCCAGGCTGCGATCACGACGAGCGGGGTCATGAAAGCCGTCAGCACGATCAGCGGCAGCGCGATGCCGTCGATGCCGAGCCGATACCAGGCATTGAGCGCGCCGATCCAGGCCTCGCGCTCGCCGAATTGCAGCGCCGGCGTCGTGAGGTCGAATCCGAACCACAACGGCACGCAGAGCCCAAGTGTCGCCAGCGCGGCGCCGAGCGCCACCCAGCGTCCGAGTGCAATCCGCCGCTCGCCGATCAGGAGTACGAGCAGTCCCGCCGCGATGGGGAGCCAGATGAGCCAGCTCAGTATTCTCGCCGGTCCCGTCATCTCAGGACCTCAGCAGCAGCCAGCCGAGCAACAGCGACAGGCCGATGATCATGGCAAAGGCGTAGTGATACAGATAGCCGGACTGCACGCGGCGAACGACAGTCGCGAGCGCGCCGACGGCGCGCGCGCTGCCATTGACGAGCCAGCCGTCGATGACGGTCTCGTCGCCGCGTTTCCACAGACTCGTGCCGAAGTTCCGAACGCCCGTCGCGATGACGTTTTCGTTGAACCAGTCAAAGTAGTACTTGTTGATCAGCAGCCGGTAGAGCCGCGCATACCGGGCCGCGATGCGATCCGGAAGTTCGGGCCGCTTCAGGTAGAGGTACCAGGCGGTGGCGACGCCACTCAGCGCGAGGTAGAGCGCCGGCGAGCGCAGGGCGTGCAGCGTGAAGGCCGCGGGACCGTGAAACTCCTCCCCCAGCACGGCAAGCGGCCCGTTCGGTGCCTGCGCGATCGCGCCTGCGAAGAATTCGCCGAACACGACGGGCCCGACCGTAAGCCAGCCGATTGCGAGTGACGGAATGGCGAGCGCGATCAGCGGCAGCGTGACGACCCAGGGGCTTTCGCGCAGGTGCTCGCGCGTGTGTTCATCCATGCGCTCCTTGCCGTGGAAGGTCATGAACACCAGGCGGAAGGTGTAGAGGGCAGTCACGAAGACCCCGACCAGTACGCACCAGTAACCGTAGCCCGCGTCCTCCGTCCGGCTGTGGCGAACCGCCTCGATGATGATGTCCTTGGAGAAGAAGCCGGAGAGTCCGGGGAAGCCGATCAGCGCGAGCGCGCCTACCAGGCAGGTCCAGTAGGTGATGGGCATGTATTTCCTGAGACCGCCCATCCGCCGCATGTCCTGTTCGTGGTGCATCCCGATGATCACCGAACCGGCCGCCAGGAACAGCAGTGCCTTGAAGAACGCATGCGTCATCAGGTGGAAGATGCCGGCGCCATACGCGCCGGCTCCGAGCGCCACCGTCATGTAGCCGAGCTGGGACAGGGTCGAATAGGCGATCACTCGCTTGATGTCGTTGTTGACGAGACCGAGGAGCCCCATGAAAAGCGCGGTCGTCGCGCCGATGTCGACAATGAAGTGCAGCGCGTCCGGCGACATCTGGAACAGCGGCGACAGGCGCGCGACCATGAAGATGCCCGCGGTGACCATCGTCGCCGCGTGGATCAGGGCGGAGATCGGTGTCGGGCCCTCCATGGAGTCCGGCAGCCAGACGTGCAGCGGCACCTGTGCCGACTTTCCCATGGCGCCGAGGAAAAGGCCGACGCAGATCACCGTGATGACCCTGGAGGGCTCGCCCGGGGTCAGGAACAGGTCATGGCCGATCGCACGCGGTATTCGCTGGAACACCTCCGCATAGTCGAGGCTGCCCATGTAGGCAACGATGATCGCGATCGCCACGATGAAGGCGAAATCTCCGATGCGGTTGACGATGAATGCCTTGTAGCCCGCGAAAATCGCGGTCGGCCGCCGGTACCAGAACCCGATCAACAGGTAGGAAACGAGACCGACACCCTCCCAGCCGAAGAACAGTTGCAGGAAATTGTTCGACATCACGAGCATCAGCATCGCGAACGTGAACAGCGAGATGTACGCGAAGAAGCGCGTGTATCCCGGGTCGTCGCGCATATAGCCGATCGTGTAAACATGCACGGCGAGCGAAACGAAGGCGACGACGGTCATCATCAGCGCGCTCAGGTTGTCGATCAGGAACCCGATCTCCATCCTGAGCCCGTCGCTGACTCCCCAGGTATAGACGGCCTGGTTGAATACAGGCGCGCCATTCAGCATCTGCTTCAGGATCCAGGCCGACAAGGCGAATGACAGCGCGACGCCGGCGATGCAGATCGTGTGTGCACCGGTCCGGCCGATCAAACGGCCGCCGAGGCCGGCGACGATCGCCGCCGCGAGCGGCGCGAGCACGATCAGCAGGCAAAGGCTTTCGAAGCTCACGTTCAGCCCTTCATGGCGTCGAGGTCCTCGACGTCGATGCTGCTGCGCTGGCGGAACAACACCACGAGTATCGCGAGCCCGATCGCGGCTTCGGCCGCCGCCACCGTCAGGATGAAGAATACGAACACCTGGCCGTCGAGGATGCCGAGGAAGCGGGAAAACGCAACGAAGTTGAAGTTGACCGCGAGCAGCATCAACTCGATGCACATCAGGAGCAGGATCAAGTTCTTGCGGTTGATGAAGATGCCCGCCACGGCAATCGAGAACAGGATGCCCGCGAGCAGCAGGTAGTGCGAGAGCGTGATCATGGCTCGCGCTCAACCGGCATGCTGACGAGCCGCACGCGATCCCCCGCCCGTGCGGCCACCTGGCCCGCGATGTCCTGGGCCTTCAGGCCCGGGCGCCGGCGCATCGTCAGCGTGATCGCCGCGACGATGGCGATCAGGAGCACGACCGCGGCGAGCTGGAACGGGTAGGCGTATTGCGTATAGAGCACGGCACCGATCTCGGCGGTGTTGCTCCGGCCCTCCGCGAACGGGGCCACCGCGCCCGGAAGGTCGATTCCGAGGCGGCGCACCCACAAGACATAGGCGAGCTCGACCACCATGATGAAGGCGATCAGCGCGCCCAGCGGCGCGTTGCGCACGAAGCCCTCCCGGAGCTTCTCGAGGTTGATGTCGAGCATCATCACGACGAACAGGAACAGCACCATGACCGCGCCGACATAGACCAGCACCAGCACGATGGCCAGGAACTCGGCCTGGATCAGTAGCCAGAGGACTGCGGAATTGAAGAAGCAGAGCACGAGGTACAATACGGAGTGCACGGGATTCCGCGACAGGATGACGCCGAGCGCGGCGCCGACCAGCACCGCGGAAAAAGTCCAGAACAGGATTTCGACGAGCATGGGGCCTACCGGAAGCGTGAATCCGACGCCTTGTCGGCGGCAATCATCGCCTCGTACTTGTCGCCGATCGCGAGCAGCTTGTCCTTGGTCATGATGTTCTCGCCGCGGTTTTCCATGTGGTACTCGTGGATGCGCGTTTCAACGATCGCGTCGACCGGGCAGGCCTCCTCGCAGAACCCGCAATAGATGCACTTGAACAGGTCGATGTCGTAGCGCGTCGTGCGGCGCGTGCCGTCCGCGCCGACATCCGACTCGATGGTGATCGCAAGCGCCGGGCATACGGCCTCGCACAGCTTGCAGGCGATGCAGCGTTCCTGCCCGTTCGGATAGCGGCGAAGCGCATGCAGTCCGCGGAAACGCGGCGACTGCGGGGTCTTTTCCTCGGGGTAATTCAGCGTGACCTTGCGCCGGAAGAAATTGCGCACGGTGACCGTGAGCCCGCGCAGGAGCTCGGAGAGGAACAGCGTATGCAGCATCGACTGGATGCGCTTCATGGTTGCCTCACGCCTTCCACGGCCCCACGTGCAGCCACGCGAGCAGGCCCTCGACCGCGATCCAGATCAGCGTGATCGGGATCAGCACCTTCCAGCCGAGGCGCATGATCTGGTCGTAGCGGTAGCGCGGGAAAGTGGCCCGCACCCAGAGGAATACGAACAGGAAAATGCCGGCCTTCAGGAACAGCCATAAAAAGCCGGGCCGAGCCAGCAAGGCATCATCGGCCAGGTAGCCCTGGAATGGCGACAACCACCCGCCGAAGAACAGCAAGGCCGTCAGCGCCGAGATCAGGATCATGTTCGCGTATTCCGGCAGCGCGAACAGCGAGGCGAATGCCGCGCCCGAGTATTCGACGTGGAAGCCCGCGACGATCTCCGACTCGCCTTCGGCGACGTCGAACGGCGCGCGGTTCGTCTCGGCGAGACCCGAGACGAAGTAGACGATGAAAAGCGGGAACAGCCAGAGCCAGTTCCAGCTTCCGAATCCGCCAGCCTGGGCCCGGACGATTGCGCCCAGGTTGAGGCTGCCCGCGGCCATCAGCACGCCGACGAGCGCAAACCCCATGGCGATCTCGTAGGCAACCATCTGTGCGGCGGAACGCATGGCGCCCAGGAATGCGTATTTCGAGTTGCTGGCCCAGCCCGCGAGAATCACGCCATAGACGCCGAGCGAGGTGAGCGAAAGCACGTACAGCAGGCCCGCATCGATGTCGGCCAGCACGAACTCGGGCGAGAACGGGATCACCGCCCAGGTCGCCATCGCGGGCACGAGCACGATCAGCGGCGCGAGCAGGAACAGGAAACGCGATGACCTCCCCGGAATGATGATTTCCTTGAGCAGCAGCTTGATCACGTCCGCGAAGGGCTGGGCGAGGCCGTAAAGGAACGGCAGGCCGAAGAACGAAATGCGGTTCGGCCCGCGCCGCAGCTGCATGTAGCCGATCACCTTGCGCTCCGCCAGCGTCAGCATTGCGACCGCGATGACAACGGCGATCAGGATGCCGACGATCTGCGCCGTAACGATGATTGCCGACTGCAGCTCCGGCACCAGCCCCGACCACCAGTTCGTGATGTAAGCCGGCACGGTTCAGTCCCTCCGCGCTGCGCCGTACTGCGCCGCGCGGGTCAGCTGCAGGGAAGTCGCGCGGCGGACGACGGCGTCGACGCCGTAAATCGGCAGTGTCGACGTGCTGCCGCGGCGCTCTGGCTGGAGTTCCCGGCCAGCCGGGGGCCGGCCATCGTAGCTTGCACCAGCTGCCGCGGCCCGGAGTTCCGCCAGTACGTCGGCCGAGCTCTCGTAGTCGAAGCCCTCGAGCCCGAGCAGGTTCGCGAGCACTCGCAGGATCTTCCAGGCCGGGCGGGAATCGCCGAACGGCTGCGCGCACCCGCGGAATTCCTGCCAACGCCCCTCGACGTTCACGTAGCTGCCCGATGTTTCGGCAAAAGTGCCCATGGGCAGGAGGACTTGCGCGCATGCGAGCACGGAGGGATCCGCATAGGGCGTGATCGCAATGACTTGGCTGCAACCGGCCAGAGTTTGCGCTGCGCCCGGAAAGCCGATGTCCAGCGCGGGCTCGATCCCGCCCAGGAGCACGTAGGCCGCGAGCGGGGATTCCAGCATGCGTCCGAGATCGAGCCCGGCGCGGGGATCGGGCAGTCCGCCCGGCAGGCGGTGAGGCAACGCCCCGGCGAGCGCCGTACCGCAGGCGTTGCCCCCGTCCGGCAGGAAACCGAGCGTCGCGCCGGTGCGGGCGGCGAGCGCCGCCGCGGCTGCGCGGATGTCCGCGAAATGCGTGTGACGCAGGGCGACGCCGCCGAGCACGATCGCGGCGCGGGCGGACGACAGCGAAGCGAGCACGGCCCGGCGCGCCCCGGTCATCGGGCCTGCACCCGCGAGCGCGGCGAGTTCCGGGGCGAGGTCCGCCGCGGCGGCGACAGTCTGCTGCAGCACCGGGAAATGACATGGCTGCTGCTGCGTCGCGAGCAGGCTCACCTTGCAGCCGGCAAGGGCGGCCTTGCGGACGCGGTGCGCCACGATCGGCGCCTCGTCGCGCACGTGGCAGCCCGCGAGCAGCAAGCCCTCGAGACTTTCAATTTCGCGCAACGCAACGCCAAGACCGGGAAAAACCGGGTCGCCGGCCGGATCCGAGAAATCGCGCTGTCGCAGGCGCGAATCGACGTTGTGCGAGCCGAGGCCCCGCGCCAGGCGCCCGAGGAGATAGGCTTCCTCGCTGGTGGCTCCAGGGGCCACGAGGAACCCGAGGCGCCCTGCCCCGTGCTCCTGCTGTGCCTCGCGCAGCAACGCCGCCGAAGCTTCCAGTGCCGTCTCCCACGTCACTTCGCGCCACTGACCCTCCACGCGCCTCATCGGGGTGCGCAGGCGGTCGGCCGCGTAGATGCCCTCGTACGAAAACCGGTCGCGGTCCGCGATCCAGGTCTCGTTAATCGCTTCGTTGGCGCGCGGCACGACGCGCATCAGCCGGCCGCGCAGCACATGGCCCCAGAGATTCGTGCCGGTTCCGTCGTGGGGCGAGACGAGCGCGTGTTCCGTCATCTCCCACGACCGGGCCCGATGGCGGAAGGGCTTCGAATTGAGCGCGCCGACCGGGCAGAGGTCGATGACGTTTCCGGACAGCTCGTGATCGACGCTCTTCTCGATCCAGGTGCCGATCTCCATCCATTCGCCCCGGCCTGTCGCGCCGAGCTCCTGGATACCGGCGATCTCCGCGGTGAACCGGACGCAGCGCGTGCAATGGATGCAGCGCGTCATGTCGGTCGAGATGAGGGGCCCGAGGTTCTTGTCCTTGACGACACGCTTGCGCTCGTCGAATCGCGACTGAGCGCTGCCAAAGCCGAGCGCCAGATCCTGCAGCTCGCACTCGCCACCCTGGTCGCAGATCGGGCAGTCGAGGGGGTGGTTGATCAGCAGGAACTCCATCGTCGCCTTCTGCGCCGCGAGCGCCCGCGAGGAGCGTGTGAAGACTTTCATGCCTTCGGAGACCGGTGTCGCGCAGGCCGGCATCGGTTTCGGCGCCTTCTCGACTTCGACGAGGCACATCCGGCAGTTGGCTGCGATCGAGAGCTTCTCGTGATAACAGAAGCGCGGCACATAGATGCCGGCCCGGTCGGTCAACTGCATGATCATCTGGCCCTTCTGAGCCTTGAGCGGCCGGCCGTCGACCTCGACGTTGACGATGTCTTCGCTCATGCAACCGCCAGGGCGGGCGCATCGACGATGCTCTTGCCGCCGTGCTCGATCATGTGGACGAATTCATGACGGAAATGCCGCATGAAGCTCTGCACCGGCCAGGCCGCGGCCTCGCCCAGCGCGCAGATCGTATGGCCCTCGATCTGGTTGGCGACCTGGACCAGCAGATCGAGGTCCGTCATGCGCCCCTGCCCCGCCAGGATTCGCTGCAGCATGCGCGTGAGCCACCCCGTGCCTTCACGGCAGGGGGTGCATTGCCCGCAGGACTCGGCCATGTAGAAGCGGGACAGGCGTTCCAGCACGCGGACCATGCAGGTGGTTTCGTCCATCACGATGACGGCCCCCGTGCCGACCGCGGAGCCTGCCTTTTTCAGCGAGTCGAAATCCATCGTGCAATTCTCGATCAGCGCCGCCGGCAGTACCGGGACCGAGGAACCGCCGGGTATCACGGCCTTGAGTCTGCGCCCGCCGCGCATGCCTCCGCAGATGTCGAGCAGTTCCCGGAACGGAATCCCGAGCGACAGCTCGTAATTGCCGGGTTTCGCGACGTGCCCGGACACCGAGAAGATTGCGGTGCCGCCCGCGTTCGGAACGCCGAGCTCGGCGAACCACTTTGCGCCCTTGCGCATGATCGCGGGCACGCTGGCGAAGCTCAATGTGTTGTTGATTGTCGTCGGCTTGCCGAACAGGCCGAAGTTCGCCGGGAAGGGCGGCTTGAAGCGCGGCTTGCCCGGCTTCCCCTCGAGTGACTCGAGGAGCGCGGTTTCCTCGCCGCAGATGTAGGCGCCCGCTCCGGCAACCGCGTGCAGGTCGAAGTCGATGCCGGATCCCCGGATATCGCGGCCGAGCAGCCCCGCGGAGTACGCCTCCGCAAGTGCCGCCTCGAAGCGTGGGAATGGCTCGGCCAGGAACTCGCCGCGGATGTAGTTGTAGCCGACGGTCGCGCCCATCGCGTAGCCGCCGATCGCCATGCCCTCGATCACCGCGTGCGGGTTGTAGCGCAGGATGTCGCGGTCGTGGCAGGTGCCGGGCTCGCTTTCGTCCGAGTTGCAGACGACGTACTTCTGGCCGGGTGCGGCTCGCGGCATGAAGCTCCACTTGACCCCGGTCGGGAATCCGGCGCCGCCACGGCCCTTGAGGCCGGACGCCTTCACTTCCTCGATGATCGCCTCGCGCGGCATCTTCTCGCGCAGGATCCTGCGCCAGGCCTGATAGCCGTCGAATTTCTCGTACACCGGCAGCGTCCAGCTCTCGGAATGCTGCAGCGGCTCGAACACGACCTGGTTCATTGCGCGCGCCATGGCTATTTTGCCGCGTCGAGCGCCTTGATCGCCGACTCCGGCGTCAGGTTCTCGTGGTAAACGTGGTCGACCATCATCATGGGCGCATTGTTGCAGGCCGCAAGGCATTCCTCCTCGCGCTTCAGGTAAAACCTGCCGTCCGGCGTGCTCTCGCCGGTCCTGATACCGAGGTGCCTCTCGACGGCGGCGACGATGCGGTCCGCACCGCAGAGCATGCAGCTGATATTCGTGCAGACCGAGACGTGTATGCTCCCTGCCGGCTTGGTCTCGAACATCGAATAGAAGCTCGCGACTTCGTAGACCTGTATCGCCGGCATGCCTATGTATTCCGCGACGGCATCCATCAGCGGCGTCGTCAAATATCCGCCGTTCTGGTGCTGCGCCTCGCGCAAGGCCGCGAGCACTGCCGAACGGCGCCGATCCCCCGGAAACTTTGCCAGCCAGCGGTCGATCTCGCGCCGGGTGTGCTCGCTCAGCGCGCCACCCGCCTGTCCCGGCGCGCTCACCGGTCGATCTCCCCGAAGACGATGTCCATCGTGCCGATCATCGCCACGACGTCCGCGAGCATGTGCCCGCGCACCATTTCGTCCATGGCCGCGAGGTGGGCGAATCCCGGCGCCCGGCACTTGACGCGATACGGCTTGTTGGCCCCGTCCGAGACGAGCCATACGCCGAACTCGCCTTTCGGCGCCTCGACCGCGGCATAGGTCTCGCCTTCCGGCACGCAATACCCCTCGGTGAAGAGCTTGAAGTGGTGGATCAGGGATTCCATGTCGTCCTTCATCTCGCCACGCCGTGGCGGAGTCACCTTGTGGTCCTCGAGCATCACCGGCCCGTGATTGACGCGGAGCCACTCAAGGCACTGGCGAACGATCCGGTTGGACTGGCGCATCTCCGCCATGCGGCAGAGATACCGGTCGTAGCAGTCGCCATTCACGCCGACTGGGACATCGAAGTCCACGTTTTCGTAGGCCGCATACGGCTGTTTCTTGCGCAGATCCCAGGCGATGCCCGATCCGCGCAGCATCGGCCCCGTGAAGCCGAGCTGCAACGCCCGTTCCGGCGAAACCACGCCGATGTTGACCGTACGCTGCTTCCAGATGCGATTGTCCGTCAGCAGCGTCTCGTACTCGTCCACGCAGGCGGGGAAGCGGTCCGTGAAGTCCCAGATGAAATCGAGCAGCGTCCCCGAGCGCGCGTCGTTGCGGCGCTTCAGGTCGCTTTCACTGCGTCCCTTCGCGGCCTTGTAGCGCGGCATCGAATCCGGCAGGTCCCGGTACACGCCGCCCGGGCGGTAGTAGGTCGCGTGCATGCGGGTGCCCGAGACCGCCTCGTAGCAGTCCATCAGGTCCTCGCGTTCGCGGAACGCATAGAGGAACACGGTCATTGCGCCGATGTCGAGTCCGTGCGAGCCGATCCACATCAAGTGGTTCATGATCCGTGTCAGCTCGTCGAACATCGTGCGGATGTACTGCGCGCGCTCCGGCGCCTCGATGCCGAGCAGCTTCTCGATCGCGCGCACGTAGGCGTGTTCGTTGCACATCATCGACACGTAGTCGAGCCGGTCCATGTAGCCGATCGTGTGGTTGAATGGCTTCGACTCGGCGAGTTTCTCGGTCGCGCGGTGCAGCAGCCCGATGTGCGGATCGGCTTTCTGGATCACTTCGCCGTCCATCTCGAGTACGAGGCGCAGCACGCCGTGGGCCGCGGGATGCTGCGGTCCGAAGTTCAGCGTGAAGCTCTGGAACTCAGGCATTGCCGCCGGCTCCCGGCGTCCCGGGCGCGCGCTCCTTCCGGATTACCTTGGGCACCGTGACCCTGGGTTCGATGCTGACCGGCTCGTAAACGACACGGCCGCGCGACGGATCGAAGCGCACTTCGACGTTCCCGGACAGCGGGAAGTCCTTCCGGAACGGGTGGCCGATGAATCCGTAATCCGTCAGGATCCGCCGCAAGTCGGGATGGCCGCCGAACAGGATGCCGTAAAGATCGAAGGCCTCGCGCTCGTACCAGTCCGCCGATGCCCAGATCCCGGTCACCGAATCGACCATCGGCGGTTCGCCGGCGGGGCAGCGGCAGCGCAGCCGGAGCCGCGTGTTCCGGGAGACCGACAAAAGCTGGTATACGACGGCAAACCGGCCTTCGGCGGCGGGCGCTTCGCACGGGGCTTCGCGCTCGACGCCGCGGCTGAACCCGGTGACGGTCGCCGCCGAGGTCGTCCACTCGGACCGGCCGTAGTCGAGGAAATCGATGCCCGACAGGTCGATCAACTGCTCGAACGCGAGTTCGGGCAGGTTGCGCAATTCGCGGCAGACCCAGACGAGGTCCGCGGGCTCGACCTCGACCGCGAGTTCGCCGGGCAGCGCGGTGACCGGTCGGGCTCGCGCGCCGATAAATGTCGCGAGAGCCTGTGCCGTCGCGTCGACGCGGCTCATGCGGAACCGCGCGCAATGGTGCTGGTCCGGCGGATCTTGTCCTGCAACTGCAGGATGCCGTAGACGAGCGCCTCTGCCGTCGGCGGACAGCCGGGCACGTAAATGTCGACTGGCACGATGCGGTCGCAGCCGCGCACGACGGCATACGAATAATGGTAGTAGCCGCCGCCATTGGCGCAGGAGCCCATCGAAATCACCCAGCGCGGCTCGGGCATCTGGTCATAGACTCTTCGCAGCGCCGGCGCCATCTTGTTGACCAGCGTTCCCGCCACGATCATGACGTCGGACTGGCGAGGGCTGCCGCGGAACACGACGCCGAAACGGTCCAGGTCGTATCGCGACGCACCAGCGTGCATCATCTCGATCGCGCAGCAGGCAAGGCCGAAAGTCATCGGCCAGAGCGAGCCGGTCCTCGCCCAGTTCATCAGGTTGTCGACCGTGGTCGTGACGAATCCCCGACCCTGGATGACGGGCACGAGTTCCGGGGCTGACTCGGTCAATCCCATTCGAGCGCCCCTTTCTTCCATTCGTAGATGAATCCAATCACGAGTACCGCGAGAAATACGCCCATCGACAGGAGGCCGAAGCCGCCGATGGAGTTCAACGAGACCGCCCAGGGAAAGAGAAACGCAATCTCAAGGTCGAAAATGATGAAGAGGATCGCAACCAGGTAGTAGCGCACGTCGAACTTCATGCGCGAGTCCTCGAAGGCCTCGAATCCACATTCGTAGGGCGAGACTTTCTCGGCGTCTGGCCGGCGCGGGCCCAGGACCCAGCCGAGCACCATCAGTACCAGACCGAAGCCCCCGGCGACTGCGAGAAATATCAGGACCGGCAGGTAGTTATGGAGCAAATGGGCGACCGCACTCGCGCGCGGGACGAGCCGCGCAGACCGGTCGCATTGTAACCGTCCGGCTGGTCGCTTGGGACCCCCGGACGGATCAGTCGTCGAGTTCGAATGGTGCCGGCGGTCGGACTCGAACCGACACGGGTTTCCCCACTAACCCCTCAAGCTAGCGCGTCTACCAATTCCGCCACGTCGGCACTGAAATCTGATGAGTCCCGGGTCACTGTCCGCCCGGGGCGGGTTGCTCCGCGGGCGGCGACTGGGGCAGCGCCGGGACTGCGCCGCCATCCACCCCTGAATCCGGAGCAGGCTCCGACACCGTGTCCACGATGCTCTTGGGCGCTTCGACATGCGGCCGGGTCGAAAACCAGGCAAGTGACATGCTGGTCAGGAAAAACAGCGTCGCCAGCACTGCCGTCAGCTTCGAGAAAAAGGTCGCCGAACCGCGCGCACCGAACACGGTGCCCGAAGCCCCCGCCCCGAAGCCCGCGCCGGCATCGGCGCCCTTGCCCCGCTGCAGGAGCACGAGGGCGACGATCGCGAAGCACAGCAGCCCGTGCAGGAACGTGATCAGGTTTTGCAGCATGTCCTTTCAGTCCTGGCCAGCCAATGAGTCAGCGCCCGGCGGCGTCGCAGACTCGGGTGAACTCGTCCGCCTTCAGCGATGCGCCGCCGATCAGCCCGCCATCCACATCAGGCATCGCGAACAGCTCAGCGGCATTGGCCGCCTTGACGCTGCCCCCGTACAGGACCCGAAGGGAAGCCGCAATTATAGCATCTTTCTCCGCGATCCAGCCCCGGATCAGAGCATGCACTTGCTGCGCCTGCTCCGGCGTCGCGGTCCGGCCGGTGCCGATGGCCCAGACCGGCTCATAGGCGACGACGGCCTGAGCGAAAGCCCCGGCACCCGCAGTCTCCAGCACGGCATCGAGCTGGCGCAGGATCACCGCACGGGTCGTATCGCGCTCGCGTTCGTCGAGCGACTCGCCCACGCACAGGACCGGTACGAGCGCATGGCGGCGGGCAGCGGCAAACTTGCGGGCGACCAGCCCGTCACTCTCGCCATACAGCGCGCGGCGCTCCGAGTGGCCGACGATCACGTAATGGCAGCCGACATCCGCGAGCATCCCGGCCGACACCTCGCCCGTATGCGCCCCGGAATCCTCGGCACACAGATCCTGGGCGCCGAGCCCGATGCGGCTGCCGGCGAGCTGGCGGTAGACCTCGGCCAGATACAGGAACGGCGGACAGACGACGACTTCGGCAGCGCCGGTGCCCGCGCCACGCGTCAACAATTCACCGACAAGCCGCGCGGCCTCGGCATGGCTGCCATGCATCTTCCAGTTGCCCGCCACGAGGGGCCTGCGAATCGGGGCATTCATGCCACGGGCGCTGCCGCACGGACCGCCTCGGCCAGTTCCTCGGCATGGCGTCCGACGGATTGCGCATCTTCGCCCTCGACCATTACCCGGATCAGCGGTTCCGTGCCGGAGGCCCGCAGGACGACCCGGCCACGCCGGCCGAGCGACTGCTCGACACGCGCGATCGCGGCGGCGACCCGGGGCTCGCGCGCCGCGTCGAATCGCCTGGCCACCCGCACGTTGATGAGTTGCTGCGGGAAGCGCTGCATTCCGGCCGCAAGTTCGGCAAGCGACTTTCCCGTCGATTTCATGACGGCGACGACTTGCAGCGCGACAATCAGGCCATCACCCGTCGTGGTCTTGTCCAGGCAAAGCAGATGACCGGAGGACTCGCCGCCCAGCATGCTGTCGTGCGTCCGCATCAACTGCAGCACATTCCGGTCCCCGACGGCCGCGCGCAGAAACGGGATTTCAAGCTCTTCCAGAGCCAGCTCGAGGCCGAGATTGCTCATGACCGTGCCCACGACCGGGCCCTTGAGTTCCCCGGCCGCGAGACGCGAATTTGCCAGCACGTAGAGCAATTGGTCGCCGTCGACCGTGCGGCCCAGGTGATCGGCCATCACGAGGCGGTCGCCGTCGCCATCGAGCGCGATGCCCGCATCGGCGCGCACGCCGGACACCGTGAGCTTCAGGAGCCCCGGGTCCGTCGAACCGCAACCGTCGTTGATGTTGCGGCCATTCGGCGAGCAGCCGATCGGCACGATTTCGGCGCCGAGATCCGCCAGCACGCGCGGTGCCACCTTGTAGGCCGCGCCGTTCGCGCAGTCTACGACCAGCTTGAGGCCGTCGAGCCGCATGCCGCGCGGCAGGGTCGAGGCGCAGAAGGATTGGTACAAGGTTCGCTCGCTGTCCACGCGGGTCGCCCTTCCGAGCGCGCCTGACTCACGCGTAGGCGCCGGCTCGTCGAGATGGGACTCGATCGCGGTCTCGAGCTCGTCGGCGAGCTTGCTGCCCACGCGATCGAAGAACTTGATGCCGTTATCGTCATAGCGATTATGCGAGGCGCTGATGACGGCGCCGAAGTCGCAACCCAGCCGCTGCACGAGGTAGGCGATACCGGGTGTCGGCAACGGTCCCGCCAGCAGCACATCGACGCCTGCGGCGACGAAACCCGCTTCGAGCGCGGCCTCGAACATATATCCCGAGAGCCGCGTGTCCTTGCCGACCAGCACCCGCCCGCCGTCCGGCGCGAGCACGCGCGCTGCCGCGCCCGCGAGCCGCAGGGCGAATTCGACGGTCATCGGATGCGTCCCGACGCGGCCGCGCACACCGTCCGTCCCGAAATACCGCATGCTCATGAGCAATTGTCCCGCAACGCGCCGCAGGCCGCCACGATGCGCAGCGCATCGGCCGTTACCCCGACGTCGTGAGCCCGGATAATGCGGGCGCCATTCATCGCGGCGATGACGGCGCCGGCAATGCTCCCGGCCAGCCGCCCACCCTCGCCCCGCCCGGTGAGCGCGCCGATCATGCGCTTGCGCGACAGTCCCGCGAGCACCGGCAGGCCGTCCGAGGCGATCGCGCCGAGGCCTCGCAGCAAGTCGAGGTTATGTTCCAGCGTCTTGCCGAAGCCGAACCCCGGGTCGACCACCAGGCGCGAGCGCCCGATGCCCGCCCGGACACAGGCGGCGACCCGCTCACGCAGGTGGCTGCGGACTTCGCTGACGACGTCGCCGTAGGTCGGTTCACGCTGCATGGTGCCGGGCTCTCCCTGCATGTGCACCAGGCAGACCGCCGCTCCTGTCCCGGAAACGACTTCGAGGGCGCCGGGCGCGGACAGTGCCGCCACGTCGTTGACCATGGATGCACCGGCTTCAAGGGCGCGGCGCATGACGACGGGTTTGCGCGTGTCGATGGATATCGGCACGCCCAGCGAAGCGGCCAGGCGTTCGATGACCGGGAGTACGCGCCGCAGTTCTTCCTCGACACCGACCGGGGCTGCGCCGGGCCGCGTCGACTCGCCGCCGACGTCGATGATCGCCGCCCCCTCCGCCGCCAGGCGCTCGCCGCGGGCGACGGCAGCGGGCTGCTCCACGTATCGGCCGCCGTCCGAGAAGGAATCGGGCGTGACGTTCAGCACGCCCATGACGACAGGGCGGTCGAGGTCGATCTGGTAACGGCCGCAATCCAGGCGCATGTCGGGCAGACCCTGCGGTCGCGGGAATCCCGGCGGGATGCGACGGCGTGCCGCTCAGGTCTGGCTGGCGGGCGGGCCGATCACCGGTTCGGGCTTGGGGCTGCCCTGGCCGCCGGTCGGTGCGCCCGATTCGTCCCAGTCGCGCGGCGCCCGCGGCGCGCGCCCGGCCATGATGTCCTTGAGCTGCTCCTCGTCGATCGTCTCGTACTTGATGAGGGCCGAGGCCATGATGTCGAGCTTCTCGCGGCTGTCGACGAGGATCTGCCGCGCTTTCGCGTAGCCGGTATCGATCACGCGGCGGATCTCCTCGTCAATGACATGGGCCGTCACGTCCGAGACCTGCTTGTGCTGAGTCACGGAGCGGCCCAGGAACACTTCGCCCTGGTCCTCCATGTAGGACAGGGGGCCGAGGCGTTCGGAGAGACCCCACTTCGTGACCATGTTTCGCGCCAGGTCCGTCGCGCGTTCGATGTCGTTCGAGGCTCCAGTCGTCACGGCATCGGGGCCGAACTGAAGCTCCTCCGCGATACGACCTCCGAACAGACTCGCGATCTTGCTCTCGAGTCGGCGCTTGCTGTAACTGTAACGGTCCTCTTCCGGGAGGAACATCGTCACGCCGAGCGCGCGCCCGCGGGGGATGATCGTCACCTTGTAGACCGGGTCGTGCTCGGGCAGGCTCATGCCGACGATGGCGTGGCCCGCCTCGTGGTACGCGGTGTTGCGCTTCTCCTGCTCGCTCATCACCATTGAGCGCCGCTCGGCGCCCATCATGATCTTGTCCTTGGCGCGCTCGAATTCGTCCATCGTGACGAGGCGCTTGTTCGCGCGCGCGGCAAACAGGGCTGCCTCGTTGACGAGATTCATGAGGTCCGCGCCGGAGAAGCCCGGCGTGCCCCGCGCGATCAACGACGGGCGCACGTCGTCGGCGATCGGCACTTTGCGCATGTGAACCTTGAGGATCTGTTCGCGGCCGCGGACGTCCGGCAGCGGCACCACGACCTGGCGATCGAAGCGACCCGGGCGCAGCAGCGCCGGGTCGAGCACGTCGGGCCGGTTGGTCGCCGCGATGACGATGACGCCTTCGTTGCCCTCGAATCCGTCCATCTCGACCAGCAGCTGGTTGAGGGTCTGCTCACGCTCGTCGTGGCCGCCGCCGAGACCGGCGCCGCGATGGCGGCCAACCGCGTCGATCTCGTCGATGAAGACGATGCACGGCGCATGCTTCTTCGCCTGCTCGAACATGTCGCGGACGCGCGAGGCGCCGACGCCGACGAACATCTCGACGAAGTCGGAGCCGGAAATCGTGAAGAACGGAACCTTTGCCTCGCCCGCGATCGCGCGCGCGAGCAGTGTCTTGCCCGTGCCGGGACTCCCGACCATCAATACGCCCTTCGGGATCTTGCCGCCGAGCTTCTGGAACTTGGCCGGGTCCTTCAGGAAATCGACGATCTCCGCGACCTCTTCCTTCGCCTCGTCCACGCCCGCCACGTCCGCGAAAGTCACGCTGACCTGGTCCTCGGACAGGAGCCGCGCCCGGCTCTTGCCGAAGGACATGGCCCCGCGGCCTCCGGCCCCGCCCTGCATCTGGCGCATGAAATAGATCCACACGCCGATCAGCAGCAGGATCGGGAAGGAAGAGATGAACAGCTGCAGCAGGAAGCCCTGCCGCTCCGGCGGCGCCGCATCGAAAGTCACGTGCTGCTTGTCCAGCAGGCCGATCAGCTGGGTGTTGTCCGTTTCCGGATTGTGCGTGATGTACTGGCCGCCGCTGGCGCGCTCGCCGACGATCGTGTCACCCTTGAACGTGGCGCTGCGGATCCCGCCGCCGCGGACTTCAGTCAGGAACTGCGAATAGCCGAGATCCTCGGGCGCCGCCGCGCGCTGGCCGAAATTCGAAAAGACGGCGAGCAGGACGATCGCGATGACGACCCAAAGGACGATATTTCTGGTCAGATCGTTCAAACTCGGGCTCCTGGCGGTGCCTCAATTGCCGGCGGTTCAACGGCTTGGACAGCAGACCTCCGGGCAGGTTTTACATTACACCCGCCGGGGTCCCCTGGCCACCAAATACGTCTCGGAACTGCGCTGCCTGGACGCTTTTGGCTTGCGCATGCGGACACGCCGAAAACCCCTGCGCGCCTCTGCCAGCAGTTCCTGGAAACCGGCTCCCTGAAAGACCTTCATCAGCAATGCGCCTTCAGGCCCGAGCACCTGGCATGAAAAGCCCAGCGCCAATGCCTCGAGATCCGCGGCACGGGCCTGGTCCACGACATCCACCCCGCTGATGTTGGGGGCCATGTCCGACATCACAAGGTCGACACGGCGCGAGCCGAGTTCGGCCAGCAAGGAATCCACCGCCCCCTGTTCCCGGAAGTCCGCCTGCAGGAAAGTGACGCCGGCGATCGCATCCATCGGCAGGATGTCGAGCGCGAACACCAGGCCGCTGCCGCCGAGGCGCCGCGCCGCATACTGGCTCCAGCCGCCGGGTGCGGCGCCGAGATCGACGATCACGGCACCCGGGAAAATCAGCTTCTCGACGGCGTCAATCTCTTCGAGCTTGAACGCAGCGCGCGAACGCCAGCCCGAATCCCGCGCCCGCCGGACATACGGGTCCGAAAAGTGCTCGTCAAGCCACCTGCCGCTGGACTTGCTGCGCCGGCCCATCAATGCTCCCGACACCCGTTCCCTATAATGCGACGATGGCGCTGACCGAACGGCAGAAGAAATACCTCCGGCGTCTCGGGCACGCGCTCCATCCGATCGTGCTCGTAGGTCAGCGCGGCCTGACTCAGAACGTCGCGGACGAACTGGGCCGGGCGCTCGAGCATCACGAGCTCGTCAAGCTGCGCGCCCGCGTCGGCGGCCGCGACGACCGCGACGCGCTGCTCGCCGAGCTGGCACGCCTGACTGCTTCCGAGCGGGTCCACCGGATTGGAAACGTGGCGCTGTTCTACAGGAAAAACGGCAAGAAGCCGAAGATACTTCTTCCTGATCCTTGATTCAGCACAGCCGCACGGCCAGCACTTCGAAGCTGCGCGGGCCGCCCGGAGCCGCCACTTCGACTTCGTCGCCGGGTGATCGACCGATGAGCGCCCGCGCGATCGGCGAGTTGATCGACAGCAGCCCCTGGCGAATGTCCGCCTCGTCGTCACCGACGATCTGGTAGCTCACCTCCGGTCCGCCGTCTACCGGCGCGAGCTCGACCGTCGCGCCGAACACGACCTTGCCGGTGTCCGGCAGCGAAGCGGGATCGATGACCTGCGCGTCCGCGAGTCGCCGCTCGATTTCCTTGATTCGCCCCTCGATGAATCCCTGCTGCTCGCGCGCGGCGTGATATTCGGCGTTCTCCGACAGATCGCCATGCGACCGCGCTTCCGAGATCGCCCGGATGATTGCCGGGCGGTCCTCGGACCTGAGCTTGCGAAGCTCGGCCCGAAGCTTCTCGGCCCCCCGATGCGTGATCGGTGCCCTCATGCGGCACCCAGCTCGCGATGCAGGTCCTGGAGCCGATTGACGTCGTGGTCTTCGAGATGGTCGAGCGCATCGCAGGTCGCGTGGGCAGCGGCGACCGTCGTGTAGTACGTCACCTTGCGCAGTTCCGCCTCGCGACGGATCGAATGCGATTCCCGGATGGCGCGCTTGCCCTCCGTCGTGTTGATGATCAGGTCGATCTCGTCATTCTTGATCATGTCGACGATGTGCGGCCGGCCCTCGCGCACCTTGAGCGCCCTCCGGCACGGAATGCCTGCGGCTTCCAGTGCGGCCTGCGTGCCCTGCGTCGCAATCATCTCGAAGCCGCGCTCACTCAGGCGCCTGGCGAGCGCGGTTGCGCCCTCCTTGTCGCGGTCGCGCACCGAGATGAGGCAGACGCCGCGCGTCGGCAGCCGGACGCCGCTCGCGGCCTGGGATTTCGCATAGGCCTCGCCGAAAGTCCGCCCCGTCCCCATGACCTCGCCGGTCGACTTCATCTCGGGGCCCAGGATCGGGTCCGAATCCGGGAACTTGCCAAACGGGAAGACGGCCTCCTTGACTGAGAAATACGGCGGCACCCGCTCGTCGGTCGCGTCGAGGTCGGCGAGCTTCCGGCCCGCCATGACGCGAGCCGCGATCTTTGCAAGCGGCCGGCCGGTCGCCTTGGAGACGAATGGCACGGTGCGCGAAGCCCGCGGATTGACTTCGAGCACGTACACGACGCCGTTCTGGATCGCGAACTGCACATTCATGAGGCCTACGACATTGAGCGCATGCGCCATCTTGCGGGTCTGAGTGCGCAGCTCCTCCTGGACTTCCGGCGAAAGAGTCGCCGGCGGCAACGAACAGCTGGAGTCTCCGGAGTGGACGCCGGCCTGCTCGACGTGCTCCATGATGCCGCCGATCAGGACATCCTGGCCGTCGCAGACGGCATCGACGTCGACCTCGATCGCAAGGTCGAGGAAGCGGTCGAGCAGCACCGGGCTCTCGTTCGACACCCGCACGGCCTCCCGCATGTATTGCCGGAGATCCTCCTCCTCGTAGACGATCTCCATCGCGCGGCCACCGAGCACGTAGGACGGGCGCACGATCAAGGGAAACCCGACCTCGCGCGCAAGCTCGATGGCGCGCTCCTCGTCGCGCGCCGTCGCATTCGCGGGCTGGCGCAACCCCAGCTTGATGAGCAGCTGCTGAAAGCGTTCGCGGTCCTCGGCGACGTCGATCGAGTCCGGGCTGGTGCCGATGATGGAGGCGCCGGCCGCCGCCAGCTGTCGGGCGAGTTTCAGTGGCGTCTGGCCGCCAAACTGCACGATGACGCCCTGCGGCTTTTCCCGGCTGATGACTTCCATGACGTCTTCGAATGTCAGCGGCTCGAAGTAGAGGCGATCCGAGACGTCGAAATCGGTCGACACGGTCTCCGGATTGCAATT
The DNA here is from genome assembly GCA_963738285.1 of uncultured Gammaproteobacteria bacterium. Classification (GTDB taxonomy): domain Bacteria; phylum Pseudomonadota; class Gammaproteobacteria; order Steroidobacterales; family Steroidobacteraceae; genus SCUD01. The sequence goes on along the minus strand of CAVTVX010000003.1, from coordinate 131,499 downwards.
GACCATGATCGTCTCGTAGCCGTCCTCCCGCAGCGCAAGCGCAGCGTGGACGCAGCAATAGTCGAATTCGATGCCCTGGCCGATCCGGTTAGGCCCGCCGCCCAGGATCATGATTTTCGGCCTCGGCGTCGGATCCGCCTCGCACTCCTGCTCGTAGCTCGAGTACAGGTAGGCGGTCGAGGTCGCAAACTCCGCGGCGCAGGTATCCACGCGCTTGTAGACGGGGTGCACGCCGCAGGCGAGCCGGCGCGCGCGCACGCGGGACTCCGGCGCGCCCATGGCCCGCGCGAGGGCCGCGTCCGAGAAGCCCTTGCGCTTCAGCGCCAGCAGCCGCTCGAAGGTCAGACCGGTGATGCCCTGCGTGCGCACGGCTTCCTCCTCGCGCACGAGGTCCTCGATCTGGGCGAGGAACCACGGATCGATCATCGTCTCGGCGCCAACCCTGGCAAGGTCCCACCCGGCGCGGAAGGCATCGGCGACAAACCGGATCCGCTCCCCGCCCGGATGGCGAAGCTCCTCGGCAAGACGCAGTTCGCCGTCGGCGTCGAGCGGCAGCGCAAGCATCGGCGTCAGCCCGTCACAGCCCGTCTCGAGGCTCCGCAGCGCCTTCTGCAATGACTCCTGAAAGGTGCGGCCGATGGCCATCGCCTCGCCCACCGACTTCATCTGCGTGGTGAGGCGGGTGTTGGAGCCCGGGAATTTCTCGAATGTGAAGCGCGGTACCTTGGTGACCACGTAGTCAATCGTCGGCTCGAAGGACGCCGGCGTCGCCCCGCCCGTGATCTCGTTATTCAGCTCGTCGAGGGTGTAGCCGACCGCGAGCTTCGCGGCGATCTTTGCGATCGGAAAGCCGGTCGCCTTGGAGGCCAGCGCGGACGAACGCGACACGCGGGGGTTCATCTCGATCACCAGCATGCGTCCATCGTCCGGATTGACCGCAAACTGCACGTTCGACCCGCCGCACTCGACACCGACCTGCCGCAGCACGGCGATCGAGGCGTCGCGCATGCGCTGGTATTCCTTGTCGGTAAGCGTCTGCGCGGGTGCCACGGTGATCGAGTCCCCGGTGTGCACACCCATCGGATCGACGTTCTCGATCGAGCATACGATGATGCAATTGTCCTTGCGGTCCCGCACCACCTCCATCTCGTATTCCTTCCAGCCGAGCACGGATTCCTCGATCAGGACTTCGGCGGTCGGCGAGGCGTCGAGCCCGCGCAGGACGATTTCCTCGAACTCCTCGCGGTTGAACGCGATGCCGCCGCCCGAACCTCCGAGCGTGAACGAAGGCCGGATGACCGTCGGGTACCCGACCTCGGCCTGCACGGCGAGTGCCTCGTCCAGGTCGTGCGCGATGTACGATTGCGGGCACTCGAGGCCGATTCCGCGCATCGCATTGCGGAACAACTCCCTGTCTTCCGCCATGTCGATCGCCTCGCGCGATGCGGCGATCATCTCGACGCCGAACCGCTCGAGCACGCCCTCCCGCACCAGGTCGAGCGCGGTGTTGAGTCCGGTCTGCCCGCCCATCGTGGGCAGCAAGGCGTCAGGTCGTTCCTTCTCGATGATCCGCGCGACAGTTCGCCAGTCGACCGGCTCGATGTAGATCGAGTCGGCCATCTCGGGGTCGGTCATGATGGTCGCGGGATTGGAGTTCACGAGGATGATTCGGTAGCCCTCCTCGCGTAGCGCCCTGCAGGCCTGGGCGCCCGAATAGTCGAACTCGCAGGCTTGGCCGATGACGATGGGTCCTGCGCCGATGATCAGGATGCTCTCGATGTCAGTGCGCTTGCCCATCAGCGTGCCGCGATGCCTTCGGCCAACGCGACCTGACCGCGAAGCATCTGCTGCAGCCTCCGAACCATCAGGAATACGAAATGCTCGAACAGCGGCCGCAGGTCATGCGGGCCCGGGCTCGCCTCCGGGTGGCCCTGGAAGCCGAAAGCCGGCCGGTCGGTGCGGGCGACGCCCTGCAAAGAGCCGTCGAACAGGGAACGGTGCGTGGCCTTGAGCCGGGGCGGCAGCGTTGACTCATCCACCGCGAATCCGTGGTTCTGGCTCGTGATCAGCACATGGCCGCCGGCGAGCTCCTGCACGGGATGGTTGGCGCCGTGGTGGCCGAATTTCATCTTGACGGTCCGGGCACCGCTCGCCAGGCCGAGTAGCTGGTGGCCCAGGCAGATGCCGAACACCGGAATGTCGGTCTCGAGGAAATCGCGGATCGCGGCGATGGCGTAGTCGCAGGGCTCCGGGTCGCCGGGGCCGTTCGACAGGAATATGCCGTCAGGGTCGAGCGCGAGCGCGTCGGCCGCGCTCGTCTGCGCCGGGACAACAGTCATCCGGCACCCAAGGTCGGAGAGCAGGCGCAGTATGTTTCGCTTGATGCCGAAATCGTAGGCAACGACATGCAGGCGCGAGCCCGGACGCAGCACGCGCGCCGGTTCGCGGCCGAGGCTGCCGTCATTCCACTGGTAGGGTGCGCGCACGGATACCACCTTCGCGAGATCCATGCCCTTCAATCCCGGGAATGCCCGCGCGGCGCGCAGGGCGACGTCGGCATCGGCCTTGTCCGCGGTTGCGATGCAGCCGCCCTGTGCGCCGCGCTCGCGCAGGATCCGGGTGAGCTTGCGCGTGTCGATGCCCGCGATGGCGACGGTTTCCCCCTCCTCCAGAAACTGTGGCAACGAATGGCTGGCGCGCCAGCTCGAATGCAGGATCGGCAGGTCACGGATGACGAGTCCGGCCGCGTGTATCGAATCCGATTCGAGATCCTCCGGCGTGACGCCGGTATTGCCGACGTGCGGATAGGTCAGCGTCACTATCTGGCGCGCGTACGAAGGGTCCGTCAGGATTTCCTGGTAACCCGTCATCGCGGTGTTGAAGACGACCTCGCCGGTCGTGACGCCGGAAACCCCGATCGAAATGCCCCGAAACACCGTGCCGTCCTCGAGTGCGAGCACTGCGGGCGTCGGTGTCACCAGGGCGTTCTCCCGGTCCTGCGGCGCCGTTTGCCGGCACGAGGCGCAGGACATCAGTGGATGGAGCCGTCGGGGACTCCACCGGCCGTCAACGTGTCGTATCAGGGGGCCGCGACCCGGGCGGGAAGTTTACCTCAGCGGGAGGAGACCGTCCCCATCAGAGTCCGAGGACGTCCGACATGCCATAAAGCCCGGGCGGGCGGCCAAGAATCCAGCGCGCGGCAGTGAGCGCGCCGTGCGCAAATGTCATCCGGTCGGTCGTGCGGTGCACGAGTTCGAGGGTCTCCCCTGAACCGGCGAACAGTACCTGATGTTGCCCGACGATGTCGCCGGCCCGAAGGCTCGCGAATCCGATCGCGCCTGGGGCGCGGCTCGCCGACTTGCCGAGCCGCCCGTACACGGCGTGCTCGGATAGCGTTCCTCCCCGCGCGCCGGCGACGATCTCACCCAGCCGCAGCGCGGTACCCGAAGGGGCGTCTGCCTTGCCGCGGTGGTGGGCCTCCAGAATCTCTATGTCGTAGTCGGGCGGGAGGGCGGCCGCCGCACGACCGGCGAGCGCGAACAGCAGGTTGACGGCCAGGGACATGTTGGGCGCGACCAGGATGGCCTGTCGCTCGCTGACGCGGCGTAGTTCCGCATGGCACGACGCGTCCAGTCCGGTGATGCCGACGACCATCGGTATGCCGGCCCTTTCGACGGCCGCCAGGTTCTCGCCGAGGGCCTCGGGCAAGGTGAAATCGATCGCGACGGCCGCCTTCGCGAGCGCCTTCGCGCGATCGGCCGTCACCGGGACGGCGACCGGGCCGGTCTGCGCAACCTCGCCCGCATCGCGCCCGAGCGACGCGCTTGACGCCGATGCAAGCGCGCCCGAGAGCAGGAAATCCGGCGACTCCCGAATCGCGCGCACGAGGCAACGCCCCACCCGGCCGCTGATACCGAGCACGGCGACATTCGTCATATCAGCCACCGATCCTGCCGAAGAACTGGCGCACGCCCTCGATCCAGGAACGCTGGCGCGGATTGTGGCTCTTCCCGTCGGACGCCAGCGAACTTTCGAACTTGCGCAGGAATTCCCTCTGTTGCGCATTCAGGTCGACCGGCGTCTCGACCACCACCCGGCAGAATAGGTCGCCCGTCGCGCCCCCGCGTACCGGCCTGATGCCTTTTTCGCGCAGCCGGAAGACCCGGCCCGACTGCGTCCCCGCCGGCACCTTGATCAGGGCCTGGCCCTCCAGCGTCGGGACTTCAATGCTTCCGCCGAGGGCGGCCGTCGTGAAACCAACCGGCACTTCGCAGGACAAGTGCGCCCCATCGCGTTCGAAAATCGGGTGCTCGCGCACGAGGATTTCGACATACAGGTCGCCGGGCGGCCCGCCATTGCGCCCGGCCTCGCCTTCGCCCGCGAGCCGGATGCGGTCCCCGTTATCGACGCCCGCCGGCACCTTGACCGATAAACGCCTGGTCGTGCGCATGCGCCCATGGCCGGCGCAATTCGGGCAGGGGTCCTTGACGATCGAGCCACGTCCCTTGCAGCGCGGGCAGGTCTGCTGAACCGCGAAAATGCCCTGGCTGATTCTCACCTGGCCAGCGCCATGACAGGTCTCGCAGGTGACCGGCGCATGGCCGGGCGCGGCGCCCGAACCCCCGCAATCCGGGCATTCCTTCACCGTCTGGACATCGATCTCCTTCGACGTGCCGAACACCGCCTGCTCGAGGTCCAGCGTGAGTTCATAGCGCAGGTCGGCTCCCCGATAGACGGCGCTGCGGCCCGCGCGGCGGCCACCGCCGAAGATGTCGCCGAAGATGTCGCCGAACATGTCGCCAAAGGCGTCGGACGGACTGAAACCCTGTCCTGCGCCGCGCGCCGCATCGAGACCGGCGCGTCCGTACTGGTCGTAGGCCGAGCGTTTCTGCGCGTCAGTCAGGATCTCGTAGGCCTCTTTCGCTTCCTTGAAGCGCTCCTCGGCCTCCTTGTCGTCAGGATTGCGGTCCGGGTGGTATTTCATGGCCAGGCGCCGGTACGCCTTGGTGATGGCGTCCTCGGTGGCGTTTCGCGGTACGCCCAGCACCTGGTAGAAATCACGCTTTGACATGGCGCTCCACATGCGCAAACGCCGGGTGACCCGATGTCACCCGGCGGCCCGTGTCGTCTCGAACGAGGGCGCCCGCTGTCAGTGCGGCTTCGCCCCCTTGTCCTTGATTTCCTCGAACTCGGCGTCGAGAACGTCGTCCTTGCCGGCGTCCGCGCCGGGCTTGGCGGACGCATCCGCCTGCGCGTCCGCCGCCGATCCCGCGGTCTCGGCTTCGGCCTGGTAAGCACGCTGCACCACCGGCGCGCTCGCCGTCGCGAGCGCCTCGGCCTTGTGCTCGATTGCCGCCTTGTCGTCGCCCTTCAGCACGCCGCGCAGGTCCGAGAGAGCGGCCTCGATCGACGCGCGCTCCTCGGCAGTCACCTTGTCGCCGAGGTCCTTGAGCGACTTCTCGGTCGCGTGCAGCAGCGCGTCCGCCCGGTTGCGCGTATCGACGAGCTCGCGGAACTTCTTGTCCTCCGCGGCATGCGCTTCCGCCTCGCGGATCATCTGCTTGATCTCCTCCTCGGAAAGGCCGCTGCTGGCCTTGATGACGATTCGCTGCTCCTTGCCGGTGGCCTTGTCCTTGGCGGAGACATTCAGGATGCCGTTGGCATCGATGTCGAAGGTCACCTCGATCTGCGGCATGCCGCGCGGCGCCGGCGGGATGTCGGAAAGGTCGAATTTGCCGAGCGACTTGTTGTCCGCGGCGCGGTCGCGTTCGCCCTGCAGAACGTGGATCGTCACGCCGCTCTGGTTGTCGTCCGCGGTCGAGAAGACCTGCGAAGTCTTGGTCGGGATCGTCGTGTTCTTCTCGATCAACCGCGTCATGACGCCGCCCAGCGTTTCGATGCCGAGCGACAACGGCGTGACGTCGAGCAGCAGCACGTCCTTGACGTCGCCCGCGAGCACGCCACCCTGGATTGCGGCGCCGACCGCGACTGCCTCGTCCGGGTTGACGTCCTTGCGCGGTTCCTTGCCGAAGAGATCCTTGACCGACTTCTGCACGAGCGGCATCCGCGTCTGACCGCCGACCAGGATCACCTCGTCGATCTCGCTGATCGAAAGTCCCGCGTCCTTCAATGCGACCCGACAGGGCTCCACCGTGCGGTTGACGAGATCCTCGACGAGCGACTCGAGCTTCGCGCGCGTGAGTTTCAGCGCCAGATGCTTGGGACCCGATGCATCGGCCGTGATGTACGGCAAGTTGATTTCGGTCTGCTGGCCCGAGGACAGCTCGATCTTGGCTTTCTCGGCCGCTTCCTTCAGGCGCTGCACCGCGAGCGGGTCCTTGCGCACGTCCACGCCGCTCTCCTTCTGGAATTCGGCCGCGATGTAGTCGATCACCCTGCGGTCGAAGTCTTCGCCGCCGAGGAAGGTATCGCCGTTCGTCGACATCACTTCAAACTGGCGCTCTCCGTCGACATCCGCAATCTCGATGATCGAGATGTCGAAGGTGCCGCCGCCCAGATCGTAGACCGCGATCTTGCGGTCCTTGCCTTTCTTGTCCATGCCATAGGCAAGGGCTGCCGCGGTCGGCTCGTTGATGATGCGGCGCACGTTGAGACCGGCGATGCGGCCGGCGTCCTTGGTCGCCTGGCGCTGCGCATCATTGAAATAGGCCGGCACCGTGATCACCGCATCCGTGACGGTCTCGCCGAGGTAGTCCTCGGCGGTCTTTTTCATCTTCATGAGGACGCGTGCCGAAATTTCCGGCGGCGCCATGCTCTTGCCCTGTGCCTCGAGCCAGGCGTCGCCGTTCTCGGCGCGCACGATCTTGTAGGTTTCGAGCGGGATGTCCTTCTGGACCACTGCGTCCTCGAATCGGCGGCCAATCAGCCGCTTGACCGCGTGGAAGGTGTTCTGCGGGTTGGTGACCGCCTGGCGCTTTGCCGGCTGGCCCACCAGGATCTCCCCGTCCTTCGTGAACGCGACGACCGACGGCGTGGTGCGGTCACCTTCGCTGTTTTCGATGACCTTGGGCGAACTGCCCTCCATCATCGCCACGCAGGAGTTGGTCGTGCCGAGGTCGATACCGATGATCTTCGCCATGATGAAGTTTTCCGAATGGTGGAACTGGTCTTCGTTGTGGGGTCGCCAGGGCCGGCTTTCAACCGCCCGGCGGGCTTTCGCCATCCTCGGCACCGGCGGATACGATGACCCGCGCCGGCCGCAGCAGGCGGCCGTTCAGCAGCCAGCCTTTCTGTATGACCTTCAGGACCGTGTGCGGCGGATACTCTGCCGAGGCCTGCATGGCCATGGCCTCGTGCTGGGCCGGGTCGAAGGGCTGTCCCTGCGGGTCGAGCTGGACCAGGCCGGCGCGCTCGAAGGCCTTGTGCAGGAGCCGCAGCGTCGCCTCCTGGCCCTGGGCCAGCGTCGCGGCATCCGCCGATCCAGCCGATTCGAGCGCGAGGGATAGCGTGTCGGCCACGGGCAACAGGTCGGCGGCAAAGCGCTCGACCCCGTACTGCCGCGCCGACTCGACCTCCCGTGCGGACCGCTTGCGTACGTTTTCGAGTTCGGCCACCGCGCGCAGGAAATCGGCGCGATGCTGGTCGGCACGGTCTTCGGCTTCCGCCAGCAGGGATTCCGCGCTCGGCGCCTCCGGCGTCTCGCCGTTGTCCCCGGCCGCGTCGGGCCGCTCCGTGTCATTTCCGTTCATGCGCGCCGGGTGTGGGGCTCAATCGCGGGAATTCAAGGCGGAACCCAGCAATCGCGCCGCGATGTCGACCACGGGAATCACGCGATCGTAGGCCATGCGCGTCGGCCCGATGACGCCCAGGACACCGACCACGCGGTTGTCCTGCGTGTAAGGCGCCACGACGACGCTGCAGTCATCGAGGATCCGGAATCCCGATTCGTGTCCGATGAAGATCTGCACGCCCTCCGCATGCAGGCTTTGGTCGAGCAGGTGGAGGATGTCCCGCTTCTCGTTGAATGCTTCGAAAAGACGTCTCAGGCGCTCGACATTCGACATCTCGGCGAACCCCATCAGGTTCGTCTCCCCGGTCACGACCATGTCCGAATCGCGCACGTCCGGTTCCTCCGCAAATGCGCGTTGCGCGAGCGTGATCGCGTCCACCATGAGGCGATTCATCTGCTCGCGCGTTTCCTGGAGCTGTTCGACCAGACGGGCACGGACGCCCGAGAGCTCCTGTCCCCCGAAAAGCTCGTTCAGGTAGGCTGCCGCCCGGCGCAATTCCTCGGGCGAAAAGCGGCGATCCAGTTGCACCACCCGGTTTTGAACCTCGCGGCCGTTGACAACGAGGATCGTCAATACCCGGTTGCCCGACAGGCTGACGAATTCGATCTGTGAGAGCGATGCATGCGTTTCGCGCGGAACCGTCACGACGCCCGCGAGGTGGGTGAGGCCTGAGACCAGCTGCGACGCGGCTGCGACCAGCGCCTTGGAATCGCCGGCGCGCAAGTCCAGATGGCGCTTGAGCTCGGCGATATCCGCCTGGTCGGGCGGCTGGTAGCGCAACAGCGCATCGACGAAATAACGGTAGCCCTTGTCCGTCGGCACACGCCCCGCCGACGTGTGCGGAGAGGTCACGAAACCATGCTCCTCGAGATCGGCCATCACATTTCGGATGGTGGCCGGCGAAAGACTCAGTCCGGACTCACGAGTCAGCGTGCGAGAGCCCACCGGCTGGCCGTCGCGGACGTAGCATTCCACCAGCGTGCGCAGGAGTTGCTGCGCCCGGTCATTCGGCCCGCCGTCGACACCGTGTGCCGTGTCCGACATAAGTCCTTGTCATGAAAGGAAAATGGCAAATGCGTCAGCGCTGACGATCAAACTAGCAATCGCACTCGTCGAGTGTCAAGGATTGTGGCCCGCCTGCGCCCTGCATGCTAAAAGGCCCTGAAGCCCGGATGAACAATCGCTTCTCACGTATTGCCCTGGTCGGCAAGGTCGAAGACCCCCGCGTCGCCGACTCCCTGGTGACGTTGGCTGGACATCTGCGCGCCCGGGAGCTCACGGTATTCTTCGACCAGGCCGCCGCGATCGACGGCCTGCCGCAAGGCCTCGTTCGCATGCCCGTCGCGGATTTCGGCAAGGAGGCGGATCTCATCGTGGCGATCGGCGGCGACGGGACCATGCTGTTTGCGGCGCAGCTGGCGCTCGGGCGCGGCGTACCGCTCCTCGGTGTCAACCGCGGCCGACTCGGATTCCTCACGGACGTCCTGCCGGACGAGATGCTCGGCAATGTGGATGCCATCCTCGAGGGTCGCTACGAAACCGACGTTCGGCGGCTGCTCGCGGCTTCACTATCCTCACCGCCCGGCGGCGAACTCACTTGCCGCGCACTGAATGACGTCGTCGTCCAGCGGCATGAAACCGGGCGAATGGTCGAGCTGGAAGTCCGCATCGACGGCCGTTTCGTCAACACGCATGGGGGCGACGGCCTGGTGATCGCGAGTTCGACCGGTTCTACCGCATATGCCCTCTCCTGCGGCGGGCCGATCATCCATCCTTCGCTCGGCGCCGTCGTGATCGCGCCGATCTCGCCCCACACGTTGTCCGACCGGCCGATTGTCTTCAGTCGGGACGGCCGGATCGAGATCCGCGTGGTGGAGCGCCCCGGCGCCCGGGCCCAAGTCACCTGCGACGGCGTGCTGTTCGGGGACCTGGAGGCGCGCTCACGGCTTCAGATCGGGCCTGCAACCGAAAGCATCACCCTGCTGCATCCGCCCGGCCACGATTACTTTCGGCTGCTCCGGTCGAAACTGCATTGGGGACGCAGCGGCCGCCCGGGCGCCGAGGAATACTGAGCATGCTTGCACACCTGCAGATCCGTGACCTTGCGATCATCGACGCAGCCGAGCTCGAAATCGCCGCGGGCCTCACGGCACTGACGGGCGAAACCGGCGCCGGGAAGTCGATCATCGTGGACGCCGTCATGCTGGCTCTCGGCGGGCGCGCGAGTTCCGCGGTCCTTCGCCACGGTGCAGAACGCGCCGAAGTCACTGCGACGTTCGAGATCGGCGCGGATGCCGAAGTCCGCCGCTGGCTCGACGAACAGTCGATCGATGCACCGGAGGGTGAGCTCGTGCTTCGTCGTGTGGTCGGCCGCGACGGCCGCTCGCGCCAGTACGTCAACGGCCAGGCATTGCCGGCGCAGACCGTCCGGGCCCTCGGCGAGCTGCTGATCGAGATTCACGGCCAGCAGGAGTTCCAGTCGCTCGTGAGCCGCGAAATTCAGCGCCGGCTGGTTGACGCCCACGGGGTCCCGGAGCGACTGACAGGCGAAGTCGCGAGGCTCGCATGCGGGTGGCGGCAAAGCACTCTGCAACGGGAATCGCTCGCGGCGATGACGCGGGACCGCGGGGCGCGGCTCGAGCTCCTGCGCTACCAGGCGGGCGAACTCGAGGCGCTTGGGCTCGGTCCGGGCGAGGCGGAATCGCTGGCCGATGAACGAACCCGTCTCGCCAACCGCGGGCGACTCGCGGAGGCCGCACAGGCCGCGCTCGCGCTGTGCTACGAAGGCGACGGGAACGATGCCCATGCGCTGGCGGCGCGCGCAGCAGGCATGCTGCGCACCGCCGCCACGCTCGATCCGCGACTCGCAGAATCCCTGCGGCTCGCCGACGAGTCGCTCATCGTTCTGCGCGAAGCCGGCCGGCGACTCGCCGGCTACCTGGACGGTCTGGATGCCGACCCAGCGCGCCATGAGGCGGTGGAGAAACGCCTCTCCGCGATCCAGGAACTGGCCCGCAAGCACCGCGTCGGCGCGGCGGAGCTGCCGGCAAAGCTCGATGAGTTGCTGGCACAACTCGCCGACTTCGAGCAGTCGGGACGGGCGCAAGACGGGCTCGACGAGCGCATCGCGGAGCTGCGCAGCCGCTACGCAAGCACAGCGACCGAACTTTCGAACGCGCGGCGCGGCGCCGCAACACGCCTCGGGTCCGAAGTCACGAGCCTGATGCGCCAGCTCGGCATGCCGGGCGGACGATTCGAGATAACCGTGGAATCGGATCCGCAGTCCGACCCCGCGCCGGCCGGCGCGGACAGGATCGAGTTTTTGGTGAGCGCCAACCCGGGCGAGCCGGCAAGGCCGGTCGCCAGGGTCGCTTCCGGAGGCGAACTGTCACGCATCAGCCTTGCCGTACAGGTCGCCTCGGCCCGCCGCATCGCGCGAACCTGCATGATTTTCGACGAGATCGATGCAGGCATCGGTGGCGGTGTAGCCGAGATCGTCGGACGCAAGCTCAGGGAGCTGGGCGAGCGCGGGCAGGTGCTTTGCGTCACGCACCTCGCGCAGGTCGCGAGCCAGGCGCATCAGCAACACCGAGTCACGAAATTGACCGATGGGCGCAGGAGCCGCACCTCCGTGAGCGCGCTCAAGCCGGACGAGCGGGTCGAGGAACTCGCGCGGATGCTGGGCGGCGTGGAAGTCACACGCAAAGCGCGCGAGCATGCGCGCGAGATGCTCCGCTCCTCCGGCATGGCCGGCTGAGCGGCCGGACACTCAGCTGCGCTTGCGCCGATGCGGGCAGGGCTCGCGTCGGCAGCGCCCGTAGAGAATCAGGTTGTGTTCCTCGATGGAGAAGCCGAGACGGTGGGCCACGTCGTTCTGCCGCCGCTCGATGCCGCAGTCGACGAACTCCTCGACCCGGCCGCAGTCCATGCAGATGATGTGGTCATGATGCTCGCCTTCATTCAGCTCGAACACCGCCGTGCCGCCCTCGAAATGATGGCGCTTGACCAGCTGCGCCGCCTCGAACTGCGTGAGCACGCGGTAAACCGTGGCTAGGCCGATGTCCTCGCTCTGCTCGATCAGCGCCCGATAGATGTCCTCCGCCGACAGGTGGCGACCGTGATGTCCGGCGAGGATTTCAAGGATCTTCACCCGCGGCAGCGTGACTTTGAGGCCTGCCTTGCGAAGGTCGCTGGTTTCCACCTTCCGGCTCCCGCCGCGCGCAACGGCGATTCCGCTATGATGCGCGCCATTATCCTCCAGGACCCCCGCTGATGCGACTCGTTCCGCGCCTGGCCGCACTGATATTCACGCTCGCCCTGGCGGGCTGCGTCTACCGCATGGATATCCAGCAGGGCAATCTGCTGGATGCCGAGCAGATCGACCAGCTCGAGGTCGGCATGACGCGAAGCCAGGTGCGCTTCCTGCTCGGGACGCCGATGGTGATCGACAGCTTTAATGCCGATCGCTGGGACTACGTGTACAGCCTGAGGCGCGGTCATTCGCGCAAGGTGACCCGGCGACACCTCGTCGTCTGGTTCGACGGAGACAAGGTGGCACGCGTCGAGGAGCCGATCCCGATTCCACGCAAAGATTCGGTCGCCTCAGGCTGAACGCGATCTCATCGTGCGGCCCTGGCGCGCGAGCCGCCGTCGACGTTCCCTGGGATCTTCCATCAGCGGACGCAGCACCTCGACGCGGTCTCCTGCCGCAAGCAAGCGGCTGCACGCAACTTCGCGGCCGTAGATCCCGACGCCGCAGACGGCCGGGTCAAGCGCGGGATGCATCGTCAGGATTCCGGATCGCCGGATCGCCTCGCCGGCCGTGCATCCGTCCGGCACTTCAATCGCGATCACGGTCTGGCGCCCCGCCTCCGCGCACGCGACTTCGATCGCGATGAGCCTATCGGCCACCGTACACCCGCCTTGCCCGGCGCGCGAACGCATCGACGAGGTGGTTACAGATGCCTTCGAAAGCCGGCCCCAGCGCAATGGCGCCGATGACACCGTGCGTCGCGAAGCGGACGTGCAGGTCGGTGCGCGTGCCGGCGTTCCGGATCGGCGTGAAATCCCAGCGGCCTTCGAGGTGATCGAAGGGACCGTCCACGAGCTGCATCGTGACCGAACGTCCGGGATCGAGCACATTCCGGGTCGTGAAGCTCGCGCGCGCGATCCCGCTCGTCATCCCGAGCGTCACCGTGACCTCGTCACCCGCCGATGCGAGGATCCTGGCCGACGTGCACCAGGGCAGGAATTCCGGATAACGCTCGACGTCCGCGACGAGTTCGTACACCTGTTCCGGTGCGACTGGCAGGAGCGCGCTGCGCCGCACGTCACGCATGGTTCGCTCGCCTCACGTGGCGATTGTCACAGGCCGCTTGGGGCCAGACAACCGCGGCTTGCCGGTAGAATGAAGCATGGCGGACAAGGACAAGCCGGCCGGCCAGATTGCCGTCAACCGGCGCGCCCGGCACGACTACTTCATCGAGGAGCGGCTCGAGGCCGGCGTCGCCTTGCAGGGCTGGGAGGTGAAAGCGCTGCGCGCGGGCCGGCTGCAGCTGCAGGAAGCCTATGTGCTCCTCAAGGGCGACGAGGCCTGGCTTTTCGGCGCGCATGTCTCGCCGCTCCTCGCGGCCTCGACGCAGACGCAGGCAGACCCGACCCGCAGCAGGAAACTGCTGCTGCACCGCCGTCAAATCGACTCGCTGGTCGGCGCGGTCGAGCGGCGCGGCCGCACCCTCATTCCACTTTCGATGTACTGGAAGAACGGCCGCGCCAAACTCGAGATCGGCCTCGCCCGTGGCAAGAAAGAACACGACAAGCGCGCCGACACCAGGGAGCGTGATTGGCAGCGCGAGCGGGCGCGCGTCATGAAAGCGCGGCGCTGAGGCCCGGCGTCTCGATCTGCTACAATGCCGTCGACTTCCGGGGGCGATCGGCTTCGACGTGGGTCGCGAAACTCCAGGGGCGTGCCGAGGTGCAGGCTACCTCGTTAATCTGCTTGCAAACTATAGTTGCCAACGACGACAACTACGCTCTGGCGGCTTAATCCCGCCTAACCCCCGACTGGCATGTGCCTGTGCATCCAGACCCGGGGGACGCGCTCACAGGATCGCGGAACCGGTGTGCTCCGGGCCGGAACCGCTAAAACGCTCCGAAGCTGGCTCCGTGTTTTCCCCGCCCGCCGGGTAGCACGGAGCGAGATCAATAGGCTGGACACGCACGTAGAACCTGTAGCGTAGGGCTTGCGGACGCGGGTTCGATTCCCGCCGCCTCCACCAATTCCGTCTCCGGCCGTCCGACCGGGGGACTTTTGAGATGTGCATCACAATCGTCCGCGCGTCCGGCGGGCGTCGCGAGACCCTTGTCGCGAATTGCCCACCCGCACACATCGGCGCAAGCCTCCGCCGACGAACATTCGGCAATTGCGGTCACGGGTCGTCGCATCGCGCATGGACAAGCTGCACCCTCGCCTCCGCCGGGCCGCGGCGGCGCTCACCCGTGCCTGGCGTCGCGTCAGGCGCCGCGTACCACGCCCTTCCAGGCTCGGCATCGCGGCACGGCTCTCGATCGCCTTCGGCGCGGTCGCCATACTCACCGTCGTCGCCAACCAGATCGCCGAGCACGGCAGCACCCTGATCCGCACCATGGCGCAGGCTTCCGTCGTGGTCCCCGGCCTCGACGACGCAACGGCGGAAGCGCTGCCAGCCGCGCTCGACCGGTACCAGAGCGCCGCGCTCGCCCGCCTGGACTCGACGGCGGCCACGCGTGTCCGGGCCCAGGAAGAATCGGTCGCCGCGCTCGAGACCGCCCGCATCATGTATGCCGATGCGGTCCGGCCAGCCGTCGACGATGCCGTGCTGCTGGGCCTCGAAGGCGAGGTCACCGCCCACACCCAGCTCGGCGCCCAGCTCGTGCGGTCGGCCGACGCCCGGCGGCGCCTCCTGAACGAGCTCGACATCGAGTTCGAATCCCTCGAGGTCCGGATCAAGTCGTCGCTCGACCGGGTCCATGCAGTTTTCGGCAAGGTGATCGGGCGCGACTACCTGCTCGAAGCCAGCCGGACGCTCGATGAGCTCGGGGGCTATCTCGACCAGCTCGGTGACCTGCACGGCTATGGCCCCGCTACCGTGCGCGCGATCACGGTGCGTGAGAAGGCATTCGACGAGCTGCTCGCCGAAAACGAGCAAAGCATCGACCGGGTCCTTGGTGCCGACTGGCTGGCGAAGACCCGAGCAAACCTGGAAAGGGTCGTGTGGCTGCACGGCCTGCTCGTGCGCACGGACGGCCAGCGCAAGGAAACCAACGAGGCCTTTGCGCAAAGCCATGCGGCGCTCGCGGCCACGATTCGAAAGGTCAATGCGCAATTCGAATCGGCGCGAGCGATCGAAATGGCGAGGCGCCAGTCGGCCGTCGTCCTGAGCGCGGTCTCGGAGCAGGAACGGCGGCAGAGGACCCTGCTGTCCTGGTTGAGCGCAGTCGTTCTCCTGCTGCTCCTCCTGACCATCGTCAGCACGGTAAGGAGCGTCGTCCTGCCGGTCCGCCGCCTGGTGCGCGCGACCGAACGGCTCGCCAGGGGCGAGCCCGGCGTGGGCGTTCCGCGCGGCGGGCTCAAGGAGCTCGACACCCTCGCGGCTTCGTTCAACCAGATGGCCGAGCGCCTGACGGCGGCGCAGGACCTGGCACGCCAGTATCACGGGCAGCTGGAAGCCAAGGTCGAGGAGCGCACCCGCCAATTGCGGCATCTCGCCGCCCATGACCCGCTCACGCGGCTGCCAAACCGTCGCCAATTCCTCCTGCAATTGCAGGAGACGCTCGCGCGTGCGGCCGCGGATGGCCACCTCGCCGGCGTTTTCTTCCTCGACCTCGACAATTTCAAGAACGTCAATGACAGCATGGGCCACGTGTTCGGCGACCGCGTGCTGCAGGCGGTCGCCGAACGGCTCCGCACATCGGTGCACGAATTCGGCTATAGCGCGAGACTGGGCGGGGACGAGTTCACGGTGGTCTTCGAGCGAGCGCGCCGGACGGACGATATCGAGCGCGCCGCGGACCGGCTGGTCAGCTGCTTCCAGGACCCGCTCGTCGTCGACGGACGTGAACTGCTCATGGGACTCAGCCTCGGCGCAAGCGTGTTTCCCTGCGATGGTCGCGACCCGGAAGGGCTCCTTCGCGCGGCGGATGCGGCGTTGTTTCATGCGAAAGCGCAAGGCCGGAGCCGGGTGCGGCTCTTCAGCCCGGAACTCCTCGAAATGGCTGCCGCGAAATTCGCGACTGAACAGGGGCTGCGCCGCGCCGTCGACCGGGGAGAATTCGAGCTGCATTTTCAGCCCGAGGTGGATCTTGCGACCTGCGAAGCCGGCATCGTCGAGGCGCTGTTGCGCTGGAGATTGCCGGACGGCAGCTTCGCGACACCGCAGGATTTCCTGCCGGTTGCCGAGGACAGCGGACTGATCCGCGAGATCGGCGAGTGGGTCATTCAAACCACGGTCGAGCACGCCGCACGCTGGCGGTCGAACGCCTGGCCACCGCTCCGGCTGGCCGTCAACGTTTCCGCGCTGCAGCTCCTCGACAGCCGGTTCGTGCGCAGCCTGCGCAAGGCGCTCGACCGGCAAGGCGTGCCCCCTCAATGCGTCGAAGTGGAGCTGACCGAGAACGTGCTGCAAACGGGACCGCACACCACCGAGGCGCTCATCGAGCTGCGCGAGCTCGGCGTCGGTGTCGCCCTGGACGACTTCGGGACCGGCTATTCGTCGCTGGTATCCTTGCAACAGCTTCCGCTGACGCGCGTGAAGCTCGACCGCAGCCTCATCGCGACGATCGACACGAGCGCGCGCTCGCAGGCCATCACGCGTGCGATCATCGCGCTCTGCCAGAGCCTCAGGCTCGACGTCACGGCTGAAGGCGTCGAGCGCCACGAACAGCTCGCCTGGCTGCTCGGCTACCCGGCGATGCACCTGCAGGGCTACTTGCTTTCGCCCCCCGTGCCCGAGGCCGACCTGCTGACGGCGCTGACCGGGATGCCGGCACGCATGGACGAGCTGTTCAAGGAAACCCTGCCGTCCAATGCCGTGCCAATCGCGCGGCTGCCCGCGTCGAAACGGCGGCAACTGCGCTGAAGCCGGATCAGGCTCCGCCAAGAATCGTCACGTCGATACGGCGGATGCCGCCCAGCGCCGTGCCCGGCGACGCCCCGGTGAGCTCGACGGTGAAGGTCCGGTCACGCGTGGCCCCCGGGTTCGCAATGATCGGCACGTAAAGGATCCGGAACGTATTGCCCTCGATGAAGGGTTCGACCCCGGTCTCCGGGCCACCGAAGTCACGGCCCGAACGCGCCGTCCCTTCGATTACGCGCCAGGTCACATCCGCGGCGCGCCGGCTGCGGGTCACATGCCGGAGCGGAATCGCGGCGACCACGGCCCGTTTGCTCACGATCATCGTCGGCGAATCGAATGCGACGAGTCCCGGCGGCGCGACCGGCTCGCCCGCCGTCTCGACCGGCGCCAACTTGGCCTCCGCTGCCGTCTCCACGGCCCGATGCGGCGGATCCATGACGGCGGCCGGCACCGGGGCCGGCGCCATGTCCTGACCTCCGGGCTCGGCCAGAGCAGGCGTCGTCGGCGCGGAAACCGGGTCGCTGCCGTAATCGACGCGGCCGATCAGGATCCCAAGCGTGAGCGCAAGCGCGGCGGCGATTGCGCTTCGCCACAGCAATCGGGACCGCTTCCAACGGCGCGGCACGGGGCTGGCCGGCCCGGCCGCAGTCGGCGCGGTCGCCTCGGCCACGGGCCCGGATCCCGGAACCGTCTCCCATTCACCCCGCAGGTTACGGGCGAATTTCGCCATGGCAGGCCGGGCCGAACGGTGCAGGTCGAGTCCTGCCGCCAGCCCTGGCCAACGCGCGGCATCGAGTGAGGCCACCGGCTGTGGAACCACGCCGGCTTGCTCCGCCGCGTCTGCGCCGCTCCGCCCGTAGGGATGCGCACCCGCAAGCATTTCGTAGATGACACAGGCGAGGCTGAAAACGTCGTCCCGCGGTTCGGGAACCCGTCCGGCCAGGATCTCGGGACTCGCATAGACGCGCGTTGCCGCCTGGGTCACGGGCGGCGGCAACGCGCCCGCGGGTTCCCTACCGGCGTCCGATTCCTGGGCGACCCCGAAATCGAGCACGCGCACTTCACCAGAAACCGTCAGGAATATGTTGTCCGGCTTGACATCGCCATGGGTGATCCCGTGCGCGTGCGCATGTGCAAGCGCATCGCCGACCGCCGATGCAATCCGCAGGGCCTCCGGCATCGGCAGGCCCGCCGGCGACGCGCGGCGCAGGCGCGCGCCCAGCGACTCGCCGGTGAGCAACTCCATGACGATGAACCAGCACCCGCCGTCGCAGTCGAGATCGTGGAAGCGAACGACATTCGGGTGGGCAACCGTCTGCGTCTGCCGGAACTCCCGCTGCAGCCGCGCAATGCTGTGGGGCCGATCGAGAAGTTCCGGGCGCAGGACCTTGATGGCGACGCGGCGCCCGCCGGCCGCGGTCGCATCGCGGCGCAGATCGACCGCACGGAACACCATCGCCGTGCCGCCGTTGCCGAGCCGAGACTCGAGGACGTAGCGCTCGCGCAGCACGGTCCCGCCGGCCGGGAGCGCTGTGCGCACCGCGGTTCCTTCTGCGCCGCGGGGACCCACCGGCGCCGGCGCGAGCTCGCTCGTGAGCTCGTCGGCGAGTTCCTCAGTCAATTCAGGCGCGGCGGGCGCGGCCGCGTCGATCTTCAGCAGCTTGCCTGGAATCTCCGCGAGAACTTCATGGCGGGTCGCACTCATGCTTGCTCGATGCCGCGCCTCGTCCGGATGGGCAGTATGCGCTCCCGGCAAGTCTGTCGAAGCAGGCGAAGCGATTGCAAGGTCGTCGGCGAGCGCAAGCCGCATGAACGGGCATTATGGTAAGCGCGGCTCCCGTCAGTCGGTCGGAGCCGAGTCTTCATCTGCCGGCAATCGTCTGGCATCGCGGCGCAGGATGCGGTCATACGCGTCGCCGAACAGCACCTCGAATCCGATCGAGGCGCCGACGCAGGCATCGCAGCGGTCTGCAGGCTCCGGGCCGTCGGCCCAGAAAAGCTCTGCCCCGAATTCCACGAAGAGCCAGTCTCGCCACATCGATCGGCGATGGGTGATCCGCAGGCCGTAGAGGTCCGGCTGGCTGCCGTCGGTCTCGCCGCGGACATACGCCTCGTAGCGCATCGCGCGCCGGTAGTCGATCGCCTGGTAGAGGGCGGGCCTGAAGCGCCAGCGGACGCCCCGGGTCTCCTCGGACATCCGCGCCGAGTTGCTCAGGCGCAGGAGGTACTCGCGACTCAGCACCTTGTCGATGTCGAGGGCCTGGGTCAGGCCGAACCCCTCGTCATTCTCGACGAAGGCCGTCGTTCGCAGCGTGAGCAGCATGCCCGGTCGGCCATAGAGGTAGTGGCGGTAGCGCGCGTTCGCATACGGATTGAGAGGCGACTCGAGCTTGACGCCGGCGCCCAGGTCGAAGCGGCTGTCCCGGGTCCGGTGCGCCCGGTAGCCGACGCCGGCAAACCATTCGGCCGGCTCGTCGTCCGAAAACGCACCGGCGGCCGGGTTGAAGACTCCAACCTCGTCGGCGACGTACTCGTCGCGGCTCGCCTTTCCGATGGTTGCATTGAAGCGCTCGTTTATCTGCGGCAGGTTGACGCTCGCCCGGAACCGCGTTTCGACCTTGACCTGATCCTGCTCGTTCCAGCCCAGGGTGACGCTGGCGCGACCGTTCGATTCGTCCTCGTATTCGGAATACTCGTTCTCGCCTCCGAACAACCGGTCCACGAAACGGGCGGTGCTGCAGACGCCGCGCTCGAGTCCGGCGCGCATCGTGTCGAGCGTCTCCGCATCCGCGGGCAATTCGCCCTTGCAGCCTCCGCCCCTCTTGGGAGCCGCGGCTGGCGGAGATTCGGCGTCCGGCGTTTCCGCGGCCCGCGATGGCAGTGCCAACGCCCACAGCAGCATCAGGAGCGCGGCCGATGACCCGCAGGCAGCCGCCGTCATCAGGACGGGCGCCTCGGTCCGCTCGCCTCGAAATAGTGCCGGCGGCACAGCGAGACATAGCGCTCGTTCCCGCCGATTTCGACCAGTTCCCCGTCCCGCTCGGCACGCCCGTCGGGCCCGACGCGCACGACCATCGTGGCCTTGCGTCCGCAATGGCAGATGGTCTTCAGCTCGGTCAATTCGTCCGCGAGCGCCAGCAACCGCGCGCTGCCCTCGAACAGCTCGCCGCGAAAATCGGTCCTGAGGCCGTAACAGAGCACCGGAATCGAAAGGCAGTCGACGACCATGGCGAGCTGCTCCACCTGTTCGCGCGTCAGGAACTGCGCTTCATCCACCAATACGCAACTGACGGGCGGATCGCCGTGCTCCACTTCGATTTCCCGGTAAAGATCGGAACCCGGGGCGAAATGGAGGGCCTCGCTGGCCAGCCCGATCCGGGAATGCACCCTGCCACCCCCTCGCCGGTCGAGCTTGGCCGTGTACACCAGCGTACGCATGCCGCGTTCCCGGTAGTTGTGGCTCGACTGCAGGAGCGAGGTCGATTTCCCCGCGTTCATCGTCGAGTAGTAGAAGTACAGCTTGGCCACGCGATGAATCAGTAGAGCAGCTTGATTTCGCGCAGGCGCTCGCGCAGGTAGTCGTCCGCGAGGATCGGTTCCGGGTATCGGTCGGGTCGCTCCGGCGTGACGCAGCCCGACAGCGTCGCAATCGGGAAATCCGAGTTGAAATGCAGGAAATAGGGCATTGAGTAACGCGGCCGCCCGGCACGCGCGCCCGTCGGGTTGACCACCCGGTGAGTCGTCGACGGCAGCACGTGATTCGTCAGGCGCTGCAGCATGTCGCCGACGTTGCACACGAGCGTGCCGGGGGGCGGGTTGACCGGCAGCCAGCGGCCGTTGCGGTCGAGGAGCTCGAGCCCGCCCTCCTCCGCGCCGAGCAGAAGCGTAATGACGTTGATGTCCTCGTGCGCGCCGGCACGCTCGCCGGTCGCGCCTTCCGCGAGCGGCGGGTAGTGGATGATGCGCAGCACGCTGTTGCCTTCGCCGACCTTGTCGTCGAACCAGTGCCGGTCGAGGCCGAGGTAATCCGCTATCGATTCGAGGAGCTTGCATCCCATCCGGTCAAAGGCCTCCCAGAGATCGAGAGCCGCCCGCTTGAACCCGGGGTCGCCTTCGATCCAGACATTGTCCGGCATGGTCGAACGATAGCGGTGCCCTGGCGGCAGCTCGCGGCCGATCTGCCAGAACTCCTTGAGATCGTGATGCGTCGCGCCCTTCGCGGTCTCGACGCCGAAGGGCGTGTAGCCGCGCGCGCCGCCGATGCCCGGGACCTGGTAGCGCCTCTTGGTGGTTTGGTCCTGCGCGAAGAATTTCCTGAATCGCCCGAGGCATCCGTCGATCAGTGCCTGCGGCAACTCGTGGTCCCCGACAACCGCGAATCCAAAGCGCTCGAAGCTTCCCGCGAAATGCCCGACGAAGGCTGCCGGATCGCTCGTCGCGAGCCGGTAGCTGACCGGTGTAATGGCCTCGCGCATGCGCATCCATTATGGCCCATGTCGGCGACGGCCATCGAACCGGCGCACTGCACGCGCCCGGTCGCCGGGAGTCAGCGGAATGCGGCGAGGATGCGGTCGAGCCGGGCGGCGCCCGGACAGAGTCGCTCGTAGGGCACGGCGTTCAAGGCTTCATCCGCCGTACCGTGCTGGGCGTGGAAATCGCGCCGCGACGCGTCCACGTAGATCAGGCCGGTGACGTATTCGTTCCTCATCGCGCGCTCCTGCACCCAGGCTGCGGCCCGCGCACGGTCGGTCGGGTCATAGTCCCGGTCAAGCTTGCGCAGCTGCACTCTGCTCCCGTCGTGCATCGGCACGGAGACCGTCTCCCCCGGAGCGTACTGAACGCGGATTTCCTGCTTCGGCGCGATGTAGTCGGCCGCAACCGGCGTCTCGCTGTGCTCGCGGACGTAGGCGTAGCTCTTGGTCGAGCCCTCGTGATCGTTGAAGGTTACGCAGGGCGACAGCACGTCGATGATCGCAAAGCCCTGGTGCGCGAGTCCGGCCTGGATCAGCGGCACCAGCTGCTCCTTGTCGCCTGAGAAGCTTCGGGCAACGAACGAGGCGCCGAGCGCGAGCGCCAGCAACACCGGATCGATCGGCTGCTGCTCGTTGGCCTCGCCCTTCTTGGACTTGGAGCCGACATCGGCAGACGCCGAAAACTGCCCCTTGGTCAGGCCATACACGCCGTTGTTCTCGAGGATGTAGATCATGTCGAGATTCCGGCGGATCGCGTGCGCGAGCTGGCCGACGCCGATCGAAAGCGAGTCGCCGTCCCCGGAAACTCCGATGTAGCGCAAGTGGCGATTGGCCGCATTCGCGCCGGTCGCGATCGACGGCATGCGCCCGTGTACCGAGTTGAAGCCGTGCGCGCCGGCGACGAAATAGGCCGTGGTCTTCGATGAGCAGCCGATGCCGGACAGCTTGACCACGCTCTGCGGCGGAAGCGCGAGCTCGAAGCAGGCCTGCACGATCGCGGCGGTGACCGAGTCGTGACCGCAGCCGGCACAGAGCGTCGACATGCTGCCCTCATAATCGCGCCGGTTGAGACCGAGCGGATTCCGCGGCAGCCCCGGGTTCGACACGCTCGGCTTGCCGATGAAGCTCACGCGGCCACCCCCTTCTCGAGCGCGCGGTTGACCCCGTCGATGATCGCGGATGCTGTCATGGGCAGGCCGTCGTAATGCAGGATTGAGCGCAGCTTCTGCTTGTCGACGGCGGTTTCCATCGTCAGGAGCGCGCGCAGCTGCGCGTCGCGGTTCTGCTCCACGACGAAAATCGCCTGGTGCGCCGCCAGGAACTCCTCGACCTCGGCGCCGAACGGGAATCCGCGCACGCGCAGGTAGTCGATCGCGATGCCCGACTTGCGCAGCGCCGCCAGCGCCTCGCGAACGGGCCCGTCGCCGGAACCCAGGCTCACGATTGCGGCCGCAGCACCGCGGCCGTCGGTTACCGGTGCGGGAACCAGCTTGCCGGCCGTGCGGAACTTGCGCGCGAGGCGGTCCAGCACTTCCTGGTACTCGGCCGCATCCTCCGTGTAGGCGCCGAAGCGGTTGTGACCGGAGCCGCGTGTGAAATAGGACGCCCTGGGACTGATGCCGGGCAGTGTCCGGTACGGGATTCCGTCGCCGTCAGGATCGAGGAAACGCTGGAATTTCTCGATCCCGGCGACCTGTTCGGGTGAGAGCACCTTGCCACGGTCCGGACGATACCCATCGTCCCAACGGAAATCCGGCGACATCCAGTCATTCATGCCGATGTCGAGGTCGAGCAGCACGAACACCGGCGTCTGGAGCCGCTCGGCGAGATCGAAGGCCTGTGCCGCCATATGGAAGCACTCTTCAGGCGAGTCGGGGAAGAGGAGCACGTGCCGCGTGTCGCCATGCGAGGCGTAGGCGCAAGCCAGCAGGTCGCCCTGCTGCGTGCGTGTCGGCATGCCGGTCGAGGGTCCCACCCGCTGCACGTCGAAGATGACGGCCGGCACTTCCGCGTAATAGGCAAGGCCGATGAATTCCTCCATCAGCGAGATGCCCGGCCCGCTGGTCGGCGTGAATGCCCGGGCGCCATTCCACATGGCCCCGATCACAATGCCGATCGCGGCCAGCTCGTCCTCGGCCTGCACGATCATGTAGTCGCGCCGCCCGGTCTTCGGATCGGTGCGATGGCGCGCGCAGAACGAGCGGAAGGCGTCCATCAGCGACGTCGAGGGCGTGATCGGGTACCAGGCGCCGACGGTTGCGCCCGCGTACAGGCAGCCGAGCGCAGCCGCGGTATTGCCGTCGATCATCACCTGCCCGGCGGTTGCGTCCATCCGTTCGACGCGTGTGGCCAGCGGACACTCGAAATGCTCCTTCGCGTAGCGGTACCCGATTTCGATCGCCTTCATGTTCGACTCGACGAGCGCCGGCTTCTTCGCGAAAGTCTCCGCCAGCAGGCGGCGAATCACCTCGAGTTCCAGGTCGATTAGCGCTGCGACGGTCCCGACGTACATGATGTTCTTCATCAAGGTGCGGGCGCGCGCTCCCTCGAAATGCTCGTTGCACAACTGCGCGAAGGGCACGCCAAAAGCCCTGACGTCGTCCCGCGAATGCAGCGAGCTGCGGGGCCACGTCGAGTCATACACGAGGGAGCCGCCGGCCATGATCTCCCGCAGGTCGCGGGCATATGTTTCGGCGTTCATCGCGACCATCAGGTCAACGCGCCCGGAACGCGCGCGCCAGCCCTCGCGCGTGACACGGATTTCGTACCACGTGGGCAGGCCCTGGATGTTCGACGGGAAGAAGTTCTTGCCGACGACGGGCACGCCCATGCGGAAGATCGCCTTCATGACCAGCGCGTTCGCGCTTGCGGAGCCCGAACCGTTGACGTTGGCGAACTTGATCGTGAAGTCGTTTACGCGCGGCGCAGCGCTTTTGCGCTCGGGCATCGGGCCTCGTCCTCCGCGAGTGGAATCTCGATCCAGGATTTCTGCATGTCCCAGGCGTCCGTGGGGCAGCGCTCGGCGCAAAGCCCGCAGTGCACGCACAGGTCCTCGTCCTTGACCATCACGCGCCGCGTCTGGACGAGGGGCTCCGACACGAACAGCGGCTGGTCCGGGTTGCGGCGCGGCGCCTTGAGCCGCGCGACCAGATCCGCCTCCTCGCCATTGGTCGTGATGGTCAGGCAATCGGTGGGACAGATGTCGATGCAGGCGTCGCACTCGATGCAAAGCTTCGCGTGGAACACTGTCTGTATGTCGCAGTTCATGCAGCGGCTGACTTCTTCCGCCGCGCGCTCCGCGTCGAAGCCGAGTTCGACCTCGATATTGAGCTTCTTGAACCGCTCCTTGAGGCTGACGTGCGGCATCAACCGGCGCGCGGCCGGGTCGTAGTCGTTCTTGTACGACCACTCGTGCATGCCGACCTTGCGGCTCTGCAGGTTCACGCCCCGAGGCAGGCGCTCGGTCAGCGATTCGCCCGCGCAATGCTTGTGGATCGAGATCGCGGCCTGGTGGCCATGCTCGACCGCCCAGATGATGTTCCTGGGGCCGAAGGCCGCGTCGCCTCCGAAAAAAACGCCCCGGCGCGTCGATTCGAAAGTGACCGGATCCACCCTGGGCACATCCCACTTGTCGAACTCGATGCCGAGGTCGCGCTCGACCCACGGGAACGCATTCTCCTGGCCGATCGCGAGGATCACGTCGTCACATGGAATGAAAACCTCCTCGACGACGCGCTGGCTCATGATCTCGGTGCCGTCCATCTCGTACTCGAGTCGTTCGAAGGTCATTCCCTTAAGCGTGCCGCCTTCGACGATGAACGCCTTCGGCGCGTGGTTGACGATGATCTCGACGTGTTCCTCCTCGGCATCCTCCAGTTCCCACTCGGAGGCCTTGAAGAATCCCCGCGGCTTGCGAGCCATCACCTTGACGCTCCTGGCGCCGAGCCGGAGCGAGGTTCGGCAGCAGTCCATCGCCGTGTTGCCGACCCCGATGATCAGGACCCGCTCGCCGATGGCCTCGACATGCTCGAAAGCGACGGACTCGAGCCAGGCGATGCCGATGTGTATGCGGTCTGAATCCGCGCGGCCCGGGAGCCTCAGTTCCTTTCCCTTCGGTGCCCCGGTGCCGACGAATACGGCGTCGAAGCCGCCATCCGCGAGCAGCGCACGCAGGCTGTCCACCGGCTCGCCGAGGCGCAGGTCGGCACCGATCCCGACGACGTAGCCGATCTCCTCGTCCAGCACCTGCGCAGGCAGGCGGAACGCGGGAATATTGGTCCGCATCAGGCCTCCGGCGGTGGCGTACTGCTCGTAGATCACGACCTCGTAGCCGATAGGCAACAGGTCGTTGGCGACCGTAAGCGTCGCGGGACCCGCCCCGACGCAGGCGACGCGTTTCCCGTTCCTGCGGGCAGGCGCCTTCGGCAGCCGGGGCGTGATGTCATCGCGCAGGTCGGATGCGACGCGCTTCAGCCGGCAGATCGCGACCGGCTTCTCCTCGACCCGGCGGCGCCTGCAGGCGGGTTCGCAGGGACGATCGCAGACGCGGCCGAGGATGCCGGGAAATACGTTGGATTCCCGGTTGACGATGTAGGCGTCGGAATAGCGGCCCTGCGCGATCAGCCGGATGTACTCGGGAACGTCGGTGTGCGCCGGGCACGCCCACTGGCAGTCCACCACCTTGTGGTAATAGTCGGGATCCGCCGTGTTGGTCGGTCGCATCAGCCGTCCAGTATACCGGCGGGCCGGCTCGCCGATGCACTGGCGCCGCCGGCGCCGCCGCCACTGCCGACCAGTTCGGCAATGCGATTCGCGGTTTCGAGCGCACGCAGGCCGTCCTCGCCTGAAACGACCGGGCGTCCACCCCGCCGGACGGCGTCCACGAAAGACCTGATTTCGTCGAGCAGGGCATCGCCGGGGTCGAAGCTGCGCTCCTGCAGGTCCACTTTCGGGATGCCGCCCTCGTCGACCATGGCCGGCCGCCGCACGACGGTGAGCAGTTTCTGCTGGAGATCGATGGAAAGGTAGGCATCGGCCTGGAATACACGCAATTTGCGTTCCGTTTTCAGGCTGATCCGGCTTGCGGTGACGTCCGCCACGCAGCCGTTTGCGAACCGGATGCGGGCGTTGGCGATGTCGATTTCGTCCGTGAATACGGGCGCACCGATCGCGTCGATCGAGGTGATCGGCGAGCGGACGATGTGTTCGATCAGGTCGATGTCATGAATCATGAGGTCCAGCACGACGGAGACATCCGTACCCCTGGGCTTGAACGGCGCGAGGCGATTTGATTCGATGAAGCGCGGACCCGAAAGTTCATCGGCAACAGCCAGGATCACGGGGTTGAAGCGTTCCAGGTGGCCGACCTGCAGCACCCGCTTCCCCACCGCCGCGAGCGCGATCAGATCGCGCGCCTCGTCCGCCGTGACGGTGATCGGCTTCTCGACGAGCACATGGGCGCCCGACTCCAGGAAATCGCGGGCCACCGGGTGATGCTGGGCGGTCGGCGTCGCGATGCTGACTGCATCCACGCGGCCGAGCAGTTCGCGATGGTCGGCATGTCCGGCGACGCCGAGTTCGGCAAGCAGGCGCGCCCGCGCCTCGGCCGACGGATCCGCAATGCCGACCAGCTCGCATTCCGCGAGAGTCGAATATTTCTGGGCGTGGAAACGGCCGAGGTAGCCGGCGCCGACGACAGCGCAGCGCAGTCGCGTCATGTGATCGCCAGTATAGCCGCGCGGCCGGCCGGCTTGCCCCGGCACGCTCTGCAATACAGACTGGCGCCGATGTCCTGGAGCGACCCGGTGCGGAACTGGTACGGGGGCCTTTCGCCCGCCTGGCGGCGAGAGCTGCGGATTGCCGCCCTCTGGCTCGGATTCGGGCTGCTCGCGATGCCGTTTCTCATCTATGTGGCGGGGGTACTGACGCTCGGTCCATACGAGGGCGGCCTGCTCGCCTTTCTCGGCTCGCTGCTCGCCGCCTTCTTCACCGCCACGCCGACCGCCTGGTTGCTCGTGGTCGGGCCCTACCTGCTCTTCACGGCAGTACGCCTGTTGACCAGGCCGCTGCGGCGGACAGGCTGAGACGCAGGATTCCTCATTCGTCTGCCGGCTGGCGGCTGGTGGCGCTCTTGTCGCGCTGTGCGCGGAATTCGTTTCCTTCGCGCCACTCCGGCCACGTCTCGGCGCTTGCCACCCGGGCCCCCACCTCGAAGAGCAGGCGCAGGTCCTCGATCGAGCCGCTGACGTCCCAGTCCTCCGAATATTCGTCGCCTGGCTTGTGGTAGCGGTTCGCAACGTAGTCGTCCAGCATCGACTTGCCGGTGCCAACCGGCTTGTCCCGCAGCTGCGTGCCCGACTTGATGTAGAGCGCAGGCACGCCCGCCTTCGCAAAATTGAAGTGATCCGAACGGTAGAAGTAGCCGGCTTCGGGCCGCCGGTCCGGCGTGAGCACGCGCTTCTGCGACTTGGCCGCGGCTGCGAGCAAGTCCTCGAGGTCGGACGCGCCATAGCCGATCACTTCGACGTCCTTCGCGCGGCCGAGCGGGTTCATCGCGTCGATATTGATGACAGCCGCCGTCTTCGCGAGCGGCACCGGCGGCCTCTCGGCATAGTACTCGGATCCAAGCAGCCCGGACTCCTCGGCCGTGGCCGCGATGAAGAGGACCGATCTCGAGGCGGCCGGCAGCAGGTCGCGAAAGCCGCGGGCGATCGCGAGAATTCCGGCGACGCCGGTCGCATTGTCTACGGCGCCATTGTAGATCCGGTCTTCACCCGGCCCCCCGGCCACGCCGAGATGGTCCCAGTGCGCCACATAGACGACATACTCGCCCGGCCGGTCCTTGCCCGGCATCATGCCGACGAGGTTTGGCGAACGCTTGTGCCGAATCGAGTTTTTCACGCCTGCGGTCGCCGTGACCCCGAGCGGCAGGGGCTTGAAACCACGCCGGGCGGCTGCGGCCTTCAGCGTGTCGAAGTCCTGGCCCGCGAGTTCCATCAGCTGCCGGGCGCGCGCCTCCGTGATCCAGCCCTCGAGTCCGGTGCGCCCGGCATTACCGTCAGGTCGGTCGAGGTAGAATTGCGGGCCGGACCAGCCGTTCTTCACGACCCCCCAGTCGTAGGCCGCAGGCGCCGTCTCGTGGACGATGATTGCGGCCGCCGCGCCCTGGCGCGCCGCTTCCTCGAATTTGTAGGTCCAGCGCCCGTGATAGGTCATGGCCTTGCCGCGAAACAGGGTTTCATCTCCCGTGGCAAAGCCGGGGTCATTGACGAGGATCAGCGCGGTCTTGCCGCGCATGTCCAGGCCGGCGTAGTCGTTCCAGCCATACTCCGGTGCGTCGATTCCGTAACCTACGAAGACGACTTCGCTGCCTTCGACCGAGGATGCGGGCTGGACGCGGCGCGTGCCAAGGACCATGTCACTGCCGAATGCGAGCGACATGCCGGCCGCGCCCTTGTTGAATGCGAGGGTCTGGTCGCTTCCCGTGATTTCCACGAGCGCCACGTCCTGCCGGAAATCGCCCCCGCCGACAGGCTGCAGGCCGAGCTCGAGATATTGCTTCTCGAGATACTCGATCGTCTTGCGTTCACCCTCCGATCCCGGCGAACGGCCCTGCATTTCATCGGACGACAGCGCTTCAACCTGCGACCGGAACGCCATTTCGTCGATTGCCTCGGCCGCCTTGCGGATCATCCGGTCATCGGCATTGAAGGCGCCGAGCATCGACGCCGCCATCACCACGATGAACAGCAGGCGGGTTCCGCGGTCGAAACGTGTCATGTCATGTCATCTCCCGGTCATCTCCCGGGCGCTGCACCGGCAGGCCAGTAATGCCAGGCAATCGCCGCCAGGACGATCCACATCCCCGCTTGCGCCGTCCACCGCCAGCGTCGCTCGCGTTGCAGTCCTACAAAGGCGGCGCAGGCCGCTGCGGCCAGGACCGCAAACAAGCCGGCGGAGGCCAGGAGCCCCGGGTATTCCTGACCGATCGCCGGTTCCTGGCTGGCGGAAAATGCGAAGATCACGGCGACCATCAGGAGAACGAGCGCGATCGAGGCAGCCGAGCCCAGAACGACGCCAGTCAGGAAGCCCAATGGCCTCATCTGCAGGTCCCCTCCGCGGCGTGACGCCGGTACTTGATACCGCGGCCGCCCGCCCATAGCCTGTCCCGATCGCGTATGGCCCCCCATGGGGCCGCAAGGAGCAGTTTAGCAGCCCATGGCACCCTGGCTCAGAGCGCCGATCCCGTCCCGGCTGCGTCTCGCGGTGGCCTGCGCCGTCGTCGCCGGCATTTTCATGCTGGCCGGCTCCGGGACGGAGCGTGCGTCGATCGCCCCGGCGATCGCGCCTGCCGTCGCATCCTCCGGCGAACTCGTGCCGAGCGAGCGCCACCGGCGCGTCATGCGGCTCGTATCCGAAGTGGTCGAGCGCCAGCA
Source organism: uncultured Gammaproteobacteria bacterium (assembly GCA_963738285.1). Taxonomy (GTDB): domain Bacteria; phylum Pseudomonadota; class Gammaproteobacteria; order Steroidobacterales; family Steroidobacteraceae; genus SCUD01. Next base: position 101,728 of record CAVTVX010000003.1, on the reverse strand, counting down.
CTACCGGCAGACGCCGCTCGACGATGCAATGTCTTCGCAGATCTACGAGCACTACCTCGAGGCCCTCGACGGCAACAAGAGCTACCTGCTCGCATCCGACATCGCGGAATTCGAGCCGCTGCGTTACCAGCTCGACGACGCGATCCAGAAAGCCGATGCCGGGCCCGCGTTCCGCATGTTTACGCGGTTCCAGGAGCGCAACCGCGAGGTCCTGCGCTACGCGATCTCCCTGCTGGACACCGAGCCCGACTTCACGCTGGACGAGTCCTTCCGCTTCGACCGCACGGACGAGGGCTGGCCGGCGTCGGAAGATGAATTGCATGAGTTGTGGCGCAAGCGCGTCAAGAACGACGAGTTGTCGCTCCTGCTGGCGGGCAAGACCTGGCCGGAGGCCCGCGACACGCTGCGCAAGCGCTACGAGCGCGTGGCGAAGCGCATCGAGCAGATCACCGCGGACGACGTGTTCGAGACCTTCATGAACGCGTACTCGCACGTGTACGACCCCCACTCCAATTACCTGTCGCCGCGCAACTCCGAGGAATACAACATCGCGATGAGCCTTTCCTACGAGGGCATCGGCGCCTCGCTGCAGCTCGTCGACGACTACGTGACGATCATGAACGTGCTGCCGGGCGGCTCGGCGGCGGCCTCGTCGGACATCAAGGTTGGCGACCGCATCACGGCTGTGGGCCAGGGGGAAGCCGGCGCGCTGACGGATGTCGTCGGCTGGCGGCTCGATGACGTCGTACAGCTGATCCGCGGTCCGGAAAACACCTTCGTGCGCCTGCAGATCCTGCCGGCCTCCGCCACGCCCGGCGCGCAGGAGGCGAAGCTTACGCTCAAGCGCGCGAAGATCACGCTCGAGTCGCAGGCGGCCAAGAAGGAAGTACACACGCTGCACCGCGGCGACCACGAGCTTCGCGTCGGCGTCATCTCCGTGCCCAGTTTCTACCAGGACTTCCAGGCACGCATGAAAGGCGACGCCGACTACCGGAGCACGACCCGCGACGTGCACCGGCTGATCGACGAGCTCAAGGCCGAGGGCATCGATTCCCTCGTCGTCGACCTGCGTGACAATGGCGGCGGCCACCTGTCCGAGGCGACGAGCCTCGTCGGCCTGTTCGTCGAGCGCGGCCCGATCGTGCAGCTGCGCGAGACGAGCGGCCGCATCGAGGTGCTCGACGATCCGGAACCGGGCGCAGCATGGGAGGGCCCGCTTGTCGTGCTTGTCAATCGCGCTAGCGCCTCCGCCTCCGAAATCTTTGCCGGCGCGATCCAGGACTACAAACGCGGGCTCGTGGTCGGCCAGCAGACCTATGGCAAGGGATCGGTCCAGAATCTCTATCCGCTCGACCGCTATGCGCTCGGCCCCAATGCCGGCTTCGGCCAGTTGACCGTCACCATCGGCAAGTACTATCGCGTCACCGGCGACAGCACCCAGCATCGCGGCGTGGAGCCCGACATCACCCTCCCCTCGCTGTTGAACACGGACGACATCGGAGAAAGCACGCGCGAGAGCGCGCTGCCCTGGGACCGCATCAACGCGGCCCGCTTCGAGCCGGAACCCGCTGAGCTGCCCGTCGTGTCGATCATTTCCCGCGAGCACGAGGAGCGTGTCGCACACAATCCCGATATCGTCGCGCTGCAGGGCGACGTCGATGCTCTCGAACATCTGCGGAGCCAGCGCGACGTGTCGCTGAATCTCGATAAGCGCCGTGCGGAACGCGATGCCATCGACGCCGATCGGCTCAGGCGCGAAAATGCCCGTCGTGCGGCCCGGGGACTCGCACCGCTCGCGGATATCGCGGCGCTGGACGCCGTCGAGGCGCCGGACGCTGTCCTGGATGAGGCCGTCGAAATCGCTGCCGATGCGGTTCAATCGCCCAAGACGCAGGAGCCGGCCCGGCTCAGCTGATTCAGCGCCGACTTTCGCATTATCCCCAGTTAAGCCAATGGCTTAGGTCATTCCGGTAGCCTTTAGTGTTATACTTGACTACAACACTAAGGGACCGTAACATAGCGCCACCTGACCGCCGGAGCCGAAGCGATGCGCACCGAATCCCAAGTTCTGAAACCGATGTCGAGCCCCGATCACTGGCCGCTCGCCGTCGGGGTGCTTTTCCTGGCGGTGATCCTCTCGGCCTGCGGCGATGCCAACGGAGACAGCGCCAAGAAAGGCAAGGAAGCAGTGACCGCGGTACCGGTCGAGGTGGCGGCCACCCGGCGCGCCGACATGGCCGCGGTCTACTCCGCCACGGCACCGGTCGAAGCCGAGCGTCGGGCGTTCGTGATGCCGAAGGTGCAGGGCGAAATCCGTCAGGTGCTCGCCGACGAGGGGCAGAAAGTGCGCGCGGGCCAGGTGCTCGCCCGCCTCGACGGCGACAAGCTGCGGCTCGAGGTCGCCCTCAACGAGGCGACGATGCAGAAGCTCGAACGGGACTACAAGCGCAATCTCGAACTGCAGCAAAAGGGCCTCGTGAGCGCGACCGCCCTCGACAATCTCAAGTACGAGCTCGATGCGGCGACAGCGTCCTGGCAACTGGCGCGGCTGCAGCTCTCCTACTGCGATATCCGATCCCCGATCGACGGCACCGTCACGCAGCGGCTCGACGTCGTCAAGGTCGGCAACACGGTTACGCCCGTTGGCGGCGTCATCGAAAGCTCCGACAGCGCCTTGTTCGTGGTCGAGGACCTCGACTCGCTCCTGCTCCGTGTCAACGTGCCGGAACGCGAGCTCGCCAAGTTGTCGGTCGGCCAGCCCGCGGAGCTTAGCTTCGACGCGGTCCCGAATCGCGCCTTCAAGGGCGAAATCACCCTGATCAGCCCCTACGTCAACGCCGCGACCGCGACGTTCGGCGTTCGCATCAGGCTGACCGACGACGACCGGCTCCTGCGCCCGGGCATGTTCGCGCGCGTCGCCATCGTCTACGAGCGCAAGCCGGACGCACTGCAGATTCCGCGCACAGCCCTGCTGGACGGTGACGGCCCGCCCAAGGTGTTCGTCGTCAAGGACGGCAAGGCCTCAGAGCGCACGGTGAAGCTCGGGCTCTCCAACGGCGCCTGGATCGAAGTCGCTGACGGTCTGAAGGACGGCGAACAGGTCGTGGTGGTCGGCCAGGGAGCGGTCAAGCCCGGAGCGGCAGTGCGTGTCGTGAACTCCCCCTCGCGGCCGGCCGCCTCCCGGCAGCCCGCCGTGGCTGCCGGCTGACCGGTCATCCCGGCGATGAAAGTCGTCGAGTTCGCCACGCGCAGGCGCGTCACGATCCTGATGGTGACCGCCGCCATCGTCCTGTTCGGGTTCGTGTCGTTGTCGCGGCTCAAACTCAACCTCCTTCCCGACCTTTCCTACCCGACGCTGACGGTCCGCACCGACCTGCCCGGCGCCGCGCCGCTCGAACTCGAGACGCTGATCGCGCGCCCGATCGAGGAATCGGTCGGAATAATCCGCAATGTGCGCTCGGTACGGTCAGTGTCGCGGGCGGGCCAGGCCGACGTCATCCTCGAATTCGCCTGGGGCACGGACATGGATCTCGCGGGCATCGACGTGCGCGAGAAGATCGACTTGCTGCAGCTGCCGCTGGAGGCAAGTCATCCGATCCTGCTGCGGTTCGACCCCTCAACCGAGCCCGTGATGCGCTACGCCTTCGTAGACACCGACGAGTTCGCGAAGTCAACTCCCGGCGAGGCCGGCAGCGTCGAGCGCCTGAAGAGCCTGCGGCGATTCGCGGACGACCGGCTGAAGCCGGACCTGGAATCAGTCGAAGGTTCCGCTGCGGTCAAGGTCAGCGGGGGCTACGAGGACGAGATCCAGGTCTTCGTGGACCAGCAGAAGCTCGCGCAGCTCAATCTCTCGATCGACGCGATTGCCCGGCGACTGGGCGAGGAGAACGTCAACCTGTCCGGCGGCCGGCTCGAGCAGGGTACGCAGCGTTTTCTCGTGCGGACGCTGAACGAGTTCAGCTCGGTCCAGCAGATGGCCGATGCGATCATCGCCAACGTGCAGGGCAAGGCCGTCTACCTGCGCGACGTCGCCAGCGTCACCAGCGGTTACAAGGACCGCGAGGCCATCACGCGCGTGGACGGGCGCGAATCCGTCGAGCTCGCGATCTACAAGGAAGGCGACGCAAATACGGTCCAGCTCGCGGCCGGAATCCGCTCGCGAATCGAGGAGCTCGGCAAGGCGCTGCCGCCGGGCAGCGAACTCAAGCTGGTCTACGACCAGTCGAAATTCATTTCGTCCGCGATCGGCGAAGTGCGCGAGGCCGCACTGATCGGCGGACTGCTCGCGATCCTGGTCCTGTACCTCTTCCTGCGTGACGCGCGGGCGACCTTCATCACCGGGCTCGCGATACCGGTCTCCGTGATCGGCACGTTCGTGCTCATGTACATGTTCGACCTGTCGCTCAACATCATGTCGCTCGGCGGCATTGCGCTCGCAGTCGGCATGCTGGTCGACAACGCGGTCGTCGTTCTGGAAAACATCGTGCGGCACCGTGAGCAGGGCCGTTCGCGCGTCGAGGCTGCGACGCGCGGGACGAGCGAGGTCGGCACGGCCATCACGGCCGCGACCCTCACGTCCATCGCCGTTTTCTTCCCGATGGTGTTCATCACCGGCATCGCGGGACAGTTGTTCCGCGACCAGGCGCTCACGGTCAGCTTTTCACTCCTTTTCTCGCTCGTGGTGGCCATGACGCTGGTGCCCATGCTCGCGGCCGGCAAGCCGGAATACGACCTGCCCGACCCGGAGCGGCTCCCCGGACGGTTTGGCCGCTGGATCGCGGCGGTACTCGCGCGCAGGCGCCGGCTGAGTGCAAGAGTCTCCGACGGCATGGCATGGCTGCTCGGGTTTCTCGCGCGCCCGGTGCAGTCGGGATTCGCCGCGGTCGCCCGGGCCTACTTGCCCGCGCTGCGCTGGTCGCTGGAGCACCGCGGGCGGATCGTGCTGACATCAGTCGCGATCCTGCTGCTGACGGCGGCACTCGTGCCCCGGCTCGGCTCGGAGCTGATCCCCCAGCTTTCACAGGGCGAGTTCATCGCGGACATTCGCCTTGCTCCGGGCACCCCGCTCGAGCAGACCGACCGCGCCATGGCGGCTGCACAGGCCCAGGCGATGGAGTTGCCGGAGGTCGCGCTCTCCTATGCGGTGACCGGGACCGGTAACCGCCTCGACGCAAGCCCGACCGACGCCGGCGAGAACACGGGCCGGCTTTCCGTCAAGTTGAAGCCGGGCACGGGACCCGGGGACGAGAAGAACGCGGTCGAGGCGCTGCGCGCCAGGTTCGAGACCCTTGCCGGCGTGCAGTACCAGTTCAGCCGGCCGGCGTTGTTCAGTTTCGCCTCTCCGCTCGAGGTGACGATCACGGGCTACGACCTCGACCGCCTGCGTTCGGTCGCGGAACAGGTCCGTGGCGCAATGCAGGCCAGCCCCACGTTCAGCGACATCAAGTCGACTGTCGAGTCCGGGAATCCCGAGATCCAGATCGTGTTCGATCAGGAACGCGCCGCGCAACTCGGCGTGACGGTGCGGGAACTGGCGGATCGCGTAGTTGCGAGCGTGCGCGGTGATGTCGCGACGCGCTACAAGCTGCGCGAAAAGAAGATCGACGTGCTGGTGCGCAGCGTCGACACACGCGCGTCCTCGATCGAGGAGATCCGCTCGTTGATCATGAACCCGGGCAGCGACCGTCCGCTGCCGCTCTCCGCGGTCGCGGAGGTCACCGTCGCGACCGGCCCGGCCGAGATCCGCCGCACGCGCCAGCAACGCGTCGCGATCGTATCCGCCAACCTGGCTTCGGGCGACCTCGGCTCCGCGGTGGCCGAGCTCAACCGGATCGTGGCATCCGTCCAGCTGCCGGTCGGCACGAGCGCGGCCGTCAGCGGGCAGAGCGACGACATGAAGGAATCGTTCCGCTCGCTCCAGTTCACGATGCTGCTCGCGGTGTTCCTGGTCTACCTCGTCATGGCTTCGCAGTTCGAGTCCCTGCTGCATCCGTTCGTAATCCTGCTGACCATACCGCTTGCACTGGTCGGATCGGTGTGGGCGATGTTCCTGACCGGTACGACCGTCAATGTCGTCGCCTACATAGGGCTCATCATGCTGGCGGGCATCGTGGTCAACCAGTCGATCGTGCTGATCGACGCGGTCAACCAGGCCCGCGAGCGCGGCATGCCGAAACACGAGGCGATCGTCGAGGCGGCGCGCCTTCGGCTCAGGCCGATCATCATCACGAAGCTCACGACGATTCTCGGGCTGATGCCGATGGCGATCGGCCTCGGGGAAGGAGCGGAAATCAGGAAGCCCATGGCGATCACCGTGATCGGCGGCGTCGCGGTCGCAAGCTTTTTCACGCTGCTCGTGATCCCGGTCGTCTATTCGCTGCTCGACCGGAAGCGGTTCCAGCCGGCCGGGGCCGGCGCCCCGTCACGCGTGGCGACGGAGCACGGCGGAGGCTGACCCATGGTCCATACGCGATTCGCGCTGCGCCGGCCCGTCACGACGCTGATGACGTTCATCGCGATCGCGCTGATCGGCGTGATCGCGACCTGGCTGCTGCCGCTCGAACTCTTTCCGGACATCCGCTTCCCGGGCATCCAGATCACGATCCCCTACGCCGGCTCGACCCCCGAGGAAGTCGAGCAGCTGATCACGCGTCCGGCCGAAGAGGCCATTGCGACGCTTTCCGGCATCAAGGAGATCCGTTCGACATCCTCCGAAACCGGTGCCGAACTCACCGTCTTCTTCGAGTGGGGCCGGGATCCCGCAGCCGTGGGCTTCGAGGTGCGCACCAAGCTCGAATCGATCCGCCATGAGTTCCCGCCGAGCGCGAACCGGGTCCTGACGCGGATGTTCGCGGCCGGCGACGACCGCGTCGTCGCCATCCGCATCGCGAGCCAGGAGGACCTGACCCGTCAGTACGATACGCTCGATCGCTACCTGAAGAAGCCGCTGGAGCGCCTCGACGGCGTCGCGCGGGTCTCGCTCGAGGGCGTCGAGCCGCTCGAGCTCAGGATCCTGGTCGACCCGGTCAGGCTCGCGGCGTTCGGCGTGGATATCTCGCACTTGCGCGATTCGCTCGAGGGCGCGAACTTCTCGGTCAGCGCGGGGGAAGTCACAGGCGGCGAACAGCGCTTCCTGGTGCGACCGCTCGGCGAGTTCCAGACGCTCGAGGACGTTCGCAACTTCATCGTGACCGGCAACGTGCGCCTTCGCGACATCGCGGACGTCAACCTGGTGACTCCGGAACTGACGGTCGGGCGCCATCTGAACGGCCGGCCGGGCGTCGGACTCGACGTGTTCAAGTCGACCGGCGCCAATATCGTCGAGGTCGCGGATCGCGTCATGGCAGTGGTCGGGGAGCAGCGCAAGCTCCCGCAACTCCAGGGCATCGACATCATCGTGCTGCAGAACCAGTCCGAAAACATCCACAGTTCGCTGTCAGAACTGCGCAACGCCGGCCTGATCGGCGCCGGCCTGGCGCTGGTGGTCCTGTTCCTCTTCCTTCGGCACTGGCCGACGACGCTGATCGTGGCGCTCGCCGTGCCCTTTTCGCTCCTGATCACCGTAGCGGCGATGTACTTCCTCGGCTTCTCGCTGAACATCCTCACGATGATGGGCATGCTGCTCGCGATCGGATTGCTGGTCGACAACGCCGTCGTCGTGACCGAAAGCATCTTTCGCCACCGCCAGATGCCGGGCGCGGAGCCCATCGCATCGACGCTGTCCGGCGTGACCGAAGTCGGGGTCGCGGTGCTCGCCGGAACGCTTTCGACGGTCATCGTCTTCCTGCCGATCATCTTCGGCGAGGAGAGCCAGATATCGATCTTCATGGTCCACGTCGCCGTGCCCATCGTGGTCGCAATGCTCGCCTCGCTCCTCGTCGCGCAGACCATCATCCCGACGCTGACGGCGCGATTCCCGCCCCCGCCTGCGATCAAGTCCGGCTCCTACTTCGCTCGGATCCAGGAATGGTACCTGTCGAAACTCGACTGGCTGTTCCGCCACAAGTGGTGGGCGGCGCTCTTCGTGCTGCTGATCGTCGCGTCGCCGGTGCCGCTGTTTGCAACCGGCCTCGTGAAGGTCGACATGTTCCCGCAGGACGCTTCCGACCGGCTCTACCTGCCCTACCACATCGAGGGAACCTATCCGCTGGCCCGCACCGAGGCGGCCGTGACGCGCGTGGAACAGTACCTCGAGGCCAATCGTGAGCGCTTCGGCATCGAGCTCATCTACAGCTATTTCCTGCCCGACGAGGCGTCGAGCGTGATCAAGCTGAAACCGCGCGATGAGCTGCCGATGGCGCCGCGCGATCTCATGAAGGAGATCGAGAAAGGGCTGCCGGAAATCATCATCGGCAAGCCGAGCTTCCGTTTCGACGAGGACCAGGAACAGACCGGAGCCTTCAGCATGCGCCTGACGGGCGAGTCCACCGAAGAGCTCGTGGCCCTCTCGCGGGTCGTCGCGCAGCGCCTGCGCGACGTGAAGGGATTTGACTCGGTTCGCTCGACGGCGAAAGCCGGCGAGCACGAGGTCCAGGTGATCGTCGATCGGGAGAGGGCCGCCCTCCTCGGGCTTTCGCCCCAGGTGGTTGCCCAGACCATCGCGGTAGCCATGCGCGGCGACCCGCTCAAGGAATTCAGGTCGGACGACCGCGAGATCCAGATGCGGCTGGCATTCCGGGCGGACAGCCGCCAGACGCTCGAGGATCTCGCGGCGACGCCGCTCTACCTGCCGGATGGCACCCGCAGCACGCTGGGTGCCGTCGCAGGTTTCAGGATCGACCAGACCGCGCGCACGATCGAGCGCGTCGACCGGCTCACCTCGGTGGTGATCGAGGGCATCGTTTCGGACGGGTCGTCCCTCGACGAGGTCAAGAAAGGGGTCGAGGCCGCCATGGATCAATTTCCGCTGCCCCCGGGCGTGGGCTGGAAGTACGGCCGCAGCGTCGAGGACAGCGACGACACGGCCGCGACCATGCAGATGAACATCCTGCTCGCGGTCGCCCTGATATTCCTCGTGATGGCCTCCCTGTTCGAGTCGCTGCTTTATCCGGTCTCGATCATCACGTCGATCATTTTCGCCATCGTCGGCGTATTCTGGGGCCTCGCGATCACCCGAACACAGATGTCCTTCATGGCGATGCTCGGGATCATGATCCTGATCGGCGTCATCGTGAACATCGGGATCGTGCTGATCGCGCATGTGATCGACCTCAGAAAGGAGGGCATGAACCGCCATGACGCGATCCTGGAGGCTGCGCGCCATCGCCTTCGCCCGATCATGATGACGACCGTGGTGACGTTGCTCGCGATGCTGCCGCTCGCGGTCGGCGACACGCAGATCGGCGGCGACGGGCCCGCTTACTACCCGATGGCACGCGCCCTCATGTCGGGGCTGCTGTTCGGCAGCGTGACCTCGCTCTTCTTCGTGCCGCTCTTCTACGTGTGGCTCGACGACATGAACATCTGGCGCCAGCGTATCAGGCTGTTCTCGCGGGGTGGGGTACAGGCGGCAGGCGCGCGCTGAAGCGCGCCGCGGATCAGCGCAGCAGGACCTTGTATACGTCCCAGTAGTCGTCGACGAGCACGTTCGCATCCGGCACGCCGCCGGTCGCCGCGGGCGGCAATGACGCCGGCTGGGGCACGGTCTCGTTGGGATTTCGCCAGGTGGCGGCTGACATCATCTTTTCGCCGCGTTTCTTGATCTCCGCCGCGAGGCCGTCCTGGGCGTTCACGAGCGCGAGTGCCTGCGCAAGTTCGCGCAGGCGAGCGAGACAGGCTTCGAGATTGCCGTGCTTTGCGCTCTCGACGCTGCGGTTGTTGGCGAGCCGCGCATCCATTGCGAGGCCGGAGACCGCCAGCCGTGCAAACAGGTGCTGGGCGTAGGCGATCACCGCGAGGTTCACCCGGCGCCGCCCCTCGATCGTGAGTCCCGGGAATTCCGGCCAGGGCTCCTTTTCGATCGTACGGTGCGACTCCTGCATTTCGGCCAGGTGGTGCTCGGCGACGGCACATCGTTCGCGTTGCTCCAGAATCTCGGTGGTGAGCGAGCGCCGCTTGAAATAGTGCCAGAACCGCCTGAGTTGCTTCATGCGCTCGTCGCGCTGGCGCAATCGCTCGCGCTCCGCATCCGCGACTTCCTGCGCCTGCCGCAGCCGCTCGTCGGCGACCTTGAGGCGCTCGGCACGATCCTGCTGGAATTCGGCGAGCTGCTGCTTGCGCTGGGCGTCCTGGCGTTCGTGCTTCAGTTCCGCGGCAAACTTTTCGAGCTGTTCCCGACAGGCCCGCCACAGGGCCTTGAGGCCGAAGTGCACGAGCGCGTCGAGCCCGCGTTCCGGGTTGCCGAGCAGCACTTCCAGCTGCTCGAGCTGCTGCTGCAGTCGCGAGTTCGCATTCTCCTGCTGCTTAAGCTTGTTCCGGAGGTTGTGCAGCTGGTCGTCGAGGCTCTGGAGCTCTTTCTTGAGCTCGGCGCGGTTCCAGAACAGCTTGAGCAACCGTTCCTGCTCGGCGGGATCGGCCTTGCCGATGGAGGGCAGCTTCAGCTGCGACCACTTGTCAGGAAGCATGACGGCCATCGGCCTTCGCTCAGCCTGCCGGGACCGCGAAGCGGTGGCCGCTGCCGACGCAGTACTCGAGCCACTTGTTGAGCAGCATGTTGCAGGACCAGCGCTTGCCGTGATTGATCGCGACTTCCGCCGCGAGCTTGCGCAGGCGCGGATGCGAAGCGGTCATGCCGGTGCCGCATGCTTCGGCGAGACGCGCGTCGTGGTAGACGCGGATCTCAAGCCCGGGCTCCCGGGTGAAGTCAGCGCCCTCGCCGAACAGATAAGTCAGGTGCAGCGCGGTCGTATACCGGCACTGCTCGACGACGGACAGCTCGAGCGCCGGCTCTCCGGCGACCTCGGAGGTGATGGATCCCTGCATGTGCCGGAGGCCTGGCACCAGCCACCCGAGGCGGATGTAGTTGCTCTCATAGAGCGTCATCAGGCTCACGAACGACCGTGGCCGTGCGCGCCATGAGATCGTGCAGAGGTCGTCCGACAACATGGATTTGACTATATCACAGGGATATTCCGCCAAATCCCGCATGATCCGTGCGTTTCGTCACGGATCCGTCACGGCCTCACGCGCCTCGGGATCGCGAGGCGCTCGAGTACGCGGCTCGCGATCTCCTCGATGGACGTGTCCGTCGTTTCAAGGTACGGAATGCCGTGGCGCTCGAACAGCTGCTCGGCGGCGCGCACCTCGAATGCGCACTGCTGCGCGGAGGCGTAGCGGCTGTCCGGGCGGCGCTCCTGGCGGATCTGATGCAGCCGTCCGGGCTCGATCGAGAGGCCGAACAGCTTGCTGCGGTAGGGATCGACGAGGGCCGGGAGGCGGCCGCCGTCCAGGTCGTCCTCGGTCAGCGGGTAGTTGGCCGCGAACGCGCCGTATTGCAGCGCCATGTACACGCAGGTCGGCGTCTTGCCCGAGCGTGAAACCCCGATCAGGATCACATCCGCGCGGTCGTAGTCGCGGGTATGTGCCCCGTCGTCGTTCGCAAGTGCGAAGTTCGTCGCATTGATGCGCATGGTGTAGGCCGTGAGATCTGCCATGCCGTGCGCTCGCCCGAGGACGTGTGCCGACAGCTCGCCGAGCTCCTGCTCCAGCGGACCGAGAAATGCGTCAAAGAAATCGAGAAACAGGCAGTGCGCCCGTTTCAGCGCGTCGCGCACTTCATTGGTGACGAGGGTCGCAAACACGATCGGGCGCGCACCCTCGTCGCGGCCCACCTGATCGATCTTCGCGACCGCTTCGCGCGCCTTGTCAACCGTGGTGATGAATGGCAAAGTGACCGGTCTGAAATCCATGCCGTCGAACTGCGTCAGCAGACTGTGTCCCATCGTTTCGGCGGTCACGCCGGTCTGGTCGGACACGAAGAAGACGGTTCGTCGCTGCTTCATGAAGGTTGATCCGTTGGTCGAAGCGGCCCGCGCGGCCGATCGTAACAGGTGCGGTACGGGCAAGGACCCGATGTGAGCGGATATACCGTCCCATTTTCCGCCATCCGGCTGCAGGACCTGCCGCAGGTCGGCGGCAAGAATGCGTCGCTCGGCGAGATGATCGGCCGCCTCGCGCAAGCGGGCGTGCGGGTGCCGGACGGATTCGCGACGACGGCCGAGGCCTATCGCGACTTCCTCGGGCAGGCCGGGCTCGGCGAACGGATCGCGGCGGAGCTCGCTGGCCTCGACGTCGAAAACGTGACACGGCTGGCGGCAACGGGCAGCCGCATCCGCGGCTGGATCCTCGAGACACCGCTCCCGCCGCGCCTTGAGCGCGACGTGCTCGAGGCGACCGCGGCCCTGGGCAATGGAAGCTCGGCTCTCGCGGTTCGGTCGTCTGCGACGGCCGAGGACCTTCCGGGCGCATCTTTCGCCGGGCAGCAGGAGACCATACTGAACGTGCGCGGATCGACGTCGGTGCTCGCGGCCATGCACCAGGTCTACGCCTCGCTCTACAACGACCGCGCCATCTCGTACCGCGCGCACCAGGGTTTCGACAATGCCAAGGTCGCGATTTCGGTCGGCGTGCAGCACATGGTGCGAAGCGACATCGGCGCCAGCGGCGTCATGTTCACGCTCGACACCGAGTCCGGTTTCCGCGACGCCGTGTTCATCACCGCCTCCTGGGGCCTCGGCGAGCTGGTCGTGCAGGGAGCCGTGAACCCGGACGAGTTCTATGTCTACAAGCCGGCGCTGCGCGCGGGCCGGCAGGCGATCATCCGGCGCAATCTCGGCTCGAAAGCCACGCGCATGGTGTACGCGGCGGAACCGGGCCCGGGCCACTGGGTCGAGGTCGCCGAAGTTGCCGCCGCCGACCGCGCGCGCTTCTGCATCGGCGACCGGGACGTGCATGAGCTCGCGCGCCAGGCGCTCGTGATCGAGTCGCACTATGGCTGCCCAATGGACATCGAGTGGGGCAAGGATGGCGAATCGGGCGAAATCTACGTCCTTCAGGCGCGGCCTGAGACCGTTCAGAGCCGCGCCGGGCGGTCGATCCTGCGCTACACGCTGAAGCAGCGTTCGCGCGCTATTGCGAGCGGCCGCGCGATCGGACAGCGTATCGGAACGGGACCGGCCCGTGTCGTCTCCGGTGCGCGCGAGATGTCGCGGGTGCAACCGGGAGACGTGCTCGTGGCGGACATGACCGACCCGGACTGGGAGCCGGTCATGAAGCGCGCCGCGGCCGTCGTTACCAATCGCGGCGGCCGTACCTGCCACGCCGCCATCATCGCTCGCGAGCTTGGTATCCCGGCGGTCGTCGGCTGCGGCGATGCGACCGACGTTATCCGGGACGGAGAACCCGTCACGGTGTCCTGCGCCGAAGGCGATACCGGTGTCGTCTATGAGGGCCGGCTCGACTTTGAACAGCGGAGGATCGAGCTGGATGCGCTCCCGGAACCGCCGGTCAGGATCATGATGAACGTCGGCAATCCCGACCGCGCCTTCGACTTCGCCTCGATTCCCAACCACGGCGTCGGGCTGGCACGCCTGGAATTCATCATCAACCGCATGATCGGCGTACATCCGCGCGCGCTGCTCGACTTCGCCTCTCTCGACCCCGGGGTCCGGGACCAGGTCCGCCGCCAGATGGCGGGCTACGACGACCCGGTCCATTTCTTCGTCGAAAAGCTCACCGAGGGCATCGCGAGCATCGCCGCGGCTTTCGCGCCGCAGCCGGTCATCGTGCGGCTGTCGGATTTCAAATCCAATGAGTACGCGAACCTGATCGGCGGCCGGAACTACGAGCCGCACGAGGAGAACCCGATGCTGGGTTTCCGCGGCGCCTCGCGCTTCACGGACAGCGGCTTTCGTGCGTGCTTCGAACTCGAGTGCCGGGCGCTCAGGCGCGTGCGCGGGGATCTCGGGCTGGAAAATGTGCAGGTCATGGTGCCGTTCGTGCGTACGGTCGACGAGGGCCGGCGCGTCGTCGAGCGGCTCGCCGAGAACGGCCTCGAACGGGGTGCCCGCGGTCTGAAGGTCATCATGATGTGCGAACTGCCGGCCAACGCGCTTCTCGCGCGCGAATTCCTGCAGCATTTCGACGGCATGTCGATCGGCTCGAACGACATGACGCAGCTCACGCTCGGTATCGACCGCGATTCGGCGATCATCGCCCCGCTCTTCGACGAGCGTGATCCGGCCGTCAAGTCGCTTCTCGCAATGGCGATCCGCGCCTGCAAGGACGCCGGCAAGTACATCGGGATCTGCGGCCAGGGCCCGTCCGACCATCCGGACTTCGCGCAATGGCTGGTCGAGCAGGGAATCGACAGCCTCTCCCTCAATCCCGATACCGTCGTCGAAACCTGGCTGTACCTGGCCAACCGCGGAAAAGCCTAGCAACGCACGCCGGCAGGCCGGGCGGGACGCCCTCGCTCGCTCCGCCGGAACTCCAGTCGCTCGCTCGGGTCCCGCCCGGCCTGCTAACACGCGTCCAGATCACGCCGCGCGGATTCCCAATTGCGACCGTCGAACGGGCGTATTTTCATCGAGGCGATCCCGGACGGGTCGAGGCAGCGGGCGTTGACGCTGTAGCCGTCAGGGTGCGAGCGCGGGACGTAGAAGGACTTGACGCCGCAGTGCCGGCAGAAGCGGTGCTTCGCGACACCCGTGCCGAAAGCATATGCGGCCAGGTCGCCCGCGCCCGCCAGCAGGCGGAAATCGCCGGCCGCGACGATGAGGTGCAGGTAGGCCGAACGGGCGCACATCGAGCAATTGCATTCCAGCAACTCCAGGTCCGCGGGCGCGCGTACTTCGATTCGCACGCGGCCGCAGTGACAGCCGCCGGCGTGCCAGATGGGCGCATGCTCGCTCAATTGCGCGGTGCGTTCCAGGGTGCGGCGAGCAGCGCGGAACGATAGTGGCGCAGCTCCGCGATCGACTCGTGCACGTCCGCGAGCGCCGTGTGGCGCGATTCCTTGGTGACGCCCGCCGCGACCTCGGGCGCCCAGCGGCACGCGAGTTCCTTGACCGTACTGACGTCAAGGTTGCGGTAGTGGAAAAACCGCTCCAGTTCCGGCATCCAGCGCGCAAGGAAGCGTCGGTCCTGACAGACGCTGTTGCCGCACATCGGGGAGCGGCTGGCGCCGACATGCTGCGCGAGGAACGCCAGAGTCGCGCGTTCCGCGGCGGCCTCGTCGAAAGCGCTCGCGAGAACCCGGCCCGCAAGCCCGCTCGCCGTGTGCGTGCGCGTGTTCCACTCGTCCATGGCGGCCAGGGTCGACTCCGCCTGACGCACCGCGAAGACGGGCCCTTCGGCGATCACCGCGAGATTGTCGTCAGTGACCACCGTCGCAATCTCGATGATCCTGTCCCGATCCGGGACGAGGCCGGTCATCTCGAGATCAATCCAGATCAGGCGGCCGTCGCGAGTCATATTGCCCGCAATCGTACCAGAGGCTAGAGTGCCCTTCGCCCGCACGCCATGCATCCCTTCACTCTCCTGTTCATCGTCACGCTCACCGGCGGACTCGCCGCGCAGCTCTGGCTGCTGCGCCGCCAGGTGCGCGCTGTGCGCGCGCATCGCAACCGCGTGCCGCCGCCCTTCGCGGCGGCAATCAGCCCCGGCGAGCATGCCCGGGCCGCGGACTACACCGTTGCGTTGTCACGCCTCATGGCATTCGAGCGCGCGGGCGGCGCGGCGCTGCTGCTGGCGCTGACGCTCGGAGGCGGCATCGCGGCCGTCGATTCGTCGCTCGCCGCACGAGGGCTCCAAGGACTGCCTCTGCAAGTGGCGACGGTCGCCGTGGTCCTGCTCGTCACGGCGCTCGCCGCTCTGCCGTTCGATGCCTGGCGCGCCTTCCGGATCGAGTCGCAATTCGGGTTCAACCGCATGACGCCCGTCCTCTTTGCGCAGGACGCGGTCAAGGAACTTGCGATCGGCGCCGTTCTGCTGCTGCCGCTCGTCGCCCTGCTGGTCTGGCTCCTGCGGCGCGAGGATGAATCCTGGTGGCTTTGGGCTTTCGGCGCCTGGGCCGCATTCTCGATCGGCCTGGGCTGGGCCTGGCCGCGGCTGATCGCGCCGCTCTTCAACCGCTTCCGCGAACTCGAGACTGGCGAGCTGCGACAGGCAGTCGAATTGCTCGCGCGCCGCTGCGGGTTCGAGCCCGCACGGATCCAGGTCATGGACGGCTCGAAACGGAGCACGCACGGCAACGCGTACTTCACGGGAATCGGACGCACGAAACGGATCGTGTTCTTCGACGCGCTCGTCGAGTCGCTCGCGATCCCCGAGCTGCAGGCTGTCCTGGCCCACGAGCTCGGCCATTTCCGGCTGCATCATGTCGCCCTGCGGCTCGCGGTGTCCCTGGCAGGGGCGTTCGCAGGCTTCGCCCTGCTTGCCTGGCTCGCCCGGCAGCCGTGGTTCCAGCCCGCACTCGGCGTGCCGGCGGGCGGACCGCATACGCTGCTCATGCTGTTCGTCCTGACTGCGCCGGTCTTCCTGCTGCCGCTGAGGCCGCTGATTGCATGGCTGTCGCGGCGCCACGAGTTCGCCGCCGACCGCTTCGCCGCGCGACATGCCGACGCGCGCGCCCTGGCCGATGCGCTCGTAAAGCTCTATCGGGACAACGCCACGACGCTCACGCCCGATCCGCTCTACTCGGCATTCCAAGCCTCTCACCCGCCGGCTCTCGAACGGATAGCCCGGCTCGCGCCGGAACGCGGTACGTGAAGGGTGCGCGACGGGCCGGCCCGATCCTGCCCGGGCGCGTCGTCGGGTGCCACGGGCGGGACGCGAGCGTGACGGACCTGGCGGGCCGGCGCGTCCACTGCAGGCTCCAGGGCCGGCGCCTCTCCATTGTTTGCGGCGATCACGTGCACTGGATCCCGGCACTCACGGAGGGCGGCACGGGCGTCATCGTCGAGATGCTGCCCAGAAAGAGTCTGCTGGCGCGCATCAGCTCACGCGGCGCTGTCGAGCCGGTCGCGGCCAATCTCACGCAGATTATGGCCGTTGTCGCGCCGAGGCCGTCGCCCGATTTCAACCTCTGCGACCGTTACCTCGCGGCGGCGGAATGGTACGGCCTTTCGGCCTGCGTCGTCGCCAACAAATACGATCTCGTCGACCCATCCGGCGTGCTCGCGCCGGCCCTCGACGTCTACGCCCGCATTGGCTATGCCATCGTGCGCAGCAGCAAGCAGCTCGCTGGCGGCGTTGATGCGCTCAGGGATCGGCTTGCCGGGGAGACCAGCGTGCTGGTCGGCCAGTCGGGCGTCGGCAAGAGTTCG
The DNA here is from genome assembly GCA_963738285.1 of uncultured Gammaproteobacteria bacterium. Taxonomy (GTDB): domain Bacteria; phylum Pseudomonadota; class Gammaproteobacteria; order Steroidobacterales; family Steroidobacteraceae; genus SCUD01. The sequence continues at coordinate 84,464 of CAVTVX010000003.1, read as the reverse complement.
CTGACGAATCGCCTGATACCGGGCGCTGAGGCGTCCGTCGACGAGGTATCGCGCGCAAGCGGAAGCGGCCGGCATACGACGAGCACAGCCTTTCTGTACGCGCTGCCGTCGGGCGGCGAAATGATCGATGCGCCCGGCGTGCGCGATTTCTCGCCGCCGTTGCCGGCGCCTCGCGCGATCGCCGGGGGCTACCGGGAGATCGCCGTGGTCGCGCCGAACTGCCGATTCAGGGACTGCCTGCACCGTCATGAGCCCGGATGTGCCGTAGCGGAAGCTTCCGCCGATGGGCGGATATCACTGCGCCGGCTCGAAAGCTACCGCCGGCTGCTGGGCCTGGCGGAAGGCCTGGGCGCGCGTATGCCGCCCCGCGTCAGGCGATGACCTGGCGCCCGGCGAGCGCGTGCGCGAGCGTCCCGCCGTCGACGTATTCAAGCTCGCCACCGACGGGAACGCCGTGCGCGATCCGTGAGGCGCGGATGCCGCGGCGGATCACGAGTTCCCCGATGAAATGCGCGGTAGCCTCGCCTTCCACGGTCGGATTCGTCGCCAGGATGACCTCGCGGACTTCGCCTTCGTCCAGCAGGGCTTCCAGCCGGTCGAATCCCAGCTGCTCGGGCCCGACACCGTCGAGCGGTGAAAGATGGCCCATCAGCACGAAGTAACGGCCACTGTAGCCGCCGGATTGCTCGACCGCGACGACATCTGCGGGCGACTCGACGATGCAGAGGCACGAAGCGTCGCGCCGCGGCGCCGCGCAGATCTCGCAAATCTCGCCATCCGTCAGCATGCGGCAGCGCCGGCAGTGCACGACATTTGCCGCCGCCTCCTCGAGCGCGCGCGCCAGCGCCCGGCCGCCTTCTCGGTTTCGTTCGAGCAGGTGGAACGCCATGCGCTGGGCCGACTTGGGCCCGACACCCGGCAATATGCGCAAGGCCTCGATGAGTCGGGCAAGCCCCGGGGAGTATTTCACGCCTGCGCCGTCAGAACGGCAGCTTCATGCCTGGTGGCAGCTGCATGCCGCCCATCGCGCCGGCCATGTGCTGCTGCGCGGCTTCGCTGACACGCCGGGTCGCGTCATTGCAGGCCGCGGCCACCAGATCCTCGAGCATCTCGCGGTCGGAGCCCGCCACGCTCGGGTCGATCTGGACGCGACGCACCTCATGGCGGCCGTTCATGACGACTTTGACCATTCCCCCACCCGACTCGCCAGTGACTTCGAGCGCGCCGAGCTGCTCCTGTGCCTTCTGCATGTTCTCCTGCAGCTGCTGCGCCTGGCGCATGAGTTGTCCGAGATTCGGCTTCATGGCGGCATTCTACCCGACCGGCTTGATCGAATCCGGCTGTAGCACGGCGCCGAAGCGGTCGCGCAGGGTCTGCACATTGGGATCGCGTTCGAGCGAAACCCGCGCTTTCTCGAGCCGCTCGTCACGGGCCTGTTCCTCGCGGCGCGCCGGCGTGTCCCCGGCTCCGCCCTGCTCGATCTCGAGCGTCACCGCATCGCCCACCAGGCGCTTGAGCGCATGCGCAAAGCGATCCTCGAGCTGGCGCGTGTGCAGTGCGCGCGCGCGCGCGTCCAGGAGGAATCGGAAGTGATTCCCCTCGCGCGCGAGCAACTGGCAGTTCACCGCAAGTTGCCGTGCCGGTCCCCTGAGCTCGAGGCGCGATAGCAGTGCCGGCCAGTCGCCTTCCGGGTTCGTGGCCGCCACGGGCTCGGTGGCCTTGGTCGTGGCCGGGGTCGGCCGCTGCGGCGTCTCGTCGCCGGATTCGGCCACGCGTGCCTTCCCGGTGGTTTTCGCGGGCCGGAACGCAAGCATGCGAAGCAGCGTCATCTCGAAACCAGTCCGTGGATCCGGCGCGAGTTCGAGGTCGCGCCGACCCAGGATGGCGAACTGGAAGGCGAGCTGCAGGTCTTCCGCGGACAGGCGCGTGCCCAGCGCATCGAGCGTCCCGGCCGGGTGAATCTCGTCCTCTGCCAGGTCCGGCACCGCTTGGCGCAGCGCGACCTTCTGGAGCAGCGCCGCAATTTCGTCGAGCAGCTGGCCATAGTCGGGCGCGTACTCATCGATCGCCGCAATGATCTCGAAAAGGCCGCTCGCGTCGCGATCCGCCAGGCGCTCGACGATCCGGACGACCTGCTGCCGGTCGACCGTGCCGAGCATCGAGCGCGCATCGGCTTCGGTCACGCGGCCGCCACCGAAAGCCAGCATCTGGTCGAGGAGCGAAAGCGCGTCGCGCAGGCTTCCGTCCGCCGCGCGCGCCAGCAGCGCCACGGCCGCAGGCTCGAACGAGGCGCCTTCGGCCCCGAGGATGTGCTGCAATCTCGCCGCTATCAGCGGCGCGGGCAGCCGCTTGAGGTTGAATTGCAGGCAGCGTGACAGGACCGTGACCGGCAACTTCTGCGGATCGGTGGTCGCGAGCAGGAACTTGACATGCGGCGGCGGCTCCTCGAGCGTCTTCAGGAGGGCGTTGAACGAATGCGCCGACAGCATGTGCACCTCGTCGATCAGGTACACCTTGAAGCGGCCTCGCGTCGGCAGGTACTGCACGTTCTCGAGCAGCTCGCGCGTGTCATCGACCTTGGTGCGCGATGCGGCGTCGACCTCGATCAGGTCCACGAACCGGCCCTCGTCGATCTCCAGGCAAGCGCTGCACTCGCCGCAGGGCGACGAGCTGACCCCCCGCTCGCAGTTGAGCGCACGGGCGAGAATCCTCGCGATGGTCGTCTTGCCGACGCCGCGCGTGCCGGTGAACAGGAACGCATGGTGGACGCGGCCGGAATCGAGCGCATTGACGAGCGCCTGCCGGACGTGCTCCTGGCCCACCAGCTCGGTGAAATTCCGGGGACGCCATTTGCGTGCGAGAACGAGGTAGCTCATCGAATTCCTGTCCGCTGGGCAGCAATCATCGCGCATTCCCGGCCCGCGTGGAGGCGGCCCGCGCCAGCACCCCTCCGGCACCCGATGCTGCCGCTACCGTTGCTCCCTTCCGGGCCTGGCGGGGTTCACGGCTGATCGTCGCGGAGGAACCGGCGCGAGCCACCAGTGAAAATGCCGGGCCGGGCATCCTACGTTCGCACTCCGGAAGCGTCAACCGCCAGTGCGGCGCGCGGCAGCCAAAGTGTCACGGTCGTGCCGTCGCCCGGCGCGCTCACGATCTCGACGCGGCCGCCGTGGATATCCATGATCTCCTTGACGATGCTCATGCCGAGTCCCGTGCCCGCGACAGCCGCGGCAGACTCGGCACGGTAGAAGCGCTCGAAGATCCGCCGCCGAGTTTCGTCGTCCATGCCTTCGCCACGGTCCTCCACGCGAACGCCCACCTCCCTGCCGTTCTCGACGAGGCGCACGGAAACCGGAGCGCCCGGCGGCGAGTACTTGCAGGCGTTTGCGAGCACGTTGCCCAGCGCCTGGCAGAATTTGTCGGCATCCACGAAGACCTCCGCAGCGCCGGTGTCGCCTTCGAGCGCGGGCAGGCGGGCGTATTCGCCGATCCTCAGCGCCTCGACGAAGCGGCGTACCGCGGGTGCCAGCGGCTGGCGGATCATCGTGAATTCCCGGCCCGCCCGCGCCTCGATCCGCGCGAGGTCGAGCAGCTCGGACACGATTCCGGCGATCTGGTCGCCATGGCGCCGCATGGTCGCCAGGATTTCGCCACGCTGCGCGGGCGGCGGATCGGTCCCTTCGAGGAACTCGGCATAGCCCGTGATCACGGCGATCGGCGTGCGCAGCTCGTGTGCGGCGGTGGCGACGAAGCGGCTCCTCGCCCGGTCGAGCTCGTCAGCCCGCGTGATGTCACGGAAATAGGCGACCCGCGCGCCGCCCGGCCCTCCCACGACCCGGCATTCGAGCACGAGCGGCTTCGGGCGCTTCAGCCGCAAAACCGGCGCGACCAGAGCCTGCGGTTTCCCCGCCGGTACCGGATCTCCGAGCCGCCGCCAGAATTCGGTCCACGGACGGCCGATCAGTTCGTCGCGCGACCAGCCGGTCATGGCCAGGAACGCAGGATTGGTCTCCGAGACGAGGCCGCCGGAGTCGAAGGAAACGAGCCCGTCGGGCGAGAGACTGAGAATGGCCGACAGTTCCGCGTTCCGTTCGGTCAGGCGCGCCTCCGCGGCCTCGCGCGCGCGATTGGAGTCTCCGAGCAGGCGGCCCATCTGTTGCAGCTCGCCGACCGTGTGGCGGAACTCGTTCACCGCAAATTGCGGCGAGGCCTGATCGTACTCGCCGACGGCGATCCGGTGCGCCATGCGTTCGATCTGCGTGAGCGGCTCGGCAATCGAGCGGCTCACGTAGCGCGCGCGGCGGTACAGAAACGTGAAAAAGATGAGGTAGAAGCCGACCAGGCCCGCGAGCATGATCCAGCCGACGGTGGCGAGGTCGCGATTTAGCGCGCGCGAGGGCCCGAACACGGCCCGTTCCGGCACCAGGCTCATAAGCTTCCAGCCGACCGACGGAATCGTCTGCCAGGCGATCAGGTGCGGCTCGGATCCCCCTAGCCGCCCGCTGCCGGCGGGCTCGGTCCGCAGCATCTTTCCGATGCCGGCAAGGTCCGCGCGGCGATAGACATTGAACTCCTCGGGCTTGAACGTATCTGCCCGGATCGCGTCGACGTAGTCGTGCCGGGTGAGTTCCTTCAGGTGGAGCAGGCGCTCGCCCTGCGGCGGCAACGCCAGCAGCGTGCCCGACTTGCCGATCAACAGCAGGAAGCCTTGCCAGGGAATGTCCTGTCGAAGCACGTCCGCCACAATGCGGTCGATCGTGACGTCCGCGCCGACCACGGCTTCGAGGAAATCGCCGCGATAGACCGGGGCGACGGCGGAAACCAGCCAGCCTTTGCCTGCCGGATCCACGTAGGCATCGGTCCAGACCACGGATCGGTCCGGGTCGTGCTCGGCGTCCGCTTCGTAGTAGAAATTGAAATCGGGGATATTCATGCCCGGGTCGAACACCGCTGCGGTGTCGATCCACGGCCAGATCCGGTTCAGCGAGTCATGCGTGTTGAGGTAAGCCTGCACGATCAACGGATTGGCGAGCGTGATGTCCCGCAGGAGCGGATCGACCGCTGAAAGGCGCTCGAGCCGCTGGTACTCGGCCGGCCCCTTGAAGGCGTGCGCTGACCAGTACACGCCCGCTCCGCCGTCGTCGTACCAGGTCGTCAAGGCGCCGGTCGGCTGGAGCCGCAATCGCTTACGGTCCCGCGATCGCGGCGCGGGCGACGACAGCGCTGCATTCGTCTGGCGTCGCAGCACCTCGGTCAGGGCAGCGACCTGCCCCAGCTGCTGCTCGATGACGGCCGACTCGTCTGTCGCGATCCGCGAGAGTTCCAGGCGGGCGACCTCGCTGAGGGCCGCGACATTCCGGCGTAGCGACCAGGCGTGGCTGGTCAGGTACACGGCGACGAGCAGCAACTCGACGACCAGCAGCGGAACCAGGGCGTTGCGGACATAGGCCCGCCAGACCCAGCCCAGCAGCGAGGTCACGCGCAGGGAAGGACCGTCCTGTGCCCGAGGCGGGGCGGCTGCCGGAGCCATGAATCAGTGTAGCGGGGAAGAATCTGGCGGAGAGGGTGGGATTCGAACCCACGTAGGGCGTAATGCCCTCAACCGATTTCGAGTCGGTGCCGTTATGACCGCTTCGGTACCTCTCCGAACAGGATTCCGGCGGCCGTCGCAGCGGCCTGATCCGGAACGGCTATTCTACATGAATGGAACCGGAAACCGCTCCGGCGCCGGCGCCCGGGCCGCGCATTCGCGCCCGGCTCGGCATGCCCGCAATCGGGATCCTCGCCCTCATGATCGGCACCTGTTCGCGAATGCCGGGAACCCTAGAACAGATCCACGCGCTCGGCGCAGTCAAGGTGGTGACGCGCAACAGTCCCCTCGCCTACTACGAGGGCGGGGCGGGACCCGAAGGCCCTGAATACGAACTCGCGCGCGATTTCGCTGAAAGACTGGGTGTCCGTCTCGAACTCAAGTCCGTCAAGACCGCGGCCGCCGCACTCAATGCAATCGCCAGGAATCGCGCGCACATAGCTGCGGCCGGCCTCGTGGCGAACTCGGCGCCGGGCGGCCGGGTCCGATTCGGACCGGTATACCAGCGCATTGACCAGCATGTCGTCTATCGCGTGCAGGACCGCTTGCCGAGGTCGCCAGCCGATCTCGTCGGCAGGCGCATCGTCGTGCTGCGGAATTCGCCGCACGCCGCGACGCTCGCCGGGCTCGCGGCGCAATGGCCGGGTCTGCGGTGGACGGAGGTGAAGCGCGGCGACATTTTCGACATGCTCGCGCGGGTTGCCCGGGGCGATGCGGACCTGACCGTGGCGGATGCGACGGAGTTTTCGCTTGGCCGGCATTTCTTCCCCGACCTGCGCCCGGCATTCAAGCTTGCGGAATTTGAAGCCGTGGCCTGGGCGCTCGCGCCGCATAGCGACGACTTGCTGCCGGCGGTCCGGCGATACTTCGCGGACATCGAGTCGAGCGGCCGCCTGGCCGACATCCTGGAGCGCAATCGGCAGGCTCTGGTCCGTTTCGACAGCGTTGATGCCGCGAGTTTCGTGACGGGCGTGCGCGAACGTTTGCCCCGATACCAGTCCTGGTTCAAGGAAGCGGCGGCCGAAACCGGCATCGACTGGCGAATGCTCGCCGCCATCGGCTACCAGGAATCGCGCTGGAACGAAAGCGCGACTTCCCCGACCGGCGTACAAGGCCTCATGATGCTCACGGACGAGACGGCCGCCCGGGTCGGTGTGCGCGACCGCAGCGATCCTCGCGAGAGCATCCGCGGTGGCGCGCGTTACTTCCGACTGGTCGAGAGAACGATTCCGGGGCGCATCCCGGATCCTGATCGCACCTGGCTCACGCTCGCGGCCTATAACGTGGGTTACGGCCACCTCGAGGACGCAAGGATCCTGACGCAGCGGCGGGGCCAGGATCCGGACAGCTGGCCGGACGTGCGCGCCAATCTGCCGCTGCTGGCGCAGGAGCGCTACTACGCGACGCTGCGCCGTGGTTACGCGCGCGGATGGGAACCCGTCGGCTTCGTCCGCAACGTGCAAACCTACGCCGAGTTGTTGCGCTGGATGATCGCGGACGAGCCCGCCTCAGCGGCGCCCGGCGAAAAAGCGGCGAAGTAGCGCGCCGCATTCCTCGGACAGCACGCCGCCGAACGCGTCGATGCAATGATTCATCGCTGCCGCCGTGACCAGGTTGAACGCGCTGCCCGCCGCACCCTGGCGCGGATCCCAGGCACCGAAGACCAGCCGTGCGATGCGTGCGTGGGACATGGCGGCGGCGCACATCGGGCAGGGCTCCAGCGTCACGTAGAGCGTCGCGCCGCCGAGGCGGTAGTCGGCCACCCTGGACGCCGCGTCGCGAAGCGCCAGGATCTCGGCGTGCGCCGTGGGGTCGAGTGCGGCGATAGGCCGGTTCCAGCCCTCGCCCAGCAGGTCGCCGTCCCGCACGATGAGCGCCCCGACCGGCACTTCGCCCTCGGCCTCGGCCCGGGCGGCGAGCGCCAGCGCGCGGCGCATCCAGGCTTCGTCTTGGCTCATCCCGCCTCCCCCATCGCGCAATACCGGCGAACCCCATGCATCGCCGTCGCGAGATTTGCCCGTGTTCAGGGCGATGAGATGGCGAACCCGGCCCGCGCCAGGATCGTCTCGGAATCGTCGAGCAAGAGCCTCAGCTCGTAGTCGCCCGGCGCAAGCGGACCATCGGCTGCCGTGAGTGGAATGTCGGTCTCACCCGAGAAGCGCGCGCCCGTATACGCGGAAACCAGGTGGTTCCCGATGCCGGGATCACCGGCGCGGAACACGCCGATCCAGTCAAACCGGCTTCCGGGCGCGTTGGCCCAGCTCACGCGAACCGCACCGCCGGGCTGCACGTCGGGAGTCAGTGCGGCAAGCGATGCCCGAACGCCCGGCGCGACAATCGCGAAACGCGCGCGCTTGAGTTCGCGCCCGTCTCGACCGATCAGGACGGCGTCATACTCGCCCGGTTCGAGCTCTGCCGAAGAGAATCGCGCAACCCGCCGCCAGGGACCGATTTCATCGAGCACCGCCAGCCGCGCCGTCGCCGCCGGGGCGCCCGCGGCCACGACGCGCGCGCTCCATTGTTCGGACGCCGGGTCGTGGCCGCGCACCAGAAAGACGTCGCCCTGCGACACGCGGGTGGGCGTAACGGCGATCAGCGGCGGCGCCTGGATCGGCGTCACTCGGAAAGTTGAGACGACGGCCCGGTGGTCGCTCGGCCACGGCGAGACGCCGATATCCACATCCGGCCCTCCCGGTTCGCCGACGATCTGGCTGGCAAGGGTTCGAGACGGCCCTCCGGCGAACACGAAATCGATGCGATCCATCGTTTCGCGCGGTCGCACGAACGGATGGGGCATGCCGGCCGTCCAGGTGAAGCCAGGGCGCGCCGCGGGATCGGGATAGACATCGCGGTAGGAATCGCGCAGCCCCGCTTCCAGCAACAGTCCGACCGCGGGCCATGCCACCGGATAACGGACGACGGCCGGGCGCGCCGACTGCATGGCCGCGCTCCAGTCACGGGGCGCAGGCGAATTGAAATCGCCGGTCAAGAACACGGGAACGCCCGATTGGGCCAGGCGCGCCAACGGCAGGAGCGCCTGCGCTTCCGGCAACCGCGTACCGTGCTCAAGCGCCAGCACGGTCTCGAGATCGCCGCCGTCGCGAACCGCTTCGGGCCCGTAGGGGTCGCTGCTGAGATGGGTGTTGTCGACGGCGACAACCTCGCCAGGCCGCACCATGACCCAGGCATGAAGCGCGTCCGGATCCAGCCCGACGATCGAATAGGCACCTGCGCCGGGTTGCACGCGCATACCGGCCCCCGAATCGAAGATCGGAAAGCGCGAGAGGATGTTGCGACGCATGTCGTAGTAGGGATAGCCGGCCGCCGCCGCCAGTTTCGACAGATTCCCGTCCGGTTCCTCGATGCCGACGACATCGGCGTCAGCGCGTCGGATTGCCTCCACCACTGCAGGGAAGCTGACCTGCTCGCCGCCATACCAGATGTTGAAGGCCATGACCCTGAGCTGGATCGCTGCATCCATCGGTGGCGCTGCATGGCCGGCGGCGGCCCAGAGGCCCATCAAGACCAGGGGAAAACGCTTCACTCGGCGATCCAGTTCATTTCCACTCGATCATCGACGGCACATGCTACCAGCTGTCACTCCGGAAATTTTCACGCGACCATGGCTTTGCTGAAGGGCACGATCATTGACCCTGCCCTGCTTCAATGGGCGCCAAGGGCAAGAGCAGCGCGGCATCCACCAGCACATCGACGCCGGCCGCCGGCATGATGGCGCGCGCCGGGACGTGATCGCCGGAACGCCAGTCGGCGACCGCATTGTGTTTGGATTTCCCGCTGACGAGAAACAACACCTGCCGAGCCCGGCTCAGCCGCGCCGCACTGAGCGACACGCGCTCGGACGGTGGCGTGGGTGCGTTGAACACCGCCAAGGTGTCCGGCGACCCGGGCGCTCGCCCCCATTCATGACCAGGAAACAGACTCGCCGTGTGGCCATCCGCGCCGAGCCCGAGCAGCACCAAATCAAAGTCCCCGACTGGCCGGAGCATACCAGCATAGATTCGGGCCGCCCGGGACGCTCCCAACTCTCCCGGTATCGCATGCAGCTGAGACGCAGGAATCGGCACGTGGTCGAGCCACGCCTCCCGGGCCATCCGCGAATTGCGTGCCGAATCGGCCGGCGGCAGGCAGCGCTCGTCGCCAAAATAGATGTGCCATCCGGGCCAATCAACCCGGGCCGAACGTAACCCGTGGTAGGTTTCGCGCGGCGTGTTGCCGCCGGCCAGGACGAGATGGAACTGGCCACGCTCCAGAATTGCCCTCGCGGCACTGGCAAGAATGATGTCATGCGCTGCTTGTTCCAACGACCGCTGATCGGCAACCGGGCGCCAGCGGCATGGCGCAACATCGGCATGAGTCATTGGCCGCTACCGTCTGCCGTTGTTTTGCCCACACAGACGGTTTCCTGCGACGAGCCCCCGTGGCGGCGTGAGCGAGCCATGAATTTCTTCGCGGCCATCAAGGCCGACGTCTCCGAGAACGCCGGCACCTGCACCGGGCGCGGGGGTCGCCCGGTGCGTCGGGCAGCGCGTTGCCCATGTCGAGCGGGAATACCACTTCGCTCGTGGTCGCCATGCTCAGGAGGGTCCCCGGCGCGGGTTGCTCCAGGCACTGTCTGCAGCGATCAGGGCATCCGCTTCCCCGGGTCCCCAGCTGCCGCGCTTGTAGGGTATGGCCCGGCGATGCGTCTTAAGGACCGGGTCGATGGCCGCCCACGCCGCTTCTACGGCATCTTCGCGCGTGAAGAGCGCTCCGTTGCCCGCCATGGCGTCGCCAAGAAGGCGCGCATAGGGCTCCTCCTCTCCCGGTCGCTCGTCGATCAGGTAGAGCTCACGCTGGTCGCCGACGAATTCCTTGCCCGCGCGCTTCACGCGCGCCGCGAGCGCAACTGCGGAATTGGGAGAAAGGCGAAAGCGAAAATAATTGGTCCGCCCGCTCGAGGGAATCGAGTCTGCGAACAGCCGCTGAGGCGGAGGCTTCAGCTCGACCACTACCTCAGCGGCCGTTTCGCCCAGATACTTGCCGGATCGCAGGTACCATGGCACACCGGACCAGCGCCAGGAATCAATGAACAGCCGCAGGGCACAGAATGTTTCCACATCGGAGCGCTTTGCCACGCCCTTTTCGTTCCGGTAGCCCGCGTACTGGCCGCGTACCAGATCCCCGGGCTTCACGGGGCGCATCGCCTGCAGAACGTCAGCCGTTTCGCCGTGCACGGCGTCAAACCCCCGATAAGTCGGCGGTTCCATGGCGAGCAGGGCGACGACCTGGAAGAGGTGGTTCTGGACCACATCGCGCAGACAGCCGGCGGTCTCGTAATATGCGCCACGGTTCTCGACGCCGAAATCCTCGGACAAGGAGATCTGCACGCTGGCCACGTAGTTGCGATTCCAGATCGGCTCGAGAAAGGAATTGGCGAAGCGGAAGTAGAGAATATTCATGATCGCTTCCTTCGCGAGGAAGTGATCGATGCGAAAGACGGAGTCTTCCGGAAATACTTCCCGCGCGACGCGATTGAGCTCCTTGGCTGACGCCAGGTCGCGCCCGAATGGCTTCTCGACGATGACACGCGCATGCCCGGCCAGGCCGGCCGCGCCGAGTCCCTGGATGACCGTCGCGAACAGGCTGGGCGGGATGGCCAGGTAGTGGGCCGGGCGCCGGCATTCGCCCAGCGCCTGCTTCAGCGCTTTGAAGGTTACCGGGTCGTTATAGTCGCCTTGGACATAGCGGAGCTGCGACAGCAGTCGTCGCAGGGCCGGCTGGTCATCGACCCTTCCCGCTTCCCTGATGCCGTCCGAAGCTCGTTTGCGCAGTTGCGCCAGGCTCCATTTCGACGAAGCAACACCGACGACCGGAACCTTCAGGCTGCCGCGTTTTTCCAGGGCGTACAAAGCCGGGAAAATCTTCTTGTACGCGAGATCCCCTGTCACGCCAAACAGTACCAGCGCATCCGACGGTACAGGGCCTTTCCTGGTGCGGTTCACTTCAGTTTCTGGCCTTCGTTTTTTCCTTATGCCCGCCGAATTGCCGGCGCATTGCCGACAGCAGCCGATTGGCGAAGTCCGCACCGTCGCGCGAACCGAAGCGCTCGAAAAGCGCGGCGCCGAGAACAGGCACCGGTACGGCTTCGTCGACGGCCGCGTCAATCGTCCACCGCCCTTCGCCAGAATCCGAGACACGGCCGGAGTAGCCTTCCAGGTCCGGGTTGTCATTGAGCGAAGCAGCTGTGAGGTCCAGCAACCAGGAGCCGATCACGCTACCCCGGCGCCACACCTCTGCAATCTCGGGCAGAGCGAAGTCGTATTGGTAGTACTCGGGGTTTCGCAGCGGGGCTGTTTCGGCATCCGCATCACGCGGACGCTTGCCCGCGTCGGCGTTGCGCAGGACATTGAACCCTTCCGCATAGGCCGCCATCAGGCCATATTCAATGCCGTTATGAACCATCTTGACGAAGTGGCCCGCGCCGGTCGGTCCGCAGTGCAGATATCCGTGCTCGGCGGAACCGGTTTCGCCCTTCCTGCCAAGGGTGCGCGGCGCCGCCGCGACTCCGGGGGCAATGCTCCTGAAAATCGGATCGAGCTGCCTGACCACCTGATCCTCTCCTCCGATCATCAGGCAGAAACCCCGCTCGAGCCCGAATACCCCGCCACTGGTACCGCAATCAACGTAGTGGATGCCTTTTGGCTTGAGTGCTTTCGCGCGTGCGAGATCGTCCCGGTAAAAACTGTTCCCTCCATCGATGACGATGTCGCCGACATCCATCCAGGAAGCCAGTTCATCGACGATTTTGCCAGTCACGCCCGCAGGCACCATGACCCAGACCGCACGCGGTTTTGCCAGTTTCGAGACCAAGTCCTCGATCGAGGAGGCTCCCTTCACGCCGCGGCCCGCGATCTTTTTGACCGTTGCCGGGTTCACGTCATAAACCACGCATGGGTGGCCGTCCCTGGACAGTCGCCGCACCAGGCTGGCGCCCATGCGGCCCAATCCGATCATGCCTAGCTGCATCGTGACCTTCCTTGTTGGGCCAGTACGCCCCGTATCTTCACCGCGACCGAGAGCTGTCAATGGCCGTCGATCGGAAGAATGGCCGGGCCAGCCTGCCGGTTGGCGTCGATCGCCCGTGTCGTCCCGGCGGATAGTACGGATAAAAAGGCTTTCTGCTGAAACCGAGTGTAGCGCCGGACCGTGCACCCCCGGTGCGCGGGCGAGAACCCGGGTGCTGCGCGCAATGCCGCAGCATGACACTTCGGCAACGCCAGTCGCGCGGTCGGCCGTCAGGCGATGGCGAATGAGCCCGGGCCCGGCGCCCGTCAGGGCGGCGAACCGGACAACTGTCTGGAGGATCATCGTGCCGGCTCCTTCAACCGCGACGCTTGAAGAACTGGACGGCCCGCTCGTGTCTTTCCGCGGCGGCCCGGGAAGCGAAGGTCCCGAGATTCCGGCGCTTGCCGGTCTTCGGGTTCTTGTGGCGTGAGTACAGGCGGTATTTGCCGGAAGGCAGCTTGCGGATCATGTTGATAGCCTCGGTGCGAGCCATGCAGCGATCGGATCGCAGGGCAGGAACTGCCTCGCACGCACAACGAACGGAAATTCGAATGACGGCTGCACCGGATGCCATGAAGCCCGGCCGGAAGAGCGTGAACGCGGCACGGCCCGCTTCGCCGTCCGAGCCGCCGTGCCGGAAGTGACAACCGGAAAGAGCGGAATCAGAATCGGGTGCAGATGCGACTTGAAGTGCATTTGGTGGCTGCCCGGCGTCTTACGGACAATCGAATCCCATGACAATGTTTGGCGTAAAGGTGGACGTGCTGAAGCTCGGTGTCGTCAGCCTGCTCACGGATCTCAGCTCCGAGATGATTTTTTCGGTGTTCGCAGTCTACTTTACGACGATCGCGGGCGCTTCGGCCGCCCTGCTCGGTCTCGTCGAGGGAGTCGCGGACTTTGCCGCCTCGTCCCTGGATTACCTTGCCGGGTGGTGGTCCGACAGGACCGGAAGACGCAAGCCATTTGCCGTCGCGGGCTACGGTTTTTCAACGGTGGCGAAGGTCATTCTGCTGTTGCCCGTCTCGATCATCGGCCTCGGTGTCTTTCGCGTCGTCGAGAGAGTGGGCAAGAGCTTCAGGGGGCCGCCGCGGGATGCCTGGCTTTCGGCGATTTCCGACCGGAGCTCGCGTGGCTATTCGTTCGGAGTCCACAAGGCGCTCGACAAGGCTGGAGCCGTGCTCGGTCCGTTGGTGGCGTACGGGCTGATTTCAGCGCTCGGGGATCGTGCGCCGACCTATCGCACGCTGTTCTGGGTTGCGCTCGTGCCGGCGGTCCTGAGCGTCGCGGTGCTGTGTCTCATCAGCGATCAACCCGGAGTCCAGCACCGGCGCGACAACATGTTGCAGACGTTGAAGACGCTGAGCCCCGGCTTCAAACGTTTCCTGGTGACCGCCGGAATATTCTCGCTGGCGTATTTCAGCTTCGGCTTTCTCCTGCTGCGCGCCCACAGCGCCGGATTCGCGGTGAAGGACATCGTGCTGCTGTACGCCCTGTTCAACGCCGTGTTCGTCCTGTGCGCGCCGCTGATCGGCAGGCTCGGCGACTCCTGGGGCCGCGCCCGCATCATCCTCGCCGGCTACCTGACCTATCTGCTGATGTGCCTCGGGTTCGTGTTCGCGACCACGAAGTGGCAGGTGATCGTGCTGTTCGCCCTCTATGGCGTGTTCTATTCGATCGACGAGGCACAGAGCAAGGCATTCATCGCCGACATCGAACTGGAACGGCGCGCATCCGCGATCGGCGTCTATAATTTCCTGACCGGGCTCGTTTACGTGCCGGCTTCGCTGGCAGCCGGGGCCCTGTGGCTCGTCAGTCCAGCGAGTGCCTTCCTGTTCGCCGCCGCACTTTCGCTGGCGGCAATCACGGCGTTTGCGATATTGCGCCCGGATCGCATCTGACGGAACGGATGCAGATTGCTCCGGCTCACCGGCAGAACATCGGCCGATAGTACGGATAAAACGCCTTTCTGCCGGCGCCGAATGATGCGCCGGACGGCGCGCGCGACTCGTGGTGCGTGAAAGCCCGTCGCGCCGAACGGGCTCGAAGTAAGGCAGGATCCGGTGAATACACCGGTGACTCAGCGCGGCGTCTCGCCGCATCGCTCACCGCAGGAGACTCGCCCATGAACGCCAGGTCAACGCTCGCGATTCTCGCTGTTGCATTCGTCAACTTGCCTGCGGCGTTCGCGCAGGAGCCGAAAATCGATGCGTGTGCGCTGCTCACACCGGCGCAGATTGGTACAGCGCTCGGCATGCCCGTCGTCATCAGCCTGGGGCAGGGCACGCGGGCCTGCCAATGGACGTCGACCAAACCCGGGTCGAACGCCGTCAAGGTGACCGTGAGCTTCATCAGCATGGCGGGCTTCGACGCGGCCAAGAGTTCGTTCGGCCCGATCACCAGCACGCCGGTCGGCGGCCTCGGAGAGGACGCCTATTATTCGGCGATGGCGAAACCCGACACGACGACCTTGCGCGTGAAGAAGGGCACGTCTGCATTCACGGTTCGTGTGTTCGGCGGCGGCCTTTCCGCGGACGACGCCGCGAACGAGGAAAAGACTGTCGCCGAAGCCGCCCTCGCCAAACTGTAAGCGGAGAGGCGATATCGCGGCATCCATTGACGGGTTTCGGCCCTACCGAAGCCCGGCCGCCACACTCACGGCGTGCCGAGCGATGTCTCGCCTGACCTTTGCCCTACTCCCACTCGATCGTCGCCGGCGGCTTGCCGGAAACGTCATAGACAACGCGGGAAACGCCCTCGACCTCGTTGACGATGCGCCGCGCGACGACATCGAGGAAGTCGTACGGCAGCCGGACCCAGCGGGCGGTCATGAAGTCCACCGTCTCAACGGCGCGGAGCGCGATCACCCAGTCATAGCGTCGCCCGTCGCCCATCACGGCGACGGAGCGCACCGGCAGGAAGATCGCCATCGCCTGGCTGACCTTATCGTAGAGGTCGTGCGTGCGCAGCTCCTCGATGTAGATCGAGTCGGCGCGGCGCAGGAGGTCCGCCGCCTCGCGCGTGACCTTCCCGAGGATGCGCACGCCGAGGCCCGGGCCCGGGAACGGGTGGCGGAAGACCATGTCGCGCGGCAGCCCGAGCTCGAGGCCGATGCGCCGCACCTCGTCCTTGAACAGCTCCCGCAACGGCTCGAGCAGCTTGAGGTGCATGCGCTCGGGCAGGCCGCCGACGTTGTGATGCGACTTGATGACGCGGGCCTTGCCGGTCTTCGCCCCCGCCGACTCGATGACGTCGGGGTAGATCGTGCCCTGGGCGAGCCACTTCACGCCCTCGATCTTCCGCGACTCTTCCTCGAACACCTCGACGAACAGACGGCCGATGGTCTTGCGCTTGCGCTCCGGGTCTTCTTCACCCGCGAGCGCCGCGTAGAAACGCTCGGTGGCGTCGACGCGGATGACCCGGATGCCGAGGTGCTGCGCGAACGTGGCCATCACCTGATCGCCCTCGCCGAGGCGCAGGAGGCCGTGGTCCACGAACACGCAGGTCAGCTGGTCGCCGATGGCCTCATGCAGCAGCGCCGCGACCACCGAAGAGTCGACGCCGCCCGAGAGGCCGAGCAGCACGCGGTCGCGGCCTGCCTGGTCCCGGACCCGGGCGATGGCATCCGCGACGATGTTGCCTGCGCCCCAGAGCGCATCGCAACCGCAGATCTCGCGCACGAAGCGCTCCAGGATCGCGGCGCCCGAGCGGGTATGGGTCACTTCCGGGTGGAACTGCACCCCATAGAAGAGCGCCTGGTCATTCGCCATCGCCGCGTGTGGGGCGTTTGACGTCTCCGCGATCGCCGTGAAACCCGGCGGCAGCGCTTCGACGCGATCGCCATGGCTCATCCACACTTCGAGCACGCCCGCCTCCTCGGCGCTTGCGTCGGTGATGCCGTCGAGGAGCCGCGACGGTGCGGTCAGTCGGACCCTGGCGTAGCCGAACTCGCGGTGCGCGGACGGCGCAACACGGCCGCCCAACTGTGCGGCCATCGTCTGCATGCCGTAGCAAATGCCGAGCACCGGCACCCGAAGCTGGAATACGGCGTCGGGTGCCCGGGGCGGGGCCGTATCCACGACCGACTCGGGACCGCCCGACAGGATGATCCCGCGGGCGCCAAACGCGCGCACGGCGTCGTCGCCACA
Source organism: uncultured Gammaproteobacteria bacterium (assembly GCA_963738285.1). GTDB lineage: Bacteria > Pseudomonadota > Gammaproteobacteria > Steroidobacterales > Steroidobacteraceae > SCUD01. The sequence goes on along the minus strand of CAVTVX010000003.1, from coordinate 67,664 downwards.
GTCCCAGGGGAAGATCTCGCAGTAAATGCCGATTTCGCGCACACGCCGCGCGATGAGCTGCGTGTACTGCGCGCCGAAATCGAGAATCAGGATCCGGTGGGCATGGATATCGGCCGCGGCCGCGTGCATACGCGCTGCCATCAACCGATCCGGTAGTTTGGCGCTTCTTTCGTGATACTCACGTCGTGGACGTGGCTCTCGCGCACGCCGGCGCCCGTGACGCGCACAAAGACGGGCCGTGTCCGCATCTGCTCGATGTCCTGGCTCCCGGTATAGCCCATCGCGGCACGGATGCCGCCCGCGAGCTGGTGCAGGATGGTCACGAGGCTCCCTTTGTAGGGGACCCTGCCCTCCACGCCTTCGGGGACGAGTTTTTCCAGCTCTTCGACCGCGTCCTGGAAATACCGGTCGCTCGAGCCGTGGCGCTGGGACATGGCGCCGAGCGAACCCATGCCGCGGTAGGACTTGTAGGAGGCGCCCTGGTACAGCTCGACCTCGCCGGGCGATTCCTCGGTGCCGGCGAACAGCCCCCCGATCATGACAGCGTGCGCGCCCGCTGCGATCGCCTTGGCGACGTCGCCGGAGTAGCGGATGCCGCCATCCGAGATGAGCGGAACGCCGCTCTTCGCAAGCGCCTCGGCAACCGTCGCGATGGCGGAAATCTGCGGAACACCCACGCCCGCGATGACGCGGGTCGTGCAGATGGATCCGGGGCCGATACCGACCTTGACGCCGTCCACGCCGGCATCGACGAGGGCCTTTGCCGCCTCGGCGGTCACGATATTGCCCGCGACCAGCTGGAGGTCCGGATAGGACTTGCGGATTCGCTCGACCGTGGAAATGACGCCACGGGAATGGCCGTGCGAGGTGTCGACGATCACGACGTCGACGCCGGCTTCAGCGAGCTGCGCAACGCGTTCGGTCGTATCGGCCGCCGTGCCGACTGCGGCCCCGACGCGCAGGCGCCCGTGCTCGTCCTTGCAGGCGCGCGGAAAGTCGCGGGCCTTCTGGATGTCCTTCACCGTGATCATTCCGCGCAGCCGCCCGACATCGTCCACGACCAGAACCTTTTCGATTCGGTGCCGGTGGAGCAGCTGCAGCACTTCCTCGCGCGGCGTATTTTCGCGCACTGTCACGAGTTTTTCGCGCGGCGTCATCACCTTCGATACAGGCAAGTCGAGCTGCTCCTCGAAACGGATGTCGCGATGCGTGACGATGCCGACGACCTGGTTGCCGTCGGCCGTGACGGGCAGTCCCGAGATCCCCTTCGCGCGCGTGAGAGCGATGACATCGCGGATGGTTGCGTCGGGCCGCACCGTGATCGGGTCCTTGATGACGCCGCTCTCGTGCTTCTTGACGCGCCCGACTTCGCGCGCCTGGTCCGCCGGGGTCATGTTCTTGTGGATGATGCCGATCCCTCCCTCCTGGGCAATCGTGATGGCCAGGCGCGCCTCGGTGACGGTGTCCATGGCGGCGGACAGGAAGGGCAGGTTGAGGCGGATGCCGCGGGTCAGCCGTGTCGACAAGTCGACCTCGCGCGGCAGCACGTCCGAGTAAGCCGGAACGAGCAGGACGTCGTCGAAGGTGAGCGCTTCCTGGACAATTCGCATGGCCGGCAATCCCGGGGCGGTCCGAATGAAGCGGCGCATTGTACGACGGCAGCGCGCAGGTTGTAAGTGGCGCGCAGGCGAACTGCCGGCTTAGCATGACGCCATGGCGATATTGACCCAGCAATCCGGGCCTGCGGCCGAGTCGCGCCGGGACATTTATACGGTCAGCCGCCTGAATCGGGAGGCGCGCGGGCTGCTCGAGGCCGGCCTGCCGTTGCTGTGGATTTCAGGCGAACTCTCGAACCTGTCACGCCCGGCGTCGGGCCACTGGTACTTCACTCTCAAGGACGAGGACGCCCAGGTTCGTTGCGCGATGTTTCGCCAGCGAAATCTCGCGGTGCGGGCCGCGCCGCGCGACGGGATCCAGGTCCTGCTGCGGGCTCGCGTCGGCCTCTACGAGGCGCGCGGCGAGTTCCAGCTGGTCGTCGATCACATGGAAGAAGCCGGTGAGGGCGAACTTAGGCGGCGCTTCGAGGCACTCAAGCGGAAACTCGCGGCGGAGGGTCTTTTCGATGCGGCCCGCAAGCGCGCACCGCCCCGGTTTCCGCGGCGCATCGGCATCGTGACCTCCGCGACCGGCGCGGCGCTGCGGGACGTGCTGCACGTCCTGCGCCGGCGCTTTCGCGGCATCCCGGTGCTTCTCTACCCGGTCGCGGTCCAGGGCGCGGGCGCGGCCCGCGAGATCGCCTCGATGCTTGCGCTCGCGGATCGCCGCCGGGAGGTGGACGTGCTCCTGCTGGTGCGTGGCGGCGGTTCGCTCGAGGACCTGTGGGCCTTCAATGACGAGTCGCTGGCTCGCTCCATCGCCGCCATCGGGCTGCCGCTGATCGCAGGCATCGGCCACGAGATTGATTTCACGATCGCCGACTTCGTGGCAGACCTGCGCGCACCGACGCCGTCAGCGGCGGCGGAACTTGCGGTTCCCGATGCCCTGGCCTGGTTCCAGGCCCTGGACGTCACGGCCGGACGGCTCCGGGCGGCCGCGATGCGCCTCCATCGCGGGCGCGGCGACGCCCTGATGCGCGCCGGCCGCCGGCTGGAGCAGCTTCACCCTGCGCAGGCGATCGCACAGCGCGCGCAACGGCTGGACGAACTGCAGTCGCGCTCGGCCGCCGCCGTGCGCAGGGGCATCCGTGCCCGTGAAGAGCGGCTGCTGCGCCTGCGCGCGGAACTGCAACGGGAATCTCCGGCATTGCGGCTTGCGGTGCTGCGGCAGAGGATCGAGCATGCCGGCGCGCGGCTGGTCCCCTCGGCGCGGAACTGCGTTGCGCTCGCGGGCAGCCTGCTGCAGGCATCCGTCCGGGGTCTCGAGGCCATGAGCCCGCTCGCGACCCTCGCGCGCGGGTATGCGATCGTCACACTCGCCGCAAGCGGCGCGGTCCTGCGGGACCCGGCCGCGGCGCCGCCGGGCACGGAGCTGGAGGCCCGGGTCGCGGGCGGCCGGCTGCGGGCGCGCGTTCTGGGCCAGAAGGCCTGATTCAGCGCCGCGTCCTGCGTGTCTGCCGGTCGCGGGTTCGCCGCTGCCGCGGCGTCAGCTTCTCGCGCCGCCCCGCGAAAGGATTTTCCTCGCTGCGGAGTTCAACTCGCACCGGCGTGCCCTTCAGCCTGAAGGCCTCGCGATAGCAATGAACGAGGTAGCGCCGGTAGTCCTCCGGTGTGCGCTCCGCCTGGGCGCCGTGAATCACGATGACGGGCGGATTCTTCCCGCCCTGGTGGGCGTACCGCAGTCGGATCCGCCGGCCGCGCACCAGCGGCGGCGGGTGCTGCTGGATTGCGGACTCGAGGACGCGCGTGAGCTCAGGCGTCGGCATCTCTCGCATGGCTGCGGCGAACGCGGCGCGCACGCCGTCCATCAATTCGCCGACACCGCTGCCGTGGAGGGCCGAGATGTAATGCACGGGCGCGAAATCGAGGAAGCGCAGGCGACTGGCCACCTGCCCGCGAATCTCCTCGCGCTGGCCGGTTTCGACATGGTCCCACTTGTTGACGGCGACGATCAAGGCCCGGCCGCGCTCGGCCACGAGGCCGAAAAGCGTCGCGTCCTGCTCGGCGACGGCTCCGCGCGCGTCGACTACGCCGATGACGACGTGCGCATCATCGATTGCCTGGAGGGTCTTGATGACGCTCCACTTTTCGAGGTCCTGGTCGACCCGCGCACGACGCCTCATTCCAGCCGTATCGACCAGGACGTAGCGCTGGCCGTCGCGCTCGAAAGGCACGCGCACGGCGTCGCGGGTCGTGCCCGGCTCGTCGAAAGTGACCAGCCGCTCCTCCCCGACCAGGCGATTGACCAGGGTCGACTTGCCGACATTCGGCCGGCCGGCCACGCAGACCCTGATCGCCCGCTCCTCCTCGGAAGAGGCGTGCTCCGCAACCGGCTCGAACCCGGCGAGCGCACGGTCGACGAGGTCGTCGATACCCTGACGATGCGCGGCGGAGATCGCGAGCGGCTCGCCAAACCCGAAGGCGTGGAATTCCGCCGTCGCGACCGCCGCGTCGCGATCCTCGCTCTTGTTGACCGCGACCGTAACCGGCTTGCCGCTCCGGCGCAGCACGTCGGCCACGAAGCGGTCCGCAGCGTCGAGCCCGCCCTGCCCGTCGACAAGGAACACGACGCGGTCGGCTTCCTCGATCGCGCGCCCGGTCTGCCGCGCCATCAGTTCCAGCACGCCGCGTGGCGCCTCCACGAGTCCGCCCGTGTCGATGACGATGAAGCGGTGCGGTTCGCGGCGACCATAGCCGTACTTGCGGTCGCGAGTGAGACCCGGGATGTCGGCGACGAGGGCGTCGCGCGTTCCGGTCAGCGCATTGAAGAGCGTCGACTTGCCGACATTGGGCCTGCCGACGAGGGCGACGACCGGAAGCATGGCATGCTTGGCCGGCCCGGATCAGCCCGCGGCCCGCGGCTTTGCGCGCCAGGCCTGGACTTCGCCGGAATCGGTCTGGATCAGCAGGAGGTCGCCCGCCACGACCGGGGGATTGCTGATGCGGCCCCCGCCCGTCTTGCCGCGCGCCAGCATCTGGCCGCTGGCGGCGTCGAGCCAGTGCAGGTAGCCCTCGAAGTCGCCCACAACCAGCGCGTCGCCTGACAGGACTGGGGCGGTCAGCGATCGGTGCAGCATCGCGTCCTGGGTCCAGACCGGCGTGCCGTCACGGCGGCGCATGGCGATCACGGTGCTGTCGGCGGTCGTCACGTAGAGCAGGTCGTCGTCCGCGGCGAGCCCGCGGTTACTCGAAAGATCCCGTCCCCACCAGAGTTGGCCGGTGTCGCGCGCAAGCATGGCGATTCGGCCCTGGTAGCCGACGACAAAGACGTCATCGCCCAGGATGCGCACCGGGGAATCGATGTCCACGAGACGCTCGATCTCGGTGCGGCCGTGTGCGGGCGCGACGGTCGTGGACCAGAGCAGTTCTCCGGTGGCGAGCGACAGCGCCACGACCTTGCCGTTGTCGAGCCCCGCGAACACCATGTCCCCATCGACGACGGGCGTGCCATTGCCGCGCAGAGTCAGCCGCGGCACCGGCTGCTCGTAGGTCCAGGCTTCGCTCCCGTCCGCGACGCGCAGTCCGCGAAGGCGCCCGTCGACCGTGCGGACCACGGCAATTCCGCCCGCGACGACCGGCGCGGTCAGGACTTCGCCACCGGTCATGACCTGCCAGCGGCTGGCCCCGGTCACGGCATCCAGGGCCGCCAGCCCGCCCCCCGAACCGCCGACAACCACGATGCCTTCGCCGACGGCCGGTCCCCCGCTCAACTCGAGGTCAGTGGACGCGCGCCAGACGTCGCGGCCGGTGGCAAGTTCGAGCGCGCGCACATCGCCGCCATGTCCCGCAACGTAGACACGATCGCCGTCCACCGCCGGCCGCAAGCCGAGGCGCAGCACGTCGTCCCCGCCCTTGGTCGCTACGCTCCAGACGCGGTCAATGCGCACGGTCGGGTTGAAATCGACGAGTTCCGCGGGCGGCGCGACCTCTTCCTCCTTGCTGCAGGCGGCTGCGAGGATCGCGATCACCGCCGCCACCATGAATCGCTGGATCTGCATGGACTACTCCGCCGCCTGCGCCGCGCCCAGTTCGTCGATCTTCAGGCGAAGAAGTTCCGCGTCGAGCTGCGATTCTCCCGCGGGACTTGCCGTCAGTTCGGACTCGGCCTTGCGCCAGTTGTCGACCGCCGCCGCCTTGTCGCCCCGGGCACGCTCCACGTCGCCGCGCAGATCGAGCACGCGGGCATCGACGGCCGGCGTCGCGACAGCGTCGAGGGTTTTCTGCGCATCGTCATAGCGGCCCTGTGCGAGCTGGACCCGCGCCAGCCGCAGCCTCGCCACGACGCGCAGGTCCGGGTCCTTCGATTCCCCGGCGACCATCGCAAGGCGCTTTTCGGCACCCGCCAGATCGCCCGAGTCGACGTCGAGCCGCGCAAGCACGAGTGTCGCCTGGTCCGCGTAGGGCGTATCGGCGTACTCGCCGGTCACCTCGTCAGCGATACGCAGGCCCTCTTCGCGCTTTCCGCCGCCGATCGCATCGAGCATCGCTGCAAAGCGCATTCCGGCGGCAACCGAACGCGACGCCTGGCGCGACTCCCACCAGCGGAAGCCGTAGTAGCCGCCCAGGGTCAGCGCCACGCCAGCGACCAGCCAGATCCAGTTCTCCCGCAGCCAGTTGCGGAGCTGCTCGGCCTGTTCCTGCTCGGACAGAAATTCATCGACCATCGTGGCTTCCTGATATTTCCCCGGCTTGAAGCATGGCGGCCAGCCGCCGCGGCAGTTCGTCCCAGGACCATTCCTGCTGCTGCGCCTCGGCGCGCAGCCACTTCACTCCGGCAACACCGCGACCGGCCTCTTCGTCCCCGATGATGAGTGCGACCGTCGCACCGCTTCTGTCCGCGCGCTTCAGCTGCGACTTGAAGCTGCCGCCATCCATGTTGGCAAGCACGCCCGCCCCCGGCAGGGCGTCGCGCAGGCGGTCGGCGAGCGCCAGCCCTGCCATTTCCGCATGCTCGCCCGAAAGGACCATGTAGACCGCCGGGACGGCTCCGGGCGCCGGCAGGCCCGCGGCCTGCATCAGGCCGACGACACGCTCGACGCCGAGAGCCCAGCCGATCGCCGGGGTCGGCTCTCCGCCCAGTTGTTCGACCAGGGCATCATAGCGGCCGCCGGAACAGACGGCATCCTGCGAGCCGAGCGCCGAAGTTCGCCACTCGAAGACGGTCCGCGTGTAATAGTCGAGCCCGCGGACCAGGCGCGGGTCCACCTCGGCAGCAATGCCGCATGCGGCGAGCAGCTCGAGGAGGCGGTCGAAATGGCGCCGCGATGCGGCATCGAGGTGATCGACGAGCCGCGGTGCGCCTTCGATCAGGGCACGCATGGACGGGTTCTTCGAATCCAGGACGCGCAACGGGTTCGATTCGAGCCGGCGCAGGCTGTCGGCATCGAGGCCGGAGCGATGCGCAGACAGGTATCCGACCAGCAGCTCGCGGAAGCGTCTCCTGGACTCGGGCGTGCCGAGCGAGTTCACGCACAGACGCAGGTCGCGGATGTCGAGCCTGCGCCACAGGCGCGCCGAGACCTGGATCACCTCGGCATCGATGTCCGGCCCGGCATGGCCGAACGCCTCGCAATCGATCTGGTGGAACTGGCGGTAGCGTCCCTGCTGGGGACGCTCGTGGCGGAACATCGGGCCCGCAGTCCACAGACGCTGTTTCCGGTTGTGCAGCAGGCCATGCTCAATGGCTGCACGCACGAGGCCCGCCGTTGCCTCGGGACGCAGGCTCAGCCGATCGCCGCCACGGTCGTCAAAGGTGTACATCTCCTTCTCGACGATGTCCGTATGCTCGCCGATCGACCGCCGGAAGAGCTCCGCATGCTCGACCAACGGCACCCTCATCTCGAGGTAGCCGTAGTCGGAGAACACTTCGCGCGCAACGCTCTCGATCCGCTGCCAGTACGGCAGCTGGTCCGCGAGCTGGTCGTTCATTCCGCGGACGGCCTGGAGTTTCTGTCCCATGGGCTAGCTTCGCGTCATCCACCAGGCGATCGCCGCGGACGCAGCAGTCGCCACAGCCACGAACGCGATGATCCACGGCCGCCGCCGGGACCGCATCCGCGGCATGCGATCCAGCGCCGGCAGGAAGGTTGGCTCGGGCACGTCGCCGGGATCGCAGGCGGCCACGATCTCCCGCTCCGGCGCGCCCACGAGCACCGCATAATTCCTGAGGTGCCCACGGGCAAAGACCGGCGCGCCGAGCAGGCCGAACCGGTCCTCCTCCATGGCGAGAACGAGCGCGACATTGAGGCGGAGCCGGTCCGCGACTTCCTCGATGGAAAGACCGCAGGCCTCGCGCGCGGCGCGCAGCCGCGCACCCGGAGACGCGAGGCCCGGCCTCGCGCTCATTCGTGATTCCGGCCCGCCAGGTTTTCGACGGCGCGCGCCTGCTCCGAACTCGGGAATTCCTTGATCAGCCGCTCGCTGTATGCCGCAGCCGCCTTCTCATCCTTGAGCGCGGCCTCGATGTTGTAGCCGAGCAGCAGGATGTTCGGGGTCGCGGGTGCGGCCGCGAGGTAGCGCCCGATGAAGGCGCGCGCCTGCAGGTCGTTGCCGCGCTCGTGCAGCACGCCCGCGAGCTGCGCGTAGGTTTCCGGATAGTCGACCTGGGATGCCAGCGCCTGGCGGAGAAAACGCTCCGCCTGGTCGAGATTACCGGCGCTGTGCGCGCAGACGCCGGCATTCGTGTAAGCGACGTACGGCGTGCGATAGACCTGGTTGGCCGCCGCCTTGAGGAACATCTCCTCGCCCTTCGCATGCTCACCATTGCGGCAGAAGAAGGCGCCAAGCGCATTCTGTGCTTCCGGGCTGTCCGGATCGGCGCGAAGCGCCAGGCGGAAATGCTTTTCCGCGTCTTTCAGCTTGTGGAGACGCTCGTAGACGAGGCCGGCCGACAGCTGGACGTTCACGTCCTTCGGGTTCTCCTGCAGCGCCTTTTCGACTTTTTGCTGGGCGACCTGCAGTTGCCCGCGCTTCAAGTACTCCATCGCGAGCCGCGCATTGATCTTTCCGGCCTCGAGTATCGGGTCCTGCGGCTTGGTCTGCGAGAATGCGGGGCAGGCGAGTGCGAGCGCAAGGACAAGCATTGCGCCGCGGGTGATCATGCGCGCACCGTGAGGCTGACGAGCTTGCTGCCGAGACGCACCTGCGTCCGGTCCGCTACCCGCCCGCGCAGCTGGCCGCAGGCCGCATCGATATCGTCGCCCCGAGTTCTTCGCACTGTCGCCATCACGCCTCCCTGCATCAGCAAGTCGCGAAACCGCCGGATCGATTCGGCCGGCGAGCGACGGTACTTGGTGCCTGGAAAAGTATTGAATGGAATGAGATTGACCTTGGCCTGATGACCTCGCAGCAGTGTCGCGAGTTCCCGCGCCTGTTCCGGTCGGTCATTGACGCGGTCCAGCAACGTGTACTCGAAAGTCACGCTGCGGCCGTTCTGGCGCTCGAGGTAATGCCAGCACGCGGCGAGCAGCTCCGCGATCGGGTGCTTGCGGTTGATCGGCACGAGTTCGTCGCGCAGGCGGTCGTTCGGCGCATGCAGCGACACGGCGAGCGCAACGTTGCAATCTTCGGCGAGACGGTAGATCTGCGGCACCAGTCCCGATGTCGAAAGCGTCACTCGCCGTCTCGACAGGTCGTAGCCAAGATCGTCGAGCATCAGCTGCATTGCCGGCAAGACATTCCGGTAATTGGCGAGCGGCTCGCCCATTCCCATCAGGACCACGTTCGTGACGATTCGCTCGCCGTCCGGATCTCGCCCGAGCTCGCGGTTTGCGAGCCACACCTGGCCAATGATCTCTGCCGCCGTCAGGTTGCGGTTGAAACCCTGAGCGCCCGTCGCGCAGAAGGAGCAGTCGAGCGCACAGCCGACCTGGGTGGATATGCACAGGGTGCCGCGGCCCGGCTCGGGAATGAAGACGGTCTCGATCACCTGGTCGTTGCCGGTGGCACCCGGCATGCCGAGCAGCCACTTGCGTGTGCCATCGGTCGCGGTCCGGGCCGCGACGATCTCCGGCACCCGGACTTCGGCCCGCTCTCCAAGCGCGGCGCGAAAATCCCTCGCAAGATCCGTCATCCGCGAAAAGTCGGCCTCGCCGCGGCGATAGATCCACTTCAGCAGCTGCCGCGCGCGATAGGGCTTCGCGCCGAATCCGCCGACAAAGGCCTCGAGCTCGGACCGGGGCTTGCCGAGCAGGTTCGCTCGCGGCGCGGAATCGCTCATTGACGTTCGCCCATCATCGTGCGCGCGGGCAGAGCGATGTCTCGGCGAAGAAGAACGCGATCTCGCGCGCGGCATTCTCGGAGCTGTCGGACCCGTGCACGACGTTTTGCTCGATGCTGGTCGCGAGATCCGCGCGGATTGTGCCTGGCGCCGCCTTTTTCGGGTCGGTGGCGCCCATGATGTCCCGGTGCCGCTGCACGGCGGTCTCGCCTTCGAGAACCTGGACCATGACGGGCCCCGATGTCATGTAGGCGCAGAGGTCGCGAAAGAACGGCCGCTCGCGATGGACCGCATAGAACCTCTCTGCCTGCCGCTGGGTCAGCAGCAGCATGCGCGCCCCGACGATCCTGAGGCCGGCCTGCTCAAGCCGGCGATAGACGTCACCGATCAGGTTTCGGGCCACGCCGTCGGGCTTGACGATGGACAGGGTACGTTCGAGCGCCATGCGGTCCTCAAGCTGCAGCGGTGAACCATGCAGCCGCGCATTGTAGCCTTCGCGACCGCGCGGCGGCAATCGCGGCGAACGCGGAAGTGCCGGTTCTGAAAGGAAAAATCAGACGCTGAAGCTTTCGCCGCAGCCGCATTCACCACGGACATTCGGGTTCCGGAATCGAAACGCCTCGTTGAGCCCATGACGCACGAAATCCACTTCGGTACCGTCGATCAGCTCGAGGCTGCCCGCATCGACGAGCACCCGCACGCCCTGGCAGTCGAAGACCCGGTCGTCGGGCTTCACGGCGTCCGCATAATTGACCACGTATGCGAATCCCGAGCAGCCGGTCTTTCGGACACCGAGCCGGAGTCCGACGCCGTGCCCGCGCTCGGCGAGGAAATGGCGCACGCGGTCGGCGGCGGCGGGTGTGAGGGTGATGGCCATTCCGGTGCCCTATTGTACCCGACCGCCCGCAGCGAACAGTGCCCGGAGCGCGTCCTCGACGACGAGGAGCCGCCCCATCTTGTCAGCCGGCGCGCAGAGTTCCCGCGCGAGGCGCGAGGCGTCGATCTCGACCGGGCGCAGCGCCGGATGGCTGCGAATCTGGGCTGCAGCCAGGGCCGCCGCCGCAAGGGTATGCGGACAGCCCCAGGCGAGGAACCGGCAATCCTGGAATTGACCGCCCAGGAGCCGAGCCTCGAAACGGACCCACGCGCCGCGATCGACCGCCAGCGCCTCCCCCGCGACGAACGCACCGCGACCCGCCGGCAGCGCACCGGCGCCCGGAAGCTCCGTGAACAGCTCGAGCACCCGGCTCGAATAACGCGGGGTCTCCGCGCTCACGCGATGCGCTCCAGCGCGCCGGCCGGCAACGCCGCGCGCAGTCGGGCCACGGCCCGCACCAGGATGTCGGCCGCGCGGTCGACGTCCAGCGTCGTCGTCCCGCGGCCGAGGCTCAGGCGGAACGAAGCCTGAATGGCTTCGTCCGAACGGCCGAGCGCCCGAAGCACATACGAGGGTTCGCTCGTCGCGGAACTGCAGGCGGAGCCGCTCGATATGGCCAGGCGGCCGTCGATCTCGAGTAGCAGGCTTTCGGCCTCGATGCCCGCAAAGCCCACGCTCAGGATGCCGGGTGCCGACGGTTCCGCCGCTCCATTGCGCCACAAGGGCACGGCCGCCTGAAGGGCGGTCCAGAGGCGCTCACGCAGCCCCCGGATGCTGGCGGCCTCATCGATGAGCGCGTTACCCGCGAGACCGCAGGCGGCTCCGAAACCAACGAGCTGGTGCGTTGCGAGCGTGCCCGGGCGCAGGCCCGCCTCATGCCCGCCGCCGAACTGCAGCGGCTGTAACGCAGGCCGCGGGCGGCGGCGCACATAGAGCGCGCCGACGCCCTTTGGCCCGCCCAGCTTGTGCGCACAGAGACTCAGCAGGGCGATGCCCGATGCCGCGACGTCGATCGGGATCTTGCCTGCGCTCTGCGCCGCGTCGGCATGGAACAGGACTCCGCGCTCTCGGCAAACGGCCGACACGGCATCGATGTCGGTCAGCACGCCGGTCTCGTTGTTCGCATGCATGAGCGAGACCAGCGCCGTGTCCGCGCGAATGGAATCCGCAACCCGAGCGGGCTCGATGCGCCCGTCCGGCGTCGGCGAGAGCCAGGTCACTTCGTATCCCTCTTGCTCAAGCCTGCGGCAGGCGTCGATGCCGGCACGGTGCTCGATGCGCGAGGTAACGACGTGGCGGCGCGCGGGGCCGGCCGCTCGTGCCGCCCCGAGGACGGCAAGATTGACGCTTTCGGTCGCGCCCGAGGTGAACACGATCGACGCGGGCGGCGCGTTCAGTAGCTGCGCCACCTGGGCACGCGCGAGTTCGACGCGTTGCGCGGCCGCGCGCCCGGACCGGTGAGCCGACGCAGGATTCGCCTGCAGCCCGGGATCCGACAGACACTCGCCCATGGCGGCCGCGACGCGCGCGTCGAGCGGCGCCGTTGCGGCATGGTCCAGGTAGATCGGACATTCCGCTGACATTCTGCTCACTCCCGCGCCGGCAACGCCCGTTCGATCGCGGCCAGCATGCCGCGCAGTATGCGGACCTCGCCGTCGTCGGGGACGGCGCGTGCCACCAGGCGTCGCACGCGCGCGCCGAGTTGGGCGGCATTGCGGTCACGCAAGAAGCCGGTCCTGTGCATCACGCGATCGAGGTGCGCATGCAGCGCCTGCAGATCGTCAGCCGTGGCGGGCGCCGACGCCGCGCCGGTCCCGGCGCCCTTGGCCGCGCGGCTCGCCGCCATGTGAATTTCGTAGCAGACGACCTGTACTGCCTGGGCGAGATTCATGGACGGGTACGCGGCAGCGGACGGTATGCGGATCAGGAACTGGCAGCGGCCGAGTTCCTCGTTCGCGAGCCCATTGCGCTCGCCACCAAACAGCACCGCGGCCGGTCTCGAGCCAGCCGCAGACGCGAGCTCCGCCGCGCCGTCGCGTGCGTCCAGCACCCGCCAGTTGGCGCTGCGCGGCCGCGCCGTTGTTCCGGCCACGAGGCCGCAGTCACCGATCGCTTCGCCGACCGACGCGACCACGCGCGCTTGCGCGAGCAGGTCGGCGGCGCCGGACGCGCGCGCCACCGCATCGGGATGAGGATGCGCCTGCGGCCGCACCAGGACCAGCGACTCGAGCGCCATGTTCTTCAGTGCCCGTGCGCTCGCGCCTATGTTTCCGGGATGGCTGGTATCGACGAGCACGATTCTGATGGCGGTGGACATCGCGGTTCCGGGAGGCTTGCTGTTATTCTAAGTCATGCACCCGCTGCTCAACATCGCGGTCAGCGCCGCGCGCCGCGCCGGCGAGATGATTGTGCGCAATCTCGATCGTGCCGGCGGCGTGACCGTCAGCGAGAAGAGCCGGAATGACTTTGTCAGCGAGGTGGACCGGGCGGCGGAGCAGGTGTTGATCGCCACGATCCGAAAGGCCTATCCCTCGCACGGCATCCTCGCCGAGGAAAGCGGTGAACAGCGCGGCGACGACTATACCTGGGTCATTGATCCCCTCGACGGCACCACCAACTTCCTGCACGGCTTTCCGCAGTTCGCCGTGTCGGTGGCCTGCCGCCACCGCGGCCGCGCGGAAATCGGGGTCGTGCTCGACCCGCTGCGCGGTGAATTGTTCTCCGCCGAACGCGGCGCGGGGACGCTGCTCGACGGCAGGCGGCTGCGCGTCTCGCAGCGCGCGGGCCTGGATGGCGCCCTGGTCGGCACCGGCTTTCCGTATCGCGAGAACCGGCGCTGGCTGAAGCCCTATCTTGCGATGCTCGAGCAGGTGATGGATGCGACCGCCGGCGTGCGCCGTCCCGGGGCCGCCTCGCTCGACCTTGCTTACGTAGCCGCCGGCCGGCTCGACGGATTCTGGGAGATCGGGCTCTCGCCCTGGGACACGGCCGCCGGCAACCTGCTCATCACGGAAGCGGGCGGCAGGGTCGGCAATCTCGCCGGCGGCGAGTACCAGGATGCAGGCAACCTGCTCGCAGGAACGCCGCGCGTCTACGCGGCGCTGATCGAGATGTTCGCGCCCAACCTCGATGACGAGCTTCGCAAATGAGGCCGTGGGCGCGGCTCGCAATCACGGCAGGGCTGGGTTAGAGTCCGACACGGTTTTCGGGGGATCGCGCATGAATCTGTTCAGGACCCAGCCGGTCGCGGCCACCGCGGACAACGAGGCAGTGGTCGCCGGCGAGGTCACACTGAAGCGCGCGCTGACCGCGCGCCATCTCGTACTGCTTGGCATCGGCGCGGTGATCGGCGCCGGCATATTCGTCATGACCGGCAACGCCGCCGCCAACTATGCGGGTCCGGCGATCATACTGAGCTTCGTGATGGCGGGCATCGCCTGTGCCTTCGCGGGACTCTGTTACGCGGAATTCGCCGCCATGTTGCCGGTCTCGGGAAGCGCCTACTCCTATTCCTACGCCACCCTCGGTGAAGTCGTCGCGTGGTTCATCGGCTGGATGCTGATTCTCGAATATACGTTCGCGGCCGCCACCGTCGCCGTGGGATGGTCCGGATATTTCACCGGACTGCTCGAATCGATCGGGAACGCATTCGGCGTGTCGCTCAGCCTGCCGGAGGCCCTCACGAACGCGCCGCTTACCGTGGTGGACGGCCGCCCTGTGCCGACCGGAGCGCTCATCAACCTGCCTGCGGTCGCGATCGTCATCGGGGTCGCCGCGCTGTGCTATCGCGGCATCACCCAGTCGGCGACCGTCAACGCCGTCATCGTCCTGATCAAGGTCGGCGTGATCCTGCTCTTCATGGCGGTGACGCTGAAATACGTCAATCCCGACAACTGGAAGCCATTCATCCCGCCCCCGGAAGGCCCGGGCCGCTTCGGCTTCGACGGCGTGGTGCGTGGCGCGAGCGTGGTGTTCTTTGCCTACATCGGCTTCGACGCCGTCTCGACCGCGGCACAGGAGGCCAAGAATCCGCAGCGCGACATGCCGATCGGAATCCTGGGTTCGCTCTTCATCTGCACGCTCATCTATATCGCGATGTCCGCCGTCATGACCGGCATCATGCCTTACAACCTGCTGGGCACGCCGAGGCCGGTCGCCACCGCGCTGGAGACGTATCCGAGCCTGCTATGGCTCAAGTCCATCGTGGAAATCGGCGCAATCGCCGGTTTGACTTCCGTGATCCTCGTGATGATGCTCGGCCAGCCGCGCATCTTCTATTCGATGGCGAGGGACGGCCTGATCCCGCCGGTCTTCGGGCGCATTCATCCCCAGTACCGCACGCCTCACGTCGGCACGGTCATCGTCGGCACGACCGCGGTGATCCTGGCCGGGCTGCTGCCGATCGGCGTGCTGGGTGACCTGGTGTCGATGGGCACGCTGCTGGCGTTTGCGACGGTCTGCATCGGCGTATTGATCCTGCGCCGTACGCGGCCGGACCTGCCGCGAGCGTTCCGCGTGCCGGCGGCGCCGGTCGTCTGCGTCCTCGGCGCCGCGGCCTGCCTCTACCTGTTCTTCCCGGCATTCATGGCGAACTGGCACTGGATGAGCGTGTGGATCGCAGCCGGCTTCGCGATCTATTTCGGCTACAGCCGACGCCACAGCAAGCTGAACGCCTGACCCGTCGCCGGTCCCGGAGCGCCCGCCGCCGGCCCGCGATGCGGCGGCTGCGTTGCGCGCGGGCAAGTCAGCGCTTTTCGCGTTGCTCTTCCGCCATGGCCGGGCCGCGCAGTGCGACCGGGCGGCCGTGCCGGCGCATCCGGATGTTGATCATTTCGACGCCCACGGAGAATGCCATCGCGAAGTAGAGGTAGCCCTTCGGAATGTGGAATTCCAGGGATTCGGCTACGAGCGCGAACCCGATGAGGATCAGGAACGCGAGCGCCAGCATCTTGATCGTGGGATGGCGGTCGATGAATTCGTTGATCGGCCGGGCCATGAACATCATGACCACCACCGCGGCCACGATCGCGACGACCATGATCTCGACCTGCTGGGCCAGGCCGATGGCCGTGAACACGGAGTCGAGCGAGAACACGATGTCGATCAGGCCGATCTGCACCACGACGGCCATGATCCTGGATTGCAGCTTCACGCCGTGATCCGCATGATCTTCGGCGCCCTCAAGCGCGCCGTGGATCTCGGTGACGCTCTTGACGAGGAGGAACAGGCCGCCGGCGAACAGGATCAGGTCCCGTCCTGAGATCTCCTCGCCGAGAACCACCAACAGCGGCGCCGTCAGCCGGATCATCCAGGTGATCGAGAACAGGAGCGCGATGCGCGTGAGCATCGCGAACGCGAGGCCTAGTATCCGGCCGCGCTGCTGAAGTGCCGGCGGCAGCTTCGAGACCAGGATCGACAGGAAGATGATGTTGTCGATCCCGAGGACGATTTCCAGCAGCGCCAGCGTCAGGAACGAGATCCAGACGGCCGGATCGGACAGCAGCTCGATCACGTGCCCACCGCGCCGGCGGCCTAGGGAAGCTCGTCGACTTCGCCGCGCTTCTCGGGCGGCATCAGGTCGCGTTGCGTCAGGCCAAGTTCGAGGGCCAGTGCGCTGGCGACATAGATCGACGAGAACGTTCCGACCACGATACCGACCAGCAGCGCGATCCCGAACGGCCTGAGCGCCTCGCCGCCGAACGCGACGAGCGCGACGACCACGATCGAGGTCGTGCCAGAGCTCAGCAGCGTGCGCGAGAGGGTCTCGTTGATGGCCGTATCCATCACCTCGCGGGGCGAGGACTTTCGCATGTGGATCATCCGCTCGCGCACCCGGTCGAACACGACGACGGTGTCGTTCAGAGAGTAGCCGATCACCGCAAGGATTGCCGCCATGACCGACAGGTCGAATGTCAGGCCGGTGATCGAGAACATGCCGACCACCACGAACGGATCGTGCAGGACCGCGACGATTGCGCCGACGGCGAATTTCCACTGGAACCGCATGATCACGTAGATGCCGATGAACAGCAGCGCCATGAGAAGTGCAGTGGCGCCCTTCTCGGCGAGCTCCCGCCCCGCCTGCGGGCCGATGGACTCGGTCCGCCGGATCTCCACGCCGGTATCCACCTTGGCGAGCGCACCTCGCACCTGTTCGGTCACCTCGCGCGCCGCATCTCCAGCAGCCGGGGGCAGCCGCACCAGGACGTCCTGCGTCGTGCCAAAGCGCTGCACGAAAGCATCGTCCAGCCCGCTGCCGGCCAGCGACCCGCGTAATCGCTCGAGATCGGGTTCTGCCGGGAAATGCGCCTCGATGACGACGCCGCCGGTAAAATCGATGCCGAAATTCAGGCCACGCGTCACGAACGCGACGATCGAGCCCAGTATCACGAGTGTCGACACGGCGTACCAGTATTTGCGCCGTTCGAGAAACCGTATCCGCGGTGTCCGCTTGAAGAACTCCATGGGCGGTTCCTCAGATCGCCAGGCGGGAGACGTGACGCCGTCGCCCGTAGATCTGGTACAGCAGGGCCCGGCTGCCGATCAGCGCCGTGAACATCGAGGTCAGAATCCCGAGGTTCAGCACGACCGCGAAACCCTTGATCGGGCCGGTACCGAAGGCGAACAGCATGACGCCGGCAATCAGCGTCGTGATGTTTGCATCGACGATGGCCGAGAACGCGCGTTCGAACCCCGCGTTGATCGACGCCATCGGCGAACTGCCGTTGCGCACTTCCTCGCGGATGCGCTCGAATATCAGGATGTTTGCGTCCACTGCCATGCCGACCGTCAGCACGATGCCCGCGATGCCCGGCAGGGTAAGCGCAGCCTTGAACAGCGAGAGCAGCGCGGTCAGCAGGATCACGTTGGCCAGAAGCACCAGGTCGGCGACCAGGCCGAAGACCCGGTAATAGAACAGCATGAACAGGAACAGGCAGGTCATGCCCAGGACGAGGGCCCTGAACCCGCGTTCGATGTTCTCGCGCCCGAGGCCCGGCCCGATCAGTCGCTGTTCGACGATGTAGAGCGGCGCCGCCAGGGCGCCCGCGCGCAGCAGCTTGGCGAGCTCGGTTCCTTCCGCCGCCGACAGGCCGGTGATCTGGAACTGGTTGGAGAACACGCCGCGAATCGTCGCGACGCTGATGACTTCCTCCTTGGACCGGTCCAGCACGACCTTGCGGCCGCCGCGTTCCACCTGCTCCCGCTCCTTCTCGATGAACACCACGGCCATCGGCTTGTTCAGGTTTTCGCGCGTGGTGCGCAGCATTTCATCGCCGCCCCGGGTGTCGAGCTTGACGCTGACGGCGGGTTCCCCCTGTGACGGCGCAAACGAGGCGTCGACGAGCTGCTCGCCCGTCGCGATCACTTCCCGCTTCAGCAGCACGGGCGTACCGTCGCGCTGCTTGTACAGGCGCGTACCGAGGGGAGCGCGTCCCGTGCGTTGCGCTTCCATCGGGCTGTTGACCGTGTCGACCAGCCGAAACTCGAGCGTCGCGATCTTGCCCAGCATCCGCACGACCTCGGATGCATCCTGGATGCCGGGCAACTGCACGGCGATGCGGTTCAGCCCTTGCCGTTGCACGATCGGTTCGGCGACGCCCAGCGCGTTCACGCGGTTGTTGAGCGCCGTGATGTTTTGCTGGATCGCGAAGTCCTGGCGCTGGCGCGCCTGTGCCTCGCTGAGGGCCAGGACGATCTCGCCTGGAGCCGTGCCATCCTGCGGCACGAGAGTCGCGTCAAACTTGCGGATCGCGGCGACAGCGGCGTCGCGGTCGGACGGATTGCGCAGCAGCACGGCGACCTGCCGGCGGCGGGCTTCGACGTCCTGGTACTGGATGCGCGCGTCGCGCAGCACCTTGCGCAGGTCACGCTCCATGACCTGGAGCAGCTGGTCAACCGCGCCCTCCACATCGACCTCGTAGACGAGGTAGATGCCGCCCCGCAGGTCCAGCCCGAGGCTCATCGGCTCAAGCCCGAGCGCAGTCAGCCAGTTGGGCGCCCGCGAGGCAAACGTCGTCGCGATCGCGTACTGGCCCTCGTATCGCTGCGCGATCAGGTCGCGCGCCGCGAGCTGCTTGTCAACGTCCTCGAAGCGGATCCAGAGCCGGCCCGCGTCGTCGATCTTCACCTGTTCGAACGGCAGGCCGGACGTCGTGAGCAGCTTTTCGAATTCCGGAATCGAGTCGGGCGTGAACGCGGCGCGGTCGCGGCGGGAGAGCTGCAGCGCCGGCGACTCCCCGAATACGTTTGGAAGCGCCAGCAGCGCCGCCAGGAGCATGACGACGAGGACGGTCACGCTCTTCCAGACCGGGAACTTGAACATGCTCGCGGGGCGGCCGTGCCGTCAGTGCGTCTTCAGGGTGCCTTTCGGCATCAGCTGCGCGACCTGGACCTTCTGCACCTGGATGGAAACGCCGGTGGAGACCTCGAGCGTGACGAAAGGCTCGCCGACCTCGCTGATGCGGCCGAGCACGCCGCCGGTCGTCACGACCTCATCGCCGGCCGCCAGCTTGGCGACCATCTCGCGGTGTTCCTTGGCTCGCTTGGTCTGCGGCCGGATGAGCAGGAAGTAGAAGACGACGAATATGAGCACGAGCGGGAGGATCGTGCCGAGCGTGCCGGCCGTGGATCCTGCGGCGGCCTGGGCCCAGGCGGGGGTGATGAAAAAATCCATGTCCTTCCTCTGCGGGGGCCGGCCGGGCCGGCCCGGTTGGGGCGCGCGATTATGGCACAGGCCCCGCGACCGCCCCGCTCCGTGGCCTGCGCGTCGGCGGGCCGGTTGCGGTCCGCCGCCGGGACCGGGATGTTAGCTGCGTCACAATTCTACGGGCCCGGATGGCCATTATGTCAACACACGAGACGGTTGTGGCGTGGCGGGATATTCTCGCCGCACAAAGGCCCGCGGACTCGATGATTGCCCGCTGGCCGCAACGAAGAAAGACCGAGGGGATGATCAGTGCGCGGAAGCGCGGTTCGGTGCATCGGCCAGGTTCTTAAACGACTCGCGCTTTCTGCCGCCCTTCTGGCGACCACTGTCTCCGCTGCCGCGAACAACACGATCGGCGCCTGGTCCAGCGTGCACCCGTGGCCGCTGATCGGGCTGCACGCAGTGCTGATGCCCGACGGACGGGTGCTGACCTACGGCACGACGGCGTCCGGACAGCAGACCGGCATCTTCATCTATGACGTCTGGGACCCTTCGGCCGGGCTGGATGCCGGGCACCTCACCATGCCGAACACAACCGGCACCGATATTTTCTGCAGCTCGCAGGTCCTCGTGCCCCAGGGCGGTCAGGTATTCATCGCCGGCGGCGACAACTGGACCGGCGCCTCAACGACGAACACCGGCAACAACAACAGTAACGTCTTCAATTACAACACCAACACGCTCACCCGGAACAACAACATGAACCGGGCGCGCTGGTATTCGTCGTCCATCGCGCTGACCAACGGGGAAATCTACATCCAGGGCGGGTCCGGCGGCACGGACCGGCCCGAAATTCGCGCAGTCGACGGAACATTCCGGCTGATGACGGGCGCCAATACCGGATCCTACGACTTCATGTTCCCGCGCAACTTCATCGCGCCGGACGGGCGGGTCTTCGGTTTCGACAGCAATGGCGCGATGTACTACGTGAACACGGGCGGAACCGGCTCGATCACTGCCGCGGGCCAGTTTACGGGGCCCACCGGTTCCGATTCGAGCGCCGCGATGTTCCGGCCTGGCCGGATCCTGCAATTCGGCGGCAATTCGAACGGCGCACGCGTGATCGATATCACCGGAGGAAGCCCGGTCGTATCGAACACGCAGAACCTCTCGTCCCGGCGGCGGCTGGTCACGGCCACCGTGCTGGCCGACGGCCAGGTGCTCGCGACCGGGGGCAGCGACGTCTGGAACGAGATGACCGGCGTCAACTACAACGCCGAGATCTGGAACCCGACCACGGGCCAATGGAAACTCGGCGCCGCCGAAGTCAAGGCGCGGCTCTATCACTCGACGGCGGTGCTCCTGCCCGACGCTTCCGTGCTGGTCGGTGGCGGCGGCGCGCCGGGCCCGCAGAACAACACCAACATGGAGATCTATTACCCGCCGTATCTCTACAATTCCTCCGGCGGATTCGCGGCGCGGCCCGTGATCCAGGCCGCGCCGACGACGCTCGACGTCGGCGCGACGTTCGGCGTCGACATGGCGGGAACCGCGGCCATCAGCCGCGTCGCGCTGATCAAGACCGCCTCGGTGTCGCACAGCTGGAACACCGAGCAGCGATTCATCGAATTGACCTTCAACCAGTCGGGAAGCCACCTGACGATCCAGGCGCCGACGCGCGCCGGCGACGCCCCGCCCGGGTATTACCTGCTGTTCGCGCTCAATTCGGCCGGCGTCCCGTCGGTCGCGAAGTTTGCGCGCATCGGCGTCGCCGCGAATCCCAGCCCGGCGGTGACACCAAATCTCGTGAATCCCGGCAACCAGAGCGGCCTGGCCGGCGCCCCGGTCTCGCTGCAGCTCAATGCGACGGATCCCAACGGCGACTCGCTCATCTACGGTGCCAGCGGGCTGCCGCCGGGCCTGTTCGTCGATGCCGCGACCGGCGTGATCAGCGGCACGCCGACCGCGGCAGGCACCTACAACGTCGTCGTCACCGCGACCGACGGCATCAACACCGACAGCAAGAGTTTTGTCTGGAGCCTGAGCGCCGCGGCCCCGTTCGTCCTGGATACGCCGCCGCCGCCGCCGCCCGCGGTCGCCGGCGCGACCGTAACCTTCCAGGCGAGCGTCACGGGCGGGAGTGGAATCCAGTTCCAGTGGGACTTCGACGACGGTACGCCGCCCTCGGCCTTCTCGCCGTCGTCGTCGATCACCCACCAGTTTGCGCAACCGGGCATCTACTACGTCACGGTTACCGCCCGGGATTCGGTGGGGACGCTGCAGATGACGACGATCGTGCAGGCCGTGCACCTGCCGCTCACGGCGAAGCAGCCGGCAATCTCGGCCAACATCATTTTCGAGGACCGGGCGACCGGCGTTGACCGGTTCTGGATGGTGAACCAGGACCACAAATCGGTCAGCGTCTTCAACGCCGCCACGAACGCCAAACTCAAGCAAATCACGGTCGGAACCGCCCCGCGCGGGATCGCCGTCGCGCCGAACGGCGAGATCTGGGTGACGAACAAGGGCGACGCGACCATCAGCGTCATCAACCCCGACTCGCTCACGATCACAAGGACCATCGGTCTGCCCTTCGCGTCCAATCCGCACGGCATCGTCGCGGCGCCGACGGGTGGCGCAATGCTCGTGGCACTCGAGGCGACGGGGCGCATCCTGAAGATCGACCCCGTGACCGGCGCCACGCTCGCGAGCCTTTCCGCGGGCCCCAACGTGCGTTACCTGTCGATGACGGGTGACGGCAGCAGACTCTACGTATCGCGCTTCATCACGCCGCCGCTCCCCGGCGAGAGCACGGCCACGGTACAGACGCAGGTCGGCGGTCAGCCAGTCGGCGGCGAGATCATCGTCGTCGACCCGGGCGCGATGACCATCCTGCAGACCATCGTGCTGCGCCACAGCGACAAGCCCGATTTCGAGAACCAGGGCCGCGGCATCCCCAACTACCTCGGTGCGGTCGCGATCTCCCCCGACGGGAAGTCCGCCTGGGTGCCGTCGAAGCAGGACAACATCAAGCGCGGCGCCTTGCGGGACGGCCTCGGACTCAACTTCCAGAACACGGTCCGCGCGATCAGCTCGCGCATCGACCTGGTCGCCGGGGCGGAAGATTACCCGCATCGCATTGACCACGACAATGCCGGCGTCGCGAGCGCGATTGCCTACGACCGGCTCGGAATCTACCTGTTCGTCGCACTGGAGACGAGCCGCCAGGTCGCCGTCGTCGATGCGTATGGCGGGCGTGAGATCTTCCGCATCGGTGTCGGGCGCGCGCCGCAGGGCGTCGCCGTGTCGGCTGACGGCAACCGGCTCTACGTCAACAACTTCCTGGACCGGACCGTCGGCGTCTATGACCTCACGGATCTCGAGACGAAAGGCATCGCCAGCCTGCCGCTCCTTGCCACCAGGGTCTCCCAAAGCTCGGAGAAACTCTCGGCCCAAGTCCTTCAGGGCAAGCGTCTTTTCTATGACGCTTTCGATACGCGCCTTGCCCGTGACGCCTATATCAGCTGCGCCTCCTGCCACAACGACGGCCACCACGACGGCCGCACCTGGGACCTGACCGGTTTCGGCGAGGGGCTGCGTAACACCGTGAGCCTGCGCGGCCGCGCCGGCGGCCAGGGATTCCTGCACTGGAGCAACAACTTCGACGAAGTTCAGGACTTCGAGGGCCAGATCCGCGGTCTTTCCGGCGGCACGGGACTCATGGCCAATGCAGACTTCAATGCCGGCACACGCAGCCAGCCGCTAGGGGATCCGAAGGCTGGCCTGAGCTCCGACCTTGACGCGCTCGCCGCCTATGTCGCATCACTCGATACGTTCCCCACGAGCCCGCTTCGGAATCCGGACGGCTCGATGACTTCCGCGGCCGTTGCGGGGCGCAGCATCTTCATGGCGAAGGATTGCGCCGCTTGCCATGGAGGCACGGCGTTCACGACGAGCGCGAGCAACAATCCCCAGAACATCGGGACGATCAATGCCGACAGCGGCAATCGACTCGGTGGCCCGTTGACCGGCATCGACATTCCAACGCTGCGCGACGTCTGGATGACGGCGCCCTACCTGCATCGCGGCTCGGCGCCGACGATTGGCGATGCGATCCGCGCGCATGACGGGGTCAGCGTGACCGATCCCGAGCTCGCCAATCTCGTTGCCTACGTGTCGGAGATCGGAAATCAGGAGGGCTCGGCGCCTGTCGGGGCTCCGACGGGCACCGGCACCGGACTCGCCGGGAGCTACTTCAACGGCATGACCCTGTCGGGGGCCGTGATCATGCAGCGCGTGGAAGCCGTCAACTTCAAGTGGGGCGGGTCGCCGGGCGGCGGCGTTCACAACAACAAGTTCTCGGTCCGCTGGACCGGTCAGGTCGAGGCAAGCGCCACGGGTAATTTCCGGTTCATGACACGCACCGACGATGGGGTTCGTCTCTGGATCAACGGCAATCTGGTCGTAGACCACTGGACGAGCCACGCCGTCGGCAACGACGAGACCGGACCCATCACCCTCACCAAGGACCAGCGCTATACGCTGACGATGGAGTTCTACGACAACGTTGGATCGGCGGTGGCCAAGCTGTACTGGGAAGTGCCGGGCCAGGCCGGCTTCACCTTCGTACCCGCAAACCGCCTCTATGCGAACTAGGATCCTGGGGGCGCTGCTATCCGCGCTCGCGGCTGCGGTCACGGCGTCGGCATCGGAACCGGTGGCGCTTCCGGCACTGGACCGCGTCTACGTCAATCCCTCGCCTGCGCCCATCGCGGACTTCACGCTCACGGATCAGACGGGCAAGGCGCGAGACTTCTCGAGTCTGCGCGGGGAGCCGGTGCTCGTGTTCTTCGGCTTCACGCATTGTGCGAACGTCTGCCCGACGACGCTGGCGCGGCTCAAGGCTCTCCATGCGGCGCGCAACGGCGCACTGAAACGGGCGCGCATCGTGCTGATCAGCGTCGACGGCGAGCGCGACACACCGGCCGTGCTGACTGCCTACCTGGAGCCGCTGCCGCGCGATTTCATTGGCCTGACGGGCGATCCGAAGGCGACATCGGCGATCGCCGCACAGTTCGCGGCCGTGTTCTTCAAGGAGCCGCCCGGCAAGGACGGCGGCTACAACGTCATGCACTCCACCCAGGTTTTCGCCGTGGACCGCACCGGGCGCCTGCGCGCTTCATTCGTCGACGCGTCCGTCGAGGATATGGCCACGATCACGTCGCTGCTGCTCGGGGAATCCGGCTGAAGCGCCGACGGCGACCGCGCTAGTCCTCCGACGCGTCCTCCGGGTCGCGGGCCTCATGAAATGCGGCGCGAAACGAGGCGAAGGCTCCCGCCTCGATCGCCATTCGCATCCGCGCCATCAAGTGCAGGTAGTAATACAGGTTGTGCAGCGTGGCGAGGCGCGGCCCCAGCATTTCCCCGCACCGATCGAGGTGCCTCAGGTAGGCACGCGTGAAGTTCCGGCAGGTATAGCAGCCGCAGTCCGGGTCAATGGGTCCCGTATCCGCCGCATAGCGCGCGTTGCGGATATTCATGACGCCCGAGGGCACGAACAGGTGCCCATTGCGAGCATGACGCGTCGGTATGACGCAATCGAACAGGTCCACGCCCTCCGCCACGGCCTCGACAAGATCCTCCGGACGGCCGACGCCCATCAGGTAGCGCGGCTTGCCGGTGGGCATGGCGGGCAGCAGCGCTTCCAGGACCCGCGTGCGTTCCGTGCACGGTTCGCCGACCGACAGGCCGCCGATCGCGAGGCCCCCGAAACCCTGGCGCTCAAGCCCTTCGAGGGAAGCGAGCCGCAGCGCCTCATGCATGCCGCCCTGGACGATGCCGAACAGGACGCCATCGCCGGGCTCCGATTCCCAGGCTCGCCGGCTGCGCTCGGACCATCGCAACGACAGTTCCATGGACGCCCGGGCGGCCGCTTCGGTCGCGGGATAGGGCGTGCAATCGTCGAACACCATGGCGACGTCCGAATCGAGCGCGCGCTGGATCCGCACGGCGCCTTCCGGATCGAGGAATACCTCCGCGCCGTCGACCGGCGACCGAAATCGCGCGCCCTCCTCCGAAAGCCTGCGCATCGCGGCCAGGCTGAAGACCTGGTAGCCGCCGGAGTCCGTGAGTATGGGACGCACCCAATGCATGAAGCGATGCAGCCCGCCGTGCGCGCGGATGACATCCGGCCCCGGCCTCAGCATCAGGTGAAAGGTGTTGGCGAGAATGATCTCGGCGCCGCAGGCGTCGAGTTCTTCGGGAGTGACGCCCTTCACCGTCCCATACGTGCCGACCGGCATGAATGCAGGCGTTTCGACCGATCCGCGCGCGAACGTCATCCGCGCCCGGCGAGCGCGGCCTTCCGCCGAAAGCAGCTCGAATCTCATGCGTGGGCGCCGCGTTCCGCGAGCGCCGCGGGATCGGGCGTCACGAACATCGCGTCCCCGTAGCTGTAGAACCGGTAGCGTGCGTCAATCGCATGGCGATAAGCGGCCAGCATCCGCTCGCGCCCGGCGAAAGCTGCAACCATGACGAGCAGCGTCGATTCGGGCAGGTGAAAATTCGTGAGCAGGGCATCGACGACCCGGAATCGATACCCGGGCCGGATGAAGAGGTCCGTCTCACATTCGATTGCACCCAGTCGGCCGCCCTGTGCCGCGGCTTCCAGGGCACGCACGGCGGTGGTGCCGACCGCAATCACCCGTCCGCCCGCACGGCGCGCCGTCTCGACGGCTGCCACGGTCGCGGCCGGCACGCGGATCCGCTCCGAGTGCATCCGATGGTCGTCGACGTCGTCGGCGCGCAGCGGCATGAAAGTGCCGGCGCCGATGTGCAGCGTCAGCCGCCCAACCGCAATGCCGGCTGCGACGAGGCCTGTGAGCATCTCGCGATCGAAGTGCAGTCCCGCGGTCGGGGCCGCAACGGCACCCGGCACCTCGGCATAGACGGTCTGGTAGCGTTCGCGGTCGTCGGCGTCGGCGTCGCGTGCGACGTAGGGCGGCAAGGGCACACGGCCGTGCTGCTCGAAGTACGGCAACGGCTCGCGGTCCAGCGCAAGCTCGTACAGGTCTCCGTGCCGCGCCAGGGTCTCGGCGATCGCGCCCGCGGGCAGTTCGATCCGCGCTCCCGGCCGCAGACCCTTGCTCGAACGCGCCTGGGCGAGAATCCGCCCGCCGTCGAGTATGCGCTCGAGCAGGAGTTCGCAGGCGCCGCCGGAGGCCTTGCGTCCCGGCAGCCGTGCCGGCAGGACACGCGTGTCGTTGAGCACGAGGAGGTCGCCTGGCCGCAGCAGGAGTGCAAGTTCCGGGAATCTCAGGTCGCGGAGCGCTCCGGTGGAGCCATCGAGCGCAAGCAGCCGGCTGTCCGTGCGCCGCGGCGGCGGCCGTCTGGCGATCAGGTCCGGCGGCAGCGCATAGTAAAAATCGGCGCGGCGCATGGGCCGCGCAGACTAGCACAGCGCACACGGCGCTCAGTTCGAGGCGGCTGTCTCCGGCGGCGACGGAGCGACCGGGGGCGCCGGTGGCCGCGGAGGCCTGGCGTGGCGCAAGATGTCGCGCGGCTCGCGCTCCGGAATCTTCGCGGACAGCGTCTGGGAACGGCGGTCTCGGAGTATCCGGATTTCGACCGACTCGCCCGGCTGGTAGGAGCGCAGGATGCGCATCGCATGCCGGCTGTCCTGCGGCTCGCGGCCGCCTATGGCGACAATGACGTCGCCATCCTTGAGCCCGAGGGCGGCATTCGCCGGCGCCCGTGCAACCAGCACGCCCTTGTCGATGCCAAAGTAATGCCCGAGACCCGGCGACAGGGTGACAAATTCGGCGTCACCCCAGTCCTCCAGCAGCCAGTGCCTTTCGCCCTCGAATGGCATCCCGTCGAGCGGCGGCAACGCAGGCAGGGCCCGTATGGCCGGCATCGCCCCGGGCCCCGCCAGAAAGAGGCGGTCGAGCGGCCGTGCCTCGACATCGATCTTCATCGGCTTGCCGTCGCGCGTCAGGCCGAGCTCGACCTTTTCGCCGGGCTCGATCGACTCCATCGCCCGCACGAGCTCGCGTCCGGTCGCGACAGGCTTCGCCTCGATCGCGACGATCACGTCGCCCGGCTTCACGCCCGCCTCGGCCGCGGGGCCGCCGGGACTCACGCCCTCCACCCGCACGCCGCCGCCATTCGGCTCGGCGCCGCCCAGGTTCACACCGAGCATCGCGCGGCGCGGCCCGGGAAGGAAATATTCGAATTCCCGGAAACCGCCGGGCCCCCCGGACTCTCCGCTCAACTCGGCAATCTCGCGCGCCGCATCCTCGAGCCGGCGCTGCGCGTCGGCCAGGCGCTTCTCGACGCTGGCTTCATCGTCCCCCTGCGCGGGCATCGCCGCCACGTTTCCGGCGAGAATGACCGCTGCGAGCATTGCGACGAGTAGGCGATTCATGTGTCCTCCGGGAAATCAGTCAGCGTCGATCGCATCCGCATAACGGACCTGAACCAGCGAATGCATGACGTCGACGCGCTCGCGCCACAGCTGCTCGGCGCGCTCGGGCGCGTTGGGTTCGAGCGTCACGCGGCTCAGGCGGTCGTCGAGGAGCGCAAGGCGATCCTCGAGCTCCGCCACGGTGAAGGCCGTGCTGCCTCGCATGGCGTGGCGATCGGGCAGCGCGGCCAGGATCGATTCGAGCCGTGCGTTTCGCAGACGCATCTCGGTCGCGACCGGCCGGCCGGCCGCCTCGCCCTCGCCAGGCACGCCCGACAGCGCGCGTTGTGCGGACTCCAGCCAGAAGACGAGTCCCGCCGTGACGACGACGACCGCCGCCGCGAGCGCGACGGGCCAGCGCCGGTCGAGCCGCGCCTCGCGCGCTTCGCGCGCCGCAATCACCGCCTGCCAGCCGGACGCGGGCGGCTCGAACCCGGCAAGCGCCGTGAGACGGACGCTCCAGTCGCTCACGTCGGGGTGCATGGCGCGCCCTCCGCAAGCCTATCTTCACGCCCGAGCAGTTCCCGCAGGCGCCGGTGGGCGCGCGAAAGCTGGGACTTCGAGAAACTGGGGGTCCGGCCGAGCGCGAGCCCGATGTCGGCATGGGTGAAGCCCTCGACGTCGTGCAGCCACACGACGGCGCGCGTCAATGACGGAAGGGTCATCAGCGCGCGCTCGAGGCCGGCATCGAACGGCGCCGACGGGTCCTGTCCCCGCGCCGGCAGCCGATCGGCGCCGCCCGGGTCCTTGTCGAGCCATTCGAGCCCCCGATGCCAGGGCGAGCGCAGGTACATGAGGGCGCGATTGACGGCTATGGCGCGAATCCAGGCCGGCAGCGGACATCGGCCCTCGAACGCGCCGATGTGTTCGAGGACGTCGACGAAGGACTCCTGCAACAGTTCTTCCGCGATCGCCGGCCGCCGGACGAGGCGTCTCAGGAGCGTATAGACGCCGCCGGCCGTCGCCGCATAGACCGCCTCGAATGCCGCCGCGTCGCCGGTCTTCGCAGCCGCCACGAGGGCCGGGGGCAGGTCGATGTCGCACATCCGGGGCATTGGCTTCTTAGATGCCGGATCCCGCGAAAAGGTCGCGGCCGGGACGAAAGAAACGCTGGTGCCGGGAGCGGGAGTCGAACCCGCAAGAATCTTCCGATCCGGTGGATTTTGAGTCCACTGCGTCTGCCAATTCCGCCATCCCGGCCGCGCAGGCGGCGAGTATACGGCGCCGCGACCGGACCCGCGCCCGGTCGCGGCCTTGGCAGGCACGGCACTTGCGACGACAATCCCGACGATGAAATTCTGCCCGAGCTGCGCCGCGCCGGTCGCGCAGCGCATCCCCGAAGGCGATCAGCTGCCGCGCTGGGTCTGCACGTCCTGCGGAGCGATTCACTATCGCAACCCGAAGCTCGTGGCCGGCTGCGTGCCGGAACTCGGGGACCGAATCCTCATCTGCCGGCGGGCCATCGAGCCGCGCAGAGGCTACTGGACCATCCCGGCCGGCTTCATGGAAGTCGGCGAGACGCTGCAGCAGGCCGCGGCGCGCGAGTGCCAGGAGGAAGCGCTCGCCCGGGTTCGGATCGGGAACCTGTGCGCCATCGTGCATGTGCTGCATGCCGAACAGGTGCACGTGATGTTCCGCGCCACGCTCGCTGAACCCGGGTTCGGAATCGGCATCGAGAGCCTCGAAACGAAGCTTTGCAGCGAGCGCGAGATCCCGTGGCCGGAGATCGCGTTCCCGAGCGTCGACTTCACGCTGCGCCGCTTTTTCGAGGACCGCAGCGCCGGTCGCAGCGACCTTCATTACCATACGATCGAGTGACCGTGGATGCGCCATGCTGTGGCACAATGCGCGGCTCCGAAAATGGGCTGGCCGCGGGAATTGCCGCATGACCTTCGTCGTCACCGAAACCTGCATCAAGTGCAAGTACATGGACTGCGTCGAGGTCTGCCCGGTCGACTGCTTCCACGAGGGCCCGAATTTCCTCGTGATCGATCCCGAGGAATGCATCGACTGCACGCTCTGCGAGCCGGAATGCCCCGTCGACGCGATCTATTCGGAGGAGGAAGTGCCCGCCGGCCAGGAGCCGTTCCTCGCGCTCAATGCCGAACTCGCCAGGGGCTGGCCCGTCATCACGCAGCGCAAGGAGCCGCCGGCCGATGCCGATGCCTGGAAGGACGTGCCGGGCAAGCTGCCGCTGCTCGAGCGGTGAGCGTCAGTTCGCCGCTGCGGTGGCCTCGGGCTCCGACAGGTACGCGGCAAGATAGGCCGCGGAAGCATAACCCGCGAGGAAATCGCCCGTCTCGGTGACGATGCCCGGCGTGCCGCTGATCCCGAGCTTGCGCCCGAGTTCATATTGCGCGGCGACCGGCGTTTCGCAGTGGGCGGGCGGGAGTGTTTCGCCTTTCTTGGCGCGCGTCAACGCGTCCTTCCGGTCCGCGCTGCACCACACGGCTTCCGCCTTGCGCCAGGACTCCGTGTCCGGGCCGCTGCGCGGGAACATCAGGTAGCGCACGCGGATCCCGAGACGGTTGATCTCGCCGATCTCAGAGTGCATGTGGCGGCAATGGACGCAATCGACGTCCGTGAACACCGTGACCGTGTGCAGGACGGGCCCTTTCGGCGAAAACACGATCGCGTCCTCGTCCTTGACGCCCGCGAGGAGCGCGAGACGCCCCTGCTTGCGCTTGTCCTCGGTCAGGTTGTGCTTGGAGCCCATGTCGAAGACGTCGCCGTCGACGTAGAAGCGGCCATCCGCTGAGACATAGCCGACTTCCGCGCCTGAGGTCACCTCAAAGAGCCCGGCGATCGGCGAAGGGCGCACGTTCTCGACCTTGATTTCGAGCCGGCGGGCAATCTCGGCGCGGACGTCGGCCTGCCCCGCCTGCGGGGCGGCCTGCCCCGAGCCCGCGAGCGCAAGCGAGGCAAGAACAGGAAGCATCAGGCGGCGGATGGTCGACACGCAGACCCCTTGGCTCGGACCGACACGGCTTCGACCCTCTACCGGGGCCCAAGTTCGGGTCCAGGCGGCCAGTCTATCAGCCGCGCGGATGGTGCTGCGCGTGCAATTCCTTCATGCGCTCCCGCGCCACATGGGTGTAGATCTGCGTCGTGGACAGGTCGCTGTGGCCGAGCAGCATCTGTACGACGCGCAGGTCCGCGCCGTGATTCAGGAGGTGGGTCGCGAAGGCATGGCGCAGCGTGTGCGGCGAGAGTTCTTTCTCGACGCCGCCCTTCTTGGAATAGCGCTTGATAATGTGCCAGAACGCCTGGCGCGTCATGCGATCGCCGCGCCGGGTCGGGAACAGGTGATCGGTCTGCCGGTCCAGCAGAATCTCGCCGCGGGCCCCGCGCATGAACTCGTTCAGCCAGCGCACGGCTTCCTCGCCGAGCGGAATCAGGCGCTCGCGATTGCCCTTGCCGACGATGCGGATGACGCCCTGGTTCAGGTTGACCTGGCTGTGCCGCAGCCCCACGAGCTCGGAGACCCGCAGTCCCGTCGCGTAGAGCACCTCGAGCATGGTGCGGTCGCGGTGGCCGAGCGGGTCGGTCGTCTGGGGGGCGGCGAGAAGCGCCTCGACCTGGGCTTCCGTGAGCGAGCGCGGCAGGCTGCGTCCGATCTTCGGCATCGCAATCTGCGCGGTCGGGTCTTCCTTGATTGCGCCTTCGCGGACGAGATATCGGAAGAAACGCCTGAAACTCGAGAGCTGGCGCGCCGTCGAGCGCGGGCGCGCACCCGTTTCCACGCGCCAGGCGATGAATGCCAGCAGGTCGTTGCGCGTCGTGCGCTCCAGCACCGTGCCGCGCTGGCGCAGCCAGCGCGCAAGCGCGGTCAGGTCAGCGCGATACGCGGCAAGCGTGTTTGGCGACAGGCCGCGCTCCATCCAGACGGCGTCGAGGAAACGCACGATGATCGGCTCCACGGCTTCACCCGACCCGTTGGCAGTCGCGAGTGTCGCTGCTCGTACCGATGTCGAAGACTTCATGGCTGCGCTCATGGGTCCGCCTCGCGCCCTGTCGCGGACGGCCGCGCCGCGGCGGAATCGCGCGCGGCGGGCTGGTGCGACAGAATGCAGGCGCAGTATGGTTCGGCCCGGGTGCGCTCAGCGTGACCCGCCTCACAGAGCCCCATGACCATTAACATAACCGGAACCAGTTCACAGTACCCGCAAGCGCCACGTCGCGGCCCACCATGACCTGGAATCCGCTGCGCCTGCTGTGGGGGGCCTGGGCCTGGCTGCTGGTGATGCCGCACCTCCTGATCGCGGCGCTGCCGATTCTCGCACTGCCGCGAGTCAGGGCGCGCCGCGCTGCCGCGGGAGCCGTCTGCCGGCTCTATTTCCGGCTCTGCGGACTGCCGGTGAGCAGATCGGGGCTCGAGCGCCTGCCCGCCGGTGCCTGCATCGTCGTCGCGAATCACGCGAGCTACCTGGACGGGCCCCTGCTGTTTGCCTGCCTGCCGCCGCGGTTTGGGTTCGTGATCAAGAAAGAGGCCTCGCGGATGCCGGTCGCCGGCTTCCTGCTGCACCGGCTCGGCCATCATTTCGTCGAGCGGCAAAACCGTCACGAGGGAGCGAGCGACGCGCGGCGAATCCTGCGTTCGGTCGAGCAAGGGGAGGCGATCGCCTTCTTTCCCGAAGGTACGTTTGCTCCGGAGCCGGGGCTCGGGCGATTCCACGGCGGCGCCTTCGCCGCTGCTGCGCGCGCCGGCTCACCGGTTGTGCCCGTAGCCATCCGG
This sequence comes from uncultured Gammaproteobacteria bacterium, assembly GCA_963738285.1. Classification (GTDB taxonomy): domain Bacteria; phylum Pseudomonadota; class Gammaproteobacteria; order Steroidobacterales; family Steroidobacteraceae; genus SCUD01. The sequence goes on along the minus strand of CAVTVX010000003.1, from coordinate 35,068 downwards.
GGGACGCGGCGGGTGCTCGGCGGTGGCAGATTCCTGCCGCGCTGGGGACGCATCGAGGTCGAAGTGCTCGATCCGCTGCGCGCCCGGACGGGAGGCGGCGACACGGCGACACAGCTGCGCGACGCGGCGCGAGAGCGGATCGCAGCGGCGATCGACGAACCGACGCTTTGATCGACCCTGCCGAAGGGGACGCACCCCTTCAAGAATATGAAGGGGTGCGTCCCCTTCGTTTCCGTTCGGCGGGTGCTACATGTTCCTGCGGTACTGTCCGCCGACCGCGTAGAGAGCGCGCGAGATCTGCCCGAGAGACGCGGACTTCACCGTCTCCATCAATTCCGAAAACACGTTACCGCCGGCCGCCGCCTCCGACTGGAGCTTACGCAGCGCCGTCACCTGGGCCGCTGCGTGCGCTGCGTTGTAGGCTCGGACCGCGGCGACCTGGGCCTGTTTCTCCTCTTCGGTCGAGCGGATCAATTCGGCGTTCAGGTTTTCATCGCTACGGCCATGTTCCGGCAGGAAGGTGTTGACGCCAACAATCGGCAGACTTCCGTCATGCTTCTTTTGCTCATAGTAGAGCGACTCTTCCTGGATCTTTCCGCGCTGGTACATGGTCTCCATTGCGCCCAGGACACCGCCGCGTTCGGAAAGGCTCTCGAACTCGGCGTAGACCGCCTCCTCCACCACGTCCGTGAGCCGCTCGACGGCGAACGAACCCTGCCAGGGATTCTGGTTCTGGTTGAGCCCGAGCTCGCGCGCGATGATGAGCTGGATGGCCACGGCACGACGGACGCTCTCCTCCGTGGGCGTCGTGATCGCCTCGTCGTAGGCATTTGTATGCAGGCTGTTGCAGCTGTCGAACAGCGCGTACATCGCCTGCAGCGTCGTGCGGATGTCGTTGAACTGTATTTCGCGCGCATGCAGCGAGCGTCCCGAGGTCTGCACGTGATACTTGAGCATCTGGCTGCGCGACGAGGCTCCGTAACGCTCGCGCATGGCGCGCGCCCAGACACGCCGCGCCACGCGCCCGATCACCGCGTACTCGGGATCCATGCCGTTGGAGAAGAAGAACGAGAGATTGGGCGCGAATTCGTCGACCTTCATCCCGCGGGCCAGGTAGTACTCGACGATCGTGAATCCATTCGCCAGCGTAAATGCAAGCTGTGAGACCGGGTTCGCACCTGCTTCCGCGATGTGGTAGCCCGATATGGACACCGAGTAGAAATTTCGCACGCTGTTTTCGATGAAGAACTGCTGGACATCGCCCATCATGCGCAGCGCGAATTCAGTCGAGAAGATGCAGGTATTCTGGGCCTGGTCTTCCTTCAGGATGTCGGCCTGAACCGTGCCACGCACGCGCGCGAGCGCATCGGCGCGGATCCTCGCATAGGTCCCGGCATCCACGACCTGGTCGCCGCTGACGCCGAGGAGGCCGAGGCCCGAACCGTCATGGCCCGCCGGCAGCTCGCCGCGATAGCGGGGCCGCTCCCGGTCCTCGAACTGCTTTGCAATCCTGTCCTCGGTCGCCGCCCATCCGCCGCTCTCCCGCAGGTAGCGCTCGACCTGCTGATCCACCGCCGTGTTCATGAACATCGCGAGGATCATCGGCGCCGGGCCGTTGATCGTCATCGAGACCGACGTCGACGGCGCGCAGAGGTCGAACCCGGAATAGAGCCGCTTCATGTCGTCGAGAGACGCAATCGAGACGCCGGAGTTGCCGATGCGACCGTAGATGTCGGGACGCTCGTCCGGGTCCTCGCCGTAGAGCGTGGTCGAATCGAAGGCCGTCGAGAGGCGAGTCGCCTGGTGGCCGCGCGCAAGGTAATGGAAACGCCGGTTCGTTCGCTCGGGCATGCCCTCGCCGGCGAACATGCGGGTCGGGTCCTCGTCCTCGCGCCGGTACGGATAGATGCCGCCGGTGTACGGATACGCACCCGGCAGGTTTTCGGTCAGCAGGAATGCAAGCTGTGAGCCCCAGTCCTCGAAGCGCGGCGTCGCGATCTTGGGCAGGCGCAGGCGGGACAGCGATTCGCTGTAGTTCGGCCCCCGCACCTCGCGGTCACGCACGCGATAGCGATACTCGTCGGCAGCGGCCGCGTCCCGCCGCGCCGGCCAGTCCCTGAGCAGCGAGATGCCTTCCGGCCCAATCTCGCCAATCGCCGCGTCGTACTCGCGTCGCAGTCGGGCCATGGAGGCATCGGCCGGCGCCGGCGCGGACTCGCCGAAGCGCTCGAATGGCGCCGGCAGGCCCGCATCGCCCAGCTCGGCAAGCGCGCGATGGAAGCCTTGCGCACGGGACGCCGCCTCCGCGGCCGACCGCGCGGCGCGTCGCGCCTCGCGCCCGCCGGCGGCGATCTCGGCCAGGTAGCGGACCCGCGATCCCGGAATGATGGCCTGGCGCTTCGGCGGACCGATGGGTGCAAGGCCCTGCGGCCGCCAGGGGCGCAGGCGCCCCCATTGCCCGTCAAGCCTGGCACAGAGTGCGTCAAAGAGCGCATTGACGCCCGCGTCGTTGAACTGGCTCGCGATCGTAGGGTAAACCGGCAGCTCTTCCGACGGCGTCTTGAACAGCTTGCGGTTGCGCGCCACCTGCTTGCGCACATCGCGCAGTGCATCCTCCGCACCGCGCTTCTCGAACTTGTTCAGCACGATGAATTCCGCGAAATCCAGCATGTCGATCTTCTCGAGCTGGCTGGCGGCGCCGTAGTCCGTCGTCATCACGTACATGGACAGGTCGACGAGGTCGACAATCTCGGTGTCGCTCTGCCCGATGCCGGCGGTTTCCACCACGACCAGGTCGAATCCCGCCGCCTTGAGGAGCTGCACGGTGTCCGCCAGGACCGCCGAAGTCGCCAGGTGCTGGCGCCGCGTCGCGAGCGAGCGCATGAAGAGCCGTTCATTCGCGAGCGAGTTCATGCGGATTCGGTCGCCCAGCAAGGCGCCGCCGGAACGGCGTCGCGTCGGGTCCATCGCGACGACGGCGACGCGTCGGTCCGGGAAGAACCGGACGATCCGGCTCAGGATCTCGTCGGTCAGCGACGACTTGCCGGCGCCGCCGGTGCCGGTGATGCCGATCACAGGCGGCCGCTTGAGGGACTTCGACGCAAGGCCGCGCAACCGGATCGCGACGTCGTCGTCGCCGCCCAGTTCAAGCCGCGTGATCGCGCGCGCGAGGCCAACCGGGTCGTCCGCCGTGACCGGGCCGCCGTCGAAGACGGGCCGCGGCGCCGCCCGTACGCGCCGGAACACGTCCTCGATCATCCCGTCCAGGCCGAGCCGGAGCCCGTCGTCCGGCGTATAGATCTTCTCGATGCCATAGGCCTCGAGCGCATCGACTTCGTGCGGCGCGATCGTGCCGCCGCCACCCACCACGACCTTCACGTGCCCGGCGCCCAGGGCCTGCAGCATGTCCACCATGTAGCGGAAATACTCGTTGTGCCCGCCCTGGTAGCTGCTGACGGCGATGCCGTCCGCATCCTCCTGGATTGCTGCGCGGACAATGTCGGCGACGCTGCGGTTGTGGCCGAGATGCACGACCTCCGCCCCGTGGGCCTGCAGGATCCGCCGGATGATGTTGATCGCCGCGTCGTGACCGTCGAACAGGGAGGCAGCGCTCACGAAGCGCAATGGTCCGCGGGCGGGCTCCGCCACCTTGTCGATGCGCTCGGCCGGGCTGCTCATCGTGATACTCCAGCGCGAAGAATGGCCAGTTTAGCGTTGCAATCCCGAGCCCGCGATGCTGTCATTCCCGCTGTTGATTGCGGCTGCGGGAGTGATGCGGGGTGGAGCCGGGGCAGGAAGTCTGTTCGACGCGCGAGGCCGCCGATCGCCTCGGCGTTTCGCTGCGCACCGTGCAACTCTGGTCCGAGGCGGGCCTTCTTCGCGCCTGGAAAACACCCGGCGGCCACCGCCGGATCCTCATGGCCTCGGTCGACGAAATCCTCAAGCGCCGAAGCCAGGTCAGTGCGAGGCGACCTCCCGGTGGCAATTTCCAGGTCCTCATCGTCGAGGACGAACCGGATTTCCGGCAACTTTTCGAACTGCATCTCCGTTCCTGGCATCTTCCGATCAGCCTGCACAGCGTGCCGAGCGGTTTCGACGCGCTGCTCCAGATCGGCGCGTCCCGGCCCGATCTGCTGATCACCGACCTGCGCATGCCGGGTATCGACGGCTTCGAGATGCTGAGGGCCCTGCGCACGTCCGGAGCGATCAGCGAACTCGAGATCATCGTCGTCACCGCGCTCACCGAGCACACCATTGCGGAGCGCGGCGGTCTGCCGGCCGGTGTCACCGTGCTCTTCAAGCCCCTGCGATTCGCCGAGCTCCGGTCGCGACTCGCCCAGCTGGTGGAGCATTGGGGCCGCGCGGCCGCGGTCTGAAGCGCTCATTGCAGGACCGCTGCCGGCGCGGGGGCGACAGCCGGTCTTTTGCGGGGCAAAATAGCCCTCATATCTCGCCTCAGGACTGATCCCATGGCCAGCGATCCCGTCGTCATCCTCAGCGCCCGCCGCACGCCCATCGGAACCATGCTCGGTGCATTCGCGAGCGTACCGGGGCATGCGCTCGGAGCCACGGCAATCCGCTCCGCACTGGATGGCGCCGGGGCGGACCCCAATCTCATCGAAGAGGTCGTGATGGGGTGTGTGCTGCCGGCCGGCCAGGGTCAGGCGCCGGCTCGCCAGGCGGCACTCGCGGGGGGCGTCCCCAAGTCGGTCCCGGCGACCACGGTCAACAAGATGTGCGGGTCTGGCATGCGCGCCGTCATGTATGCCGCGGACCAGATCGTGGCGGGAAGCGCCGAATTCGTCATCGCCGGCGGACTCGAATCCATGACCAACGCGCCCTACCTGCTGCCCAAGGCGCGGGCCGGCTATCGCATGGGGCATGGAGAGGTCCTTGACCACATGTTCTACGACGGCTTGCAGAGCCCCTGGGACGGCAAGCTCATGGGCTGCTTCGCCGACGCGACCGCGGCAAAATACGGCTTCGGCCGCGCAGACCAGGATGCCTTTGCCGCCGAATCCGTGCGCAGGGCGCTGGCGGCTGTCGAGTCGGGCGCCTTTGAAGCCGAAATCGCGCCCGTCAGGATCGCTGACCGCAAAGGCGAGCGCGTCGTCTCCCGCGATGAAACGCCGTTCGCCGTCTCCATCGACAAGATCCCGAACCTGAAGCCTGCTTTCGGCAAGGATGGCACCGTGACGGCCGCTTCCTCGTCGTCGATTGCGGACGGGGCCGCGGCCCTCGTCCTCGCCCGCGCGAGCGCGGCCGCGAAGGCAGGGCTCAAGCCGGTTGCCAGGATCGTCGCGCACGCGAGCCACGCGCAGGAACCCGAATGGTTCACGATCGCCCCGGTCGGCGCCATCCGCACCGTGCTCCAGCGCGCCGGGTGGAAGGCCGCCGACGTCGACCTGTTCGAGATCAATGAGGCTTTCGCGGTCGTGACGATGGCCGCCATGAAGGACATCGGCATTGCCCACGACCGGGTCAACGTGCATGGCGGCGCCTGTGCGCTGGGTCACCCGATTGGCGCGACCGGAGCCCGCATCATGACGACGCTGCTCCACGCGCTCGCGCGCCACGGCGGGAAGCGCGGGCTCGCCGCGCTCTGCATCGGTGGCGGCGAAGCCACCGCGGTCGCAGTCGAGCTCGCCTGAATCAGTTCGGCCCACCGGCTTCTTCCCCGATCTCGGTCGACAGCGGGATGCCGGCGACTTCGTAGCCGCGCCGGAAGTCGCGGATATGCCGCGCCATCCACTCGGAAGCCGTCCGCGGATCGCCAGCCTTCACGGCGGCAACGATCTGCCGCTGCGCCGCCTCGATACGCGACCGTGCCTGCGGGATGCGGTCGATAATGATGGCGAGGCTGGGCTGCAGCAGCCGCAGCAGCGGCTCGTTCAGGAGGTTGAAGACGGGATTCGAGCCGGCTTCCCCGAGCGCGTCGAAGAATGCCGCCACGTCGGCGACCGCCTGGCCGCGCTGACCTTGCCCCGCCGCGAACTGGCGGGCCGCCGACTCGAGCTTCGCGAGCGCAGCCGCCGTACGGCGCTCCGCCGCCGCGGCTGCAATTCCGGGCTGAACGGACTGCAGGGCTTCCCACACGTCGACCACGCGGGCGCGGTGCAGGGCCAGCGCCTGGGAAAAACCGCCCCCGATCGCCTCTCGCGTCGGTCGCGTCACATACAGGCGCTTGCCCCCACGCCTGCGACCCAGCAGCCCGGCACTTTCCAGCTTCCGCAGCGCTTCCCGCACCGTCGAGCGATTGACTTCGAACTGGCGCGCGAGCTCGATTTCAGTCGGCAGCGGTTCGCCTTCCTGCAGCTCTCGCCGCAGGATCCGCGCGCGGATGGCCTCGGAAACCCGCAGGTATGCGGGCGCATATCCGAGCGGTTCGAACAGGGATCGCATATTTCCACCCCGCGGCTTGCCTGTCTGATTGTCGGACAATATGATGAACCTGACAAGCCCGACCCCGACGGGTGGAGAAGCGAATGTTCGCCGTCGATTTCGATTTCGAACTGGGCCCACGCGTCGACGAATTACGCCGGGCCGTCCGTGAATTCGCCCAACGGCGCATCGCGCCCCAGGCGGGGGAAATCGACCGCGCCAACCGCTTTCCGCGCGAGCTGTGGCCGGAAATGGGTGCGATGGGCCTGCTCGGCATGACCGTACCCGAGGAGTATGGCGGGCTGGGGTTTGGTTACCTCGAGCACCTGGTTGCGATGGAGGAAGTCAGCCGGGCTTCCGGCTCGATCGGTCTCTCCTACGGCGCACACTCCAATCTCTGCGTGAACCAGCTGCGGCGTTTCGGCAGCGGCGACCAGAAGCGCCGCTACCTGCCCCGTCTCGTGACGGGCGAGGATGTCGGCGCGCTCGCGATGAGCGAGCCCGGTTCCGGCTCCGACGTGGTCTCGATGCGGACGCGGGCGGACCGCAAAGCGGGAGGCTTCGTGCTGAACGGCTCGAAGATGTGGATTACGAACGGGCCCGAGGCGGACACGATCGTGCTGTACGCCACCACCGAGCCCGGAAGCGGAGCAAAGGGCATCACGGCATTCATCGTCGAGCGCGGTATGAAGGGTTATCGCGCCGCGCAGAAACTCGACAAGCTCGGCATGCGCGGTTCCGACACTTCCGAGCTCGTATTCGAAGACTGTTTCGTGCCCGATGCCAACCTGCTGGGAACACCGGGGGGTGGCGTGGAAATCCTGATGTCGGGGCTGGACTACGAGAGGCTGGTGCTGACGGGCGGCCCGCTGGGTCTGATGCGTGCAGCGCTCGATCTCATCGTCCCCTACCTGCACGACCGCCAGCAGTTCGGCCGCCCGATCGGCAGTTTCCAGCTGATGCAGGCGAAGCTCGCGGACCTCTACGCGACCTGCAATGCTTCGCGCGCCTACGCGTACGCGGTCGCGCGCGCCTGCGACGCGGGCCGCACGACCCGCTTCGACGCCGCGGCCTGCCTCCTCGCCGCGTCGGAAAACGCGACCCGCGCCGGGCTCGAGGCGATCCAGGTGCTCGGCGGCAACGGCTATATCAACGATTATCCCGCGGGCCGCATCCTGCGCGACGCCAAACTCTACGAGATAGGCGCCGGCACCAACGAGATCCGCCGGATGCTGATCGGGCGCGAGCTGCTGCGCGTGACCGCGCCATGACCCGGATCGCCTCCCGCGCGGACACCGGCAGCGAGGACTTCCGCGAGAATGCCGCGCATATGAATGCGCTGGTCACGGAACTGCGCCGGCGCCAGGCGCTCGCCGCGGCAGGCGGCGGCGAGGATGCGCGCGCCAAGCACATCGCCCGCGGCAAGCTCCTGCCGCGCGATCGCATCGAGGCGCTGCTCGACCCGGGCAGCCCGTTCCTCGAACTCTCCCCGCTCGCCGCGGGCGGCATGTACGGCGACGATGCGCCGGCCGCGGGGCTCATCGCCGGCATCGGCCGGATCCACGGCGACGAGCTCGTAGTCGTCGCCAACGACGCGACCGTCAAGGGGGGCACCTATTACCCGATTACCGTCAGGAAGCACCTTCGCGCGCAGGAGATCGCGCTCGAAAATCGCCTGCCCTGCGTGTACCTGGTGGACTCCGGCGGGGCTTTCCTTCCGCTGCAGGACGAGGTCTTTCCCGATCGCGAGCACTTCGGGCGGATTTTCTACAACCAGGCGCGGCTTTCCGCCGCGGGCATCCCGCAGATCGCGGTCGTCATGGGTTCCTGCACGGCGGGGGGCGCCTACGTACCGGCCATGTGCGACGAGTCAATCATCGTCCGTAACCAGGGCACGATCTTCCTGGGCGGCCCGCCGCTCGTGAAGGCGGCAACCGGCGAGGTCGTCGACGCGGAAACCCTCGGCGGCGGCGACGTGCACGCGCGCACGTCCGGCGTCGTCGATCATCTCGCCGATAACGACGCCCACGCACTCGCGCTGGCGCGCGAGATCGTCGGCAGCCTGAATCACCGCCCGACCGCCTGGCTCGGGCGACGCGAAGCGGCCTTGCCGGCCCACGCGGCCGAAGAACTCTACGGCATCCTGCCCAGGGACCTGCGCCAGCCCTACGACGTCCGCGAAGTCATCGCGCGGCTCGCCGACGGCTCGGAATTCCACGAGTTCAAGGCGCTCTACGGCAAGACGCTCGTCTGCGGGTTCGCCCGCCTCTGGGGCTATCCGGTTGCGATCCTCGCGAACAACGGGATCCTGTTCTCCGAGTCGGCGCAGAAGGGCGCCCACTTCGTGCAGCTCGCGAATCGCCGCAAGGTGCCGCTACTGTTCCTGCAGAACATCACCGGTTTCATGGTGGGCCGGCGTTACGAGGCGGGCGGGATCGCGCGCGACGGCGCCAAGATGGTGACCGCGGTCGCCTGCTCGACAGTGCCCAAGCTCACGGTCGTGATCGGCGGTTCCTTCGGGGCCGGCAATTATGCGATGTGCGGGCGCGCCTACGGCGGGCGTTTCCTGTGGGCCTGGCCGAACGCCCGGATTTCGGTCATGGGCGGAGAGCAGGCTGCCAGCGTGCTCGCCACGGTCCGACGGGACGGCGTCGAGGCCCGGGGCGGGACCTGGCCCGAGTCCGAACGGCAGGAATTCATGGCCGGAATACGCGACCAGTACGAGCGCCAGGGCAATCCCTACTATGCGACCGCCCGCCTCTGGGACGACGGCGTCATCGATCCGCTCGACACGCGCCGGGTGCTCGGTCTCGCGCTCCAGGTGGTGGCGAACGGCCCGGCACCGCAACCGGAAGCCTACGGCGTTTTCCGGATGTGACGGCCATGCTGCGCATTGACAGGGACGCCCGCGGCATCGCCACGCTCACGCTCGATCGGCCCGCGGCGCGCAACGCCTTGTCCGCCGAACTCGTGGCAGGGCTCGCCGGCGCGCTTGCTTCGCTCGCCGCCGACGCCTCCGTTCGCGCGGTCCTGCTGACCGGCTCCGGCGGCGTATTTTGCGCCGGCGCGGACATCGGAGAAATGCGCTCGGCAGGGTCCGCGCGGCCCGAGCAGAACGAAGCCGATTCGCTCCGATTCGCGAAGATGCTCGAAAGCCTCGAGCGCCAGCCGCAACCCACGGTCGCTGTCGTGAATGGAGCGGCCTACGGCGGCGCGGTCGGGCTGATCGCTGCCTGCGACATCGCGCTCGCCTCGTCCGGCGCGCGATTCGCGTTTTCCGAAGTGCGCCTCGGGCTGATTCCCGCGATGATTTCGCCGTACGTCGTCCGCGCGATCGGGCAGCGTCAGGCCCAGCGCTGGTTTCTGACCGGCGAGGCGATGGACGCCTCGACCGCGATGCGGATCGGACTCGTGCATGAGACCGTGGACGATGCCGGGCTGCCGGACTTGACGAATGCGATCGTGAGCGCGCTCCTCGCTGGGGGCCCCAGGGCGCAGTCCGAGATCAAGCAGCTGCTGCGCCGCGCGACCGGCCGCAACTCCGCCGGCGACGAATCGGTAATCACCGATACGTCGCGCTGGATCGCGCGCGTCCGCGCGGGAGACGAAGCCAGGGAAGGACTCACGGCGTTCCTGGAGCGGCGCCGGCCGGGCTGGATTCGCGGCGAATGAAGATCCGGCGCCTGCTGATCGCCAATCGCGGCGAGATCGCCTGCCGTGTGATCCGGACCTGCAGGCGGCTCGGCTTGCGGGCGATCGCCGTGCATTCAGACGCTGATCGTGGTGCGATGCACGTCCGGCTCGCGGACGAAGCGCGCGCCATCGGACCCGCACCAGCCGGCGAGTCGTACCTGAACGCCGATGCAATCATTGCGGCCGCTCGCGATGCGCGAGCCGATGCGATTCACCCCGGCTATGGTTTCCTCTCCGAGAATGCGGCGTTCGCCGAGGCCTGCGGACGGGCCGGTATCCTCTTTGTCGGCCCGGAGCCGGCCGCAATACGCGCAATGGGGCTCAAACACGAGGCCAAGGCACTCGTCTCGGCGGCGGGAGTGCCGATCGTGCCCGGATACATGGACGAGGACCAGTCACCTGCGCGGCTTGCGAAAGAGGCTGCGCGCATCGGTTTCCCGCTGCTTGTCAAGGCCGTCGCGGGCGGCGGCGGCAAGGGCATGCGGGTCGTGCGCGAGGCGGCTGGCCTTGACGAGGCGATCCGCGGCGCCCGCGGCGAGGCAGAGAGCGCCTTTGGCGACGGCCGGCTCATGCTCGAGCGTTTTCTCGAACGGCCGCGTCACGTCGAGGTGCAGGTGTTCGGAGATGTCCACGGAGGCTGCGTACATCTCTTCGAGCGCGAGTGCTCGGTGCAGCGGCGCTATCAGAAAATCATCGAGGAGTCTCCCTCCCCCTTCATCGACGCCCGCACTCGCGAGGCGATGACGGCCGCGGCCCTGCGTGCGGCAAAGGCGGTCGGTTACGTAAACGCCGGTACGATCGAGTTCATCGTCGACGTCGATGGCAGCTTCTATTTCATGGAGATGAACACGCGCCTGCAGGTCGAGCACCCGGTCACCGAAGCCGTCACCGGACTCGACCTGGTGGAATGGCAGTTGCGCGTCGCCTCGGGCGAGTGCCTGCCGCTGGCCCAGGGCGCCATCCGCTCGCGCGGACACGCGATCGAGGCGCGGATCTACTGCGAAGACCCGCGGCGAGGCTTCCTGCCGTCGGTGGGGATCGTGCGCCGGTTCTCGCATCCGCAGGCGGATGCCGGCTGGCGCATCGATTCCGGCATCGCCGACGGAGATGCCGTCACGGTCCATTACGACCCGATGATCGCGAAAGTCATCGCCTGCGGGCCCGATCGCATCGCCGCGCTCGAGGGGCTCAGGGGAAACCTCGGTCGCACCGCGGTGTTCGGCGTCGCGACCAACCTGCCGCTCCTGCGCAGGATCGTGGCCCATCCGCAGTTCGCCGCCGGAGGCGTCGACGCGGGATTCGTCGATCGAGAACTCGCGGCGCTCACGCAGGACCCCGCGCCAACGCCCGAGTCGCTTCTCGTCGCGGCCCATCTCGCGCTCGCCGATCGCGCCCCGCCGCCCGGGGCCGACACGTCGCCCTGGGATCAGGGCGACGGCTGGCGCGCGGGCGAATCGACCGGGCAGCCGGTGGGCCTGCGCACACCGGTCTTTCAGCGCTGGCGCGTCAGCAGGCACGGCGACGGCATCGAACTGGCTTGCGGCGGGACCGGACTGCGCGGTCGCGTCACCGAACTCGACAAGGCCCGATTCGCGGTGGACGCGGGCCGCGGTCTGCGCGAGCTCGAGCTGATCCGCGACCGGGAACGGCTGCAATTCATCGACGAACAGGCGACCGAGATCGCGCTGGCACCGGCCTGGCCATTCGAGCGCACTGCCGAAGACGCGGATACCCATCCGGCCTCCCCCCTGCCCGGCCGCATCGTCGAGCTTCGCGTCAAGACGGGCGACGCAGTCGAGCGCGGCGAGGTGCTGGCGGTGGTCGAGGGCATGAAGATGCAGCACGCAATCCGCGCCGGGCGCGCGGGGCGCATCGCCAGCGTCCTGGCCCGCGTCGGCGAACTGATCGACGCTGAGGCGGTCCTGTTTGACATAGATCCCGCCTGAAGTTGTCTTGCGGCGCAATACTCGCTAAGGTCCTGACCCAATAACTATTTCTGCGCCTGTATTCGCAGTGCAGTAAAGGGACCCATGGAGCTTGGAAAGAAGGTCGTGGTCGTCACGGGTGCGGGCCGTGGCATCGGGCGCGCCATGGCGCTGGCATTCGCCGCGCGGGGCGCCGACATCGCGGCGCTCGATCTCGACGCCGCCGCCATTGGGGAAACCTGCGCGTTGTGCGAAGCGTCCGGCGTGCGGGCGCGGTCCTTTGTGGTGGACGTCACATCGGAGCCGCAGGTCATCAAGTCATTCGACTCCGTCGTGGCGGATCTCCGGCGCTTCGACATCCTGATCAACAACGCGGGCATCACGCGTGACGCGCTGCTCATCAAGGCCCAGGAGGGCGCCATCCATTCGAAGATGTCGCTGGCGCAATGGCAGTCAGTGATGGACGTCAACCTGACCGGCGTCTTTCTCTGCGGTCGCGAAGGCGCTGAACGGATGATCCAGCTGGGCAGCGGTGGCCTGATCGTCAATATTTCGTCGATATCGCGCGAGGGCAATCCCGGGCAGACCAACTATTCCGCCGCCAAAGCCGGCGTCGCCGCAATGACCGTGGTCTGGGCGAAGGAACTCGCACGCTACGGCATCCGCAGTGCCGCAATCGCGCCGGGCTTCTGTTCAACCGAAATCCTGGCGGCGATGAAGCCCGAGATGCTCGCGCGGATCAAAGCCGCGGTTCCCCTTCACCGACTCGGCGATCCGGCCGAGATCGCGGCAACGGCCGTCTTCATCGCCGAGAACGACTTTGTCACGGGCCGCGTGATCGAGGTGGATGGCGGCTTAAGGCTGTAAACTGTCGGCCCGCGGAGGAGTCCATGAATCTCGATCGGGTCAAGGCAGTCATCAGCGGCGGCGCTTCCGGCCTCGGACACGCGACGGCGGTGCGGCTGGTCGCCGGTGGCGGCAAAGTCGCCCTGCTCGATGTTCAGGACGAGGCCGGCCGCGGAGTCGCAGCCGCCCTCGGCGCGGCCGCCAGTTACCACCGTTGTGACGTCACCCGCGAAACCGAGGTCGATGCGGCCGTGCAGGCCGCTGCGGCGCGCATGGGCGGGCTCACGCTCTCCGTCTCCTGTGCGGGCGTTGCGACACCCGGCAAGCTCCTCGGGCGGGACGGTCCGCTGTCCGCGGCCGCCTTCCAGCGCGTGCTGGCCATCAACACGCTCGGCACCTTCCTGCTCGACCGGGCGGCGGCGGCGATCATGCAGGAAAACGCGCCCGACGAGGACGGCGAGCGCGGCCTGCTGATCCACACCGCATCGGTCGCGGCCTTCGAGGGCCAGGTCGGACAGGTTGCCTACGCGACCTCGAAAGCGGCGGTCGCGGGCATGGTGCTCCCGCTCGCGCGCGAGCTGGCGCGCTTCGGCATCCGGGTCATGGGCATTGCGCCGGGCCTGTTCGGCACGCCGATGATGGCGGGCCTTCCGCAGGAGGCCCGGGATTCCCTCGGCAAGCAGGTTCCGTACCCGCCGCGCCTCGGCCGGCCGGATGAATACGCCGAGCTCGTCGCGGCGATCTGCGTCAACCGCATGCTGAACGGCGAAACGATCCGGATCGACGGAGCGATTCGCATGGCCCCCAGATAGCCATGGAACGGACCTTCAGGCTTTGGGGCGGATGGATCCTGGCCGGGGCAATCGCAGGCTGCGCCGCACAGCCGCCGGCCGGCGTGACGGCCCGCGCGCCGCCGCCTGCCCGGGCCGCGCCGGGCGGCATCAGCATCCCGGTCGATTACTACAAACTCCAAAACGGCCTCAAGGTCGTGCTTTCGCGCGACACGACGGCGCCGACAGTGACGGTCGGCATCTACTACCACATCGGTTTTCGCATCGAGCCGCGCGGCCGTACGGGCTTCGCGCACCTGTTCGAGCACCTGATGTTCCAGGGCTCCGGGAACCTCGGCAAGATGGAATTCATCCGGCTCATCGAGGGCAACGGCGGTTTCCTGAACGGCTCGACACGCCTCGACTACACCAACTACTACGAAATCGTGCCGGCCCACACCCTAGAGACCGTGCTTTGGGCCGAGGCCGACCGCATGAAGTCGCTCGCGATCACGCAGGAAAACCTCACGAACCAGCAGGACGTCGTCAAGAACGAGGTGCGCGACGCGACCATGAACCAGCCCTACGGCGGCTTTCCCTGGCTCACGATGCCGCGGGTCGCGAACACGAACTGGTACAACGCGCACAACTTCTACGGGGATCTCGCCGACATCGACGCGGCGACGCTCAAGGATGCGCAGAGCTTCTTTGACACGTATTACGCTCCGAACAACGCCGTGCTCGTCGTCGCCGGGGATTTCGACCGCGGAGACGCACGCGCCTGGGTCGCGAAGTACTTCGGGCAGATTCCCGCGCGCGCGCAGCCGCCGCGCCCGGATCTCTCGGAACCCGTCCAGCGGGCGGAAAAGCACGATTCCTATGTTGACCGCCTCGCGCCGCGACCGGCGCTGGCGCTCGCCTGGCAGGTGCCGGAACGTGGCACGGCCGAGCACTTTGCATTCAGTCTGCTCGACACGATCCTGCTGCAAGGCGAGGACAGCCGGCTGTGGCAGAAGCTCGTGCAGCAGCGCGGCTATGCGGGGGGCGTCGGCGGCGGCATCAACCTTCTCGGCAACGAATTCACCTATGACGGACCGATGCTTTGGATGCTCTACCTCGTCCACGACGCGGGCGCGAATCCCGATGCGATCATTGCGGACGTCGACGCCGAAATCGCCCGCATTCAGGCCGAGCCCCCCTCGCCGGAGGAACTGGCGCGCGCGCTGACCAAGATACGCGCCTCGCTCTACGACATCGCCGGATCGAGCACGCGCTTCGGGCTGCTGGACCTGCTCGCCTGCTTTGCGCTCTTCGACGATGACCCGGGCCGCATCAACCGCCTCGAATCCGAGTTTCGCGCGGTGCCGGCGCCGCTCATCAGCGAAGTCGCGAGAAAGTACCTGACGCCCGCCCGCCGCACCGTCCAGGTCGTCGTGCCGGGCCGCGCACCCGACGCGGCACCCTCGGCCGGAAGTCCGCCGTGACGCGCATCGTGACCCTGTTCGCCTGCCTGTTGGCGGCGTCCGCGTCCATCCAGGGGCGCGAGCGCCCGCCCGCACCCGGAACGCCGCACGAGTTCAGCCTTCCTGCCAAGGAGACGCTGCGCCTTCCCAACGGGGTGGCGCTGACTTTCATCGACTACGGCAGCGTGCCCAAGGTCACGGTGCTCGCCGTCGTACGCACGGGAAACATCGACGAGGGCCGGGACACCTGGCTGCCGGACGTCACGGTCGAAATGATGAAGGAAGGCACGGCGACGCGCTCGGCCTTCGACATCGCGCAGGCAGCTGCCGGTCTGGGAGGCTCGCTCGACGTCGCCGTCGGTCCGGAGCAGACGACGGCCAGCCTCTCGGTGCTCTCGGATCACGCCGTCGCGGCCGTCGGACTGCTCGCGGACGTCCTGCGCAATCCGGCATTTCCGGAATCCGAACTGCCGCGCGTGCTGGCCAACTTCGAGCGCAGCCTGGCCGTCGCGCGCGCCGAACCGCAGTCGCTCGCCGACGAGGCACTCGCCCGCCTTGTCTATGGCGACCATCCCTTCGGTCGCATGCTGCCGAGGGAAGGACAGCTTGCCGGATACGACATTGCGAAGCTGCGCGACTTCTACCAGCGTAATTTTGGCGCCCGGCGCACGCATGTGTACGTCGCGGGACGCTACGACAGGGCCACGCTCGAGGCGGCGCTGCGCAAGGCCTTCGGCGACTGGCGCGAAGGCCCCCCGCCGACCGACCTGCCGGCACCCGCGAGCGAGACGCTGCAGCTCGCACTCGTCGACAGCCCCGGGGCGACGCAGTCATCCGTGCGCATCGCCGTCCCCGTGCCGGATCCCGCGCATCCGCTGTATTTCCAGACCACGCTGATGAACAGCCTGCTCGGGGGCACCTTCGGCTCGCGCATCACGACCAACATCCGCGAGGACAAGGGCTACAGCTATTCGCCCGATTCCTCGATCAGCGCGCACCGCGGCGGCGCGCTCTGGATCTTCTCCGCCGAGATCACGGCCGGGCACACGGCCGATGCGCTTGGCGAGATCTTCAGGGAAATCGACCGGCTGCAGCGCGAGGAGCCGTCCGCCGCCGAGCTCGATCCGGTCAAGAATTATCGTGCCGGCATCTTCGTGATCTCGAATTCGTCGCCGAAGGGCGTGCTCGGCCAGCTCGCATTCATGGACCTGCACGGCCTGCCCGACGACTTCCTGACGCACTGGGTGGCGAACATCCAGGCAGTGACGCCCGCCCAGGTCAGCGAGATCGCTCGCCGGTACATCCGGCTCGAACGCATGACCGTCGTCGTCGCGGGAGACCTGGGGAAGATCGGCGACAGCGTGCGCTCTCTCCCGCAGTTCGCGAGGGCCAGGATGCCGTGACGGACCGGGACGTCATGGAGTACGACGTCGTCATTGTCGGCGCGGGACCCGCAGGCCTTGCCGCGGCCATACGCCTCAAGGAACTCCAGCCCGGACGCAGCGTCTGCGTACTCGAGAAAGCGTCCGCTGTCGGCGCTCAGCTGATATCGGGGTGCGTGCTGGAACCCGGGCCGCTCGATGCCCTGCTTCCGGGCTGGCGCGATGCGCCACCCGGGATCTGCGTGCCGGCGGTCCGCGATGAGTTCCTGTATCTCACGCAAGCCGGCGCGACGCGGTTGCCCAGGCCCCCGCAGATGCACAACCGCGGCAATTTCATCGTCTCGTTGGGCCAGCTCGCGCCGATCCTGGCCATGCGCGCCGAGGCGCTGGGCGTCGACGTATTTCCCGGATTCGCCGTGTCGGAAGCACTGGTCGAGGACGGCGGGCTCATCGTCGGCGTGCGCATCGGCGACATGGGTCTCGACCGCGAGCGCAGGCCGGGCCCGAACTACGCGCCGGGCCCCGACATCCGGGCCGGCACGACGATCCTCGCGGAGGGCTGCCGGGGCAGCGTCACCCAGCAGCTCACCGCGCGCCTCGGCCTCGCCGACGGGCGCCAGCCGCAGACCTATGGCCTCGGCTTCAAGGAGCTCTGGCAGCTCCCGGCCGGCCGTGCGGAGCCAGGCCTCATACAGCACACGATTGGCTGGCCCGTGGATGCCCGGACCTATGGCGGCAGCTTTCTGTATCACCTCGACCGCGACCGCGTGTACGTCGGCTACGTCGTCGGCCTCGATTACGAGGATCCGCGATTCAAGCCGTTCGAGGCCTTTCAGCAATTCAAGCAACATCCCCGGGTCCACGCGCTGCTCGAGGGCGGCGAGATTCTCGGCTACGGGGCGCGGTCCATCGCGGCCGGCGGATGGCAGTCGCTGCCGCAACTGGACGCTCCGGGCCTCCTGCTGGTCGGCGATGCCGCGGGCACGCTGAACGTACCGAAGATCAAGGGCGTGCACCAGGCGATCCGTTGCGGCGTGCTTGCCGCAGAGCACCTCGCCGAGACCGGCGGCACCGCGGGATTCGAGGCGCGCTGGCGCGCATCGGCCGGCGGGCGTGAGCTGAAGCGAGTGCGGAATATCAAGCCCGGCTTTCATCGCGGCCTCTGGTGGGGACTCGCAAACGCGGCATTTGAAACGGCCACCGCCGGTCGCGCTCCGTGGACACTGTCGCACCGTGAGAATCACCTGTCGCTGCACCGCCTGGAGGCGGCGCCTGTCGTCGACCGCGGCTGGGTGGCGCGCGACCTTCCGCCGCGCGACCGGCTCGCCGCCGTGTTCCACTCGGGCAACGTCCACGACGAGGACCAGCCCGTGCATCTCGTGGTCTCCGATACGTCGATCTGCGCGACACGATGTACGGCCGAGTTCGGCAATCCTTGCGAGAATTTCTGCCCCGCGGGCGTCTACGAGATGGTTGACGACGGTACGGGCGGGCGGCGCCTGCAGATCAACGCGGCGAACTGCGTCCACTGCAAAGCATGCGACATCAAGGATCCCTACGGCATCATCACCTGGACCACGCCTCAAGGGGGTTCCGGACCGAATTACCAGGACCTCTGATGAAGGCGGAGCAGCCGATCTGGATTCCGTCGCCGCTGCGCATCGCGGATGCAAACCTGACGCGCTTCATCGCAAACGCCGCAGGCCGTGGCGCAGCGGCGGCGGACTACGAGGCGCTGTACCGATGGTCGATCGAGCATACCGGCGCATTCTGGGAGACGCTCTGGGACTTCGCGGGCATCGCCGGAGAGCGCGGCGCGGGACCCGCGCTTGAACATGCCGGGCGCATGCCCGGCGCGTGCTGGTTCCCGGGCGCAAAGCTCAACTTCGCGGAGAACCTTCTGCGCGGGCCCGATGCGGAGCCGGCCGTCGTCTTTCGCAACGAGCGCGGCGCGAGGCGCGAGCTGTCCTGGGGCGAGCTGAGGGCCGAAGTCGCGCGCGTCGCCGCGGGACTCGCCAGCGACGGAATCGTGCCGGGCGACGTGGTTGCCGGCTTCCTGCCCAACATTCCGGAGACGGTGATCGCGATGCTCGCCGCGGCGAGCATCGGGGCGACGTGGACCTCCTGTTCACCGGACTTCGGCAACCAGGGAGTCATTGACCGCTTCGGGCAGGTGCGGCCGAAGGCGCTCTTCACCGCCGACGGCTACTACTACGCCGGAAGGACGATCGATTCGCTGGCGGCGATCGCCGGCGTGCTCGAGCAGCTGCCTTCGGTGGCGAGGGTGGTCATCGTTCCCTATCTGGACTCGCCGAATGCGGCCGCCGCCCTCCCGGGCTCCGTCCGCTTCGGCGACTACGGCAGGCCCGGGGCGCCTGCCGCCTTCGCGCGCCTGCCTTTCGACCATCCACTGTACGTCCTGTATTCCAGCGGCACGACGGGCGTGCCGAAGTGCATCGTGCACGGCGCCGGCGGCACGCTGCTCCAGCACCTGAAGGAACATCGCCTCCACACCGACCTGAAGCCCGGCGATCGTCTGTTCTACTTCACGACCTGCGGCTGGATGATGTGGAACTGGCTCGTGAGCGCGCTCGCGTCCGAGGCACAGATCGTGCTCTTCGACGGCTCGCCGTTCCATCCGGGGCCGGAAGTGCTCTGGAAACTGGCGTCCGACGAGGGTGTTACCGTTTTCGGCACGAGCCCGAGATACCTGGCGGCGCTCGAGAAGGCGGCCTACCGGCCCCGCGAGCGCAACGGCCTCGCCGTGCTGCGAACGGTCCTCTCGACCGGTTCCCCGCTCGCGTCCGAGCAATACGACTTCGTCGCCGATGCGGTGGGCCCGGAGGTCCAGCTCGCCTCGATCTCCGGCGGCACGGACATCGTGTCCTGCTTCGCGCTCGGCAACCCGCTGCTGCCCGTCTACCGGGGTGAGCTGCAATGCCGCGGTCTCGGGATGAAAGTCGAGGTCTGGAGCGACTCGGAACAGCCGGTCATCGGCGAGAAGGGTGAACTCGTCTGCACCGCCCCTTTTCCCTCCATGCCGATCGGGTTCTGGAACGACCCGGATGGGCGGCGTTACCAAGCCGCCTATTTCGATCGATTTCCGGGCGTCTGGCACCACGGCGACTACGCGATGCTGACGCCCAGGGGCGGCCTCGTGATCCTCGGCCGATCGGACGCCGTCCTGAACCCGGGCGGCGTGCGCATCGGCACGGCCGAGATCTATCGCCAGGTCGAGCGGCTCGACGAGATTCTCGAGAGCGTCGTCGTCGGCCAGGACTTCGACAATGACGTCCGCGTCATCCTGTTCGTCCGGCTGCGCGAGGGTCTCGTGCTCGACGAGGCATTGCGAGATCGCATCCGCCGGCAGATCCGAACCAATGCGACGCCACGGCACGTGCCCGCCAGGATCCTCCAGGTCCCGGAAATTCCACGGACGATCAGCGGCAAGGTCGTTGAGCTCGCGGTGCGGGAGGCGATCCACGGGCGGCCGGTGAATAACTCGGATGCGCTCGCGAATCCGGACGCGCTCGAGCACTTCCGCGACCGGCCGGAGCTCCGCGACTGAGCAGGATCCACGAAAGGTCGCCCCTGGCGGCCCGGACCGAGGCCGCGCTCGCGGCCCATGGCCATGCGCTCGACGGTCCGCAGCGCGGCGTCCTCGCGCGCCTCGAGGACCTCCGCCGCCGGATGCTCGCGCGCAACTCGGTGCTGGCGCGCGGACTCGGCCTGCTCCCGCGCGCCCGGACGCCGCTGCGCGGGCTGTTTCTCTGGGGCGGCGTCGGCCGCGGCAAGACGTTCATGGTCGACGAATTCTTTGCGGAGCTGCCCGTGCGCGAGAAGCGCCGGGATCACTTCCACCGCTTCATGCAGGACGTGCACGCTCATCTCCGGCGGCACCGCAGCCGTCCCTCGCCGCTGTTGCAGGTTGCTGCGGACATCGCCGGGAAATCGCGCATCCTGTGCATCGACGAATTCGTCGTCTCCGACGTCGCTGACGCGATGATCCTGGGCACGCTGCTCGAGGCCCTGTTCCGGCGCGGCGTGACGCTGGTCGCCACCTCGAATCTCCCGCCCCGGGAGCTCTACCGCGGCGGGCTGCAGCGCGACCGGTTCCTGCCCGCAATTGCGATGATCGAAAGGCATTGCCGCGTCGTGGAGCTCGACGCCGGCGTCGACTACCGCCTCAGGCAGCTCGAGCGTGCGACGCTCTATCTCGGCCCCGCCGCCACGGACGCCGGGGAGCGCATGGCATCAGAATTCGAGCGGCTCGCCGACGGGCGCGGCGAGCGCGACGTTCGCGTCCAGGTCGCCGGCCGCACGGTGCGCGCCCGGCGCGAGGCCGAGGACGTCGTCTGGTTCGACTTCCGCGAGCTCTGCGAAGGCCCCCGCTCGACCGCGGATTACATCGACATCGCGCGCTGCTACCAGGCCGTGTTCCTGAGCGGGATTCCGGTCATGGAAGCGACGGCCGACGATTCCGCGCGACGCTTCATCGCGCTGGTCGACGAATTCTACGACCGCGGCGTGAAGCTCTTCCTGTCGGCGGCCGCGGACTCGCCGGATGGACTGTACCGTGGCGAGCGCCTCGCCTTCGAATTCCGCCGCACCGCGAGCAGGCTGCAGGAGATGCGGACCCGGAGATACTTCGCACGCCCGCACCGCCCCTGAGCGGTCGGCGGGACCCGGATAGAATCACGCGATGGGAATGCTGCAACAGCCCGTCTTCTGGGTCGAGCTCGGGGCCATCATCTGGATCAACCTCCTCGTCTCGGGTGACAACGCCGTCATGATTGCGCTGGCGGCGCGCTCACTGCCCCAGCCGCAGCAAAGGCTCGCGGTGTTCTGGGGCAGCGCCGCGGCGGTGGCCCTGCGTGTGATGCTGACGCTGTTCGCGGTGGCCCTGCTCGCATTGCCCTGGCTGAAGCTGGCCGGCGGGTTGCTGCTCCTGTGGATCGGAATAAAGCTCCTTGAGCCGCGGGTCGACGAAGCCGGGATATCCGCGGGGCACCAGCTGTGGTCGGCAATCCGGACGATCCTGATGGCCGACGTGATCATGAGCCTCGACAACGTGATCGCAGTGGCCGCGGCGGCAAACGCAGCGGCTCCTACGCCTGACCTCGAGGCCATGCGATACACGCTCCTGACGCTCGGCCTCGCGATCAGCATCCCGATCGTGATGTTCGGCAGCGTGGTCATGCTGAAAGTGATGGGGCGCTACCCGATCATCATCGTATTGGGCGCGGCGCTCCTCGGCTGGATTGCCGGCGACATCATGGTGACCGACCCGGCAATCGCCGACTGGGTCGGCGCGCACGCCGCCTGGCTGCGGGAATGGCGGCTGGCGCCGATTGCCGGCGCGGCGTTCGTCACCGCCGTCGGTCGCTGGCGGCGGCGCGACCGGACCTGATCCGGCATCCCCGCGTCCGGCTCAACCCTTGGCGGCCCGCGGCCACTCTTCTCCACGTTCCCGCGAGTGCACCATGTCCGCGATCCGGTAGCGCCCGGTCGCGGTGAGCTGGTCGTACCCGGAGTGAGCGGCCCGAAGCTGCTCGCGGCGCAACGCGAATCTCGACGCCGCGACGACATCGAGCGAGGTCGCCTGAGAAAAGAGGAAGCCCTGCGCGGCGACGCAACCAAGCTGCAGCAGCTGGGTCACCTGGTCGTCGGACTCGACGCCTTCCGCCACTGTCTCGAGGCCGAGCGTTTCGCCGAGCATCACGACGGCGCGCGCAAGCTTCGGTCCCTCGCTGGATTCCGTGAGGCGGCTGACGAATTGCCGGTCGATCTTCAGGATGTCGATCGGGAAGCGATGGAGGTAGGAAAGCGACGAATAGCCGGTCCCGAAGTCGTCGATCGCGAGCCGCACGCCGAGCGCCTTGAGGTCCTTCAACAGGAGCAGGTTGCCCTCGGAGTTGTGCATCATCGTGCTCTCGGTCAGCTCGATAAGCAGGCTCCCCGGCTCAAGGCCCGACACTTCGAGGGCATGGCGGACGTCGGCGACGAGGTCGCCCTGCTGCAGGTGGCGGCCCGAGATGTTGACCGCGACCCGCACCCCCTCGCCCGCCGCAATCGACCTGCGCCATTCCTGCACGCGCCGGCAGGCGTCCTCCAGAATCCAGCGCCCGAGCGCAATGATCTGGCCGTTTTCCTCGGCAATCGGGATGAACTGCCCCGGCAGCAGGCGGCCCTGGACCGGATGCTGCCATCGGACCAGCGCTTCCACGCCCAGCAGTTCCATGGTCTTCAGGTCGATGATCGGCTGGAACTCGAGGAAGAATTCATTCCTGGCGATCGCCTGGTTCAGGTCGTCCTCGAGGCGGAGCCGCTCGCGCAGCTGCTCCTGCATCTCGGCATGGAATACGATGTGGCGCCCTTTGCCCGCGGCCTTGGCGTTGTACATCGCGATGTCGGCGTTGCGCAGGACGTGTTCCGTGTCGTTGCCCGGCTGCGACAGCGCGACGCCGACGCTCGCCGTGACCACCAGTTCGTTGCCGTCGATCGACAGCGGCATCCGGAATGCCTCGGTGACCGAGGCGGCGATCTGTGCGGCCTGTTCGACAGTCGAGACGCCTTCGAGCAGCACGGCGAACTCGTCGCCCCCGAGGCGCGCCACCGTGTCGGCCGCGCGGGTGCACTTCACGAGGCGCTGCGCGGCCGTCTGCAGCAGGCGATCGCCGACGTCGTGGCCCTGGGAGTCGTTCACGTTCTTGAAGTTGTCGAGGTCGATCATCAGCACGGCGAGATGCTCCTGCGTTCGCCGTGACAGGGCGAGCGCATGCTCGACGCGGTTGCGGAACAGGCTCCGGTTCGCGAGCAGCGTCAGCGGATCGTGAAATGCGAGCTGGCGCAGCTGGTCCTCGAGCGCCTTCCGCTCGGTGACGTCGCGCAGGTTCAACGCCAGCCCCTTGACGGCGGGGTCCTCGAGAAGGTTGCTGCCGACGCACTCCAGGATGAAGCGACGGGTCTTCGTGCCCACGGACAGCTCGACGGGCCCGATGGAAACGCCGTGGGCCGCCGAGACCTCGGCGAGGAAGGCCGCGATCCGCTCGCGGTCCGCCTCGCGCCAGATATCCGCGAGCCGGCGGCCGACCAGGTCGTCGTGCCAGAGGCCGAATGTGCGCTGCACCGCGGGCGACGCGTATTCGATGCATCCCTCCGCGTCCACGATCATGATGACATCGGAGGCGTTTCGGATCAGCGACGCGAAGCGGGCTTCGACCAGGTCCACGGCCCTGCGCTGGCGCGCCTGGGCGTCGTCGCGCAGGATCACGCCCTGCCGCGCCATCACCAGGATCGCGAGCACGAAGATCGAGATCGTCATGACGGTCACGGGGCTGCGCCCGTCGCCGGCGGCAAAGTACACCAGCACGAAGAACGACAGACCGAGGCCCGCGTAGGCGACGCCCTGCGTCAGCGCGCCGCCGCTTGCGGCCTTCTGGCGTTCAGGCCGGGAGCGGTCTCGGATCTGCACCTGGGCCGCGGCCGCGAGACCCGCGTAGCAGGCCAGGTAGAGGACGTCGGAGAAGTTGCCCGGCAGGTAGTCGCCGCTCACGACCGAGGTTGCCCAGACGATGTCCGCAAGGAACATCATCCCGAAGCCGCCCGTCAGCATGACGAGCGTCATCTTGCGCAGCGGGCAGCTCGTGCTGTTCATCAGCAGCACGCCGATCGCCATCAGCATCAGGCAGTCGAGCGCAATGTAGACCTGCGTCAGGACAAAGCGCGCGAATTCCTCCTGATTCGCCGCCGCCGCCGGGCTGATGACGAAGAACCAGAAGAAAGTGCCGAAGCCCAGCACCAGGATCAGCGAATCGAGCAGCAACCTTCCCCAGGACACGCGCAATGAACTCGCACGCACCGCGATCGTGAAACCCGCGAACAGGATCGGGAAGAAGGCGAGATATGCGACATCGGCCAGGGACGGAAACGACTCGACCTCGGCGACACGATAATAGAAGTCGATCAGGTTTCCGACGATGTAGGTCACGAGCGCCGCGGACAGGAACTTCCAGGTGAGCCGAGCCGCGGGCTGGTGCGCCGTGCGGGCGGCGACGATCGCGAGCAGGGCCGCCGCGATGCTTGCCGGCTGGTCGGACAGGAGCAGATAGAAGTCGAGTGCCGGACTCTGCGGAAAGCCGGCGATCGTGATGCAGATGGCGACCGCGACGTAGACGATCACGCCGATGGCCAGGGCGCCCGTCCAGCCGTCGGCGAAGCCGACGCGCGTGATGCGGGTGGTGATCCCGAAGTGACCGGTGGCGGTGCCGACGCTCATGCCGCGATGTGCCGTCATCTGTAAAATGCAAGTTTCCTGCGAGGGACGGCCCATCGCACGCGAATACTGCGGAAGCTGTGAACTGGGTCGACATTGGCCGATAGCCGGCCCGTGAAGCGGTCGTCAGTTCCAGCCGGGGAAAGGCGCTGCGGCCGCAGCGCGCCGGGGCCTCAGATCACGCCGCGCCGCTCCTGGTCGAGCTCGATCGACTCGAACAGTGCGCGGAAGTTGCCCTCGCCGAAGCCCTCATTGCCCTTGCGCTGGATGATCTCGAAGAAGATCGGGCCGATGACGTTTTTCGTGAAGATCTGCAGCAGGATGCCGTCCTTCGCGCTGCCGTCGATCAGGATGCGCCGTTCCTGCATCCGTGCCAGCGACTCGCGGTGGCCGGCCACGCGCGCGGTGACGCCCTCATAGTAGGTGTCCGGGGTGTCCTGGAACTCGACGCCATTCGCGCGCAGCGCGTCGACACTTGCATAGATGTCGTCCGTGAAGAGCGCAATATGCTGGATGCCCTCCCCGTGGTATTCGCGGATGTACTCCTCGATCTGGCTCTTGTCGTCCTGGCTCTCGTTGATCGGAATTCGGATCTTGCCGCAGGGGCTGGTCATGGCGCGGCTGAACAGACCCGTCTTCCTGCCCTCGATGTCGAAGTAGCGGATCTCGCGGAAATTGAACAGGCGCTCGTAGAAGCCCGCCCACTTGTCCATGTTGCCGCGGCTCACGTTGTGGGTCAGGTGATCAATCAGGGTGAGCCCCGCCCCGCTCACCGGCGCCGCGTCGGCGACGGGCACGAAATCCACGTCGTAGATCGTGCGGTCGCCATAGCGGTCCACGAGGTAGATGTGGCTGCCCCCGATGCCCTCGATGGCCGGGATCCTGAGCTCCATCGGCCCGACGCGGGTCTCGGCCGGCCGGGCACCGAGGTCGACCGCGCGCCGGAATGCGGCGGCCGCGTCCCGCACGCGAAACGCCATCGCGCAGGCCGAGGGCCCGTGCTCGCGTGCGAAACGCTGCCCGAAACCGTCCGGCTCGGCGTTGATGACGAAGTTGATGTCGCCCTGCCGGTGCAGCGTCACGTCCTTGCTGCGGTGGCGCGCGACGACGGGGAATCCCATCCGGGAGAACAGGTTCCGCAGCAGGCCCGGGTCGGGCGCGGTGTATTCGACGAACTCGAAGCCATCCGTCCCCATCGGGTTGTCGGGCTGCCCGTCCATCATGCGCTCCCGCATTAGTTGCAGTTGCAACTATAATCCAGCAATGCCTGCGCCAGCGAACGCCCCGGGACTGTCTCTGGACCGCTTCCTACCCTACCGCCTTTCCGTGCTGGCGAACACCGTCTCGTCGTCGCTGGCGGGCGCCTACGCCGGTCGATTCGGGATGACCATCCCCCAGTGGCGCGTGATCGCCGTCCTGGCTCGGACGCCCGGGATGTCGGCGGCCGACGTCGCCGAGCGCACCGCCATGGACAAGGTCGCCGTGAGCCGCGCGGTCGCCGGGCTCGCCCGCGATCGACGGGTCCGGCGCGCGACGGCAACGCGCGACCGGCGGCGCTCGGAGCTCAGCCTCACGGCGCGCGGATGGTCGGTCTACCGGCGTATCGTGCCGCTCGCCCTCGCCTACGAACGTCGGCTGCTCGCGGAACTGTCGCCGGACGAACAGGCACAGTTCGAAGCGCTGCTGTTGCGCCTGCTCCGGCGCTCCGGGAAGCTCGGACCGGCCGGCGACGCGCGTGTATAATTCGCGCGGCCACGCCACCGCCCAGGCCGGTTGAATCCCGCATGCTAGGCAGAATTCCCGCCGCACGTCAGGTCATCATCGACCGCATTGCAGCCAGCGCGAGCCGTAAGGGCCGGCGGCGCCTCCCGGTCGCGCCAGATCGCTTCGTGCGTTGCTTTTTTCACGGTGTCTCCGAACTCGACCTCGTGCAGCGCGCGCCGGACGATCTCGCGGGCGCGGCGCTGGCCGAGCTCGGTCTCGGTCGGGCCCGGCGTCCCGGGCGCTCGCTCGTGCGCGTGTTCAATCCGGATCCCGCGCGGGACGGCTTCGCGTCCTCGCACACGGTCATCATGGTTGTGACCGACGACATGCCCTTCCTGGTCGACTCGCTCGGCATGGTCTGCACGCACAACGGGCTTGCGGTCCACCTGCTTTCGCATCCCGTGTTCTCGGTGGTGCGCGACGGCCACGGCCGGCTGAAGGGCCTTTATCTCGACGACCCGCCGGCCGGAGCGAAGCAGGAGTCCTGGCAGCTGATCGAAATCGACCGTGAGCCGGACCCGCGGCGCCTGGCGTCCATCGAACGGGGCATCCGTGGCGTGCTCGACGACATTCGGGCGGCAACCGGCGACTGGCGCCGCATGCGTGAGAAGGCACTCGAGGTGGCGGCCGAGCTGGGAACCGCCCGGGTGCGCGGCCACAAGAGCGAGGTGCGCGAGGCGCAGGCCCTGCTGGAGTGGATGGAAGACAACCACTTCACCTTCCTCGGCTACCGCGAGTACCGGCTGCGCCGCGGGGCCCGGCGGGACCTGCTGGTCCCCGATCCGCGCTCGGGCCTCGGCATCATGCGCCGCGCCGCGCGGCGCAGGCCGAAGACGGTCACGCTGACCGGCGGCGTGCGCGAATTTGCGCGCGCGGCCGAGCCGCTCATCATCACCAAGGCGAACACCGTCGCCACCGTCCATCGATCGACTTACCTCGACTACGTCGGGGTAAAGACATTCGACGCGGCCGGCAGGGTCACGGGCGAGCAGCGCTTCATCGGCCTGTGGACGTCGTCGGCCTACAGCCGGAGCCCGTGGGAAATTCCCGTGCTCCGCCACAAGATCCAGCGCGTCATCGACCATTTCGGGTTGAAAGCTTCGAGCCATGACAACAAGGCGCTCGTCCACGCCCTCGAAACCTTTCCGCGCGACGAGCTGTTCCAGGCGACCATCCCCGACCTGGTCCGGATCGTGCGCGGCATCGTCAACCTATACGAACGCGCACAAGTGCGCCTGTTCGTTCGCCGCGACATTTTCCGCCGCTTCTACTCCTGCCTCGTCTACGTGCCGCGCGACCGCTACAACACCCAGGCGCGCGAGCGCATCGAGCGTCTCGCGCTGAATGCCTTCGGCGGTACCACGATCGAGTCCCAGGTCACGCTGTCCGAGTCCGTGCTCGCGCGGCTGCACATGCTGGTGCGCACGCCGACCGAATCCAATGCGGGCGTCGACGCGATCGAGCTCGAGCAGCAGATCACGGAGACGGTGCGGACCTGGCAGGACAGGCTGAAGGACTCGCTGCTCGACGCCCATGGCGAGGCCGAGGCGCTGCGGCGCTATCGAGCCTGGGGCGAAGCCTTCCCGGCCGCCTATCAGGATGACACGTCACTCGAGGTCGCGGTGGACGACATCGCCTCGCTCGAACGTCTGCTTGCCGAGCCCGCCGGGCTGCACATGAGCCTGTATCGCCGCAATGACCAGCCGCCCCACAAGGTCCAGTTCAAGCTGCTTCGCACCAGCCGCCCGATTCCGATCTCGGACGTCCTGCCGACGATCGAGAATCTCGGGCTCACGCTGATCAGCGAACGCCCCTACGAGCTCGGGAGCGTCGCCGGGGGCGTGTGGATCCAGGACTTCGAGCTCGAGCATCCACGGGGTGTCCGCATCGATCTCGACAGCGACGGACCGCGCCTCAAGACCACGTTTGCAAAGGTCTGGACCGGCCACGCGGACAACGACGGATTCAACCGGCTGGTGCTTGCGGCCGACCTGGACTGGCGCGAGGCGGTCGTGCTCCGCACCTATGCGCGATGGTTCGGCCAGCTCGGGATGCCGCTTTCGCAGGCGTACATCGAGGAGGCGCTTGCGAGCAACGCCGCCGCCGCGGGACACCTGCTGCGGCTCTTCCTCGCGCGCTTCGACCCGGGCCTGCAGGCCACCGAGCGCCGGCGCGCGGAGGCGGCGCAGCGCCGGGCGCTGGATCGCCTGCTCGCGAAGGTCACCCGGATCGACGACGACCGGATCCTGCGCGCATTCCTCTCCGCGATCGACGCGACGCTGCGCACGAACTACTTCCAGACGGACGCGAACGGGGCGCACCGTCCTTACCTCGCGATCAAGATCGACCCGCGTCGGCTCGCGGAAGTCCCGCTGCCGAGGCCGATGTTCGAGATCTTCATGCATTCGCCGCGTGTCGAGGGCGTGCACCTGCGCATGGGCTGGGTTGCGCGCGGCGGCCTGCGCTGGTCGGACCGCCGCGAGGATTTCCGTACCGAGATCCTCGGCCTGATGAAGGCGCAGAACGTGAAGAACACGGTCATCGTGCCGGTCGGCGCCAAGGGCGGGTTCGTCCCGCGGCGGCTGCCTGCCGGCCGCGACCAGGCGCAGGCGGAAGGCACCGATTGCTACCGCTGGTTCATCCGCGCGCTGCTCGACGTCACCGACAACGTCCGTTCGGGCAGGGTCGTGCCGCCGGCCGCCGTCGTCCGGCATGACGGCAACGACGCCTACCTCGTGGTCGCCGCGGACAAGGGGACGGCAAAGTTCTCGGATGTGGCCAATGCGATTTCCGAGGAATACGGCTTCTGGCTCGGCGACGCCTTCGCCTCAGGCGGATCCGCGGGCTATGACCACAAGGTGATGGGAATCACCGCCCGTGGCGGCTGGGAATCCGTCCGGCGGCACTTCCGCGAATTCGGCCGGGACACCCAGTCGCAGCATTTTACGGTCGCCGGCATCGGCGACATGTCGGGCGACGTTTTCGGAAACGCCATGCTGCTCACCCCGCACATCCGGCTGGTGGCTGCCTTCGACCATCGCCACATCTTCCTCGACCCGTCGCCGGATGGCGCGCGGAGCTTTGCCGAGCGCAGGCGAATGTTCGAACTGCCGCAGTCGAGCTGGGACGACTACGACAAGCGTCTGCTGTCCAAGGGCGGCGGCGTGCACTCGCGACTGAACAAGACGATTGCGCTTTCGCCGGAGGCACGGGCGACGCTCGGCATCGCGGCGCCGTCGCCGTCGCCGGTAGACGTGATCCGCGCGATCCTGAAGCTTCCCGTCGATCTGCTCTGGAACGGCGGGATAGGCACTTACGTGAAGGCCAAGGACGAGACCCACGCCGAGATCGGCGACCGGGCCAATGACGCGGTGCGCGTCAATGGTGCGGACCTGCGCTGCCGCGTGGTCGGCGAGGGCGGCAACCTCGGATTTTCCCAGCGCGGGCGCATCGAATACGCCGCCGCGGGCGGGCACATCAATACGGACTTCATCGACAATTCGGCCGGCGTCAACTGCTCCGACGTCGAGGTCAACCTGAAGATCCTGTTCAACCCGTTGATGGCGACGGGCCGGCTGAGACGCGCGGCAAGGAACAGCCTCCTGGCCAGCATGACCGAGGAGGTCAGCCGTCTCGTATTGCGCAACAATTACCTGCAGAGCCTCGCGATCTCGACTTTCCAGGCTCGCGCCGCGGAGCGGATTGCCGAACTCGGCCACGTGATCCATGCGCTCGAACGCGCGGGCACGCTCGATCGCGCTCTGGAGGCACTGCCGACGGCCGACGAGATCGTGGAGCGTCGCACCAAGGGCCTCGGACTCACGCGCCCGGAGCTCGCGATGCTGCTGTCATACTCGAAGATCTGGTTGTCGGACCGGCTCGGCGATTCGGACATTGCCGGCGACCCTTTTCTGGGCGCCGAACTGACCCGCTATTTCCCGGAACCGGTGCAGCGCCGCTACCCGAAGGAGATCCTGCGGCATCAGCTGCGCCGCGAAATCATCGTGATGGCGATCACCAACAGCCTCGTAAATCGCATGGGGCCGGTGTTCGCCATCCGCATGCAGGAAGACACGGGCGCAGACGTCGGCAGCATTGCGCGCGCCTATTCGATCGCGCGCGAAATCACCGGCATGCGGGAACTCTGGGCGGACATCGAGGCGCTCGACGACAAGGCGCCGACGGCGCTCCAGTACGACATGATGTACGAGACGACGCGGCTGTTGCGCCATCTCAGTTACTGGGTGCTGAAGAACCAGGTCGACGACCTCGACATCGAGCGCGCCGTTTCACACCTGCGGCCCGGCATCCGCGAACTGATGCGCGACCTGCCCGAGCTGATCCGCGGCACCGAGGTCGAACAGTACGATCGGGCGCTCAGGCGATTCTCCCACGAGGGTGTCGCGCCGTCGGTCGCACGGCGTGTCGCCAGCCTCGGCGCACTCAATTCAGGCGTCGACATCGTCGAGGCCGCGCATGCGCGAAAGGCGGCGATCGGTCACGCGGCACGCGTTTATTTCGGTCTCGGTGCGGCACTCGGCCTCGACTGGCTGCGCATGCAGATCGAGCGGCTCACCGTCGAGGGTCACTGGCAGGCGGTCGCGCGTGGCTCATTGCGCGAGGAAGCGTATTCGCTCCAGCGCAAGCTCTGCGACAAGGTCCTATCGGATAGACCCGGTGGCGACGCGGAAGCGCGCGTCGCAGCATGGCTCAGGTCGGGTGGATCCGCTGTCGAGAATCTCGACCGCATGATGCGCGAGATTCGCACCACGAGCGCCGCGGACTTCCCGACGCTCTCGGTCGCGTTGCAGGCAGTGAAGCGCCTGCTCAAGCGCTGAGGGCCGCGCTGTGCCGCGGAAACTCGTGCTCGTGCGCCACGGACAGAGCGCCTGGAACCTCGAGAATC
This sequence comes from uncultured Gammaproteobacteria bacterium, assembly GCA_963738285.1. Taxonomy (GTDB): domain Bacteria; phylum Pseudomonadota; class Gammaproteobacteria; order Steroidobacterales; family Steroidobacteraceae; genus SCUD01. The sequence continues at coordinate 3,663 of CAVTVX010000003.1, read as the reverse complement.
TCTTCACTGGATGGACTGACGTCGACCTGACCGCGCGGGGTTGCGACGAGGCGCGCGCCGCAGGGCGGCTGCTGCGCGAACAGGGCTTCGAATTCAGCCGGGCCTGGACTTCCGTGCTGAAGCGCGCAATCCGCACGCTCTGGATCATGCTCGACGAGATCGACCGCATGTGGATGCCCGTCGAGCGCGACTGGCGCCTGAATGAACGCCACTATGGAGCGCTCCAGGGCCTCGACAAGGCGGAGACGGCCGCGAAGTACGGCGCGGAGCAGGTGAAGATCTGGCGCCGCAGTTACGATGTCGCCCCCTCGCCGCTCGATGCCGACGACCCGCGTCACCCGCGCTTCGACGCGCGTTATGGCGGCATCGACGCCGGTTTGTTGCCGGCGACCGAGTCGCTCAAGGACACGCTCAGGCGTGTCGAGCACTGCTGGAAGGAGCGGCTGGCCCCTGCGCTCGTCGCGGGCGGCGACCTGCTCCTGGTCGCTCATGGCAACAGCCTGCGCGCGCTCGTCAAGATGCTGGACGGCATGAGCGACGCCGAGATCGTGGAATTCAACATTCCGACCGGCGTGCCGATCCTCTACGAACTGGACGCAAGCCTGCGCCCCGCGGCGCCGCGCCGGTTCCTGGGGGACGCGGCTGCGATCGAGACCGCCGCCCGGGCCGTCGCCGCACAGGCCGAGCGGCGCTAGCGCGGCGGCTACTCCTCGGGCGCGATCTCGACTTCGATGCCGCCGAGCGCCGGCTCGAACGGAATCTGGCAGGAAAGCCGGGAACCCTGGGGCCGGTAGCTCTCGAGCTCCTGCAGGATCTCCTTTTCGTCGCCCTGCATCGGCGGCAACCGGTCGAGCCAGGGCGCGGCGACGTACACGTGGCAGGTCGCACAGGAGCACATGCCGCCGCAGATGGCGGCGACTCCGTAGTCGAACTCGCGCAGAGTCTCCATGAGGCTCACGCCCTCGCGCGCGTTCACGCGATGCACGCCGCCGTCGCGGTCGGTTACGGTGATCTCGGCCACTAGGGAAACCCTGACTGATCCTGGCGTGAGGCGTCGGGCATCTTGCGCGAACCGCCTGTCGCCGCGCAACCGATCACCCCATGAGCCGGGCCGCGAGCCGCGACTGCTCGCCCGGATCGACTTCGAGCCCCGCCAATTGCGCGGTCGCGTTCCAGCCGAACCAGAGGCAATCGAAGATCCAGCCGAGCGCCGCGATCCGCTCGCGCAGCGAGCCGGAATCCGGGCCGTAGCCGGCGAGCAGCGAGTCGACCTGCGTGGCGTCGAGATCATGATAGCCAATGCAGGACGCCAGGTCCGCGGCCGGATCGCCGGGTCCCGCGTATTCCCAGTCGACGGCGAACAGCCGGCGGCCATCGTCCAGGAGATTCCGGTGATGCAGGTCGTGGTGGCAGGCGGTGAATCGAACCGGCGGTGGCAGCGCCGCGCGCCGCCGTTCCAGTGCTGCCGCAAGACGCTGGAGGACCCGATCCGGCCGTCGCGACATCGCGCGTGCCAGGCAACCCGCGGCACGCTCGCCGAAGTCGATGACGGGCAGGCCGGACGGGGGATCCAGGGCGTGCAGGCGCTCGATCCAGCCGCCAAGCCGCCGCAGGAATTGCGGGTTGCGCGTGTCCATCCTGCCCGGAGTCCTGCCCGCCGCATGCCGGGAGACGATGATTCCCCGCGTCGTGTCTGCGAGCACAATCGGTGGCGCGAGCCCGGCACCTGCCGCGAGCGCGTTCATCGCGAGTTCTGAGCTGGCATTCGCGCCGAGCCCTGTCACCGCGTCTCCGGCCAGCCGGAGGACGTAGTCCTGGTCGCCGTCGCGAATTCGGAAGCTTCGGTTGACGACGCCGCCCGCGAGTTCCGTGATCTCCGGCCGTCGGAGGCCGAGCGCGCTGACCGCTGCGGCGACCGCGGCCTCGGTCTCGGCGGGGCCCCGGGTGTTCATGTGCCGGCCCTCCTCTTGCGCCAGTTCGAGAGGCCGGCGACCGCGAGCAACGCAAATGCAAGATACAGCGCCGCTGTCGGCCTGAGCCCCTGCGCGGCAAACAGGGCGGCCAGACCCGCATCAATCACGATCCACCAGTACCAGGTGTCGATGATCCGCCGCGCGAGCAACCACGTCGCCACGACACTCGCCCAGGTGCCGACCGAATCCGCGACCGGTGCCGTGGCGAGCGCGTAGCGCGCGGCGAGCGGGGCGCTGGCGGCCGTCGCGACCGCGACACCGGCCAGTGCCATGAGATGGCGCGACAGGCGCCACGAATGCACCGGCGCCGTGCTCCCGGGTTCGTTCCGCCATGCGAACCAGCCGTAGAACGACATCGCGACGTACATCAGCTGGAGCGCCGCCTGCATCGGGAGGCCCGCGCGGAAGAAGACGACGGCATAGATCGCCGTGCTGATCCCGCCTGCGATCCAGCAGGCGCGGTGTTCGCGGATTGCCAGCAGGATGTAGGCGACGCCAAAGGCGACCGCGGCGAACTCAGTTGGCGCCACCCAGCACCTTCATGACGAAGACGGCCCGGCTCGGGCCCGCGAGGCTCCACCCGATCTCGGCCCGCAACGCGTCGAAAACGGCATCGTAGTCGCCGCTCACCTGAGTGCTCATCGAGTTCGTCACGACCGCGAGGCCTCGATGCGCCTTGAGGCGTTCGATGAAATCGAGGATGGGCGGGATGAACTCGCTCGTGAGCGGATACAGACTCAATTCGACGGCAACATGCATGGCGGCACCTCAGAAGGAAAAGCGCGCGGTCACGCCCGCCTGGCGCGGGTCCCCCCAGCGCAAGTAGAGCCGGGTCGGGAAATCCGGCGGCTCGTTTTCGAAATAGAAGCCGCGGACGGGGTAGCGTTCGTCGAACAGGTTGTGCACCCAGGCCTCGACCGACCAGCGCCCGGCATCGAAGCCCGCGCGCAGATTCGCGAGGAAGCGCGAATCGGCACGCTGGTCATGGCTGGTGTCGAAATAGAAACCCGCCTCGCCCGCAAGGTCGGCCCGTGCCATCCAGCCCGACGGGTGGCGCCAGGTGACCGCGAGCGACGTTTTCCATTCCGGCGCGTGGGCGAAGGCGCGGCCTTCGAGGTCGCGGTCGCCGAAACGGTAGCCGTGATACCGCGACCCCATCCAGGAAAGTGTCGCTTCGAGCTCGAGCCGTTCGCCGGCGAGCCATGCCGCCGACGATTCGAGTCCCCAGGCCTCGCCGCTATCGGCATTGTCGGTCAGGAAGACGAAAGTCAGCGGGTCCTCAGGATCGAGCTGCAGCGACGTCGAGACCTGGGGATGCTCGCGACGCATGTAGTAGACGTTGGCGTCCGCGCGCCGGTTTCCGCCGGTATTCGCGCCCTTCCAGCCCGCCTCTGCGGACCACAGGTATTCGCTCCCGAACTGTTGGCGATCGACGGGCACCGAGGTCCCGATGTTGAACCCGCCCGCGCGGTATCCACGCGCGAGCGTCGCCCACAGGCTCTGGTTCTCGAGAAGGCGATGCGTCACGGAGAGTTCGCCGCCCCACATCCGGTCGCGCGGCTCGAACTCGACGCCGTCGCTGTCGGCGTAGCGGGCATCGCGCTGCTCGAGCCGGAGCCCCGCCGCGACCGTCGTCGACGGCGTGACGGCCCAGTTCGCCTGCCCGTACAGCGCCTCGCTGGTGGCGCGG